>JBFOMG010000047.1:0-105310 GCA_040830725.1 Rhizobiaceae bacterium
GGCCATCGGACACTCGCTGATGTCTTGTCGGGACTGCATGGCAACTTTTCGGGTGCTGTGAAGTTGAATGGTGGCATGCTGCCGTCATGCGACCCCCGCGCCATTGTGGCATCGGGCGTCGGCCGTATCCCGGACGACAGGCATGCGCGCGGCGTCGTGGGCGAGATGCAGCTTTGGGAAAACCTCATCTCCGAAGATATTCGGTCGCAGGATGTGTCGCGTGGCGGGTTGATCATCGACCGGGGGCGGGCGACCGACCGGGCAAACCGGCAAATCGAAGCTTTTGATGTGCGTTGTGAAGGACCGGATGCCGAGACAAAGCTGCTTTCCGGCGGCAACATGCAAAAGCTCATTTTGGCCCGGGCGTTGTCACGCGAACCGTCCTTCATCCTTGCAAACCAGCCGGTGCGGGGCCTTGACGAGGGTGCGATCGCCTATGTGCAGGAACAATTGCTGGAGGCGCGCAAACGCGGTGCAGCAATTCTCCTGATCTCCGAGGATCTGGATGAACTGATGGCGCTCTCCGACCGCATTGCCGTCATTTCGCATGGCCGGCTTTCCGATGCGCTGCCCACGTCAGCGCGGACAACTGCGGAAATCGGTCTGATGATGGCTGGCCAACCGGTGGCGGGGGAAGCTGCGTGATGATCATTGAACCGCGCCAATCCGTGTCGCTGTTAAGAGCCGGCCTGGCACCGGTATGGGCGATTTTGGCGGCGATGCTGATCTGCGCCGTGCTAATCGTCTGGACAGGCACCAACGTCTTCACCGCTTACGGCCTTTTGCTCAAGGGAGCATTCGGTTCCGCGTTTGCCATCAATGAAACACTCACCCGATCGATCCCGTTGATCTTTACGGGTCTGGCGGCTGCCGTGGCGTTCAGGGCGAAGTTCTACAATATCGGCGGTGAGGGACAGCTTTACGCAGGTGCGTTGGCGGCAACCTATTTCGGCACCGGCCTTTTCACATTGCCCAGTTTTCTCATGATCCCGTTTCTGATGATCATGGGCGCGATAGCGGGCGGGTTGTTGCTTCTCGTCCCGGTTTTGCTCAAGACGCGCATGAAGGTCGATGAAGTCGTTACAACGCTGCTTTTGAACTTCGTTGTTCTGTTGTTGGTCGGCTATCTGATTGAAGGTCCCTGGAAGGATCCGATGTCACTGGGCTGGCCGCAGGCAGCATCGATCATCGACGAAGGCGTGCTGCCAACGCTACTGGCCAAGGGCCGCCTGCATCTGGGTTTCGTTATCGCCGTTGCCATGGCCATTTTGATATGGGCGATGATGCGGTTCTCGGTACTCGGTTACGAGATCCGTGCGGTTGGGTACAATGCGGGTGCGGCTGAGTTCTCAGGCATCAAGGTCGGATGTACGGTGGTGATCACGGCGATGATCTCCGGCGGTTTGGCAGGTCTGGCCGGTGTCAGCGAAACCGCGGGATTGAAAGGATATCTGACGCTCGATCTGTCACCAGGCTTCGGTTACACGGGAATCGCGGTAGCGATGCTGGCGCAGTTGAATGCGCTCGCCGTCATTCCGGCGGCCATATTCCTGTCTGCGGTCTATGTCGGGGCGGACGCCATGAGCCGGGCTGTCAACATTCCAACCTACATTGCGGACGTCCTCGTCGGAGCATCGGTGCTGGCGGTGCTGTGCAGCGTTCTTTTCTCGCAGTACCGGGTGAGGTTCAGGTAATGGGCGATATTTTTGAGATATTGCTCACTGCCGGTTTCTGGGCCGCAACAATTCGCATTGCAAGCCCGCTGATATTCGGCACGCTTGGCGAACTGATCTGCGAGCGTGCCGGTGTGCTGAATCTGGGAATCGAAGGCATCATGACCGTCGGCGCCATGGCCGGATGGATGTGGGTCTATCAGGGTGGCGGGCTGTGGGGTGGCGTGTTGTTCGCGGCGATGGTTGGAGCACTGTTCGGCTTGCTACACGCGAGTTTCACCGTGCATATGGGCCTGTCGCAACACGTCACCGGCATCGGCATCACGTTGTTTGCCTCTTCGCTGAGCTATTTCATCTACCGGATGCTGCTGCCATCGGCGACAACGCCGCCCAAAATCGAACCCTTCGATGAAGCGGCCATTCCAGGCCTGTCCGAATTGCCGGTAATCGGCGAAGCCTTGTTTACCCAATCACCACTCACTTATCTTGCGTTTGTGAGTGTCCCGGTGGTTTGGTACGTGCTCTACCGGACGCCGCTTGGTCTTGCCGTACGAATGGCCGGAGAAAACCCGGTTGCCGTGGAGGCGCAGGGCATCAATGTTCTGTCGATCAGAACCGGAGCGGTGATGGTTGGTAGCGCATTCATGGCCGTTGGCGGTGCGTTCATCACCATGTCATGGTTCGATGCTTTCTATTTCGGCATGATCAACGGGCGCGGCTGGATCTGTGTTGCGCTGGTCATCTTCGCGTCATGGCGGCCGGGGCCGGCGCTGGTTGGCGCGATCATCTTTGCCGGACTGGAAGCCCTGCAGGTTCGCGCGCAGCAATCGGTCGGCGCATTCATTCCATATCAGTTCTTCCTGGCGCTGCCCTATGTGATGTCGATCATCGCCATGATTATCATGGCGCGGCGGACAAAATATCCGCAAGCCCTGCTTGTACCGTTCAGGCGCGGTGAGCGGGTGTAGCAGAATGCGCCAAGGTCCGACTCATTATCGATAGAGATCAGCGCGGGTCGGTGGCAGGCCGCTTGGGCCCTTGCGCTTGTGTGAGGCAAGCGTCTGATAGAGCAGTGCGCTGTTGCGTTCGAACGCGATCGAACAACCACCCAGATATAAAAGCCACATCCGGGTTTTGACCTCGCCAACTTCGGCTACGGCTGCATCATAGTTGGCCAGAAGGCGGTCATGCCAATGCCGGCACGTACGCTGGTAGTGTTCGCGCCAGTCCTCAACATCATGGACTTCAAACTGGTTTTGCTCGAGCATGGTCACCGTGTTGCCGATATGGTCGAGTTCGCCGCCGGGAAAAATGTATTTCGTCAACAGTGCGAACTCTTCGTTCTTCCGGCGGAATGTCTTGTCATCCTTCTTTGCCGGTCTTGTGATTGCGTGGTGCAAGAACAGCCCGTCAGGTTTGAGGACGCGTTTTACGGTCGAATAGTAAGTCGGATAATTGTCGATGCCGATATGTTCCTGAATTCCGATTGCTGCGACCTTGTCGAACTGGCCCTGCACCGTCGCATAGTCGGCAAGTTCAAACTTCACACGGTCTGATATTCCGAGCCTTTCAGCTTTCGCCTTGGCGAATTCGACCTGCTCGGTCGAAAGGGTCACGCCAAGTGTTGTGACACCGTAATTCTGCGCTGCATAACATGACAGGGCTCCCCAGCCGCAGCCAATATCGAGCAGATGTTCGCCCGGCTGCAGCCGAAGCTTGCGGCAAATGATCTCCAGCTTGTCCTGCTGCATTTGGGCGATGTCGTTTTCCCAGTCGGTGCAGTAGGCACAGGTATAGACCATCTCCTCATCCAGCCACAGCGCGTAGAATTCGTTTGAGACATCGTAGTGATACTGGATGTTTTTCTCGTTTTCCTCACGGCTGCCATCGCTGGGATTTTCACTGGGCTGCTCTTCCAGCGGCCAGGGTCCGCCTCGATTGACGAACAGAAATTTGCGCGCTGAGTTGAGAAGCAGCAGCTTGCTGAGTGATTTGCGAATTTGTCTTGTGCGAACTTTGGGCCGGCGGGCTACGAGATCGAAAAGGTCGCCATTGACCAGATCGACGCGCTTGGCAACCCAAAGATTGAGCAAGATTTCCATTTTGGG
The DNA here is from genome assembly GCA_040830725.1 of Rhizobiaceae bacterium. Lineage (GTDB taxonomy): Bacteria > Pseudomonadota > Alphaproteobacteria > Rhizobiales > Rhizobiaceae > JAWKWH01. The sequence continues at coordinate 3,782 of JBFOMG010000047.1, forward strand.
TTTGCGCAACAGCGAGGCAACGACCCCCTCGTCGGCGAAGCTTATGGCAAACGCATCCTGTGCAAGGTCTTCGGGCACTGTCGAGCCGTCCCAAAGGTGGAACCCGATATCCAGGTCGAGTATCTCACGTGCATGGGTGAGCAGCTTTTTGAAGGTCTTCAGCCGTCCTGCGGCACCCACTTGCATATACCTCCGCAATCAACCTGGTCCGGAAAACCGAACTACCGGTTATTGAGACACGGTCCGGCACCCCCCTTGCCAACGCTCTCATTTGGCACCACATTGCACATGTGTTCAACAAACGAAAGGAGGTGATCCGATGTCGAGTGATCTTAACTGTCTTTGCGCAGGCTCTGCGGATTGCCTTGGCGGGGAGCAGCCTCTTCGTTGATGCATGATCGCGTGGCGGGTGGACTATTTGCCCAAGCCCCGCAAAGCAGATGAGATTTACGAATTGGGGCCGGCAGATTCACTATCTGCCGGCCCTTTTCATTCAAAAAAGAGGGGAGCCCGAAAGCTCCCCAAAATACCTCCCGAGGTGTCGGAGAGGAGTTATTCCACCAGAGTAAGGCGTTCGATGTTTGCCGCAATTTTCAGGAATGCCGCTTCGAGTTCGGCGCCATTTGCTGCTTCGAAGTAATGCTGAACGGAACCGTGATCGCGTGAAGCACATTTCTGCATTACGCCGCGTGCCTGGGCATTATTGAGATCAAATCCGATGGTGAATACCTCAATTCCGTCGCGCTTCATTTCCGTGCACAGACGTTCGGCCTTGTTTCGCGAACGGTTTGGTTGGCCGCCGCGGGTTTTGTCGTTCTTGGGTACATCGGCAAATGCGGTGTTGAACTGACCGTCGGTCATCAGGATCGCATATTTGGCGACCTTGCCGCCCTTGAATTTGGCAGGCTTCGATTCGGCGGGAAGGAAGTTGGCCCAGCGCTCGGACAGAACGTACCACGACCATTGGACGCCAATGTGACCTGCGGTGAAGCCGCGTGCACTGAACGAATCGATGTTGGCTTCCAGCTTGTCGATATCGGCGGTCAGCGGTTGCATGACCGCGTTCGGGCAATAGGCCAGCCGATAGTCGCGATTGACCTTGGCAAAGTCGGGACCAGCGTCCGAATATTGATATTGTCCCTTCCGCTCTGTCGCGCAATTATCCGGTGCTGTTGAGGCGGGAAGGGGATCACTAGTGCTTGGCGGCTCACCAGTCGTGTAACCGGTTTCATTATGAACGGCCGAATTGGCAAGCGCCCCCACATTGACACCATCCGCATAGGGCACGATCGCCAGCCGGATGCGCGGATTGCTTTTTCTTTGACCGCCCAAAAACGTGTTGACTGCGGTTTTTGCGGCGGATTTCAGTTCCCTGATCTTGTGACCGCTCATGGAGCCGGTCACGTCTAGCATCATCGCAACCTCAATTGCCTTGTCGGAATAAAGCGATTTGGTGAGCGTGGAGATGCGACGCTGTTTGGCAGCGCCAAGCATCGGGAAAGCAATATTGATGTTGGAACTCGCGCTGACCGCAACAGTTTTTGCAACCTGATCGATTTCGATCTTGTCGATCTTGACCGAACTGGCATCAAGGAATGGGGTGTTTACATTGGCATCCAGAAAGGTGCGGACATGATCTTCTGCATCCTTGACGTCGATGACGCCCGTGGTGATGTCGCGGGCGGTGGATGTCACAGCGCCGTCAACTGCGTTGACCAGGTTGGAATGCGCCAATGACATCTGGGCATAATTGATGGCCAGTCCGACACTCAACAGTGCTGCTGTCGAGATGGCGGCAAATGCCAGTACGAACTGACCGCCTTGGTCATCTGAGAATGATTTGAAAGTTTCGGCGTTGAACAGTTTCCGCATCTTCGTGTCTCCAGTCGGGACAGCTGCCGCGCCGCCCGGCAAAGGTGATGCATGCGGTGTGCCTGTTTACCTGGCCGGTTTACGGGCGTTCGAGGATGGGGGCGGTAAGATAGAATTTGCCGCCGGTTCGATGGCGATTATGGTTAATCATTCGTTACGCCGGTTCTCAAAAGGAAATGCAAATAAACGAACAGTTAACCATGATTATCCGGATAAACGGTGAAATCCGGTCATCCGGCCATAATGGCCGTTCTATTTTGGGACATGTTTTTGCTGGAGTAGGCTCGTGAATATCCGAAACGAGCATTGTCCGGTCAGCCATCAATGCCGATACATTGTTTGGCTGATTCTAAAAATCCGTGGCGATGCCTTTCACTTCCCAATCGCCGTAGCGCACCGGTTCCTTGCCGCCGCGCCCGCCTTTTTCCGGAGGCAGGTCTGCCGAACGCCGTTCGATTTCTTCACGGCGGGCCTCGGCTTCCGCCAGAGCCCTCCTTGCGGCGGGAGGTAGTTCCTTTTTGTGCTTGTTTGAGGTGGAGCTTGTCATATCTGTCCACTGTTGTTCAGGCCTAAGAACCAAATGTGCACGCCCGAGGTCCGGAGGCAACGGAAAACGACTTCCGCTTAAATGGCGCTTGACAGATTGTTGTTCAACATCAACAGCCAGTTCATGGCAGAAAAAAGCGCGAAATCCGAATCGTCCGACGATGAGAAGGGCAGCCGTCCGGGCCTTGCGGCGCGCAGAACTGCAGCGCGCCTGCTTGCGGCCATCATTGACAAACACACTTCAGCCGACGGGCTGACCGACGATGTTCATGGCCATCCGCACTATCTGGCGCTTGACCGCAAGGACCGCGCGCTGGTGCGTGCAATGCTGATGACGGCGCTGAGGTTCAGGGTGACAATTTCCGGCCTGATTGCCCGCCGGCTGGATCGTCCCCTTCCTGCCAACGCCCACACGCTCAATCACATTCTTCATGTGGCCCTGGCGCAAATACTCTTTCTTGATGTTCCCGATCATGCCGCCGTTGACCTGGCGGTCGCCCATGCCTCAGTCGACCCGAGGACGAAACGCTTTTCCGGCCTTGTGAACGGCGTACTCAGGTCGATTTCGCGGCGTAAACAGTTACTTCTGCCAAAGGCACTTGAAATCACGATTGATGCGCCTGACTGGCTTGCCCACCGTTTGGAACAGATTTACGGCGCGAAAAAAGCGGCGGCGATCTTTGAAATGCACCGAAGGCCGGCCCCGATTGACCTGACGGTCAAGGAGATGCCGGAAATTTGGGCAGAACGGCTCGATGGAATTGTGACGCCCAACGGCTCGGTTCGGCTGGAGAAACTCGCCGGTTCAATCACTGACCTGCCGGGATATGAAGAAGGGGAGTGGTGGATTCAGGACGCCGCCGCGTCCCTGCCGGCAAAACTCTTCGCCGAGATCGAGGGGCTGCGAATTGCCGACCTTTGCGCCGCACCGGGAGGCAAAACGTCGCAACTGGCCAATGCTGGCGCGAAAGTGACGGCCCTTGACCTATCAAAAAATCGTGTCAATCGGCTGAAGCAAAATCTCCGCCGCCTTCGCCTGGACGCGGAGATCGTCTGTGCCGACATCACGAAATTCACTCCCGACAGGCTTTTTGATGCGGTGCTGCTCGATGCGCCGTGCTCGTCGACGGGAACGATACGCCGGCACCCGGATATTGCCTGGACAAAGACATCCGCTGACATCTCGAAGCTTGCGGAGGTTCAATACAGGCTGCTTCGACACGCATTCGACATGGTGAAACCGGGCGGAACACTGGTGTTTTCAAACTGTTCGCTCGATCCGGTTGAGGGCGAAGAGATGGTTGAAAGATTTCTCGGCGAAGTTGGGCAAGCGCAGTTGTGGCCCATTGGCGGAGAGGAAATTCCCGGTGGGAACGACTGGATTACGCCGGTTGGCACATTGCGCACAACGCCGGCTGACATGAATCTGGGGCGGCCTGAGAATTCCGGCATGGACGGGTTTTTCGCGGCGCGTTTCCGCCGTCTGGGGAAATAGCTCGCAACAGCAAAGCCATTGGCGCGAATCACCTTATATTCTAATGTCAAGTTGGCGGATGCCGGGAAGGTAGGACTAGTTGTCAGGCGCGGCGGCGGACACATCACGAGTTTGGGGCTTGATGGCGCGCGAGTATTGGCGGCGCGTCAAAAGGCGGCTGCGCGCTGGTCCCATGTACCGCTGGAGATATGCGGGCCGGACGCCAGAACGCGTCCTCATCGCTCCACCCGACCTCCGGCTTGCCGACAGGGAAATCGCGTTGGAGATATATGCGGGGCGCTACCCGTTTGCCGGTCACTTTGTCGATACCGGGGGCGCATCTCCATTCATGATCGATGTTCATCATCGTGGCTGGCAGAAATCGCTGCATGGTTTTCGCTGGCTCAGACATTTACGCGAAGCAGATACAGAACTGGCTTCCGCCAATGCGCGGGCGCTTACGATCGACTGGATCGAGACGCACGGGCGCAAGATTGAAGGTGTTGCCTGGGAGCCCGATGTCACTGCGCGCCGCATCATCGCGTGGCTGCAACATTCAACAACCGTATTGCAGGGTGCTGAATTTCCATTCTATCGCGCGTACCTCAAATCCATCGCAGTGCAAATTCGCTATCTCAGGTCGATGGCGCCGGAAATGAAAGCCGGAGAGGATCGTTTGCGGGCCCGCATAGCGCTTGCGTTTTCCGCCCTGTCGTTGCCGGTTTCGAATGCGACGCTTCGAGCTGCATCACGCCAGCTCACCTCCGAGCTCAATCGCCAGATCCTGGCCGACGGCGGTCATGTTTCACGCAATCCCTACACCCTGCTGGAACTTCTTGCCGATCTGCTTCCGCTGCGCCAGACCTATACCAGCCAAGGATCGGAAACGCCGGCGGCATTGATCGGCGCCGTGGAGCGGATGCTGCCCGCATTGCGCTTCTTCCGGCATCAGGATGGCAACCTGGCGCATTTCAACGGGATGGGTGCTACGATTCCGGACCGCGTTGCCGCAATTCTCCGCCATGACGACACTGCCGGTGCGCCTTTGCTCAATGCCTCGCACTCCGGGTATCAGCGCATGGTGATGGGCGGTACGACGATCATCGCGGACACAGGTGCGCCACCTCCCGTCGATGTATCGGCCGATGCCCACGCCGGTTGCCTGTCGTTTGAAATGTCCTCGGGCCGGCAGCAGTTCATCGTCAATTCAGGTATCGACGAATTCGGGCCTGAAGATTACAGATCACTGGCAAGGGTCACCGCCGCTCATTCAACGGTGACGCTGAATGACGCGTCGTCCTGCCGCTTCAACAATTCGGTGAAGACCGGCGAGTTGCTTGGCACGCCGCTTGTTGCCGGGCCGAAGAAAGTGGTCTGCGACCGCCACGACAGCGATGGCATGCAAAGCTTCCGCGCCACGCATGACGGCTATCAGTCCCGGTACGGGGTGGTTCACGAACGGGAACTTGTGCTCTCGCATGACGGCAGCATGATAGAAGGCCGTGACCGGATTGCCCGGCCCGGAGGCGCTGCAGTTCGTGCCGATCGCGACAAGGCGGTGATACGATTTCATCTTCATCCCGACATCCAGCTTTACCGGGACGAAGCAGACCGGTTTGTCCTGACCTGCCCCGGGGCCGACACTTGGATATTCACCAGTTCGCAAGATGATGTGTCGGCTGAGGAATCCCTGTTTTTTGCCGGGATTGCCGGTCCGCAAAAGTCGAACCAGCTGGTTTTGCCGTTCAACGCGTCGGAAACACCGGAAGTGACATGGCGGCTGACCAGGACAGCGATCGGAAAGGGTGTTGCAGCGCGGGCCGGATCTTCTGAGGATCAATCGGATGAGGAGTAGCGGCAGCCGGTAGGCCGTGATAGACGGCAGGCAGATTCCCGCTTGCACGAGGTTTTCTGCCTTATGGCCGTTGTATCAAAGAAGATTCCGGCGCCTGATTTGGTGCCGGTGCGCCGCGCCCTTGTTTCTGTCTCAGACAAATCCGGTCTTGAGCGTCTGGCCTCGCAATTGGTCAGGAACGGCACGGAACTGATTTCCACCGGTGGTACGTCAAAATCGATTTCAGCGGCCGGATTTCCGGTGACCGACGTTAGTGACATAACCGGATTTCCTGAAATCATGGATGGCCGGGTCAAGACCCTTCATCCCTCCGTTCATGGCGGCCTGCTCGCCATTCGGGACGATGAAGAACACGCGGCAGCGATGGCGGCGCATGGAATTGCCGCAATCGATCTGGTTGTGATCAATCTCTATCCTTTTGAACAGGTTTTAAGCAGTGGCGCGGATGCGTCAACGGCAATTGAGAATATCGATATTGGCGGGCCGGCGATGGTGCGTGCGGCAGCCAAAAACCACGCCTATGTGGCGGTTGTCACAGACCCGGCAGATTATGCTGAATTGCTGGAAGCACTTGCATCAAACGACGGCGCCTTGACCCTGGCATACCGGCAACGGCTGGCGGCAAAAGCGTTTGCCCGTACCGCGACCTATGACGCGGCGGTATCGAACTGGTTTGCCGGTTATCTTGATATCGAAGCGCCGGACCGGCGCGCTTTTGGCGGACAATTGCAATCGGTCATGCGCTACGGTGAAAATCCGCATCAAAGCGCCGGGTTCTATCTGACGGGAGAGAAACGGGCAGGTGTGGCTACCGCCACCCAACTGCAGGGCAAACAGCTCTCCTACAACAATATCAACGATACGGACGCAGCGTTTGAGCTGGTAGCGGAATTCGATCCGGCGGCGAGTGCAGCGGTCGCCATCATCAAGCACGCCAATCCGTGTGGCGTGGCAACCGGTGCATCGCTTGTGGAGGCCTATGAAAGGGCGCTGGCCTGTGATCCGGTCTCCGCCTTTGGCGGCATTATCGCGATGAACCGGGAGCTGGATGCAAAGACTGCAGCCGAAATCGGCAAGATCTTTACCGAAGTGATTATTGCGCCGTCGGTGAGTGAAGAGGCCAGGGCAATCATTGCGAAGAAGAAAAACCTGCGTCTGCTGGTGACGGGTGGGCTGCCGGATGCGTCAGCCGAGGGAGTGTTTGTAAAGTCCGTTTCCGGCGGCCTGTTGGTGCAATCGCGGGACAATGGGCAGGTCAGCCGCGAAGAATTGAATGTTGTTACCAAGCGTCAGCCGGACGAGGCCGAACTGGATGACATGATATTCGCCTTCCGGGTCGCAAAGCATGTGAAGTCAAACGCCATCGTCTATGTGAAAAACGGCGCGACTGTCGGCATCGGTGCAGGCCAGATGAGCCGTGTCGATTCAGCCAGGATAGCGGCCCGCAAGGCGCAGGATGCGGCTGAAGCCGCCGGAGAAAAACAGCCGGCGACGATTGGTTCCGTGGTGGCGTCGGATGCGTTCTTTCCGTTTGCGGATGGACTGCTCTCGGCAATCGAGGCGGGAGCAACGGCGGTGATCCAGCCTGGCGGATCGATGCGTGATGAGGAAGTGATTGCCGCAGCCGATGAACACGGCATCGCCATGGCGCTTACCGGCATGCGTCATTTCCGGCACTGATTGCCGTTTTATCCGGTCCTGGGATTCTGAACCCAACTACAGCCAGCCATTATTGCGGAGATCAGGCTCGAATGACCGGCCAATCGGAATCTCTGTACCGTCGCGCGTTACGATGAACCGCCGCCGTGCCTGTTTCTTGATTTCGGCAATTGCGGCCCGCGAAACCCACCAGGATTTGTGAACCTGCAAGCCGTCGGCTGATTGCAATTCCCGGCTGGCATCGCTCATCCGGTGAAGGGTCAATCCATTTCCTTCATTCGTAAACACGCGAAGATAGTGGTCCTCCATCTGCATGTACCAGATGATACCGTTAAGCCCGTCTGGCCGGCGCGAAAGCATACCGATTGCCGGCAGCACCGAACCTTCGGAATCTTGTTGGACCGCCGGGCTGCCTGCCAGCGCCGATGCCGGTGATGTGTCTTGTCCGGAAGCAAACAGCGGCCACCGCTCGACCAGCACATACTGAACCAAACAGAACACCGTGTTGATCACCGAAACGTTCAAATAGGTCAGCCACGGGGGTGGTAATTGCCCACCAGGCGACAGAACTGTCTGAACCAGCCACCGGACTTCGAATGTAATCGGCACCGCCCCGATCAACGCCGAGGCAACCAGCAATACCCATCCCGGCCATCGATCGGTGCCGAACGAGGCGCGAACACCGCGCGATATCAATATCATCTGAAGCCAGCCTGCGGTGACGGCGGTCAGCCAAAACAGGGCCTGTTCGGGAAGTTCAGAGAACTTTCCCTCTTCGTTGACCGAAATCCACACCATCAGGCTTGCGGTCACCAAAATTGCGATAGCGTAGCGCAGGTAAATGTTTTCGCGCAGGCGGGTCATGTGTCGGCCGGGTTCATTTCAGATGCACCGTTCGCGTTTCGTGAACGGTACCACCGGCACTGCTCGCGAACAATTCGACATCTTCCCGAAAGCCTGCTGGCCGGTGGCTGAACAAGCGCAAATAGTCCGGCCATCGCGATCAATCGAGGAAGGAAAACACCATGAAACCGACTTTTCTGTTGCCGGCTTTGGCTTCCATTGTCTTTGCCACGCAGGCGCAATCAGGCGATCTCGAAATCGATATCACAGGCTTTCCGACGGATGACGGAATGGCCCGGATCGTTCTCATGAACGGGCCTGAGGAATATGCCGGAAAGTCTCCGGTCACGTTGACCGACACTGTTCCGATTGTCGATGGCAAAGCACGGTGGGTGAAATCGCTGCCCTCCGGACGCTATGCCGTGATCGCGCATCATGATGGCAATTCCAACGACGAACTGGACCGGCCCGTTTTTCAACTGCCTGTTGAAGCATACGGGTATTCAAATAGAGCCTGGACCAGTTTCGGCCTTCCAGACTTTGATGAGACCGCATTTACTGTCGGAGAAAAGGCCAGCAGGCAGTCCATCACCGTCAGATACAACGCGATCTATTCAGTTGGGCAGATGCTGCTCGTCGCCATGGCTGCGCTGGCGGCTCTGTTTGGCGGAGCGATGATGGCCCGGAGGTGGCGAAGCTCTGCCGTTTCGTTGGCAAAAGGCGGAGGTGAGTGAGATGGAGGTGAGAACGATCATAAAGCTCGGTGGCGTCTGCATGATGATCAGCGGACCGGTGCTTGGCTATTCATACATCACCCATCCCACACACATGACGCCGGAGGTTATCGGCTCGCCCTTCTGGATATTGATCCACGCATTGTTTGCCCTCTCGCTTGCGTTGGGTTTGCTTGGAACCCTGGCGCTCTACGCACCCGGCGCGACGCGCAGCGGCGTGCCCGGTCTGGTTGGCTTCGTAACGTTGTTTGTCGGCATGATGATGATCTTCGGCCTGGACTATTACGAAACGCTGATCGCTCCTTACCTGGCGGTACACTATCCGCAGGTAATTGCAGACCATGGACCAGGCGATGCAATGGGACCGGTCGCCATCTTCTTTCCACTTGCGGGGATGATGACCGTTGTCGGCTACGCGCTGCTGGGCGCGGCCTGGTTAGGCAACTCCATTGTCTCCCGGCAACTTGGCGCCTCCCTCATTGTGACCGCACTGGCTTTCGGTTTTGGGCTCAGTCCGTTCGGTGGTCTGATGGCGGCGCGGATTACTGCGGCCGCTTTCGGACTGTGCCTGACAGGGATCGGATTTGCTGCATGGCGAAACGCAGACCGTTTCCAGCCGGCATGACAGAAATCACTCAAGGCAGGGAGGTAAGTATTTCAACCTTGCCTCCCTATTTGGCGTCAAGCGAAGATCTCACGATTGGCGCTCACTGTTTGCTGAATGAAACTCACCGCCGCTCGAATCTGAGGCAGCGATCTGGCTGATTCATGATAGACGATCCAATAGGCTCGGCGCACCGGCTCAAAAAGATCCAGTGCAATCAGATCGTCATGCGCCCGGCCAATGAAAGAATGCAGTATCCCTATCCCGGCGCCCGCGCGCACCGCTTCGACCTGCCCAATGGTGGAGGAGATTTGAAAAGATGCGCTCCACTCAGCGCTGAATTCACTCGCATAATCGAGCGACGGGTTTATCACCAGGTCGGATACGTAGCCGACCAATCGATGTTCAGAGAGGTTCTCTGCGGTTTGCGGTTTACCATGCCTGGCAGCGTAAGTTTTCGATGCAAAGAGCTGAAGGGAGTAATCGACCAGCTTGGAGGCAACGAGCCGGCCCTCTGAAGGGCGATCGACCGTAATCGCGATATCAGCTTCGTGGCGCGACAGCGAAAATGACCGCGGCACCGGAACGAGCTGGACTTGCAGCGATGGGTGTTTCTCGGTCAAGCCAGCCAAATGTGGAGCGAGAAACGCGACACCGAAACCATCAGGTGCTCCAATTCGAACCGTGCCGGCAATCGCCGCTTCTGCGGGTGCCACTGCTGCCTGGGCGCCGTTGATTTCCGCCTCGATTCGCTCGGCAATTTCCAGTAACCGCTCGCCGGCAGATGTCAGGGTTGAGCCGGAGGTTTGACGGTGGAACAGGAGCCCGCCGGTTGCCTGTTCAAGCGCGGTCACGCGGCGCGCCACCGTCGCATGGTTCAATCCAAGACGCTTTGCAGCGCCAAGCAATTGCCCGGCGCGGGCAACCGCCAAAAAGATTTTCAAATCATCCCAGTTCATGACCAAAGGTACTGCAGGTAGTGCGCGATTTGAAGTTCACTTTTCACCTAATGTGAAAATTTGCACATCGGATATGTTTCCATTGGCATTGCCAATTGGTTTGCGAACCGGGACAATGATGCCGAACCAATTTTCAGGGAGTGCGAATGATGCGTGATATCGGACATTTCGTCGGCGGCAAGGTAATCGCCGGTCAGAGTGGACGGACCGGAGACGTCTATAATCCGGCTACCGGTGAGGTGCAGGCCAAAGTGGCAATGGCCAGCGCGGACGAGGTGGCATCGGTTGTCGCAGCCGCACAAGAGGCCCAGCCCGAATGGGGTGCAACCAACCCCCAGCGCCGGGCCCGTGTGATGATGGAATTTGTCCGGTTGCTCAATCGCGACATGGACAAACTGGCCGAGGTGCTGTCCAGCGAGCACGGTAAGACGCTGCCCGATGCGCGTGGTGATTTGCAGCGCGGCCTGGAAGTGGTCGAATACTGCATCGGCGCCCCGCAGATGCTGAAAGGCGAGTTTACCGACAGTGCCGGGCCGGGCATCGACATGTACTCCATGCGGCAGCCACTCGGCGTCGTGGCGGCGATCATGCCGTTCAACTTTCCTGCGATGATGCCGCTCTGGCATGTCGGTCCGGCGCTTGCCTGCGGCAATGCGGTCGTGCTGAAACCGTCGGAACGCGACCCGTCTGTTCCGGTGATGCTGGCGGAACTGTTCGTTGAGGCAGGCCTGCCTGAAAATGTTTTCCAGGTGGTCAATGGCGACAAAGAAGCAGTCGATGCACTGCTCGACAGTGAAATCATTCAGGGCGTGTCGTTTGTGGGTTCGACGCCGATTGCGCAATATATCTACAGCCGCGCTACGGCTAACGGCAAACGGGCGCAGTGCTTCGGCGGCGCCAAGAACCATATGATCGTCATGCCTGACGCCGACATGGACCAGGCGGCCGATGCGCTTGTGGGCGCCGGGTTTGGCGCGGCCGGCGAGCGCTGCATGGCCGTATCGGTAGCTGTCCCCGTTGGCGAGAAAACCGCTGACGCCCTGGTGGAAAAGCTGGTGCCCCGTGTCGAGAAATTGCGTGTCGCGCCATATACGGCCGGTGAAGATGTCGATATGGGACCGGTCGTCACCCGGGAATCAAAGGAGCGCATTCTCGGCCTCATCCAATCCGGTGTCGACCAGGGTGCGGAACTGGTCGTCGACAACCGCGATTTCTCGCTTCAAGGCTATGAGAACGGATTTTTTGTTGGCCCGCATCTGTTTGACAGGGTCACGTCCGACATGGACATCTACAAGACCGAGATTTTCGGACCAGTGCTTTCGACCGTTCGAGCCAACAGCTATGAGGAAGCACTCGGGCTGGCGATGAACCATGAATATGGCAATGGCACGGCGATCTTCACCCGGGACGGCGACACAGCACGGGATTTCACCAACCGGATCAATATCGGTATGGTCGGGATCAATGTACCGATTCCGGTGCCGCTGGCCTATCACACCTTTGGTGGGTGGAAAAAATCCATGTTCGGGGATTTGAACCAGCACGGGCCGGATTCCTTCCGCTTCTATACCCGTACCAAGACGGTGACATCGCGGTGGCCGTCAGGCCTGAAAGAAGGCGGCGAGTTCCACTTCAAGGCGATGGACTAGGCCTATTGAGCCGATAATTTTCTGAAAACCGCCCGGTATGGGCGGTTTTTCTTTGGGATACCCAGGATTATCGATTTTTCAGTCCCGACACCGTGATTGGCCGTGACTGGTCATATTCTTGTCGCGACGTTCGACAATCACCATATCAGGACCATGAGCAGCCTATGCGACAGGAGGCGCAAAGCGTTGATCATAAACGGTAAAACCGAAGAATCGGACAAGGCCGTGCTACGTTAGCACTTCACCTTTCGCCTTGTCCGGTCAAGGCGAAGGAGATGTGCTATGACTATTCGCAAGATTGGCAGAGCAATAACCGGCGCCGTGCTTGCAGCCGTTGTGACAATCGGTCTTTCGGCTGGCCCGGCCGCCGCACAGGCCTGCTCGAAACATGAAGAAATCGTCGAGAAGCTGAAAGGCAAGTTTCAGGAGAAACAGCTTGGATACGGGCTGATTGGCGACAAGGCGATCATGGAGATCTACGCCTCGAAAAAGGGGTCGTGGACGATCATCGTCACCCGCTCCAACGGCATTTCCTGTGTTGTTGCAGCCGGTACCGACTGGGAACGAACCATCGAAGTGGCCGGTCAGGCAGTTTGAAACCTGGCCATGGATAAGAACGGATTATTTGAAAGTGGCGGCTATCTGGTCGCCACTGCTACTGCATTAGAACGCAGAAGGTCCATCAGGTCACCGGCCTTGCGGGCTGCTCCTTCTTCATCGCCGTTGACTATCGCGCCGACGATTCCAAGATGAGCTTCCGTGGCGGCGGTAAGCCCGTCATCGCTTTGATAGCGAAACCAGAAACGGCGTGAATGGGTCTGCAGTGGTGCCGCCAGTCTCGCGGCAAATTCATTGTCAGCCGCTGCTGAAAGCGCCTCGTCAAACGCCCGATCGGCATCCAGAAAAGCCATGACGTCTCCTGTAAGGGCCGCCCTGCTCATCTGCAGTGAAACATTGTGAAATTGCTTAGCCGTTTCCGCAGTAAGATATCTCGCTGCCGATCTTGCAAGGACTGTTTCAATACCCCTGCGCGCGTCGATCACCTTGATCCAATCCGATGGGTTGAGCGCTGCGACGGATATGCCGGCGCGAGGCCTGATGGTGACAAATCCCTCCCAGGCCAATCGCTGCAGTGCCTCTCGGACAGGCGTCCGGCCAAGTTCGACTCGCTGCATGATCTCTGCTTCGGAAACACTGGCGCCTGGTGGCAGGCTGAGTGTGACGATCAAACGCTCAACTGCGCGGTAAGCGGTGGCAGCTGCTGGTTCTGATCGCCTTTCTTCAGCGTTTCCAATCGTTTCGGCTCGTTCGGAAATTTCGGATGCGCCTCCGGAAACGCAGATTGACATTCAGGAATAGGAATTGATATACCATTGATATATCAGTTGAAGGAACAGATCAATGTGGGCAGGTGTTTTTCCCGCGGTTACGACCAAATTTAATGATGACGACACACTCGATCACGCCGAGATGGAACGTTGTTTCGGATTGCAGATGGATGCCGGATGTGACGGCATCATCGTCGGCGGTTCACTTGGTGAGGGGCCAATGCTGTCAGATGAGGAGAAACTGGCAATATTGAGCACAGCACAAAGTGTAGCGGCCGGAAAACCGGTACTGATGACCATTAACGCCGCAGGAACCAGGGAAGCCTGCAGTTCGGCGAAAATGGCAGCTACAGCCGGTGCAGACGGGCTCATGGTGGTGCCGTCAATGGTCTATCATACCAATCACGAAGAAACACTCGCCACCCTGCGTGCGATAGCCGAAGCCGGCGATCTTCCGGTCATGATCTACTCTAATCGCGTCGCCTACCGCGTCGATGTCACTGTCGAAATGATGGAGCATCTGGCTGAAGACAGCCGTTTTGTCGCGGTTAAGGAGTCGTCCGACGATATCCGCCGGTCAACCGAGATCATCAACCGGCTTGGGGACCGCTACGATCTGTTCACGGGTGTCGACAATTTGGCGTTTGAGGCGTTGTCGGTTGGTGCCGTCGGCTGGGTCGCAGGATTGGTCACGGCGTTTCCGCGCGAGACGGTAGCGATCTACCAGCTGATGAAACAGGGAAGGCAGGCCGAGGCGCTTGCCATCTACCGGTGGTTCAGGCCGTTGCTCGACCTCGATGTTTCGACCTATCTGGTGCAGAACATCAAACTTGCCGAGGTGCATGCCATCGGCACCAATGACCGCGTGCGAATGCCGCGCCTGCCGCTTTCCGGAGATCGCCGAGCAGCTGCGGAGGCGACGATCACGGCGGCGCTTGACTCAAGACCGGCTCTGCCTGAATTCTGAAAACCGTAAAACGGGACATCGCGATGGCGCGGCACTCCTTTTTCTGCATTGACGGGCACACGTGCGGTAACCCGGTGCGCCTGGTGGCCGGTGGAGCACCGCAGCTGACCGGCTTGACCATGATGGAAAAGCGGGCACATTTTTTAGCTGAATATGACTGGATTCGAACGGGTTTGATGTTTGAACCACGCGGTCACGACGTGATGTCCGGTTCGTTTCTCTATCCGCCGACGCGTGACGATTGCGATGTTGCGATCCTGTTCATAGAGACTTCGGGCTGTTTGCCCATGTGCGGACACGGAACCATCGGCACAGTGACATTTGCGCTGGAGCACGGGCTGGTGACGCCCAGGACGCCGGGCATTTTGATGTTGGACACACCGGCGGGAGTGGTGAAAGCAGAATACGTTCAGAAAGGCGAATATGTCGAAGAGGTTCGCATCGCCAATGTGCCCTCTTTTCTTTATGCAGAAAACCTGAAGGTCGATTGTCCTGACCTCGGGGACTTAACAGTCGATGTCGCTTATGGCGGGAATTTTTACGCCATTGTCGAGCCGCAAGAGAATTTCCGGGATATGGCCGACCACCCGGCCAGCCAACTCACTTCCTGGAGCCCGGTCATTCGACAGCGGCTCAACGATCTATACCGGTTCGAGCACCCGGAGAATCCGGCAATCAACCGCTTGACCCACATTTTGTGGACCGGCGCGCCAGCGGCCGACGGAGCCGACGCGCGCAATGCGGTCTTCTATGGCGAAAAGGCAATTGACCGCAGTCCCTGCGGAACCGGAACGTCTGCCCGCATGGCGCAGCTTCATGCCCGTGGGAAGCTGGATAAAGGCGACCGTTTTGTTCACGAATCAATTATCGGATCCACATTTGAGGGAAGGGTGGAAGATGTTGCCATGGTCGGGGGCAAGACGGGGATCATCCCTTCGGTCTCGGGGTGGGCGCGGATGACCGGATTGAACACGATATTTCTTGATGACCGCGATCCGTTTGTGCGCGGTTTCTCGGTCTTGTGAGCGTTTGATCAACCTATGCGCACAGTTGGTAGGGGTGAGACACAATATGCACAAAGATTGAGATTGTTGCTGCGGAAACGCAAAGACATTGTGTCGGACCAGTGATAGCGCTACGCTAATTTGGAATGGGGTTGTGGCGTCGAGCTGTAAAGGCTATTGGGCGACCGATAGCTAAGAATAACAAGAACACCAGCAGATTGCTGGCGATCAAAAAGGGAGACAGGGATACGGTGGAGGAAGCCGTATTTCCGGGGAGCCATCAAGTAAATGGAATATTTCGTTCAGCAGCTCATCAATGGGCTGACGCTCGGCTCGATCTACGGGTTGATAGCCATCGGCTATACGATGGTCTACGGCATCATCGGCATGATCAATTTCGCCCATGGCGATATTTTCATGGTTGGCTCCTTCATTGCGCTGGCCACCTTTCTGGCGCTGACCGCGGTGTTCGGCTTCGCATTCCTGCCGCTGGTCTTGCTGGTGGTCCTGATCATGGCGATGTTGTTCGCTGCCGCCTGGGGCTGGACGGTGGAGCGGCTCGCCTACCGGCCACTGCGGGGTTCCTTCCGGCTGGCACCGCTGATTACCGCAATCGGCATGTCCATCGTGCTGCAAAACTTCGTGCAAGTGACGCAAGGCGCCCGTGTCAAGCCGTTGCAGCCGGTCATTTCGGGTGGTGTCACCGTCATGGAGGGTGTCACCGAAAACGGACCCATCGTCGTGCAGCTTTCTTATATGCAGATGATCATCATCGTGCTGACACTGGCGCTGATGATCGGGTTTTCGTTGCTCATTGCCAAGACGCCGCTCGGTCGTGCGCAACGGGCCTGCGAGCAGGATCAAAAAATGGCGGCATTGCTGGGTGTCAACGTCGACAGAACAATCTCGCTGACTTTTGTCATGGGCGCCGCGTTGGCGGCTGTGGCGGGGCTGATGTTCCTGCTGCTTTATGGCGTCATTGATTTCTATATCGGCTTTCTTGCGGGCGTTAAGGCATTCACGGCTGCGGTCCTCGGAGGCATTGGCTCTCTGCCGGGCGCCATGCTTGGCGGATTGCTGATTGGTCTGATCGAAGTGTTCTGGTCCGGCTATTTTACCGTTGAATACAAGGATGTGGCGGCGTTCTCGATCCTGGCGATCGTGTTGATCTTCCTGCCATCAGGCTTGCTTGGCAAACCGGAAGTGGAGAAAGTCTGATGAACGGCGTATCGAAAAACGATCTATCCGGTTCGCTCAAAGATGCGGCAGTTGCCGCGTTCCTGACGGGTATTCTCGGCTTCTATTTTCTCGCATTGAAAACCGACATCGCACCTGGCGGGTTGGTATTGTCCAGCCGCTGGGGACTGTTCATCACGGCGATTGCGATTGTGTTTGCCGGGCGGCTGACTCTCAACGTGTTCGTTTTCAGGACAAACAAGCCGGTCACCGGGCTGCTCGCCGGTGCCGCGAGCGGGGTTGGCAGTTCGTTTTCCGGGTCGGGAAAATGGTTCGGCGGAGCCTTGTTTGCAATCGCCGTCGCACTGCCTTTCCTGTTGATGACGTTTTTCCCCAAGCAGGACCGCCAATTCATCGATCTGGCCATCCTGATCATGACCTACATCATGCTCGGTTGGGGTCTGAACATTGTGGTCGGGCTCGCGGGGTTGTTGGACCTTGGCTATGTCGCCTTCTACGCGGTAGGCGCCTACTCATTTGCGCTTCTGGCACACTATTTCGGCCTTGGCTTCTGGATGGCGCTGCCGCTGGCGGGTATTCTTGCCGCCTTCTGGGGTGTGATACTGGGCTTTCCGGTTTTGCGTCTGCGCGGCGACTATCTGGCCATCGTGACATTGGCGTTTGGTGAAATCATTCGCGTCGTCCTGTTGAACTGGTATGAATTCACCAACGGACCAGACGGCATTTCCGGCATTCCGAAGCCGACTTTGTTCGGTCTTGAATTCAAGCGTTCCGGCGGCTTTGCGGAGTATTTCGGCATACCGTTTGATGGCGTGCAGAGATTCGTATTCCTCTACTACATCATTTTTGTCATGGCGATTATCACCAACCTTGTGACGATCCGATTGAGACAATTGCCAATTGGTCGCGCCTGGGAAGCGCTACGCGAGGACGAGATCGCCTGCCGCTCGCTGGGCATCAACACCACAAACACAAAGCTGACAGCTTTTGCCATCGGCGCAATGTTCGGCGGATTTGCAGGTTCCTTCTTTGCCACAAGGCAGGGCTTTATTTCGCCTGAGAGTTTTACATTCCTTGAATCGGCGATCATCCTTGCCATTGTGGTTCTTGGCGGACTCGGATCGCAGATCGGGGTGGTGATCGCCTCGGTGGTGATGATCGGTGGCATCGAATTGCTGCGAAATCTCGACTTCCTCAAGGCGATATTCGGAGAGACATTCGACCCGACCCAATACCGGATGCTTATCTTCGGGTTGGCGATGGTCCTGATCATGGTTTGGAAACCCAGAGGACTGATCTCGACGCGCGAACCATCGGCCGTGTTGAAGGAGAAAAAACGTATCGGGGCTGATGCGGTTGCCCAGGGTGAGGGGCACTGAGATGGCGGCATCTATGGAAGTTGTTGCGGAGGCGCCTAGCGTGAAAAACTGGGAGAACGAGCCGGTTCTGAGCGTTGAGCATCTGACCATGCGGTTTGGCGGCCTGGTGGCAATCAATGATTTGTCGTTTGATGTCGGACGCGGCGACATTACGGCGCTGATCGGGCCGAACGGCGCGGGAAAGACGACGGTCTTCAACTGCGTCACCGGGTTCTACAAGCCCACCGAGGGCCGCATAGTCATGCGTCACGGCACCTCACGCAAGGATGCACTGGTTGGAGAAGTCACCCAGAGCGGTGACCAGTGGCGCCGTGGGGAAGATGGCGCAGTATATCTGTTGGAGAGGATGGCTGACTCCGACATTTCGAATTTGGCCAAGGTCGCGAGAACATTTCAGAACATTCGCCTGTTTGGCGGCATGACGGCGTTGGAAAACCTGCTGGTGGCCCAGCACAATCCATTGATGGCCGCATCGACATTCACCGTTGGCGGCATTGTCGGTCTGCCCAGTTACCGCCGTGCGGAACAGGAAGCGATCGAGAAAGCCAAATACTGGCTGGACCGGGTGAACCTGACCGAAAGAGCCGACGATCCTGCCGCAGATTTGCCTTATGGTGCGCAGCGGCGGCTGGAGATCGCAAGAGCGATGTGTACCGGTCCGCATCTTCTTTGCCTCGATGAACCGGCTGCAGGTCTCAATCCGCGCGAATCAGCTGAACTGAATGCGCTTCTGCAGCGCATTCGGGGTGAAGAAGACACATCGGTGCTGCTGATCGAGCACGATATGGGTGTGGTGATGGAAATCTCCGATCATATCGTCGTTCTGGACTATGGTGAGAAGATCTCCGACGGCGATGCTGATTATGTGCGCAACGATCCGGCGGTGATTGCCGCCTATCTGGGTGTCGATGACGAAGAAGAAGTCGATATTCCGGAAGTGCGGGAGGATGTCGCGGCGATAAAGCCGTCCGAACCAGCCTCGAAGAAATCGCCAAAACCAGCCGCGAAAAAGGCAAAGGCTTCGGCCGCCAAGTCACCTGCCGGGAAAACCGGCGCGAAGTCCGCCAAAGCGAAGCCGGGAACGGCCAAAGGCGACAGCCGCCCACCGAGGATGCGGAAACCCTCCAAGCCAGATGATCTGAAGCGGATTTCGGGTGTCGGCCCGAAGCTGGAGGGCGTTCTCAATGGATTGGGTATCTATAAATATGAACAGATTGCGAAATGGAAAAAGGCCGAGCGCAACTGGGTCGATGAGCACCTGAATTTCAAGGGACGTATTGAGCGTGATGATTGGATCAGCCAAGCAAAAGCGCTAGCCAAGGAAGCTGCGAAGACTGAGAAAGCGAGCACCCGGAAATCGACACGTAAGGGAGGCAGGGCATGAGCGAGAGTAACCAGCCACTGCTGACAGTAAGGGGTGTCGAGACATATTATGGCAAGATCATCGCGCTGCGCGGTGTTGATGTTGACGTACACGATGGTGAGATCGTGACACTGATTGGCGCCAATGGTGCCGGCAAGTCGACGCTGATGATGACGATTTGCGGCAATCCACAGGCGCGTTCCGGCGAAATCGTCTTTGCCGGAAACGAGATCACCGGTTCACCGACGCACGAGATCATGCGGCTCGGAATTGCGCAGTCGCCCGAGGGCCGGCGGATATTTCCGCGCATGACGGTGATGGAAAATCTGATGATGGGTGCCATGCTGGTGGATGACTCCCATTTCGATGATGATCTGAAAATGGTGTTCGAGCTGTTTCCGCGGCTGAAAGAACGGGCGCAACAACGCGGCGGCACGCTATCCGGAGGTGAGCAGCAGATGCTGGCAATTGCGCGCGCCCTGATGGGAAGGCCGCGCCTTTTGCTCCTCGATGAACCTTCACTGGGTCTGGCGCCGCTGATCGTGAAACAGATTTTTGACGTCATCCGGGAACTGAATTCCAACCAGGGACTGACGGTGTTTCTGGTCGAGCAGAATGCTTTTCACGCGCTCAAACTGGCACATCGTGGCTATGTGATGGTCAATGGCAACATCACAATGAGCGGAACGGGTGCAGAACTGCTGAAACGCGAAGACGTTCGCGCAGCCTATCTTGAGGGAGGGCGGCACTGATGGAGCACGCTGCAACAGGCACCAACCCGATCTGGGAAGTATCAATTTGGGAGTTCATCTTCGTCACCGTCTTGTTGGGTGGCGGAGCGGCATTTCTGACCGGCCGGGCTGTAGCAAAATCGTGGCTTGGCAATGGCCAGCTGATCATCTACTTGGTTCTGCTGACCGCCGCGACGCGTTTTATCCACTTCGCACTGTTCGAAGGAACACTGATTTCGCTTTGGTATTTCTGTGTTGACCTCATTGTGTTGGTGGCCACGGGTTTTGCCGGGAAGTCAATGACGCGAAGCAGGCAGATGGCGACGCAATACGGCTTTCTGGCTGCAAGTGAGAAGTGAGCCGAGGGGATTTGGCTTGATCGCGAAAATCCTTTATTTCGGCGAGGAATTGGGCTTTGATGCCCAGTATCGCGGCCTGTGGCCGTATTCAAACACGCATCCGAAAACCGGACACCTTTTCCGGATGTTGTCGTGAGTAACCGGTGTTCAATGGGAGAAAATATGAAAAAGGCTCTATTGGCAGGCGTAGCTCTCAGCTTCGCGTTTGCGTCCCCCGCTTGGGCTGAAATCCTGATCGCCACGGCTGGCCCGATGACCGGTCAGTATGCATCGTTCGGCCTGCAGATGAAGGCGGGTGCCGAACAGGCCGTTGCCGACATCAACGCTGCTGGCGGCGTTAATGGCGAGATGCTTTCGCTGGAAATCGGCGATGATGCATGCGACCCGAAACAGGCGGTTGCGGTTGCCAACCAGATGGCCGGTAAAGGCGTGGTATTCATGGCCGGGCACTTTTGTTCGGGTTCATCGATTCCTGCCTCGGCGATCTATGCTGAAGAGGGAATCATTCAAATTTCACCTGCATCAACCAACCCCAAGTTCACGGATGAGCGTCCGGGACCTGGAACGATGCGTGTGTGTGGCCGCGATGACCAGCAGGGTGGTGTGGCCGGTCAGTATCTGAAAGACAATTTCGGCGACAAGAAAGTCGCGTTCGTGCATGACAAGACTGCTTATGGCAAAGGTCTGGCTGACGCGACCAAAGCCGCCTATGAAGCAGCTGGTGGCTCGCCGGCAATGTATGAAGCCTATACCGCCGGTGAAAAAGACTACACCGCACTGGTCTCGAAGCTGAAGGCTGAAGGCATCGGTGTTCTTTACGTTGGCGGTTACCACACTGAAGCCGGTCTGATGGCACGCCAGATGCGCGAGCAGGGCATGGACACGGTATTGGTTTCCGGCGATGCGCTGGTCACCGACGAATATTGGGCCATTACCGGTCCGGCAGGTGAAGGCACGCTGATGACCTTCTCGCCTGATCCGCGCAAGAATCCGGATGTTGCACCACTTGTTGAGAAGTTCCGTGGGATGGGCGTGGAGCCGGAAGGGTATGTCCTTTACACATACGCAGCAATCCAGGCTTGGGCTCAGGCCGCAGGTGCTGCCGGTGGAACCGATTTTGATGCCGTTGTTAAGGCGCTCAATGAAGGTGAGTTCAATACCGTGCTTGGTAATCTTTCTTTTGATGACAAGGGTGACGTTACCCTGCCGGGCTATGTCTTCTACGAGTGGAAAGACGGCAACTACGATTACGTCAGCCAGTAATCCGATATAAAACTGACCTCCGAAAGCCCGGTCTTTGTGCCGGGCTTTCTTTTTGTCACAGATATTTTGTCAGATCAGAAACCCATATACGGGGCACCGGCAGATTGACGGTTTTCCTGTTCCGGGTTTCAGCAAAAATCTCCGGACAACGCGTCGCAATTGCGTGTCGGTGTATCCCGGGTTAATGAACGCCAGCATTTCTCCCAATTGTGATCGCCGGTTTCGCCATGCAGAAAATTCTTGTTGCCAATCGTTCGGAAATTGCCATTCGCGTCTTTCGCGCTGCCAACGAACTCGGTTTGAAAACCGTAGCCATCTGGGCAGAAGAAGACAAATATTCGCTGCACCGCTTCAAGGCCGATGAGAGTTATCAAATTGGCCGGGGTCCGCATCTCGATCGCGAGATGGGACCGATCGAAAGTTACCTGTCCATCGACGAGGTGATCCGGGTTGCCAAGACCTCGGGCGCGGACGCTATCCACCCCGGATATGGCCTGCTTTCGGAAAGTCCGGAGTTTGCAGAGGCCTGTGCAGCAAACGGGATTACCTTTATCGGTCCCTCGCCCGATACAATGCGCCGGCTTGGCAACAAGGTCGCGGCACGCAATCTGGCCACAGAGACCGGGGTTCCCGTCGTACCGGCGACCGATCCGTTACCGGACGACATGGAAAAAGTGCAAGCCATGGCTGCGGCGATCGGCTATCCGCTGATGCTGAAAGCATCCTGGGGCGGTGGTGGACGTGGCATGCGGGTGATCCGCGCGGCGGAGGACCTGGAACGGGAGGTTACCGAAGCCAAGCGCGAAGCCAAAGCTGCGTTCGGCAAGGATGAGGTGTATCTGGAAAAGCTGGTTGAGCGGGCGCGTCATGTGGAGGTGCAAATACTCGGTGACACCCATGGTAACGTCGTGCACCTCTATGAGCGCGATTGTTCGATTCAGCGTCGTAATCAGAAAGTCGTGGAACGGGCGCCGGCTCCTTATCTGAATGATCAGCAGCGAGCTGAATTAGCCGGCTATGGACTGACGCTTGCTCGCGAAACCAACTATGTCGGCGCTGGGACAATTGAATTCCTGATGGATGCCGATACCGGCGCATTTTACTTCATCGAGGTCAACCCGCGCATCCAGGTCGAGCACACGGTGACCGAAGAAGTGACCGGTATCGACATTGTCAAAGCACAGATCCACATTCTCGATGGCGAGGCGATAGGCACCGCAGCTTCGGGCGTGCCGGCGCAGGAAGATATCCGGCTCAACGGTCATGCGCTGCAATGCCGAATCACCACCGAAGATCCGGAGCAGAATTTCATCCCGGACTATGGCCGCATTACTGCTTATCGCGGCGCCACCGGGTTCGGCATCAGGCTCGACGGCGGCACCGCTTATTCGGGTGCGGTGATCACTCGGTTCTATGATCCGATGCTTGAGAAGGTGACCGCATGGGCGCCAACTCCGGATGAGGCGATTGCGCGCATGGACCGGGCGCTGCGGGAGTTTCGTATCCGTGGTGTGGCAACCAATCTGACCTTTCTGGAAGCAATCATCGGTCATGAGAAGTTCGCCGACAACAGCTACACGACCAAGTTTATCGACAACACGCCGGAGCTGTTCGAACAGGTCAAGCGAAAGGATCGAGCGACAAAGCTTTTGAACTATCTGGCCGATGTCTCGGTCAACGGCCATCCCGAAGCCCGCGGCCGTCCAAAACCGGCGGCAGACGCCGCCGCGCCGCAGATACCGTTTTTCCATGGTGACATTCCGGATGGCACCAAGCAGCGGCTGGACGCCGATGGGCCTGAAAAATTCGCGGAATGGATGCGTGGTCACGACAAGGTGCTGATTACCGACACGACAATGCGTGACGGGCACCAGTCCTTGTTGGCCACGCGTATGCGGACTTTCGACATCGCCCGCATCGCCGGCACCTATGCCCGTGCGCTGCCGAGCCTGTTGTCGCTGGAATGCTGGGGCGGGGCGACCTTCGATGTCGCGATGCGTTTCCTGACCGAAGATCCCTGGGAGCGGCTGTCACTGATCAGGGAGAAGGCGCCGAATATATTGCTGCAGATGCTGCTGCGTGGCGCAAATGGCGTCGGCTACACCAACTACCCTGACAATGTGGTCAAACATTTCGTCCGCCAGGCGGCTGAGGGCGGCATCGACCTTTTTCGTGTCTTCGACTGCCTGAACTGGGTCGACAACATGCGGGTGTCGATGGATGCGGTTATCGAGGAGAAGAAACTCTGCGAAGCGACCATCTGCTACACGGGCGACTTCCAAAACCCGGACCGGGCGAAATATGACTTGAAATACTACACCGCGCTGGCGCGCGAACTCGAAGCTGCGGGCGCCCATATCATCGCAGTCAAGGATATGGCCGGATTGTTGAAGCCGGCGGCGGCAAAGGTGCTGTTCAAGGCGCTTCGAGAAGAAACCGGCCTGCCCATCCATTTCCACACCCATGACACATCCGGCATTTCGGCGGCAACAGTGCTTGCCGCAGTTGATGCTGGTGTGGATGCGGTCGATGCCGCGATGGATGCGCTATCAGGAAACACGTCGCAGCCTTGCCTCGGTTCAATTGTCGAAGCGCTTGCCGGATCGGAGCGCGATCCTGGTCTTGACCCGGAATGGATCAGAAAGATCTCGTTTTACTGGGAGGCGGTGCGCAATCAGTACGCGGCGTTTGAAAGCGATCTGAAGGGCCCGGCTTCGGAAGTTTATCTGCACGAAATGCCGGGAGGCCAGTTTACCAATCTGAAGGAGCAGGCCCGCTCCCTCGGGCTGGAGACGCGTTGGCACGAGGTGGCTCAGGCCTATTCCGACGCCAATCGCATGTTCGGCGATATCGTCAAGGTGACACCGTCGTCAAAGGTCGTCGGCGACATGGCGTTGATGATGGTGAGCCAGGATCTGGCAGTTGCCGATGTTGAAAATCCGGAGAAGGATATCGCCTTTCCAGATTCGGTCGTATCCATGATGCATGGCGATCTCGGGCAGCCTCCTGGCGGCTGGCCAAAAGCTTTGCAGGAAAAAGTGCTGAAAGACCGTGAGCCGATTGTCGTACGCCCGGGCTCACTGCTAGAAGATGCCGATCTTGGCGCAGGACGTGCTGAAATTGAAGGCCGGCTGGAACGATCCATATCGGAAGCCGAGTTCGCTTCGTGGTTGATGTATCCGAAAGTGTTCACCGACTATGCGCTGGCGACGGAAGAATATGGACCGGTCAGCAATCTGCCGACGCCGGTCTACTTCTACGGCATGAAGCCGGAAGACGAAGTGTTCGTGGACATCGAACGTGGCAAGACGCTGGTCATCCGCTGCCTTGCCATCGGTGACACAGACGAAAAGGGTATGGTCACCGTGTTTTTCGAACTGAACGGCCAGCCGCGGCGGGTCAAGGTGCCTGATCGTGCGCATGGCGCCGGCGGCAGCCGTGCCCGGCCCAAAGCGGATGCAGGCAATGAAAACCATGTCGGCGCACCGATGCCGGGTGTTGTTTCAACACTGGCCGTCACCAAGGGCCAGCAGGTCAATGCCGGTGATGTGCTGCTGTCGATCGAAGCGATGAAAATGGAAACCGCCTTGCATGCCGAACGCGACGGCGTGATTGCTGATTTGCATGTAGGCGCAGGCGACCAGATCGACGCCAAGGATTTGCTGGTGGTTTATGAGTGATTCCACCCGCGCCGCGCGTCTTGGACGTTTCGCGGTTGCGGGCCTGTTCTTCCTCAATGGCTACGTCATTGGCAACTGGGCTCCGAAAATACCGGAGACAGCACAAAGGCTGGCGATCACGGAATCGCAAATAGGTATCATTCTGTTCGCCTTCGGTCTCGGCGCGATTGTCGGCCTGCCGCTGGCGGGCGTGTACATTTCGCGCAATGGTTCGCGCTTTCTGAGCCTGTTCGGCGCGTTTTTATCCTCCTTTATTCTGCTGGCGCTCAGCCTTGTGCCGAGCTTCGAAACCGCGATTGTCATCGGCTTTTGCTTTGGCTTGTTTCTTGGCGGCATGGATGTGGCAATGAACGCCAACGCGGTCAGTGTGGAGAAGGCATTGGCGAGGCCGATCATGTCATCATCGCACGGTTGCTGGTCGTTTGGCGGGTTGATCGGTGCGGCGACAGGCGGTTGGCTGATTGTCAATATCGGGCCGATTGGCCAAGCCATCTGGGTCACCGTTGCCGGTTTGGCGATCTGGACTGCGTGTTATTTCACGACAATAGAGGATCGCGGCGATGAGCCGGAGGGCAGCGGCCGGAGATTCCGCCTGCCGCGGCAGGCGCTCGTCTATGTCGTTGGATTCGTGGCGCTGATGGCGATGGTGCCAGAGGGGTCAGTTCTGGATTGGGCAGCGCTCTATCTGATTCAGGAGCGTGGTGCCGATATTGCCACGTCGGGATTGGCTTTTGCCGCCTTTTCGCTGTCGATGGCGATCATGCGGTTTTTCGGCGACGGACTCAGAACACGGTTCGGGCCGGTGGCGCTGTTCCGTTTGTCGGCCGTAGTGGCGGGTATTGGCATGTTTGCCGCTGCTCTGGCGCCACATCCATGGCTGGTGATTATCTGCTTCTGCATCTCGGGTTTCGGCATGGCCAATCTGGTACCGATTGCGCTGTCGACCGCAGGCAACTTGCCAGGTCTGAAACAGGGTGTTGGCCTGTCAATCGTCACCACGCTTGCCTATTCCGGATACATTTTTGTACCTACGATCATCGGATTTATCGCTGAACGCACCGGTTTTGTCCCGGTTTATGTCGGTTTGGCGGCGCTGTTTGTGATCGTCTTCCTACTGGCGAACATCACCAGACATGCAGGTGGTGATTGACACCTGCAGTGCAAACCTTGCGATGACGCAGAGACTGCGTTGAGCGATCTTAAGGATCAACCCTCTGGCTGGCGCTGCCGCCGCTGCCGCGGATGATCTTTTTTAGCAGACCGGGTTCGGATCTCTGCTCGGCTTTTTCTGGGGCAGTGGTTTGCGCGGCGGCTGTTACCGTACCCGGGAAGCGAATATAGGTGCGATAAATGTAACCAAGTCTGCCGTCATACACCACGCGGCACCAATGCTGGCACGATGGGTCGGAACGGATTTCCGCGTTTTGCGGTACCACCATCAGCTTGGCGGCATATTTGTTGTTCTTCACCCGCATGTTCACCCATTTGGTGGCGCGCGCCGGTACGAGATCGGAGGTGTTGAAAGAAGGCGCCGATATTCCGGCCGGGCGGATAGGTTCTTCCTCTCCTTCCGCGGGCGCATAGGCTGAGGCCACGCCCGGGCTCATTTTTTCTTCCAGCGCGATGACATCATCTTCGCTTTCGGCGACTTCGACATTCTTAAGCGCTGCATTCAAGGCGGTGACAGCAGGTTTGTCTTCGGTCAGTTTCTTGCGATCTGACTTGCCGCTGGACCACCGCGGATCGTCGAGCCCAAGTGGCGCGGGCTGTGTGACCATGTCCGGATCGATCTTGATGACTTTCACTTTCACCGGTTCAGGCAGGATGGCCGTTGCGGAGGCCAATTCGATACGCTTTTCATCGACTTTCGGCGTCTCTGCATCTGCTGCCTTTGCAGGTTCCGTCTTGTCGCTGGGTTCGACCGCCCCATCGGCGATCTTGGCAACTGCATTAGCGCTGGCTGATCCACCAGCGTCCAGCGACGCGACCTGGGTCTCAGCGGGCTTCTCGCCCGAATTCAAAAGCGCAAACGCTGCCGCGCCGCCACATAATGCGGATGTCGCTGCCACAGCCAAAATAATCAGGCCGGTACGCTTTTTCTTTGGCGGACGAATCCGCAGATCCTGTAACGTGTATGGGTATTGACTGGCCGGTGCCGATGTCACGAAATACTTAGACATGGTGTCTCCCCGGAGGCTTTGCCCCTTGATTTTGCCCCTCGCCCTTGCATAGCCGTTGCCGTACGGATGCAAATTTTTTGACTAGCAGCACTCATATAGGTGCTTAACCCTTGGACTATAAGACGAAGAATGTGGCACTGGTTGGTCACATTTACGATTTTTTAAGCCTAATTACGATGAAAACTGCCGATTTTGGTAAAATGTGATCGTGATCGGCCCGTCCGGTCAGGAAAAGTCGAGGTCATTCAACCGTTTTGCAAGGAAGTCGTAGGCGCGGCGCACGCGCCTGCTAGTGCGCAGTTCGCGATGCGCGGCAAGCCACATTGGTATCGATCCCGTGGGTAAATCGGGCAGGATCCGCTCAACTCCGCCAATCTGGCGGGCGACAAAGTTGGGCATGAAACCAATCCCGGCGGCGGCCTCAATCAGCTTGGAATGGACTACCTGCGCATCGGTGCGGATGGCGAAGGTGTGCCGGTCGACATCGTAACCGAGCTCCCGGATTCCATTGATCAGCAAGTCGGTTCGGTCATAGCCGATCAGCACGTGTTCAAGCAGATCTTCGGTTTTCGCCGGCCGGCCGGCATTGTCCAGGTAGGCCGGCGCGGCATAGCAACCGATCGTTACATCATTGACCTTGCGGATCAGCAGTTCGGCCTGTGCGGGCTCGACCATGCGCACCGCGATGTCGGCATCGCGGATCAGCAGGTTCTGCACCTCGTTGGAACTGACCAGTTCGATTTCCAATGCCGGTTCGATCGACTTCAACTCGGCGACGATTGGCGGCAAAACAAAGTGGGCCACCATTTCTGATGCCGCAATGCGGATCGTGCCGGCGATTTCGCTCGATTGCCCGGTGGCGGTCAGCGAGAAAGCAGCCGCTTCCCGTTCAAGCCCGAGCGCTTTTTCAAACAGTTCCCTTCCGGCCTCCGTCATTGCCATGCCACGGCGCTCGCGTTCGAACAGCGTAACGCGCAATTGCGCTTCCAGTTCTCCGACATGCCGGCCAAGCGTAGGCTGGCTGATTCCGCTCGCTCGAGCAGCGCCAGACAGACTGCCGCTCCGCGCGACGGCGAGGAAGCTTTTCACCAGATCCCAGTCGAAATGGTTCATGTCTATCCATTCATTATTGAATAATAATAATGCAAAATCTGGGAATTTCAATTCAATATTGTCAGAATTAGATTTGTGGCAACGACACGGAGACAGGCCGATGACACATAGCAATCCAAGACAGCCCTCGATCACCAAAACCGCTTCGCGTACCTTTTTGGGTCTTGCATGGCGCATGTTCGCGCTGACCCAGTGCGACGACTTTTCGGGCGGATTGGTCAGGGGCCTCACATCAATTTTGACAAAAGAAGCAAAGGAGACCGTGCGATGAGCACGATGAAAGGAACGATTGTGATACTCGGGGCAGCAGGCCGCATTGGCGATGCGGCAGCGCGAGCCTTTGTGGAGGCAGGCTGGCGGGTCAAATGTGTCGGCCGAAATGCTCGGCTTGCCGAAATGGCGCCAGGAGTTGAACCCGTCAGAGCCGATGCTGCCGATGGTGACGCATTGACCCGTGCTTGTGATGGTGCAGACGTGATCCTGAACGCGCTGAACCCGCAATATGATGAGTGGGACGAAAAGGTTATCCCAATGGCACGCAATGTTGCCGCCGCGGCGAAGGCCGCCGGCGCTACCGTGTTCATTCCCGGCAATGTCTACAATTTCGGTCACTCGATCAGCATGAATATGCGCGAGGACGCACCGCAGATGCGCTCGACACAGAAGGCCGGAATCAGGATCGAGCTGGAAGGCCTGTTCCGGCAACTGGCCGAAGAGAACGGCGTGCAGACGCTGATCTTGCGAGCTGGCGATTTCTACGGCGGACGCAAAACGGGAAGCTGGCTCGATCTGATGATTCTGTCAAAGCTTCACAAGGGCGTATTTACGTGGCCCGGACCATTGGATTTGCCGCATTCGTTTGCCTATCTGCCGGATCTCGGCAGGGCATTCGTTCATCTGGCTGATAGACGCGAGGAGCTATCAAGTTTTGACCGTTTTCACTTCGGCGGGCACACGTTGACGGGTCAGGAAATGTTCCGGCTGACCGAACAGGAAACCGGTAGGAAGCTCAAAAAATCCGGCGTGCCCTGGCCCGTAATCCGTCTGATGGGCCTGTTCAAGCCGCTCTACAGAGAGGTCGCCATCATGTCGTATCTGTGGCGCACCGCTCATTCTCTCGACGGGTCCAAATTCGACAAGCTGAGCGGGTCTTTCGAGGCGACCTCGCCAGCTGATGCAATCGGACAGGCGATTGCCGACCTTGATCTTGATGGAAATTCAGCGATCGCAGCGTGAGATTATTCTGCCGGCGCCGGATCCGGACTGTCCGTTTCCGGCTCCTCAGGTTTTTTGCGCCGGAAGCGGTGGAAGAATGCCGTAACCTTGGATTCGTTCGATCGGGTCACGATCATCAGCAGTGACGGTGTGACGATGAGGGTCAGGACGGTAGAGAATGCCAGGCCGAAAACGATTGCGCTCGACAATGAAATCCACCATTGGGTCGAAGGCGCTCCAATGGTGGTTTCGTGGTTCAGCAGTTCCAGATTGAAGCCAAAGGCAATTGGCAACACACCAAGAATGGCTGTCACGGCCGTGAGCACTACCGGACGGGCGCGCTCGCGGCAGGTCTGCAGTACAGCATCGAGCTTGTCCATGCCTTCACGGCGCAACCGGTCATAGGTATCGATCAGCACGATGTTGTTGTTCACCACGACACCGGCCAATGCGATGATGCCGATACCGGTCATGACCACGCCAAAGGGCTGGCCCATGATCATCAGACCCAGAAGGACCCCGATGGTTGACATGACGACCGCCGAAAGGACCAGTGCGACGGAAATGAACTTGTTGAGCAGCGCCAGCAACACAACGAATATCAGGAATACGGCAGCGCCAAAGGCCTTGGAAAGGAACTCGCCGGCCGCCTTCTGCTCTTCGTCTTCGCCAGCCAGTTTCCAGCGTACACCCTTGGTTGCGAGATCCATCTTCTCGAGGTTTTCAGTGACGATCTTGCGTACGCCGTCAGCCTGAATACCCTCGGCGATATTCGATTCGACCGTAATCGTCCGAACCCCGTCGATGCGGTTCAAAACGCCGGTCCGATGCGCGGGTTCACGCGTAACGAAATTGGATATCGGTACCGCCCCCACCGCGGTCTCGATGCGCAACTGATCAAGAGTGGCAAGCGTCCGCCGGTCTTCTGGAAGCCTGAGCCGTATATCAACAGCGTCATCAACTCCCGCGGGTCGGTAATCCGACAGTTTCAAACCGGTTGTCACCAGTTGCACCACCGTCCCGACCGAGCCGGCACCAATGCCGTATCGCGCGGCCTTGGTGCGATCGACCTTCAGCTCCCAGTCGACGCCGGGTGGCGGCAGGCCATCGGCAATGTCGATTACACCGGGAACCTTTTTGAGCATTGCGGCGACGTCACGGGCGACATCTTCAAGGCCGTCAGGATCCGGAGCCGAAAGGCGAATCTGGACGGCCTTGCCCGTTGGTGGGCCCGCATCAGGTACCTGAACCTCTACCCTTGCACCCGGAATGCCGCGCATGACGGCACGCAGATCGTCAAGAATCTCTCCTGCCGCTTTGCGTTCCCGCCAGTCGACGAATTCATACTGAATGACGCCAACTACATCTTCGGCGAGCTGTACGCCGCCGCCCTCCACCTGGCCGACACGCGTGTAGACCGTTTTGACACCGGGCCAGCCGAGAATGCGGCTTTCCGCCTGGCGAACCAGCGCATCCTGCTCCTCTAGCGACAGGTTTCCGCGGGCATGGACATATAGCAGGCCATATTCCGGTTCGACATCCGGGAAGAACTCCACGCCCTTGCCATAGGTACCGTAGGCGAACGGGACGGCGATCAGTGTTGCCAAAGTGAACGCAACGACGATGAACGGATGCCGGACCGCACTGCGGGCAAACCGCATGTAGAGCCCGTCCTTGTGCTCGGTCTCCACATGGGGTTTTGCAATCAAGGCGCCAATCGCGGGTACGAAAATCAGCGCGTAGAACAGCGACGAAGACAGGGTGACGATCAAGGTGATCGGCATGTACTTCATGAATTCGCCGACAATTCCCGGCCAGAAAAGAAGCGGCGAAAAGGCCGCCACACGGGTCGCGGTCGCTGCGATGACCGGACCCGACATGCGCTTTGCCGCGAGCGCAAATGCAGCCTTTTTCTCCATGCCTTCGCTCATGCGGCGTTCGGCGAACTCGGTCACGATGATTGCATCGTCAACCAGCATGCCAACGGCGAGGATGAGTGAGAACAAGACGACGATGTTGACTGTGTAGCCGGCGATCGACAGCCAGAGGATACCCATCAGGAAGGAGGCGGGGATCGCCAGGCCGATCAGGGTGGAAGCACGGCCAGACAGGGCGTAGAGAATGACGACGAAAACCAGGATGACTGCCGTCAAAACACTGTTTTCCAGATCACCGAGCAACTGGCGAATTACAGTCGATTTGTCCTGGCTGTAGGAAACCGCGGCGCCCTCAGGCAACAGCGTCACAAATTCGTCGGCGACGCGTTTGACCTCATCAACAGTTTCAACAAGATTGGCGCCGGTGCGCTTCGAGACCTCAATGGCGATTGCCGGTCGTCCGTCGAGCCTTGTGATCGTCTCTGCATCCTTGAAAGTCGAACGGATGGTTGCCAGATCGCGCGCGCGAACCACCGCATTGGGGCCAGCAACCACCGGCAAATTGGCGACGTCTTCAACCGTCTCGATCAATGAAGGAACCTTGACGGAGTACCGGCCCTCGGTGCCCTCGATCTGACCTGCGGCCACCAGGCTGTTGTTGGCGCCGACGCCCTGGATCAGCTGACCGAGTTGCAGTCCGTATGAGGAAAGCTTGACAGGATCTATCACCACTTCAACCAGATCGTCGCGGGCCCCGGCAAGTTTGGCGTCCAGGACGCCGGTGATTTCCTCGATACGGTCGCGCAGTTCCCGCGCTGCAGTGGTCAAAATGCGCTCAGGTACGTTGCCCGAGAGCGTGACCACCAAAACCGGGAATTCGGAGATATTAACTTCGTTTACAGTCGGCTCGTCGGCCCCCTGCGGCAGATCCGGTTTGGCGTCGTTGACCTTGTTGCGGACATCATCGAGCGCCTTGTCGAGGTCTGCGCCAGCCTGAAATTCGACCACAACATTGCCACCGCCCTGATAGGCGGTGGAACGCATTTCCTTGATACCGGCGATCGATTTGATCCGCGTTTCCATCGGCCTGAGCAACAGGCGTTCGGAATCTTCCGGTGAAATGCCCTGATAACCGAGGCTGACATAGACAATCGGTATTTGAATGTCCGGCTCGGCTTCCTTCGGAATTGACTGATAGGCGAGCGCTCCCGCCAACAGGAAGAACAGCAGGACAGATATGGTCAGCCGGGATTGGCGGATGGCGATGTCGACTATGCTGCCCATGGAAGCTGCTCTAATTCACCGCACCTGTTGCTTCGCCGATCAATTGTTCAATCATCTTCTGGTCGGCTTCGACCGCTTGGACCTTCTCGCCTTCCTCGACCAGATCCTGACCCGCGACAATGATGCGTGCATCTGCAGGCACTCCGCCAAGCAGCAGGCCATCCGGCGTGTCGTCAATCAGGTCGATGGGTACAAAGTCAACCGTGTCATCGGCCTTCAGAATGCGAATGCCGAGGTCGCCGCGGCCGGATAATGTTACGACCGAGCGTGGCAGGGCCACCGCATCAACCGACTTGCCGCGCAGAGTAATTTCCGCGGTCATGCCGGCCGGAATCAGACCTTCAGGATTGGCAATTGCAATTTCGAGCGGGAAAGTACGGGTCTGGTTGTTTGCCTCGCGGCTGATGTAGCGAAGCTTACCCCGGATTACCGAACCATCAACCAGTTGCACATCAGCCACGTCACCAATTTTGACATGGCGAAGGTCGTGTTCGGAGATTTCACCGGTCGCAAGAATGGGATCAATGCTCACCAAGGTTGCCACAGGCGCCCCTTGTGAAACGGAACTTCCCTGCTCGACCTTGACCCGGTCGACATAGCCGGCAAACGGCGCAAGGACGCGAATACGGTCCAGTTCGGCTTGTGCCGCTTCCAATTGAGATCGCGCAGCGGCGATGGCCGATCTGGCGGTGTCGGCGCGCAGCGTCGGCAATGTGCCGCGTTTGACCAGCGCTTCGGTGGCGGCAAGTTCGCTCTCGCGCTGGGTCACCAGCCGTTTAGCGGTTTCGATCATGGCGATCTTTTCTTCCGCCTCCAGCGACAGGATCAGGTCGCCGGATTCAACCCAATCACCTTGTTCGACAGGAAGTTTTTCGATAATGCCGCCTGCGCGGGTGGCGAGATCGGCTCGTTTGTCGGACTGGGTCTGGCCGGAAAGCCTGATTGCACGGGCGTGATTGATATGCGGAGGCACCACATAGGCGACTGTCCGCAGTACCGGCTCCGGTTCAGGTGCCTGTTTTTCGGCGGTTTCCGTCTCTTCGATGGTAGCGCTGCCCACGGAAGTAAAGTCGCCGGTGAACACCCACACCCCGGCGGTAACAAGAACGGCGATTGCCGCCAATTTGTGAAATCTGAACTTCGCCATGATACTGTCTACTGTCCCGGACCCGAACCGGATCACTCTCCGGGCACGCATTGATATGGCTATCCCCCGGAGCCATTGCAACGCGTCGGCCAACAACCTAAGCGCTATGACGGGTCTTATATGCCGGTTTTACGTTGTAAAATAGTGAAAATTTGGGCGCTACTGACATGCGCTGGGCGCATGGCTTGGTTTCAGGACCCGAAATCACAAACAGGATCAACAATGGTATGAGCAAATTTGGTTGGATATTAGGAGCGAGCTTGTAGGAAACCGTCCGGTTTTCAAGAGCTTGCGACGCGATAGCCGGGCAAATTTGCCATATCCTTCGGACGCTCGTAACCGCTTCCCAAACCTTCGTCGAAGGCCTCAACCGGGGTAGCAGCCCCGCTTTTCGACCTTCTCCTGGGTTTGCTTTGCGGTTTCGGCGCCATTTTGACCCTGTTTGTGTTTTCGTGTCCTAAGGTTTCGAGAGGGCTACGACGCCAGGTAACGGTTTGCCCTCCATCCATTCCAGAAATGCGCCGCCCGCAGTCGACAAATAGGTCATTTCGTCGGCGACACCTGCGTGATTGAGTGCCGCGACCGTATCGCCGCCGCCAGCAACCGAAATCAGCCGGTCGGTTTCGGTGCGCTCGGCGACATGACGGGCAACTGCGACGGTCGCATGGTCAAAAGGAGCTATTTCAAATGCGCCAAGCGGACCATTCCATACCAGTGTGTCCGCCTCATCGATCGCCTCCAAGATGCGGTCGACGGATTGCGGCCCGGCATCAAGGATCATGCCATCCGCCGGCACCGCATCAAGGGTGGTGACATCATTGTCGGCATTGGCTTCGAATTTCTTCGCAACAACGACATCTTCGGGCAAGATGATCCTGCAGTCGGATTTTTCTGCCTTGGCCATGATCTTGTTGGCTGTATCGGCGAGATCTTTTTCGCACAAGGATTTGCCAACATGGATGCCCTTTGCGTGCAGGAAAGTGTTGGCCATGCCGCCACCGATCACCAGCATGTCAACTCTCTCGACCAGGTTTTGCAGCAGATTGATCTTGGTCGAGACCTTGGCGCCGCCGACAATGGCGATGACGGGACGGCGCGGATTGCCAAGTCCGGCTTGCAGTGCTGTCAATTCCGCCGCCATCGTGCGGCCGGCACAGCATGGCAGCAGATGAGCCAATCCTTCCGTCGAGGCGTGGGCGCGATGTGCTGCAGAAAATGCATCGTTCACAAATATATCGCCGAGCGATGCCAGCGCCCTGGCAAATTCGGGATCGTTGTTTTCCTCGCCGGCGTGAAAGCGGGTATTTTCCAGCATCAAAATATTGCCACCGACCATCTTGCCGATTTTTTCCGCCGGTACGTCACCGATGCACTCAGGTGAGAAATAAACGCGCGCGTCCAGTACGGCCTCCAGTGCGTGGGCGATGGGTTCAAGTGACATGTCTGCATTGGGCTTGCCTTTGGGACGGCCGAAATGCGCCATCAGGATCACCTTGGCGGCCTTTTCGGACAGTTCCAGAATACCGGGAGCAACCCGTTCGATACGGGTAAAGTCGGTCACCTTGCCATCAGCCATTGGGACGTTGAGATCGACACGAACGAGAACCCGCTTTTCGGCAATGTCGCCAAGATCATCAATGGTTTTGAAACTGGTCATTTCAATCTGCTCCGCCACCGTTGCCCGGATCATACCAAATGTCAGTGCCTGTCGTCGTGCCTTTGTTTGCCCTGGGATCAACAGTTCCGCTGCGAGTGCCGCGGAACAAGGAAATCAGCAAAACGAGCGCGAGTAGGGTGAGTATGCCGATACCCAACCACTGACCTGCACTCATTGATGGGTTCCTAAATCAGCTTGCCCATCGCCACGGCCGTGTCGCCCATGCGGTTGGAAAAGCCCCATTCATTGTCATACCAGCTCATGACACGGCAAAGCGTGCCGTCCATGACCTTGGTCTGGTCCATGTGGAACACGGAAGAATGAGCGTCGTGATTCATGTCGATGGAAACCAGTTTCTCGTCCGTATAGCCGAGAATGCCTTTCAGCGGTCCGTCAGCAGCTGCGCGGATCGCATTCTGGATTTCCTCAACCGAGGTTTCGCGCTTGGCGACGAACTTCAGATCGACGACTGAAACATTCGGCGTTGGGACCCGGATGGCAACACCGTCAAGCTTTCCGGCAAGTTCCGGCAATACCAGACCAACCGCTTTTGCCGCACCGGTCGATGTCGGAATCATCGAAACCGCAGCGGCGCGGGCGCGGTAAAGATCCTTGTGCATCGTGTCCAGCGTCGGCTGGTCGCCGGTATAGGAATGGATCGTGGTCATGAAACCCTTGTCGATGCCGATGGCATCGTTCAGCACCTTGGCAACCGGCGCCAGACAGTTGGTGGTGCACGACGCGTTCGAAATCACCTGATGATCTGCGGTCAGCTTGTCGTGGTTGACGCCGTAGACGACGGTCAGGTCAGCGCCATCCGCCGGTGCGGAGACGATGACCCGCTTGGCGCCGGCCTCCAGATGTGCCGATGCCTTTTCCCTCGACGTGAAGATGCCGGTGCATTCCAGCGCGATGTCGACGCCCAGTTCTCCCCACGGCAGCTCGGCCGGGTTGCGGATCGCTGTCACTTTGAAACTGTCGGTGCCGATATTGATCGTGTCTCCGGAGACGGAGACTTCGCCCGGAAAGCGGCCATGAACGGAATCGTAGCGGAACAGGTGTGCATTGGTTTCAACCGGGCCCAGATC
Organism: Rhizobiaceae bacterium; assembly: GCA_040830725.1. GTDB lineage: Bacteria > Pseudomonadota > Alphaproteobacteria > Rhizobiales > Rhizobiaceae > JAWKWH01. The sequence continues at coordinate 40,809 of JBFOMG010000047.1, forward strand.
GTTCACGGCAACGATATCGATATCCTTGCGGCCTGATTCATAAATGGCGCGTGCGATGTTGCGGCCGATACGGCCAAATCCGTTGATGGCGACCCTGACTGTCATGTCGAATTTCTCCAGATGAGGTTTGGGAGGGATATTCAGAAGTTAAGCGTTCTCCGCCAGTTTGGCCTGCACGGCTGTAACTGTTGCCTCGGCGGTTATGCCGAAGTGCTCGTATAGCTGTTTGTACGGAGCGCTGGCGCCAAAGGAATCCATGCCGATGAAGATACCGTCCCGGCCGATAAAGTGGTCCCAGCCCTGCCTGATGCCGGCTTCTATGGCAACATTGACCGGCGCATTGCCGAGAATTGCTGTTTTGTATTTGTCGTCTTGGCGTTCAAACAATTCCATACAGGGAACCGAAACGACGCGGGTCGGAATACCCGCTTTTTCCAGTTCCTCGCGGGTTGCGAGTGCAATCTCGACCTCGGATCCGCTGGCAAAAACGCTTACCTGCGCTTCATCGCTGGCAAGTTCAAGTTCATAGGCACCGTAAGCACAGATGTTTTCATCTTCGTGTTCGGTTCGCACGGGAGGCAGGTTCTGCCTGGTCAACGCTAGCGTTGACGGCGCCTGATCGCTTTTCAGCGCCAGCTCCCAGCATTCGGCGGCCTCGATGGCATCCGCGGGACGGAAAACCAGATGGTTGGGAATGGCCCGCAGCGCTGCAAAATGCTCGACGGGCTGGTGGGTCGGCCCGTCTTCGCCGAGACCGATGGAATCATGGGTCATGACGTAGATGACGCGCTGCCCCATAAGCGATGACAAGCGGATGGCCGGGCGGCAATAGTCGGAAAATACGAGAAACGTTCCGGAATAGGGGATGATACCGCCGTGCAGGGCGATGCCGTTCATCGCGGCTGCCATGCCGTGTTCGCGAATGCCATAGTGAATGAAGCGGCCGGCATAGTCGTCAGCACTCATTGGCACCGTCTGGCTGGTCTTCGTATTGTTGGAGCCGGTCAAGTCGGCCGAACCACCAATGGTTTCCGGAACCACACCATTGATCACCTCAAGTGCCATTTCCGATGATTTGCGCGTGGCGACTGTGGGTTGTTCCGCAGCCAGCCGTTTTTTGTAGTCAATCATTGCCGCTTCGAAACCGCCGGGCAACTCGCCAGCCATGCGGCGCTCAAAGCTGCTGCGTTTTTCTGTCTCCGCATCAGCACGCCGCTTTTCCCAGGCAATGCGCTCCTTTGTGTGTTTCAGTCCGGCCAGCCGCCACTCGTCGAGGATATCGGACGGTACCTTGAACGGCTCGCACTCCCACTCCAAGGCAGCACGCGTGCCGGCGATTTCCTCGGCACCCAAAGGGGAGCCATGGGCTTTGGCGGTGCCGGCCTTGTTTGGCGCGCCGAAGCCGATGGTCGTCTTGCAGGCGATCAATGTCGGCCGGTCTGAGGTCTTTGCCTTCTCAATCGCTTCGGCAATCGCATCAGGGTCATGACCATTGATGGCAAGCGTGTTCCAGCCGGATGCTGCAAACCGGGCCGGTTGGTCTGTTGAATCGGAAAGAGACACGGAACCGTCAATCGATATGCCGTTGTCGTCAAACAGCACAATCAGGCGGCTGAGTTTCAAATGTCCGGCCAGCGCAATCGCCTCTTGGCTGATACCTTCCATCAGGCAGCCGTCGCCAGCGAGAACATAGGTGTGATGGTCAACCAGATCATCGCCGTATTCAGCGTTCAAATGGCGTTCGGCAATCGCCATTCCCACTGCGTTTGCAAGTCCCTGGCCGAGCGGTCCGGTGGTTGTTTCGATGCCTGCCGCGTGACCAAATTCGGGATGCCCGGCGGTTTTCGAACCGAGTTGGCGGAAGTTCTTGATTTCTTCAATCGTGACGTCTTCGTAGCCGAGTAAATGCAACAGCGAATAAACCAGCATGGAGCCATGGCCGGCTGACAGGACAAAACGGTCCCGGTCTGGCCAATTGGGGTTTTTCGGGTCCTGTTTTACAAACCGGGTGAACAAAACCGTGGCAATATCGGCCGCTCCCATGGGTAGTCCGGGATGACCGGATTTGGCCTTTTCAACTGCGTCCATGGAGAGAAATCGGATCGCGTTAGCCATCCGGTCGTGTTTTTCGCGTGAAGTCATAATGTCTCGCAAATTGATCGCCGGCTGCACAAATTCGGCCCCCGCCAGCATCATCCAAAGAGTTCGCGCGGACACATAGCAGGTGGAAGGCCTGAGTCAACAAAGCTGATCCGTTCAAATGACTGCGTAAGACCCGGCACAGCCTCATTTTGTGCGCATTGTCGGGGATACAGTCTGCAGCGTTGTTGACGCCGGATTAACACGGTGCCTAATCTTTTTGCCATAACGCATTATGAATGCGCGCGATTCGCACGATGGGCGGGCCCGGAGCAGAATCATGAGCAGTGACATTACACTCAAGCAGGCGATCAGCCGTCTGACAAAGGCGGTGGATGTGCTGGAACAATCGACCGGTCAACGGCTTGAACGGGATCAGGCCAATCAGGATTCGGAGGAGGAAGTGCAGCGCATGGGCGCCGACCGTGCGCGTCTGGCGCAGGAGCTCGACAAATCCGAAGCCCGCGCAGAGCGGCTTCAGGACGCCAACTCAGAGGTTTCGCGCCGGCTGGTTTCGGCGATGGAGACAATCCGCGCGGTGTTGGACAGGTAGGAATCATAAGTCATGGCTCAAGTAACCGTACAAATTGACGGCAAAGCGTACCGGATGGCCTGCGACGAAGGCCAGGAGCAGCATCTGGAAGGACTGGCGGCACAGCTTGACAAATATGTCACGCATCTGAAGTCCTCATTCGGCGAGATCGGCGATCAAAGACTGACTGTCATGGCCGGGATCATGGTCATGGATGAGTTGGCCGAGCTGCAGAAAAAGGTGCGAGGGATGGAAAGCGAAGTCGAAACGCTTCGCAAAACCCGCGACGACGCGCTGATCAAGGCGGACAAGAACGATGCCGCAGTCACCGGTGTATTGAGCGGCCTGGCTGAACGAATTGAAGCGATCGCACTGAAGCTTAGTGAAAAACCTGACGGCGGCGCCAAACCGGTCTGATCCCGCAGCACTTTGGTCTCCGAGTTGGTCACAGCGTCCTAGACTCTGACGGCGCGCTCGACTCGGTCTTCTTCGCCGAAAATCCTTACATAGCGTTCGACTTCTGCCGCATCGCCCGTGGCCTTTCGCGGATTGTCGGACAGCTTGACCGCCTTGCGCCCATTGGCGCTGCTTACCTTGCAAACCAGCGAAATCGGATTGAGCGAATCGCCGCCATTCGGCAGGCAATCCTCGAAATCGTTGGTCAGATTGGTCCCCCAACCGAATGCCATGCGTACGCGGCCGTCAAAGTGCTCAAAGGCGCTGATGATGGTGTCAACATCGAGCCCGTCGGAGAAAACGATCAGTTTTTCGGACGGATCGCGTCCGCGTGATTTCCACCAGTTGATTATGCGTTCACCGCCATCGATCGGTGGCGCGCTGTCGGGACGGAATCCTGTCCAGTCGGCAACCCAGTCGGGCGCGCGGCGCAGAAATGCGGCCGTACCAAATGTATCCGGCAAAACGATCAGAAGGTTGCCACCGTACAGTTTGTTCCAGTCCTCCAACACCCGGTACGGCGATTCCAGCATGTCCTCCTCGTTATCGGCGAGTGCGGCATAGACCATCGGAAGCTCGTGGGCGTTGGTTCCGAGCGCTTCGAGATCAGAATCCATGGCCAAAAGTACATTCGACGTACCGGTGAACGACTCGCCGATACCTTCCTTGAGTGCTTCAACGCACCAGCGCTGCCAAAGGAACGAGTGACGGCGCCGGGTGCCGAAATCCGAAATCCGGATGTCAGGCAGCTTCTTCAGCCGCTCGACCTTGTCCCACATCTTGGCCTTGGCGCGGGCGTAGAGCACGTCCAGCGTAAACGGACCAAGCCCTTTCATCGCCGAACGCGAGCGCAGCTCATTGATGATGGCGAGCGCGGGAATCTCCCACATCATCGTATGGGTCCAAGGGCCATGGAAATCGAGATTGAACTGCCCATCCGACACTGACAGCTCATAGTCGGGAAGTTGAAAATCTTCCAACCAAGCCAGAAACTCGGGCGAGAAAATCTGCTTGCGGCCATAAAATGTGTTACCTGCCAGCCAGATCATCTCCTTCTTGGAGAACTGCAAGGTGCGGGCGTGGTCGAGTTGTTCACGCAGTTCAGTTTCCGAGATGTCGTCGGCGATCCTTACCGATTGCTTGCGATTGATCAGCGTGAAAGTCGCATCGACATCGCGGTGGAGTTTCCAGATCATCTGCAGCATCAACAGCTTGTAGAAATCCGTATCCAGCAAGCTGCGGACAATAGGATCCAGCTTCCAGGCATGATTGTAAACGCGGCGCGCAATATCGGTTTTGGTCATAGAAACAGTCTCTGCCGCGATCGGATCTGGCCAAGTCTGGCCGAACCGGGCCGGTCAGGTCAAGTTGACCCCGACATCGCGCATTGCCGCACACATGCCGTCGACCGAACCTTCAAGGTCGATCCCGCGACAGGCCGAAAGCCGAACCTCGACGTCCAGACCGAGTTTTTTTGCGTCAAGAGCGGAAAATCCGACGCAAAAATCCGTCGCGAGTCCGACCATGGTGACTTTGCCAATGCCACGCTCGGCCAGGTAGCCACCAAGCCCGGTAGGTGTTGAGCGGTCATTTTCAAAAAATGCCGAATAGCTGTCGATTTGGCTGCGAAATCCCTTGCGGATGACAAGTTCAGCTGTGGTCCACTGCAGGTGTGAATGAAACTCCGCACCGGGCGTCCCCTGGATACAGTGGTCCGGCCACAAGGTCTGTTCACCGTAGGGCATGGTAACCGTCTCAAAAGGATTCTTGCCCTCATGGCTTGAAGCAAAGCTGGAATGGCCCGCCGGATGCCAGTCCTGCGTCAGCACAACATGCTCAAACTGCGCGATCAAACCGTTGATTTCAGGGACGATTTCATCGCCGCCTGGAACCGCCAGCGCACCGCCGGGACAGAAATCATTCTGGACGTCGATAACAATGAGCGCGGTGTCGGACATGGTCGGCATTCCGGATCTGATTGGAGTGTCTGCGACCTTCCGATATCAGGATTGCAACGTCAACTCTGTCTTCCGGCACTCCATAATCAAGTCGCCGGAAGACGAGATTCGACTTCCCCTGCAATCTGATCCAGTGCCGGGATCTCTGTTCGCATCCTGTCAAGCAGAGTGTTCAACGCCCGGTCTTCGCGCGCCATCGGCATCAGCGGTTCGAGTGCGTAGAGCTGGGCCTCGTAGCGGATATCCGGGTAGTTCGCGGCGATCTCGCCGATAATTTCCTCGGTCTCAATTCCTTCAGCCGCCATCCGTATCATCAATTCAATCGCATTGCCCTGGGTCCAGTCATAAGGACCCCAGGCAATTGCGCGCAGAAACGGGATCGCCTCCGACTTCAACTGATAGATCAGTTCAAATATTGCGAACTGGCACGATGACAACCACCCGCCGAGCCCATGCTTGCGATGATCGTATTCGGGCGGCTCCGGAGGCGGCGAATGAAAGCGGCTTTGCAGGTAGTCCAGGTCTTCCACCTCGATTCCTGCTGCCAATTCACGCGCAAGGTTCTGGAATTCTTTTCGTTTCATACCGGTCAGCACACCGGAAGCCAACTCGCTGATTGCTGCGTCCGGGTCGAAGCTCGGTTCTTCCAGATGGGAATCGGTATCCATTTGATTGGCCTCACACTTGCGAACGAAGCGCATTCGCATCCAATTTTGGCGGCAAAATGTGCTGTTGCTACGAGCGTTCCAATTCCTCCCGCAACATTTCAAGCTCGAGCCATTCTTCTTCGGCGGCCGTCAGTTCGTTGCGTTTGGCATCAAGTTGTGCCGCAGTAGCGTTGAATGTTTGCACATCTGTTTCATACAAATTCGGGTTGGCCAATATTGCTTCCAATTCTGCAATGTCAGCCGCAAGTGCTTCCATTCTATGCGGCAAGGTTTCCAGCGCGTATTTCTGCTTGTAGGAGAGTTTTTTCGAGACTGGCTTGTCCGGTCGAGACAGCACCGGGCCCGGTTCGCCGCGCCTCTTTCGTTCGACGGGCTGGCGCTTTGTGGGCACGCTGCCACGCTGCGCCAGCATGTCGGTGTATCCGCCGGCGTATTGCAGCCACCGTCCTTTGCCATCAGGGGCGATGATCGCGGTGACGGTCCGGTCAAGAAAATCGCGGTCGTGGCTGACCAGAAGCACCGTGCCGGCGTAACCCGCAACCATCTCCTGAAGCAGATCGAGCGTTTCCATGTCGAGGTCGTTTGTTGGCTCATCGAGTACGAGCACATTGGACGGTTTGGCCAAAATGCCCGCGAGCAGCAGACGGGCCCTCTCGCCACCCGACAGCTCGCGAACCGGCGTGCCGGCCTGTTCGGGGCCGAACAGGAAGTCCTTCATATAGGAAATGACGTGCTTTTTCTGATCGCCGACAGCAACTTGGTCGCTGCGCCCACCGGTCAGCGCGTCGGACAAGGACTGGTCCGGATCGAGCTGGTCCCGGCGCTGGTCGAGCGTCGCGATTTCGAGATTGGCACCGTGGCGGACGCTGCCATCGTCAGGCGTCTGTTTGCCGATCAGCATGTTCAGCAGCGTTGTCTTGCCGGCGCCGTTCGGGCCGACAAGACCTATGCGGTCGCCACGCTGGATCCGGATCGAGAAATCGCGGACCAACTGGTTGGTGTCAAACACCTTGGAAATGTCCTTCGCCTCGATGACCAGCTTGCCTGCCTCCCGCGCCTGGCTCGCTTCCAGTTTTGCTGCTCCGGTCGGGCGTGAGCGATTGCGGTAGGCCTCCCGCATTGCCTGCAACTCACCAAGCCGGCGCATGTTGCGCTTTCGCCGCGCCGTAACGCCGTAACGCAACCAATGCTCCTCGCGGACGATTTTGCGGCCGAGTTTGTGGGCGTCACGCTCTTCTTCCTCCAACAGTTTGTCACGCCACTCCTCAAAGTGCGCAAATCCTTTGTCGAGTTGCCGTGTTCGGCCGCGGTCAAGCCAAACGGTCGAGCGCGTGACATTATCGAGAAACCGCCGGTCGTGGGAAATGACAACGATGGCGCTGGAGATGCGGTTCAGCTCAGTTTCCAGCCATTCAATTGTCGTCAGATCGAGATGGTTGGTCGGTTCGTCCAGCAGCAGAATGTCGGGCTGCGGTGCGAGAACAAGCGCGAGTGCCGCGCGCCGGGCCTCCCCTCCTGACAAGGTCTCAGGGCTCTGTCCGGCCGTCAGATCGAGATGCTCAATCAAATAATCGACCCGATAGGGATCATCGGCCGGACCAAGGCCGGAAGCGACGAAGGAGTGAACGTCGGCATGTCCGGACATATCGGGTTGCTGTTCGAGATAGCGGATTGTTGTACCGGGTTGGCGAAACACCACTCCATCCTGCGGCTCTACAATTCCGGCGGCGATCTTGAGCAATGTCGACTTACCGGACCCGTTTCGGCCGACCAGGGCTATCCTGTCACCGGCTGAGGCCATAAGCGATGCACCGTCGAGTAGAGCCGGGCCACCGAAGGTCAATTTGACACCATCAAGATTGAGAATTGGCGGTGCCATTAGAGCGTATCTTGTTTAAATGGAATCGTTTGAACGCAGGAAATTTGGGTCCCGGCCAGGAGCGTGGGGCGACGCGGTGTAAACATCGTTAGCATCGCGCGACGACGCTCGGGGCGCAAAGAACCTAAGGCGTTTCGTGGTTTCTTTGAACAACGACATCGCCCTTCACAGCTTGGAACCGTCGAAGCATTGTTCGCCGCATGGCCTGCGGCCGGGCGACAATGCCTGAGTTGAAACGATTGCGGATATCCAAGATTTTTCAACAGTTTGGGCCTTTCCCTGCTTGGCGGTCTTTTCCGCGTCAGCTTTGTCGAAATCCTCGCACGATGTTCACATCGTACTGCGGTATTCTCCAAGGCGTTTTGCGGTTTCTTTGAACCGCAACAACGCCCCTGACCGCTTGGCACTACCGAAGGCATTTTCGCGCGGCTGACGCCGGTAAAGCGAAAAATGCCCGAGCTGACACGCAAAATCCCAGCCATCAATCTGTTTCCATTTAAACAAGACACGCTCTAGTTCGCGACCTGGGCCACAAGAAGCGCGATGCCGCTTCCGAGACTGATTTCCAGCTTGCCAATGACCTCGTTTGAAAGGGTAAGCGATGAACCCAGCGCAATATCGACATTTTCCAGCGGCCATTTGACACCGGTGATCGTCAGATCGGCAAGATCGGAGAATCCGATCAGGCTGAACAGCGTGTCCGGCTCAAACTCGAACTGATGTTTCCCCGCCAGCAGCGGATATCCCTCCTGGACACCATCTGACAGCGTCGTCTTGATCTTTCTGCCTGCAAGCGCCAACGCCATGGTTTTGTGCAGTAGCGCGTGGTCCGCACGCCTGCCGCCAAATGCTCCAACCAGAAGCAACTCTCCGGCGCCCCGTTCCAGCGCCTCATTGACCGCAATCTCACCGTCCGTTGCATCCTTGTCCTGGGGATAGGGAATGCGAGGAATGCCGGTGAACTGTTCGGGCACAGCCATCGGTGCGGAATCGAAATCGCCAAGCCATACCTCCGGGAGCAGGGACAGCGGGTCTGCATGGCGAACACCGCCATCTGCGGCAATGACTCGGCAATCCTCGACCTGGCTCTTCAGGCGGGCTGTCGGCGTCATGTCGCCATCTAGCAGGATGACAAAACGGATCATGCCGCCGCTCTATCACGTGCTTCAGCAGGGTCAAATGGCTCTTGCCAGCCACCAATCACAGGTTTAGGTTCCGTTTCGCTCTAACGGGGTGCCGGAGGCGTCGCCTCCCGGCTGAGAGACCAGCGCAATTTGCAAGGTCAACCCGCAGAACCTGATCCGGTTTGTACCGGCGGAGGGATTAGATGCTTCCTTGAAAAAGGCGCTTCGATCTTTCCATTCACGAAACGAAGGAGGCGCCGATGCGCATTGAAACCATTGTCTGTTCAGCAGCACTCGCACTTGCGGTGATTACGCAACATGTCCAGGCCAGCGAAAAACTAACGATTTACACCTATGAGAGCTTCACTGCCGACTGGGGTCCGGGGCCTCAGGTGGAAAAAGCTTTTGAGGCGGAATGCGGTTGCGATCTCGAATTTGTTTCCGTGGCCGACGGCGTTGCGCTGCTGAACCGGCTGAAGATTGAAGGCGAGTCAACCAAGGCTGATATCGTGCTTGGTCTCGACACAAACCTGACCGCAGAGGCAAAGGCGTCCGGACTGTTCGCGCCGCATGGAATTGATATGGGCAATGTGTCGGTTCCGGGCGGTTGGAGCGACGATACATTCGTTCCGTACGACTTCGGTCATTTTGCGGTCATTTACGACACGGAAAAGATCTCGACGCCACCTGCGAGCTTGAAAGAATTGGTTGCGCAATCCGGTGATACGAAAATCGCCATACAGGATCCGCGCACATCTACGCCCGGACTTGGCCTGGTGCTGTGGATGCGTTCGGTCTTCGGAGACGATGCACCGGCCGCATGGGCTGATTTGAAAGACACGATACTGACCGTCACACCGGGGTGGTCGGAAGCCTACGGCCTGTTTACCAGCGGCGAGGTGGAAATGGTTTTGTCGTATACGACTTCGCCTGCCTACCACATGATTGCCGAAAGTTCGGAGCGTTATCAGGCAGCAACTTTCGACGAAGGGCACTACATGCAAATCGAGGTTGCGGGAATAACGTCACAAGGTGCGGACAATTCGCTTTCCGCGAGGTTTCTTGCTTTCATGACCGGTCCCGGTTTTCAGGACGTCATTCCTGAAACGAACTGGATGTTTCCGGCGGGAAAGATCGAAAAACCGCTCAATCCGGTATTTGATACGCTGGTCAAACCTTCCAAAACACTGCTGTTCAGCCCGGAAGAGGTTGCCGCAAACCGCAGGGACTGGGTTGAGGAGTGGCTTGAGGTCATGGGCCGCTGAGAACCGTTACCCACACAAGCTTTGCCGCTCGTCCGGTTTCCGGGCGCTGGGCCGGCATGGCTGCAATCCTTCTATTGGCGCTGCTGTGCGGCGGCGCCTTTGCCGGGCTGGCCTATGAAGCCGTTGCCGGCGGATCCCGAAGCTCCGCGATATCGAATTCGCGCATTTTCGGCGTGGTCCGGTTCACCTTGTTTCAAGCGATCTTTTCCACTTTGCTTTCAGTTGTTCCGGCGCTTCTGGTGGCACGGGCTCTCTCGCGGCATGACCGGTTCTTTGGACGCGAATTGCTCCTTCGCCTTTTCGCGGTGCCGCAAGCGCTGCCGGCAATCGTGGCGGCACTGGGTGTTTTAGCGCTTTATGGCCGCGGCGGTTTGCTGGCGGAGCCGCTCGGCCATTTGGTGGAAGGGCGCTGGCCGGGAATCTACGGGCTTTCGGGAATCCTGATTGCCCATGTGTTTTTCAATCTGCCTTTGGCCGTGCGGCTGTTTTATGAAGCGCTGCAGACAATTCCCCACGACCACTGGCGCATAGCCGGACAACTCGGAATGGGCGGGTTTGCGCAGTGGCGGTTTATCGAATGGCCGGTTCTCAGACGCGCGGCTCCCAGCATCGCCGGTTTGGTTTTCATGTTGTGTGTAACTTCTTTCGCCATTGTTTTGACATTGGGCGGGGGTCCGGCTGCAACAACGCTGGAAGTCGCAATTTACCAAGCGTTGCGTTTTGATTTTGATCCGTTTGCGGCCGTGGTTCTGACATTGCTTCAACTCGCATTGACGCTTGCCATCATTGCCGGTCTGGCCTTGCTGGGCGGACGATATGCGGAGTTTGCGAGCCTATCGATCGTGTCGCGGCGATATGTGCAACCGAAGGCGTTCGAAGCCATTGCCAACATCTTGCTGGTGGTTTTGGCGGCTTTATTTGTGCTTGCGCCCATGATTGCAGTAGTGATTTCCGGGCTGAAGTCCGAGCTCGGGAGGCTCGTCAGCGAAAGTTCGGTGCAACGTGCGGCGCTGACCAGCCTGGTCCTGGCGTTCCTTTCGGCCTGTCTGGCAGTATCACTTTCGTTCGGTTTGGTCTCGACGCGCAAACGGCTTGAGATGTTGCGGCGCAACGCTGGTTCAGCCACTCTTGCCGAAAGGCTGTGCGATGGCGGCGCGTCAATGATTTTGGTGGTCCCGCCCATTGTGATCGGTGCGGGATGGTTTGTGCTCGCGCGTCACGCTGGCGACGTCTTTGCAATAGCGCCGGTCATGGTCGTAACTGTCAATGCGGCAATGGCAATGCCGTTTGTGGTGCGCACAATACGCCCGTCCTTCGATGCTGCGGCAGAACGGCATGACCGGCTCGCTGCGTCTTTGGGAATGACCGGCTGGTACCGGTTTCGACTGGTCGACTGGCCGGCGATGCGGGTTTCGCTATTGTCCGGTTTCGCGTTCGCCATGGCCTTGTCTCTGGGTGACCTTGGTGTCATCGCTCTGTTCGGCAGCGATTCGCTCCAAACAATGCCCTACCTGCTGCTCTCGAGGATGAGCAGCTACAGGACTGCTGATGCCGCCGGTTTGGCGTTGATTCTGGCTGCATTGAGTTTTGCCCTGATGTCGCTGGCCGGCAGAGCCAGGAGCGGCCAATGAGCGGGGCAAGTGTAACCCTGACGGATGTCCGCTATTCAGTCGCGGAAAGCGGATTCGCATTTGATGTAGCTCTGCAGCCGGGAGAGACCGTCGCCGTCATGGGCCCGAGCGGAGCCGGAAAATCGACCCTGCTCAACCTGATTGCGGGATTTGAGTTTCCAGCATCAGGGCGAATACTGATTGACGGTACGGATATGACCACAATGGCACCGGGAGCGCGCCCGGTCACGATGGTGTTTCAGGAGAATAATCTGTTCGCTCATCTCAATGTTGCCGCCAATATCGGGCTGGGCCGTTCGCCATCGCTTCATTTGAGCACCGATGACCGCCAGAAGATTCAATATGCGCTTGAAAAGACCGGTCTTTCGGGAAAGCAGGATCGTCTGCCGTCAGAGCTTTCGGGTGGTGAACGGCAAAGGGTCGCCTTGGCCCGTGCGCTGGTACGTGACAGGCCGGTTCTGTTGCTCGACGAGCCCTTTGCATCGCTTGGTCCCGCGCTACGTCTAGAGATGCTGGAACTGGTGCGTTTGTTGCACGAAACAAGCGGCATGACGGTGTTGATGGCCAGTCATCATCCAGGTGATGCAATGGCGTTCGCACAAAGACTGTTGTTCATTGAGGAAGGACGGATCTTGGCTGATGGCGCCACCGGCGATTTGCTTGGCGGTGAGCAGCCACTGGAAATTGCCAATTATCTCGGTAATCGGGCGCCGGAATAAAGTTCGCATGCCCGGATACCGTCACAATTGTCTGGCAATGCAGATGCTATTCGCATTGGCCAATCCCGTGTATTAAATGATTCGGAGCGGCCAAATCGGCAAGAAGACGCTTATGGGGATTTTTCGGGGTGCAAATCCGGCGCTATTGGCCGGAAGCAAACCGGTCGCGAAACGCGCGCGCCCGGCAGTGGTTTTTGCTGCCCTGTTGCTAGCCGGCTGCCAGTTGACCAATGGTGTGATTAGCGAACAGGCTTTTCAGCCATCGCGAAATCCGGTCACAATCGAAACGGTTGAAAGAAACGATCGATTGGCGGCAATTGCGCGCGCGCAGCATCCCCGCATTCTGGCGACCTATGGCGGAGAATATGCCAATCCCAAGCTTGAGCGCATGGTGGCCAAGATTGTCGGCGAACTGACCAGCGTTTCAGCCAATCCGACCCAGACCTATCGTATCACGATCCTCAATTCGCCGAATGTGAACGCCTTTGCGTTGCCGGGCGGGTATCTCTACGTCACCCGCGGATTGCTTGCCCTTGCCAATGATTCAGCCGAGTTGGCTGCCGTGATTTCTCATGAAATGGGTCATGTTACCGCAAATCACGGCATAGAGCGTCAGCGCAAGGAAGCCGAAGAACAGTTGGCAACGCGCGTGGTGTCTGACGTTCTCAGCAATGACCGGACTGCGCGCACAGCGCTGGTACGCGGTAAATTACGTTTGGCGCAGTTTTCCCGAAACCAGGAACTTGAGGCCGACATAATCGGCATCAAGGTCACTGGAAAAGCGGGATTTGACCCCTATGCTGCACCGAGATTTTTGAAATCAATGGCATCGTACAGCGATTTCCGCGCCGTCAGCGGTGCCACCGACGCCAGCCTGGATTTTCTGGCCAGCCATCCCTCGGCGCCGCGGCGCATCGATTTGGCGCTCCGACACGCAAGGGAATTCGGTCCGCCGGGAGCAGGCCGACGGGACCGGAATGCGTTTTTGGCTGGCGTTGATGGAATGTTGTTCGGAGATTCACCCGATGAAGGTTATGTCCGCGGGCGAACCTTTCTACATCCCGATCTTGGTGTCGTGTTCACGGTACCGCCCGGTTTTGTTATCGATAATTCAGCAGAGGCGGTAACCGCGGCCGGGCCAGGCGATATTGCCGTCCGTTTTGACGGTGTTGCGGTTTCGAAGCGTACCAAGACGGCAGATTACATTAAAAGCGGATGGGTCGTCGGTCTTGATGAAGCGAGTATTACACCAACGAAAATCAACGGGCTTGATGCGGCTACAGCCAGGGCACGGGCAGATGGCTGGAATTTCGATATTACCGCGATACGGGTTGACGACCAGATTTACCGGTTGCTGACGGCGGCGCCATTGTCGAGCACGCAGCTTGGCGAAGTCGCCAGAAAAGTTTCTTCGAGTTTCCGCAAAATGGGCGAATTGGAGCGGGAGAATCTGAAGCCGTTGAAAGTCAGGGTCGTGACTGTGAAACGTGGTGAGACAATCGGCGCCATTGCCGGGCGGATGATCGGTACGGACCGCAAGCTTGCACTGTTCAGGTTGCTCAATGCGCTGCCGGTCGGCGCTTCCCTTTCGACCGGCGACAAGGTGAAAATTATCGCTGAATAGAGCCGTTCACAGGATACTGATCAAGGACGAACGGCCCTTTGCGAAATTCTTGTAAAATGCCCCATTTTCCTGCCCGGCCGCGGCTCTGCTTTGCCGTAGAGATGAACGACTGTTCCCGGCTCGGCGGAAAGCTCGGCAAGTCTGTCGACTTCGTTACCAATCAGATTCTGCATGACGCAGTTGGAGTGGCGGTTGGTCGTGCCTAGCGGCAATCCGGCAATGGCCCTGATATGTTGCTCGAACTGCGAGATGGCACATGCTGCCTCGGTCCAATGGCCTGAATTGTGAACGCGGGGGGCAAACTCGTTTGCGAGCAGCCCTTCATCCGGTGTCACAAAGAACTCCACACCGATGACGCCGACATAACCGAGTGCTTCCATAAGCATTTCTGTCTGGTCCAGAGCGAGTTTTGACGTATGCGGAGAGAGTTGTGCCGGCAGTGTTGAGGTGTGCAAGATACCGTCCCGGTGGACGTTTTCCGCCGGATCAAAGGCCGAGAACACTCCTTCTTCATTTCTGGCAGCAATGACAGAAATCTCGCGCTCAAAGTCAATGAATCCTTCCAAAATGAGCGGTACACCTCCCATTTCGTCAAAGACGCCATCGGCCGCGTTGGAATTCGCATTCCGAAAAACTTTCTGGCCTTTACCGTCATATCCCAGGCGGCGCGTCTTGAGCACTCCACCGCCGCCGAACTCGGCCAGTGCGTCCCTTAACTGTGTGTCATTGCCAACTGATTGGAAAGGCGCGGTGTTCAGGCCGGCCTTGTTCAGGAATTCTTTCTCGACAAGCCGATCCTGTGCCACTTCCAGTGCCTTGGGCGGCGGACGGACCGCAAGGGAAACTGCAAGTCGTTGTGCAGCAGAAACGGGGACGTTCTCAAACTCGTAGGTGACGACATCGCAGGCGGTAGTGAGCGCATCAAGCGCTTCTGAATCATCATAGGCAGCCACAATCTGCCGGTTCGCCACCTGAGCGGCAGGGCAATCAACTCCGGGCTCCAAAATGATTGTCCGGTAGGACAAACGCGCTGCGGCCATTGCCAGCATGCGGCCCAATTGCCCGCCGCCGATGATGCCGATGGTCGATCCTGCTGGAAGCGGCTTGCTCATGTCTCGTCGACAGGAAAGTCCGCGACGGAGGCGGTCAAGGTTTTACGGTAGCTGTCGAGGCGGTCTGCAACACCCGCGTCAGAAAGTGCCAGAACCGCCGCGGCCAGCAGAGCGGCATTGACAGCGCCCGCCTTGCCGATGGCCAAAGTGCCGACAGGTATGCCGGCGGGCATTTGCACAATGGACAAAAGCGAATCCTGGCCCGAAAGAGCCTTGGTTTCGGCCGGAACACCGAAAACAGGGAGCGGTGTCATAGCGGCCGTCATGCCCGGCAAATGCGCGGCACCACCTGCACTGGCGATTATCACCTTGAATCCAGTCTGTTTGGCGTTGCGGGCAAATTCATAAAGCCGGTCAGGCGTGCGATGGGCCGAGATAATGCGTGCTTCATGGGAGATGCCCAGTTGGTTGAGTGTCTCTGCGGCATTTCGCATATTGGGCCAGTCAGATTGACTGCCCATAATGATCGCGACATCGGCCATCAGCCAATTCCCCCGGATTTGATGTTCTGTCGTTTCAGGCGATAATATCGGGAATAATGCGGTCTTCGACGGCCTGCAACCTGTCTTTCAACGCCAGTTTTTTCTTCTTCAGTCTCTGGATCTGCAATGGATCGCAACCGGTTTTGATCATGGCCCCGATTGCAGCGTCGAGGTCATTGTGTTCCTGTTTGAGACGGGCAAACTCAAGGCGGATTTCGGCCTGTTCTTGTTCCGACATATACGCAGTCTCGATCCGATTTCAGTGTTTGCAAGCCGTTAAGGACGATTGGCAGCCCCCCACCAATCTTGGAACGATTTGCTTACCACAAATTGCACGTTTCGAAAATCCTGCCATTTGATATTCGACAAGTTCCCAATCTGATGGCACACTGTCATATGACTGTCGCGAATCACCCGCGGCGGGATTTGCGATGGTCGTTCGAGGAACCTTTTTCAGAAAGGGAGAATGGCCTATGTCTCTTGCGACCCATATTGCAGAGCTTCAGAAGAAACACGGTGACATTGAAAAGCAGATCGACGAAGCGATGACCCATCCTTCTGTAGACACGCTTGAAATTGCCGAGTTGAAGCGTCGCAAATTGGCGATCAAGGACGAAATTGTGAGACTAGAGGAGCCGACAACACACTGAGGCGTTTTGCGGTTTTTTTGAACCGCGACAACGCCTTTATGCGATTGGAAACATAGAAGCATTGTTCGCTCTTTTGATACCGTTTGAGCGAAAAATGCCGTGATTGGCTTGCTCAGCGAATAATTCTCCTGACCGGAGGCTGCCAGCCTCCGGGCAAATTGGCTTTTTTCTTCATTTGCGAGACCTCAATCAAACTGGGTGGTCATGCCCAGTGCCGATCCATCTGCTCAATCGACCCTTCGTCAAACAAAAAAGACCCGCCAATTTGGCGGGCCTCCATTGGTGTTTCTGTTGATGAATCAGCTCTTCTTGTTCTGGCGATTTTCGATCAGATCATCGACCACTGCCGGATCAGCCAGGGTTGAGGTATCACCGAGTGAGCCAAAATCGTCCTCGGCGATCTTGCGCAGAATGCGGCGCATGATTTTGCCCGACCGCGTCTTGGGCAATCCCGGAGCGAATTGGATCTTGTCGGGTGAGGCGATCGGTCCGATTTCCTTGCGGACATGCGTGACCAGCTCTTTCCTGAGCGCCTCTGTGGCTTTTTCGCCAGCCATCAGCGTGACATAGGCATAGATTCCCTGACCCTTGATATCGTGCGGGTAACCAACCACAGCCGACTCAGATACCTTGTCATGGGCAACCAGTGCTGACTCGACTTCCGCGGTACCCATACGGTGACCGGAAACGTTGATCACGTCGTCCACCCGTCCGGTAATCCAGTAGTAGCCGTCCTTGTCACGGCGGCAGCCGTCGCCGGTGAAGTATTTGCCTTTGTAAGTGGAAAAATAGGTTTGCACGAAGCGCTCGTGATCGCCGTAAACCGTACGCATCTGGCCTGGCCAGGAATCGACAATGCACAGATTACCGTCAGTAGCGCCTTCCAGCTCGTTGCCCTCATTATCTACAAGCTGCGGCTGTATTCCAAAGAATGGCCGTGTAGCCGATCCCGCCTTCAAGTCAGTGGCACCTGGCAGCGGAGTAATCATGATGCCGCCGGTCTCGGTTTGCCACCAGGTATCGACAATTGAGCACTTCTTTTCGCCGACAACATTGTAGTACCACTCCCAGGCTTCGGGATTGATCGGTTCACCGACAGAGCCCAGCACTCGAAGCGACTTGCGCGATGTTGAAGTCACGTGCTCGTCACCGGCACCCATCAGCGCGCGAATTGCCGTGGGGGCGGTGTAGAAGATGTTGACCCGGTGTTTGTCGACCACATCCCAGAAGCGGCTGGCTGTCGGGTAATTAGGCACACCTTCGAACATCAGCGTGATGGCGCCATTGGCCAGCGGCCCGTAGACAATGTAGGAATGGCCGGTGACCCAGCCAACATCGGCCGTGCACCAGTAAACATCGCCATCGTGATAGTCGAAGACATACTGATGGGTCATTGATGCCCAGACAAGATAGCCGCCAGTGGTGTGCAGCACACCCTTCGGTTTGCCGGTCGAGCCTGATGTGTAGAGAATGAAAAGCGGGTCCTCGGCTTTCATCTTTTCCGGCTTGCAGTCCGGTTTCGCCGTGGCCATTTCCTTATGATACCAAATATCGCGGCCTTCGGTCCAATCGATCTGTCCGCCGGTTCGCCGCAAGACCAGAACCTTGTCTACCTTTGCGCCATCTTTGGCGGCGATTTCGATCGCCTTGTCGGTGTTGGCTTTTAGCGGAATCAGGCGGCCGCCGCGGACACCTTCGTCAGCCGTGATGACAAAGGAGGAATCGCAGTCTTCTATGCGCCCGGCGAGCGCATCCGGAGAGAAGCCGCCAAAGACAATGGAATGAACCGCTCCGATGCGGGCGCAGGCAAGCATCGCGTAGGCGGCTTCGGGTACCATCGGCATGTAGATGGTGACCCGGTCCCCCTTCTTGACGCCATTCGACTTCATCACGTTCGACAGGCGGCATACTTGCTCATAGAGTTCGTTATAGGTGATCTTCTTGTCGTCGTAGGGGTTATCGCCTTCCCAGATAATGGCGGTCTGGGTGCCGCGTTTCTTCAGGTGACGATCGATACAATTGTAGGCGATGTTGGTAACGCCATCTTCAAACCATTTGATTGACACCTTGCCATCAAAAGAGGTGTTCTTGACCTTCTTGTAAGGCTTGAACCAGTCAATTCGCTTGCCATGCTTGGCCCAGAATTTCTCCGGATTGTTGACCGATTGCTTGTACCACTTCAGATAGGTGTCATTGTCGATCAGGCCATGCTTCTTCCAAGCTGCCTTGACCTTGTGTTTCTTGACTTCAGACATTCGCGCCTCTCCCTCCGGACCTGAAAATGTTCGCTGCGAGCACAAAAGGTGCGTCCCGCTTCTGTCTCGAGCAACCCTAGTACCAATTTCGCGATAGCAACAATATTAGACAAATGGCGACCTGCGACAATCTCGCTTGCGCGGGACCGTTGCGGTGGAGATGCCACCGTCAGTGATCACCTGATTTGTAGAAAAATCGAACCGGTCGAATTATTTCAGGATGTTTCGGCAATATTATTAAGTATTATTGTTATCTGATACGTTTATTTATTGCTGAAGTCTCGTTACAATCAACAATTGGGGCGTATCGAATTCATGGAGTATTCGCATGGCGAATCGATGGGTCTTGATATTCTCCGACGGAACCGGGCAGCGCGGCGTCAGAGACGATACCAGCGGCAAAAATTCTAACGTTTTCCGGATGCTTGAAGCGGCTGAGGTTGCGGGGCACGAAACATTTTATGATGCGGGCCTTGGCGCACCGCGTGGCACCGGAGAGGATTGGTCAAGTTGGGGACACCGCCTGCTTTCCAAATCCACCGGACTTGGCATCTCGCGCAATATTGCCGAATGCTATGCGGCGATCATGCAAAAATGGGCGGACGGAAAGCCGGTCGGCCTGTTTGGATTTTCCCGCGGGGCTTATACGGTTCGCAGTGTCGGCGGCGTTTTGTCAGCCTGTGGCTTGCCGACCAGCGGGTTCTCGAAAGGCAACAGTTCGAGTGAGACCAGACAGCGTTATGACATTGCCCGTGAAGCGGTGAAAATATACCAGATCAAGCCTGCCGACCGAAAAGAGAAAGCTGACCAGTTCCGCACGAGATACGCTAGCGCCGATTTGATGCCGAAGGCGATTGGCGTGTTCGACACGGTCCGGGCGCTTGGCCTGCCGGGCGTTATGGATGTGTTCAATCCGTTCAAGCACACCTTTCACGACAATTATCTCTCCAAGCGTGTTGACATCGGTTTGCAGGCCTACGCGATTGACGAGAACCGGAAGGTGTTCAAGCCGGAACCGTGGAGTGATGACAAGGAAGACGGTTCCCGGGTGCTGGAGCAGGTCTGGTTTCCCGGCGTTCATTCAGACATTGGCGGCGGATATGCGGATGACCGGCAGCTAGCGGATTACGCCCTCGAATGGATGACACGGCGGCTAAAGCAGACGGGTGATCTGGACCTTTCCGGAGGAATTGTCGCCGGACCGGAAGCCATTCTCGGTACACAGCACGATGAGCGTACCGGTTTCGGCAAGTTCTGGATCAAGGGAACACGCGAGGATGTTCTCGACAAGGTTTCAAGAGATGACGATCCGCTATGTGACGATATCGAGCACCGGTTGACGTCGATCGGCAGATACCGGCCGAGGGCACTGAGAGGTCATCCCAGGGTGACAGGGATTTGGTGATCGGTTTCAGCCCGCTTGAGAGGTCAAGCCGCCCGTTCCACCCGCTTCTTGATACGGCTGAGACCGACCGGCGTTACACCGAGGTAGCGGGCGATGTCGTTCTGAGTGACACGGTCAACGAGTCCCGGTGCTTTATCGATTAGCGTTTGATAACGCTCCTCAGCTGTCAGGCAAAGGAACTCGAATTCCCTGGTTTCCTTCTTCATTGCAAAGGCCAGAAGAAAATCGACCATGCTGTTCGCCAGGTTGAGGTCGTTGCGGCTGCGGGCATACAGAATATCATAGTCAATGCAGGTCAATTCGGCGGGCTCCAGGCAGACCAGACTGAAGCTGCAGCCACCATCGCCCATCATTCCCTTCAGGCTGCCAATCATGTCGCCGGGAAGGAGAAATGATTTGATGTATTCCTTGCCGTCGTCGGAAAGGTAATAGGCTTTCAGAAGACCGTTTCTGATGAGATAGATTGACTTGTCTGTGTCCCCCTGATGAAAGAGGTGCTGCCCGCGTTGGCGGTCCATTGGTTGACCGTATTCAGCCAGAAGCTCATCGATTTTCACGTTTTTAACCCGGGTTAATGCGCTATCGTGTCGTCGGGCCTAACACCCTGACATCAAATGTAGGGTGAGCCTTGATGAGCAGCAATAATTTTCATTCCTCGCATTACCTGATCACTGGCGGGACATCGGGAATCGGGTACGAATTGGTGCGCCAGCTTCACGAGCGCAATGCGGTTTCGGTTATTGGCCGGCCCTCATCCGGGCTGGATGCATTGAAGCAGAAATTTCCGGGCATCCGGACCTACGCAGCCGATTTGGCCGACAGTGAAGATGTCGCGCTTGCAGCCGACAAGATCGTGAAGCGCGGCGAGGCGGTTGATGTTCTGATCAACAACGCGGCCGTGCAAAATACGCCGCAGTTTCTTGACGATGATTTCTGCGTTGAAACCATCAAGCGCGAAATAGCCGTCAATCTGACTGCACCGTCGGTCCTTATCTATCTGACCCTGCCGGTGCTTCTGCAGAGCAGCAAAGCCACAGTTCTCAACATCAATTCCGGCCTTGCCCTGGCACCGAAAACAAGCTCAGCGGTCTATTGCGCCACGAAAGGCGGGCTCAACATCCTGTCGCAATCGCTGAGCCACCAGTTTGAGTGTGCGAATATCCGTGTGATGCAGGCGTTTTTGCCGCTTGTCGACACTGGCATGACAGAGGGCAGGGGATCAGGAAAGCTTTCGGCCGCTGAAGCGGCAAATCAGATCCTCGAAGGCTTGAACGGCAAAAGCCTGAACATCGATATCGGCAAGGTCAAACTGTTGCGGCTGTTGATGCGGTTATCGCCGTCATTGGCGCAGAGAATCATGCGGAGAGGATGAAACCGTGAAACCATTGATCAAAGTGATGCTCATTGTTGGCGCGGTGTTTGCATCCACTTTTATTCTCGGCCGGGTGCTCGGAATACTGACCGTCGATAATGTGCAGATGTGGCTGGAGACCGTGCAAAGCACCAATCCTGCCTGGGTAGCGGCGCTGGTTGTCCTGCTTCTGTTTGCCGATCTGTTCGTGGCAGTGCCAACGCTGACAGTCACGATATTGGCCGGATTTTTCCTCGGTTTTCCAGGCGGGTTTGCAACCGGGCTGACCGGCATGTCGCTGGCTGCATTTTGCGGCTATGCAATGAGCTGGCGCTGGGGCGATGTCGTGGTTCGGCGCCTTGTGAAAGCACCAGGCGGACGGGAGGCGCTGCGGGAGGCATTTCAGCTTAGTGGTCCGGTGATGATCCTGTTGTCACGGGCAGCACCAATGGTGCCGGAGGTCGCCGCATGCATGGCCGGTGCAACGCAGATGCCGTTTTCCCGCTATGTGTTCTTTTTCGGTTTGAGCACGCTGCCTTATGTGGCGATCGCCGCCTATGCGGGCTCGATCAGCTCGGTTGACAGTCCCCAGCCTGCGATATTCGCCGCGATCCTGCTTTACGCCGTTTTGTGGTTCGGCTGGTTCTGGTTTCGCCGAACGCGGTATGGCTGAGGCCTTCCAACCAATCGATCGTTCACGAAAGCGTGTTCAAGCGATAACTTCTTCGAGATAATCTGTCATTGTAATGTGCCGCCATGCGCATCGTGGTTCTGTTTCTGCTGGCGATCTGTTTCGTGTCGGTCTAGGCACTCAGCGGCTATGAGCGAGCGAGTGCTGCAGGTTACATTGATGCAAATGCGGCTGTGGTCTCTTCAATGGAAGTTGCCGCAAGTGGATTGCCGGGTTCGTTGAGTGATGCTGTATCCGGTGAAACGTCCAAACCGAGCAAGGGCGGGTGTGCTTGCAAAGAAATGTCGGGTTCACTGACCCTGGCGTGCGGGGTCACGATTGCGCTGATCGATCAGGACCTGTGCGGCCAGGTTGCCGGCGCACGGCAAGCCTGGTTTGCGTTTACGCAGACCGACCGCAATGCGCGCATGATGTACCTCCTGAAAAGACCTCCGCGAACCGTCCTTTAAAGCTGAATTTTTGTGCACGCACCGCGTGCGTCAACTGCTTTAAAGGACCGGTTTCATGCTGGAAAGACGTCTGTTTATGGCGGAAGCAATCGCTTCCGGCCGTTCAATCCGTGCAGCACCCGCTGCATCTGAGGGAAAGCGCAATCCGCGCCGACCCATTTCCAATATTCCGCAACTGGATTTTTGCGTTGCGCATGATCACAACCAACATCATCCGGAATTTCAGATATGAGTTGCGGACCAACGAATCCTGCCCGCAGGGTGTTCCTCGGTGTGGCCGGCAGCTTCGGCCTGATGACTGTCGCCAGTTGCAACACCACTCCTGTGGAACCCAGTCCGGAGCCGCGTCCCGCTCCAGCGCCAGACAACGCGCTCTATCCTGCATTGCCCGATGAACAATTTCCCATTCCGGCAATCAAGATGGGGCAGCTGAAGCGAAAATTCCAACGCCGGCAGGTTGCCTACCCCACGCCCGAACAACCTGGCACCGTCGTGGTCGATACGGGCAGATTCTACCTCTACCATGTTGAGGCGGGGGGAACGGCCATGCGCTATGGCGTCGGTCTGGGCCGCGCCGGATTTGAGTGGTCTGGCCGGGCACGAATCGCATGGAAGCGAAAGTGGCCAACCTGGACACCGCCTGACGAGATGATCGAGCGGCAGCCTGAGCTGGCCAAATGGAGCGCCGAGAACGGGGGCATGCCACCGGGACTTCTCAATCCACTCGGATCGCGGGCGCTCTACATCTTTCAAGGCAAGCAAGACACGCTCTACCGGCTGCACGGGACGCCGGAGATTTCAACGATCGGCAAGGCGGTCTCAAGCGGGTGCGTGCGCCTTGTCAACCACGATGTCATTCATCTCTACGACCGGGTCCAGTCCGGCTCGGCCATCGTCGTCATTTGAGATCGACCGAAGAAAGGAATGCAACATGAAGCCTCAAATCGGTTTGACCGGTCGCAATTGGCCTGGAAAAGCGGCTGAGCCGCGCAACACGACCGCAGGAGAAACCGTCAATCAGGAAAACGAGCCATGTCGCGACATTGTCGAGGCCGCCCGTTCGCTCGGGTTTTCACGGAAGGAACTTCTCGAGATCAAGCGCGTCTATCAAACGAAACTGAAACGGCGGCACAGATGACGCAGCCCAATTCTGGTCTGCATCAAGGCGGTTACCGAAAATGAAGAAGCACAGAAACACAAACAGGCAGTCGAAAAAGAAGAGAAGGCAGACCGCCGAACAGCAACAGCCGGATGCTAAAGGGCGCCGCAATTTTCTGCGTCTGGCCAGAAATGGAGCTGTCGGATTGGCGGCGGTAGGCGGTATAGGTTTCCTGCTCGTTCAAAATGTCCGCGGCTCAATCAACGAGCACGATCTTTCGCGCGTTGGAAACGGCACACCGACCATCGTTCAAATTCATGATCCGCAATGTTCGCAGTGCCGGTCATTGCAGCGTGAAACGCGCGATGCGCTGAGCGGGTTTGACGACAATGATGTCGACTATGTCGTAGCCAACATCAGAACCAATGAAGGTAGCCGGTTTGCGATGAAATATTCGGTGCCCCACGTAACGCTTTTGCTGTTTGACAGAAATGGCCGGCTGACGGCGACATTGAGAGGTCAAAGGCAAAGCGACGAACTGCGCCTGGCGTTTCGGCAGTTTTTGCGAAAATAATGTGGAAGTTGGCCAATGGCATTTTTCACTCAAGCGGAACCAACACTGCGAAAAATGCCTCAATGATTGTAATGGGATAAAGGCGTTGTTGCGGTTCAAGGAAACCGCAAAACGCCATAGGCAATCTGAACTGCCCCAAGATGCGGCCTTACCCGCGAGCGCCGAATATCGCGCTTCCCACGCGCACGCTTGTCGCGCCGAAGGCGATGGCTGTCTCAAAATCGCCTGACATGCCCATGGACAGTTTTTCGACATCTGCAGCCTGAGCCAGTTTTTCAAGCAGGGCGAAATGAGGTCCGGGGTTCTCGTCAAAGGGGGGAATACACATCAGGCCTTCGATATCGAGGCCATGAACCGAGCGGCAGCGCTCGACGAAATCGACGGTTTCACGCGGATCGATACCGGCCTTCTGGGGTTCCGAACCGGTATTGACCTGGACGTAAAGGCGCGGCTTGCGGCCCTGCGCCCTGATTTCGGCTGCAATTGCCTTGGCTATTTTGTCTCTGTCGACCGTCTCGATGACGTCGAACAGCGCAACAGCATCCTTGGTCTTGTTTGATTGCAGCGGGCCGATCAGGTGCAGTTCAACTCTGTCGTATTCCTGTTTCAATTGCGGCCATTTGGCTTGAGCTTCCTGCACCCGGTTCTCGCCAAATGTCCTGTGACCAGTATCCAGGACCTGGCGGATGGCAT
This sequence comes from Rhizobiaceae bacterium, assembly GCA_040830725.1. GTDB lineage: Bacteria > Pseudomonadota > Alphaproteobacteria > Rhizobiales > Rhizobiaceae > JAWKWH01. Next base: position 65,565 of record JBFOMG010000047.1, read on the forward strand.
CTGCGGCAAATGTTTTTGAGACGGCAACCAGCGCAACACTGCCCGACGTCCGTTCAGCAGCCTTTTCTGCAGCGGCAATTTTTGCCTTAACCTCCGTCAAACGCGCAGTACTGTCGGTCATGGTTACCAATCGTTTTCCTGTTCGCGCCACAATGGTGGCTGATGTGGTTGACGCTTGCGGAAAACCATGTTGAAGGTCCGCCGCAATCCGATTGTTCTATATCAGGCGAAATTCTGCCAATGGCAACTGAACGATATAATCCGCGAACTGCCGAACCGCGCTGGCAAAAAGCGTGGGACGAAGCGAAACTGTTTGAGACAATCAACAGCGATCCGCGGCCGAAATACTATGTGCTCGAGATGTTTCCGTACCCGTCGGGCCGCATCCATATGGGGCATGTTCGCAACTATGCGATGGGCGATGTGGTCGCCCGCTACAAGCGCGCCAAAGGATTTAATGTACTGCATCCAATGGGCTGGGACGCTTTCGGACTGCCGGCAGAAAATGCAGCACGGGACAACAAGGTCAATCCGCGCGACTGGACCTACGCCAATATCGACACGATGAAGGGCCAATTGAAGACGATGGGTTTGTCGCTCGACTGGTCACGTGAACTGGCCACCTGCGATCCCTCGTACTACCAGCACCAGCAGAAGCTGTTTCTGGATTTCTGGAAGGCGGGGCTGGTGGAGCGGCGCAACGCCAAGGTCAATTGGGATCCGGTCGACATGACCGTGCTGGCCAATGAACAAGTGATCGACGGCAAGGGCTGGCGTTCCGGCGCTGAGGTCGAGCAGCGTGACCTGACGCAGTGGTTTTTCAAGATCACCTCGATGAACCGTGAACTGCTGGATTCGCTGGAAACACTCGACCGCTGGCCGGAAAAAGTACGCCTGATGCAGCACAATTGGATCGGGCGGTCCGAGGGCCTGCAGATCCGCTGGCCACTCGATGCAACCACGGCGCCAGGTGGTGAGAGCGAGCTGGAAATCTACACGACACGGCCGGATACGATTTTCGGCGCTTCGTTTATGGCGATTGCAGCGGATCATCCGCTGGCCAGGAAAGCTGCGGCTGAAAACGGGAAACTTGCGGAATTTTGTGAAGAATGCCGCCGCGCCGGAACATCGGCTGCCGCGCTGGAGACCGCGGAGAAGAGGGGCTTTGATACCGGCATCCGTGCTGTCCACCCATTGGACCCGGAATGGACCCTTCCCGTCTATGTGGCGAATTTCGTACTGATGGACTACGGCACCGGGGCGATATTCGGCTGCCCTTCAGGTGACCAGCGCGATCTGGATTTTGCCAATAAATATGGGCTGCCAGTTATCCCGGTCGTCATGCCGAAAGATGGCGACGCGGCGACATTCCAGATCATCGAAGAGGCCTATACCGACGATGGCGTGATGATCAACTCGCGCTTTCTGGACGGCATGACGCCAAAACAGGCCTTTGATGAGATCGCGGACCGTCTGGAACAGGTCAAGACCGGGAATGGCCAAGCAATGGCGGAGCGAAGGGAACAATTCCGGCTGCGCGACTGGCTGATCTCCAGGCAGCGGTTTTGGGGATGCCCCATTCCGGCTATCCATTGCGACAAATGCGGCACCAGTCCGGCACCTGAATCCGATTTGCCAATTGAACTGCCATCAGATGTCAGCTTCGACAAGCCGGGGAACCCGCTCGACCATCACCCGTCATGGAAGAAGACGGTTTGCCCTCAATGCGGTGGCGAGGCAAACCGCGACACCGACACCATGGACACATTCGTTGATTCGTCCTGGTATTTCGCCCGCTTCACCGACCCGCAGAACCGGGAAGCGCCGACAGTGCTTGATCACGTCGACGGGCCGAATGGCTGGCTGCCGGTCAACCAGTATATTGGCGGCATCGAACACGCGATCCTGCATCTGCTCTACTCCCGTTTCTTTGCCCGGGCGATGAAGATCACCGGTCATCTGAACGAGGTTGAAGAGCCATTTGAAGGACTGTTCACCCAGGGCATGGTGGTGCATGAAACCTACAAGGGCGGGGACGGGTTTGTGACACCGGCCGAGGTCAGGGTTGATGAAAAAGACGGTGCCCGAAAGGCGTTCCTGATCGCCGATGGCAGCGAGTTGTCGATCGGCTCAATCGAGAAGATGTCGAAGTCGAAGAAGAATGTTGTCGACCCCGATGATATCATCGCATCCTATGGAGCGGATACGGCGCGCTGGTTCATGTTGTCGGATTCACCACCAGACCGCGACGTTATTTGGACCGAGGCAGGGGTCGAAGGCGCTCACCGGTTTGTTCAGCGCGTCTGGCGTCTGGTGTCGGAATCAGCGCCAGCCTTGAAGGCCTGCCATGCGGAAGCAGCGACCGGTGGCGAAGCGCTTGAGATTTCGCGTGCCGCGCACAAGACATTGAAGGCGGTCGGCGAAGACATCGAGAAACTGGCTTTCAACAAGGCCGTTGCCCGGATGTATGAGCTGGTCAACACATTGGCGAAACCGTTGGCATTGGTGGCGTCCGGAGCGGCTGATGACGCAATGAGCAAAGCCTGCCGGCAAGCCACCGATTATCTCGTGACAATGTTTGCGCCAATGATGCCGCATTTGGCCGAGGAATGCTGGACTGCACTGGGAAACCCGGGCATGGCGGCTGAAGCCATGTGGCCCGAATTTGATCCTGCGCTGGTCACGGATGACGAGATTGTTTATCCGGTCCAGATCAACGGCAAAAGGCGGGGTGAATTGACAATCGCGCGCGACGCAGACCAAGGTGCGGTGGAAAGTGCCGTACTGGATCTTGATTTTGTACGCACCGCTTTGGCCGGTAAAGCGCCGCGAAAACTAATTGTGGTGCCGCAGAGGATCGTGAATGTCGTTGTCTGAAAAACGTCCGATATGGACCCGGATCGCAGGCGCTACCGTTGTGTCGCTTGCGTTAGCGTTGGCGAGCGGTTGCACCGTGCGGCCACTCTACGGAGATGCCGGTGTAGCTGCAGGACAAGGAACTGCAGCAACATTGGCGTCTATTGAAGTCAATCCTGTGGATACCAGGCAAGCGCTGGAAGTGCGCAATCACCTTATTTTCCTGCTGACCGGCGGTGGCGGGCGGGCCGCCAGCCCCTCGATGTTGCTGGACCTTGATGTGACCAGCAAGACGGCGAATGCCGCAACGGTTCAAATCGCCACGGACAACGAACCGTCCGCAAGCATTGTCACAATGACGGCAGAGTACAAATTGTCTGATGCATCGACAGGAGAAGTCATCTCGACCGGCGAAAGAGCAATTTCCTCATCGTTTGACCTTCTGCGGCAGGAGTTTGCTGCGGAGCGTGCTGAACGTGATGCCGAAAATCGCGCGGCCCGCGAATTGGCCGAGCTGTTGAGGCTCGCGGTGGCTCAAGATCTGGAAAGAGAAGGACGTCTTTAGTCTTCGTGCTGAGTTAATTTGCCACCGCCCCTTGGGAAAGTCACCACTGGCCGGCTTTTAAGATGCTGCGGCTGCTTTGTTCTTCACTAACCACCGTTCGATGACCGCGGAAAGTTTTTCCGACGAAACCGGCTTTGAGACATAATCATCCATTCCGGCATTGATACACCGTTCGCGATCGCCCTTGAGTGCGTGGGCTGTGACACCGACAATCGGCGTATGCTTGTCGGGCGAAGCTCCCTCTGATTCCCGGATTTTCCGGGTCGCTTCCAGACCGTTCATCTCCGGCATGGATACGTCCATCAGGATCATTCGCGGATTACGCTTTTCGTGGGTTTCGACGGCGCGCTTGCCATTGCCGACAATGAGATAGTTCAGGTCGGTCTGGTCCAGAATCTGGGAAAAGACCATCTGATTGACTTTGTTGTCCTCCGCAACAAGGATATCCAAGTGCTCATCAAGCGGCGGCTTGACCTTCTTCTTCATTTGTTGCTCGGCGTCATCGGCTGCTTTCTTGGTGGTCTCACGCTCTTCGCGCATGCGGGCCGCCATGGCGGCAAGCCTGCTGGCGCCAGAACCACCTTTTTCAGCATTGTTGTCGCCGCTTGCCCGGCTCTCATCACCATTCACCGTTGAAACGGAGGCCTCTCGATCGGTTTTATTCGACGGTTGGCTCGCTCCGCTCTGTTCGGCTGACACCGCGGTATGTTCCGCCACTTCCGGCTCTGACATGGCATCCGAAGTCGTAGACAAGTCCGGATTCTCTTCGGAATTGGGAGGCCCTTCTTCCTGCAGCGACGCTGCAGCAGTTTCTGCAGACGGGTTTTCGGCCGATTGACCCGGGGATGAGTTTACGTGCCTGCTATGCTGAAGTGCCTCGATAAGAGCGTCGAAAAGATCGGACCCGCGCGCTGGTTTCGTTAGGCAGGCAGCGATCCCGTATTCGGCAACCAGCCGGTTGAAATCCGCCTGATCCACGGAGGTCAGCAGGATGATGGGGATGTTGCAGATGGTCGGATTTTCGCGGATGGCTTTGGCTATCGCCTCGCCGTTCATTTCCGGCATCTGAAAGTCCAGAATGATGCAGTCAACATTGCTGCCGGCGCTGTGTTCGCGCGCAAGAATCTCGAGGCCTTCCTGCCCGCTGGCGGCAGGTAGTCCTTCGAACTTCCAGCTGGAAAGCTGCTCCATAAGGATTTCCCGGTTTACCGAATTGTCGTCGATGATCACAATCCGGGCGTCCGTGACATCCACCGGTGGTATTTTTGCCGGAGTCATCTGGTGGTGAGACGGCATAGGGACTGTAAACCAGAACCGGGTTCCCTGGCCGACCTTGCTTTCGACCTGAATTTCACCACCCATCAGATTGACCAGGCGTGCGGCGATCGCCAGTCCGAGGCCGGTGCCCTCATGGCGGCGCGTTGACGAGGAATCCACCTGTGCAAATTTCTGAAATACCGCATCCAGTTTTTCCGGAGGAATACCGACCCCAGTGTCCTCTACGCTGAAGGTGAGCTCGGTAAACTCCTCCCCGGCATTGTTTCTTCCGGATATGCCGGCCGAAATGTTGATCAGTATGTGACCGACTTCGGTAAATTTCACTGCGTTACCCAGCAGGTTCGTCAATACCTGACGAATCCGCCCAACATCGCCGACGACGCTGGTGGGCAGTGAAGGGTCAATGCGGACCACCAATTCCAGATCTTTCTCGGCAATCCGTGTTGACATCAGCGCAGACACATCCTCGACGGTTTCCGAAAGCTTGAAGGGTGCGGGATCGAGCTCCAACTGGCCTGCATCAATCTTGGAGAAATCAAGAATGTCGTTGATGATTGTCAGCAGTGCATTACCGGATTTGACGATGACGTCGGTGAATGTTTGCTGACGGGTGTCGAGGTCGGTCTTGGCAAGCAATTCTGCCATTCCGAGAACGCCGTTCATGGGCGTTCTGATTTCGTGGCTCATATTGGCGAGGAATTCCGATTTCGCCTTGTCAGACGATTCCGCGCGGTCACGCGCAGCCTCGAACTTCGCATTTGCTTCGCTGAGCTCCTTGTGGGATTCGGCAATGCGGCGAGCCATAGGAAACAAGATGCTCAAAGCGATAACGAGAGTGAACACCACCATGGAAAGGCCGGCGATCATAGTGACCTTCTGCAGATCGAAGTAGCTTCCAATCATGTCGGCATGCAGGCGGTCCAGCGTGTGGGTTATTCCCGGTCTGACCCGAGTTTCGACATGCGAGCCAAGCTGTTTGAATGTCCGGTTCGCAGTCGAGCCGGTCAGGTCCTGATACAGGTCCAGCCTGTTGCTGACCGATATCAGTTCGGCCATATCGCGACGCAGATTGGTCTCTGAACCGCCCGACCACATCGGTCTGATGGCGTCTGGCATCTTGTGACCTTGGATGTGGTCAACGACTGAAGAAAGCTCCGGGTCGGGACTGAACAGGGCCTCTCCGGTTTCCTCAGCAGTAAGGCGCTGGCTTTCGCTGACTGTAATGTCGCCGTCTGCCGACCATTCCAGGGCGTGGAACAGATGTCTCAACCGATCAAGCTTTATGCCAAAGTCGTTCTTTGCAGCCTGCATTTCTTCAAGCCGCTTCATGGCTGTCTTTTCGGCGTTTTCCCCGTGACCGCCGCTATTCATCGACATCGAGAACAAATGTGCGGAGTGCCCGAGTTCCGTTGAACTGTAAATAAGGTCGGAGGTCAGATCAGCCATTGTGCCGAGCGCGGCACCGAACTTGACCTTGGTTTTCTCCTGCTCAAGCACATAGAGCATGAATGCGGAGCCCGCCGTCAGTGCAGCGACGAAAGCGAACAAAACAACAATCAGCCTGACGCGTAGATAACCGCGCGAAATTTCGAGCGTCATTTGCCCGTCCCGCATGCTGTTAGCAATTGCTCAAAATTGCAGGATTGGCGTTAATGCCCGTTTAACGCGTTGTCACAATTGCAGTCAGACAGCCGCGATTTGCGCGAAACAATGCCAGATCAGACTATTTTCTGCCCGGTTTTGGCCCAATCGGCCAAAAACGCGTCCAGACCCTTGTCAGTCAGCGGGTGCTTGGACAGCGCTGTGAGTGTTCCCGGAGGAATTGTTGCCACATCAGCACCGATCATGGCCGCTTCCTTGACATGATTGACGGATCGAATTGAGGCGGCAAGAATTTCGGTGCCAAAGTTGTAATTGTCATAGATCGTGCGGATTTCTCCGATCAGGTCCATGCCATTCAAGCCGGTGTCGTCGAGCCGGCCGATGAAAGGTGAGATGAATGTGGCGCCGGCTTTGGCAGCGAGTAGCGCCTGATTAGCCGAAAAGCAAAGCGTGACGTTGGTCTTGTGACCCTGTGAGGTCAGTGCCTTGCACGCTTTCAACCCATCCATCGTCAGAGGAAGTTTGATGCAGATATTGTCGGCGATTTTGCTCAATACCTCGGCTTCGCTGATCATTCCGGCAAATTCGGTCGCGGTGACCTCTGCCGATACCGGGCCGGACACAATCGAACAGATTTCCTTTGTCACCTCCATTATGTCCCGGCCGGATTTCATGATCAGGGACGGATTTGTCGTAACGCCATCAACCAATCCGGTTTCATTGAGCTCACGGATTGCATCAACATCGGCAGTATCGATGAAAAACTTCATTGGTGTTCCTCGGAGGGTGTGGTTGAGACAGGGATTGGCTTTCACTTAAATGAAGATCAGGGCAAGGTCACGCCCAATGAGTGCAGATTCGCCTGAAATTAGGATTCCCGAGAGGACGGTACCGGTCTGGGTGCCGACCCCCTCGCCTGTGCCCTACAGTTATTCAGTTCCCGCTGACATGCGTGTTCAGCCAGGCTCCATTGTTCAAGTGCCGCTGGGTCCAAGGTTGGTGGCAGGCGTAGTCTGCGAAGGCGGTGAAAGCGAAGTCGACCCGGCAAAGCTTCGTCCCATCGAATTGGTCTTCGACTGTCCGCCACTGCACCCCGACATGCTGCGGTTCATTGAATGGATTTCCTCCTACACAATTTCACCTCCAGGTATGGTGGCCCGGATGGTCCTGCGTGTGCCGGCGGCGTTCGAACCGGAAGCGCATATGGAAGGTGTGGCTCTTTCAAACCTTCGCCCCGAGAGGATGACGGATACGCGGCGAAAGGTGATCGAGATCGCATCAGACGGCCTTGCCTGGACACGAAGCGGGTTAGCCCATGCTGCCGGTGTTTCTACCGGCGTGGTTGACGGGCTTCGCGGGCTTGGTGTGCTGGAGACCCGCATGATACCCCCGCGGCCGGTTGTGCCGCCGCCGGATGTTTCGACTTTCGATATTGAATTGTCGCCTGATCAAAAATCGGCGGCTGACGTGCTTGCCGGCAAGGTCTCTGCAAACCGCTATTCGGTAACGTTGCTTGATGGCGTGACCGGATCGGGAAAAACCGAGGTTTATTTTGAAGCCTTGGCGAAGGCGTTCGAAGATGGGCGTCAAGCGCTGATCCTGTTGCCGGAAATCGCATTAACACAGGCATTTCTCGACCGGTTCGAGGAACGATTTGGCTCCAGACCGGCGCAGTGGCACTCCGACCTGGCGCCGCGAACACGCGAAAAAGTCTGGCGCCAGGTCGCCGAGGGCAAAATCCGAGTTGTTGCGGGCGCCAGGTCATCGTTGATGCTGCCATTTTGCGAGCTTGGAATAATCGTGGTCGATGAGGAGCACGATTCTGCCTACAAGCAGGAAGACCGTGTATTCTACAACGCCCGCGATATGGCGGTGGTGCGGGCTCATTTGGGCGATTTTCCAGTCATCCTGGCATCGGCGACACCATCAGTGGAAAGCCGGGTCAATGCTGACCAGGGGAGATATGAACGGCTCGCATTGCCTATACGTTTCGACGACGCGGCCATGCCCAAGATAGCCGCAATCGACATGCGGCGGCAGCCGCCGGACCGCGGACGGTTCATTTCGCCTGCACTTCTGGGACACATTCGCGACACGCTGGAACGGCAGGAACAGGCGTTGCTGTTTCTCAACCGCCGAGGTTACGCGCCGCTGACACTTTGCAGGGTCTGCGGTCATCGTTTCGAGTGTCCCAATTGCTCGAGCTGGCTGGTCGAGCACCGATTTCGCGGACAGATCATGTGCCATCATTGCGGGTACCATGAACGGCGGCCCGAGGCCTGTCCCGAATGCGGCACTCTCGATCATCTTGTGGCCTGCGGACCGGGCGTTGAACGTATCGCAGAGGAGGTGCTGGAACTGTTTCCGGAAGCACGAACCATCGTTTTGTCCTCAGACCTTATGGGCGGCGTGAAACGACTGCGGCTCGAACTCGAAGCAATCGCAAATGGGGAGGCTGACATCATCGTCGGAACGCAGCTGGTGGCCAAGGGGCACAATTTTCCACAGTTGACGCTGGTCGGTGTGCTGGATGCTGATATCGGTCTGTCTTCCGGTGATCCACGCGCTGCCGAGCGTACCTTTCAATTGCTTTCGCAGGTGACGGGCAGGGCCGGCCGCACCGGAAAGGCCAGCCGCGGATATCTGCAGACCTTCCAACCGGAACATCCGGTGATCAAGGCGATCGTCTGCGCAGATCATGAGGAGTTCTACCGGCGTGAAATATCGGAAAGGCAGAGAGCAAAACTGCCGCCTTTCGGCAGGCTGGCCGGTGTCATCATAAGCGCTGCAAGCCGCGCAGAAGCCGAAGCCCATACCAGAGCGTTGAGAGCTGTCGCGCCATCAACCGCAGACATCACAATACTCGGACCGGCTGAAGCGCCAATGGCACTGGTGCGCGGGCGTCACCGGTTTCGGCTTTTGGTGCATGGCGCCCGGCAGTCAGACATTCAGGCCTATATCCGGGCGGTGCTGGAAAAAGCGCCGCGAGCAAGGGGTAGCGTGCGCGTACAGGTGGATATCGATCCACAGAGTTTCCTGTAGCGCCGAAGCCGATGCCGTCAATTCGCGTTAAGGGAACGGAAAGCATAGCGCCATAGCATCGCGACAATTGTTGTTCACCGGCATTGAAAGGCGCGAGGCGAATGTCCGACACCAAACAGAACATCCTGGATACCAGTACCAAGCGCGAGATTCCGGCGTTTGCCGAAATCATGCCGAAAGTCGCCGAGAAAACCGGCAAATCGCTGGGCAGTCAGTTGAAGGATATCGCCCGCCTCAGCCTGTCGGGCAACAAGATCACGGCAGACGAATATTACATGATGCGAATGTATGAGGATGACCGCCTGACAAAAGCGGACAAGCTCAAATTCGTCGGAAACACCAAATCGCAGAAAGTGACCAATATACTCAACCGCTTCAATCCGTGGCTCGGAATGATCGATGACAAGCTGATTTTTGAACAGGTGATGCGCGGTTTGGGTCTGCCAACGACTGAAACACTGGCGGTCGCATGCTCGAGCCTGTCCACTCCCAAACCAACCTCAATCGACAGCGAAGGCAAACTCAGGGCGTTCTTGGCGGATGCGCCGTATCCAATCTTTGGCAAACCGGTGAATTCGGACCGCAGCCTGGGCTCGACAAAGATCGCCCGTTTTGATGGCTCTGCCGATGAAGTGGAACTGTTTGATGGACGGCGAATCAAGGTGGCCGAACTGTGGAGTGAGATTTCCGGCAAATTCTCCGATGGCTATCTGTTCCAGAGCTGCATCGTACAGCACCCGGAAATGGCAGCTTTGACCAATGGTGGTGTTCCGACAATCCGTCTGATCACCCTCGACCGTGGCAAAGGGCCCGAGCCCTTCATGGCGGCGATCAAGATCACCGGTGGAGGAAATGCGGCGGACAATTTCTGGCGCACGGGCAATTTGCTGGCGCCGATTGACATGGAAACCGGTGAAATGGGCCGCGCTCATACCGGGGTGACGATCGAATCCGAATTGGTCACGCATCATCCCGATACCGGCAAACCAATCGATGGCACTGTGATACCTTATTGGCCGGAAGCCGTTGAACTGGCGGTCGCAACCAGCAAGATCCTGAAGGAAGCCATTATCGTCGGTTACGACATCGCGATTACCGAGAAGGGGCCGGTCATTGTTGAGTCGAACTACGGGCCATACTTGGAAATGATGCAGATAGCCCATGGTGAGGGTGTGCTAAACCAGCAAATGCTTGACACGATCGAATATGCGGAAAGCGTCTGGAAGGGCAAATTTGCCGACCAGAAGGTGCGACGCAAATCCAACGCCAAACGACAGCGGCAGGAAAGCCGGCAGTCGCTTTCGCTGAAATCGGCCTGACCGGACCAAGATTGGGCAGTGACGGTGTTTGACCCTAATCTGGGTCGAGACCTTTACACGACCACCTGAGATGGCGTCATAGTGGCGGTATGTTCGAACCGTATTTCCATCAGATGCCGCTCAGATTGGTTTTTTGGGCCGTGTTGGCGACACTGGCATCTTCTGTAGCCGGGGCGGCCGAACCGGTATCAAACGATGTGGGCACCGTTTTCTGGCATCCCGACGAAGCGCATTGCCGCTTTGTTCGCAGCGGAGCAGTCGAACCAAATCCGGAAAAGCCGGAGAGTTGGCGCTATATCTTTGTTACAGAGCTGATATCGGACGATATTTCGTCCACCGAGCGGGGTTATATGCGGCTTGGCGGTCTCTTGCGAGAACTGGAATTTCTTGACAGGCGCGAAACCGCAAGCGGCGAAGTGAGGCAGTATAAAACGCTTGGTCAACCGTCGTGGAACATCGAAGTCGACATGCGTGCCGGGGAAAGCAGGAAGAGCAAGCTTGGCCAGACTGTTTTCTTTGAGTACACCGGTACGGTGAGCGTTTCCGTAGGCCATTCGCAGCGGCTGGTTCCGTTCACCGGCAGTTGCGGCGTGGAGCCTGAGAAACTGAAATAGTACGAGGAGGATGCGGTGGAGTTTGCATTTCCGTGGCCGATCGACGCTTATGGCTGGATGGCATTCTGGTCTGCCGCGATCACCGTCATTTTTGGACTGATTTTGCTATTTGCGCCGCGGCTGTCCTTTCGGCTCATGCGGCTGCAGACGACACCGGAACATCCCGAAGCCTTGTCTGAAAGCCGGGCAACGATGGCAGGTTTTTACCTGGGTGTCGGATTATGCTGCATCCTGCTGGATCAGCCTTTGCTTTACCTGGCGCTGGGTGTCTCGTGGGGATTTACCGCATTCGGCCGGGTTGTCTCCATGATGTCCGATCGCGGCAATACTTTGTTCAACTGGATTTCACTGGCGATCGAAGCGCTACTTGCAGCGCTGCCGCTGGTTATGGTTGCAAACTATTTTTCCTAAAGGTGCCAATCCCGCCTCGCAGCAATTCGCGGCATGCGACAATAGGGCCAAAAACCGCTCGTGGCAGGCGGTTGCGAGTCCGAAAAGCCTGTGCTAGAGGGCAGTCGGCTTCCGACCGGGGGATGCGGCCAGGCCCGTTTGCCGGTTAAAAAACGTCAACAAGGTCAATGATTTAGCTGGATGCTTGATTTCCGGCAATGAATCTCAAGGCCTGCTAGCAAAGAAAAGACCATACGTGGCTCAGTCAACCTCGCTAATTTCCGGTGTTGCACAGCGCTATGCGGGCTCGCTGTATGAGTTGGCCGAACAGGCAAAATCAGTCTCGAAAGTCGAAAAAGAACTCGACCAGTTTGAAAAGCTGATCGAAGGCAGTGCTGACATGAAGCGGCTGATCGCAAGTCCGGTTTTCTCCGCTGACGATCAGCTTCGGGCCGTGTCTGCAATTGCCGACAAGGCCAAGATTACGGGCCTGACCGGCAATTTCTTGCGCGTTGCAGCGCGCAACCGCCGACTGTTCGCTGTGCCTGGCATGATCAAGGCGTTTCGCCAGATTGCTGCGCAAGCGCGCGGTGAGATGGCCGCAGATGTCACGTCCGCTCATGCGCTCACCGCCGCGCAGCAAAAAGAACTTGCCGCGACGCTGAAAAGCGTCGCCGGTAAAGACGTTGCAATCAATGTGACTGTCGAGCCGTCGCTTCTTGGCGGCATGATCGTCAAGATGGGATCACGTCAGATTGATACGTCGCTCAAAACCAAACTCAATTCGCTCAAGCTTGCACTGAAAGAGGTCGGCTGATGGATATCCGCGCCGCGGAAATTTCCGCAATCCTGAAAGATCAGATCAAGAATTTCGGCAAGGAGGCTGAAGTCTCCGAAGTCGGACAGGTTCTCTCCGTCGGTGATGGTATCGCCCGTGTCTATGGCCTCGACAATGTTCAGGCCGGTGAGATGGTCGAGTTCCCGGGTGGAATTCGCGGCATGGCGCTGAACCTTGAGACCGACAATGTCGGTATCGTTATTTTCGGTAATGACCGGGACATCAAGGAAGGTGACACGGTCAAGCGGACTGGTGCTATCGTTGACGTGCCGATTGGTCCGGAATTGCTCGGCCGGGTGGTTGACGCACTTGGAAACCCGATCGATGGCAAGGGCCCGATCAAGGCCAAGCAACGAGCCCGCGTTGATGTCAAGGCACCAGGCATCATCCCGCGCAAATCGGTGCATGAGCCGATGTCGACCGGGTTGAAAGCTGTTGATTCGCTCATTCCAATCGGCCGTGGTCAGCGGGAGTTGATCATTGGTGACCGCCAGACCGGCAAGACCGCGATCATTCTGGACACCTTCCTCAACCAGAAGCCGCTCAATGACGGTGACGACGAGAGCGCGAAGCTTTACTGCGTCTATGTCGCTGTCGGACAGAAACGTTCAACCGTTGCGCAGTTTGTTAAAGTTCTGGAAGAGCGCGGTGCGCTTGAATATTCGGTGATCATCGCCGCTACGGCATCTGATCCGGCGCCGATGCAGTTCCTCGCCCCGTTTGCCGGTTGTGCCATCGGCGAATACTTCCGCGACAATGGCAAGCACGCCGTGATTGCCTATGACGATCTGTCCAAGCAGGCTGTGGCCTATCGCCAGATGTCCCTGCTGCTGCGCCGTCCGCCGGGCCGTGAAGCCTATCCGGGCGACGTGTTCTATCTCCATTCGCGGCTTCTGGAGCGCGCGGCGAAGATGAACGAGAACAATGGTGCCGGTTCGCTTACCGCATTGCCGGTCATCGAAACCCAGGGTAATGACGTCTCGGCGTTCATTCCGACCAATGTGATTTCAATCACCGATGGCCAGATATTCCTTGAAACCGATCTGTTCTATCAGGGCATCCGGCCGGCGGTGAATGTCGGCCTGTCGGTCTCTCGCGTCGGTTCTTCGGCACAGGTCAAGGCGATGAAACAGGTCGCCGGTTCGATCAAGGGTGAACTGGCCCAGTATCGCGAAATGGCAGCCTTCGCGCAGTTCGGATCGGATCTTGATGCGGCCACCCAGCGTCTTCTCAATCGTGGTTCGAGATTGACGGAGCTCTTGAAGCAGCCGCAGTTCTCACCGCTCAAAACCGAAGAGCAGGTCGCAGTGATCTTTGCGGGCGTGAATGGCTATCTCGATGACCTTGAGGTCAACCAGGTCGGCACATTCGAACAGGGCCTGCTGACCCACATGCGCACCGAAGGCAAGTCTGTCCTCGACACGATTGCCAAGGAAAAGCAGATCAGCGACGAGACCAAGGATGCACTCACCCAGCAGCTTGATGCTTTCGCAAAGGGCTTCGCCTGATCGGCGGCAACGCCGGAACGAATGGAACGTTAAAGCATGGCTTCACTGAAAGACCTCAGGGTCAGGATAGCCTCGGTCAAGGCGACGCAGAAGATCACCAAGGCGATGCAGATGGTCGCCGCGGCGAAACTGCGCCGTGCGCAGGAAGCGGCGGAAGCAGCACGCCCCTATTCGCAGCGCATGGGCTCGGTTCTGGCCAATATTGCTGCGGCGGTGGCCGGCGGGGCAGATGCACCGAAGCTGATGGCCGGCACCGGTAGCGATCAGACCCACCTGCTGGTTGTTTGCACCGCTGAGCGTGGACTTTGCGGTGGCTTTAATTCGCAGATTGCCCGGCTTGCGCGTGATCGTATTCGCAAGCTGGAATCAGAAGGCAAGACGGTCAAGATTTTGTGCGTTGGCAAAAAAGGTGCCGACATCCTTCGCCGCGAATACGGTTCCTTGATCATCGACAGGGTCGATCTCAGAGAGGTAAAGCGTGTCGGTTTCGCCAACGCCGATGAGATTGCCAGGAAAGTCATCGGGCTTTTCGACGAGGGCGAATTTGACGTCTGTACGCTGTACTATTCCGAGTTCAAATCGGTAATTGCGCAAATTCCGACGGAACAGCAGATCATACCAGCTTCGGCTCCTTCCGAAGAAGAGGCAGCAGAACCCGAAAGCGGGGCAATCTATGACTACGAGCCGGAAGCATCGGACATTCTTGACGATCTGATCCCTCGCAACATCGCGGTGCAGATCTTCCGGGCGTTGCTTGAAAATGCTGCGTCCGAGCAAGGTGCGCGTATGTCGGCGATGGACAGCGCGACCCGCAATGCTGGCGAGATGATCGACAAACTGACCCTGGTTTACAACCGTCAGCGCCAAGCGCAGATCACCAAAGAGCTTATCGAAATCATTTCGGGCGCCGAGGCGCTCTAGCAGTTAGGAAAAGAGGGTAAGAAAATGGCCAAGGCAGCCACCCCGGCTAAGAAGACTGCGGCGAAGAAGCCCGCTGCAAAGAGAACGGCTCCGGCAAAAGCTTCAACCGCAAAGACAACGGTTGCGGCCAAAGGCCCGATCGGCCGCGTCGCCCAGGTGATCGGCGCTGTCGTCGACGTGTCTTTCGACGATCATCTGCCGGAAATCCTGAATGCGCTGGTAACCGACAATGGCGGTAACCGGCTTGTTCTGGAAGTCGCTCAGCATCTGGGTGAAAATACAGTCCGCTGCATCGCCATGGACTCATCTGAAGGACTGGTGCGCGGTCAGGAAGTCTCAGACACTGGCGAACCGATCGCCATACCGGTCGGTGACGAGACACTTGGCCGTATCATGAACGTTGTAGGTGAGCCGATTGACGAGGCCGGTCCGGTGAAAACCAAAGGCAAGCGCGCCATTCACCAGGACGCACCGGAGTTTGTCGAACAGTCGACCGAAGCGGAAATCCTGGTAACTGGCATCAAGGTGGTTGACCTTTTGGCACCCTACGCCAAGGGCGGAAAGATCGGCCTGTTTGGTGGCGCCGGCGTTGGCAAAACGGTGCTTATTCAGGAACTGATCAACAACGTCGCCAAAGCGCATGGTGGTTATTCGGTGTTCGCCGGTGTGGGCGAGCGCACCCGCGAAGGCAACGACCTTTATCACGAGATGATCGAATCTGGCGTGAACAAGGCCGGTGGCGGCGAAGGATCGAAATGCGCGCTGGTGTTCGGCCAGATGAACGAGCCGCCCGGAGCGCGTGCCCGCGTTGGCTTGACCGGCCTGACAGTGGCAGAGCATTTCCGCGACCAGGGCCAGGATGTGCTTTTCTTCGTCGACAACATTTTCCGCTTCACGCAGGCCGGTTCGGAAGTGTCGGCCCTGCTTGGCCGTATTCCTTCCGCTGTGGGCTATCAGCCGACGCTGGCCACCGACATGGGCGCACTGCAGGAGCGCATCACAACCACGCAGAAGGGTTCGGTGACCTCGGTGCAGGCAATTTACGTGCCGGCCGATGACTTGACCGACCCCGCACCTGCAACGTCGTTTGCTCACCTTGATGCGACGACGGTTCTCAACCGCGCGATTTCCGAGAAGGGTATCTATCCTGCGGTGGATCCGCTTGATTCGACATCGCGCATGCTCGATCCGATGATTGTTGGTGAAGACCACTATCAGACAGCGCGCCTGGTGCAGGAAATCCTGCAGCGTTACAAGGCCCTTCAGGACATCATCGCCATTCTCGGCATGGACGAGCTTTCGGAGGAAGACAAACTGGCGGTGGCCCGCGCGCGCAAGATCGAGCGTTTCCTCAGCCAGCCGTTCTTTGTCGCCGAGGTGTTTACAGGTTCACCGGGCAAGCTGGTTGAACTGGAAGACACGATCAAGGGCTTCAAGGGGCTTTGTGCCGGTGACTACGACCACCTCCCCGAGGCTGCCTTCTACATGGTCGGCACGATCGAGGAAGCGGTCGAGAAGGCTCAAAGACTGGCTGCGGAAGCCGCCTAATCTGGTACGTTTTTTGGCCCGGCTGGTTACTGTACAGTCGCGCGGCCGGGATAAAGTGATATGGCCGATAGTTTCAAATTCGAACTGGTTTCACCCGAGCGGTTGCTCGTCTCAGAAGACGTGACAGAGGTTGTGGTGCCCGGAACGGAAGGCGAGATGACCGTGATGGCAAGCCATGCGCCGGTCATGACCAGCGTCAAGCCGGGTGTCGTCACAGTGAAAACCGCTGCCGGATCGGAAGACAAGTATGTTGTGTTTGGCGGCTTCGCCGACATTCTTCCCGAGACGCTGACGCTTTTGGCCGAATCGGCCGTCTCGGTTGCCGACATCGATCGCGACGATCTTGCGCAGCGCATTCAGGACGCCAAGGAAGACGTCGCCGACGCCAAGGATGACGCAACCAAGGCCAAGGCAAATGAACAGTTGGCCCATCTGACAACGCTGGAAGGTGCGCTGGGTTAAACTGTTTGCCTGGTTCAAAATCAAAACCCGGGCCGTGGCGCCCGGTTTTTTGTTGGATACCCGGACGAAAATCCGGAATTGATGCCGCAGCTTACGTCATTGGCGATTTGGTACCAGTAACCCGTGATCGGGATATCGCGATCCGTATGCTGCCGTAATCCGGGGTTTGTCCAGATCATCCGGAGCCAACTCGTAATCCGTTTCGCAGTTTCCGAATTTGCTGGTCAGGATGGTTGTTACACCGCTTCGTCCAGGGGAAAATTCATCAGCACCGGAACTGAAGCGATCAGCTTCCAGCCGCGGCCAGCTTTTGTTCGTCATCGCCACCGTCAGACGTTTCCGCAGTGGCCTCGTCAGGAGCTGATTCGGTGGTCTCCGATTTTGCCGGTTTGGCAGCATCCCGCCTTGGACGGCGTGGGCGCCGCGGAGCTTTTGCTGATTTCTCGCCGCCACCGGTTTCACCATCGGCTACCGCTGTTTCTTCAAGCGCAACCTCCGCCGGGGTGCCATTGATGACCGGCTGCGGGCCGGAGCCATCTTCGGAAGATACCTGCTGAGACTTGTTGGTATCACCATCAGCCTGATCGGCCGCTTCACCGTCGGCTTGTTGCTGTTGTTGCTGTTCTTCGCGGCTTTCGCGCAATGCCTGCTGCTGGCTCTGTGCGGCGGCGATTATGCGATTGTAGTGTTCCGCATGCTGAAGATAGTTTTCCGCCATCACCGGATCACCTGATGCTTGCGCATCGCGCGCCAAGGTGGCGTACTTGTCAGCAACCTGTTGAGCGGAACCGCGAATTTTCACATCGGGACCGTTGCTTTCATAACTGCGGGTCAAAGGATTTGGGCCCTTGCGGTTACCCCTGCCGCGCATGCGCCGATTCTGCTGATTTGGCCTCATTCGGTACTCGTCATTTCGAAGTGGTGGCAACGCGACCCGCCGGTAAGCCCCCATGGCAACCGTACGATCTACGCTTTCGAGTTGTTCGGCTCGCCATGCGGGCCGTCACAAACTACCGTCCTGTTTCCGGTTTCTTGTGCCCTACAAGGAACGCCCCTCTGCGTGGCCACTCCACGCCAGGGCAGATTGCAAATACGGGAACCGAATCGATAACCGCACTGCCCAGTTCTTCCTATTCGGTGTCCGGAACCTAGCCGCTATCCTGTCAATTGCCAAGCATTTTTTCATAAAGCACATAATCGAATCTTAACCGGCAAATAGCAGCGCTCTGTCATGTCCGCCAAGATCGGCAATACAGGCAATCTCCCTGAATTCTGCGGCTCCGAAAATTGCGGTTACTGCCGTCCTTTGATCGTGGCCGACCTCAACGCCAACAACGCCTTGCGGGTACAGGTACTCTCGAACTTCAGCAGCGATTGACCGGTATGCCTCCAATCCGTCCCTGCCGCCGTCAAGCGCCGTTTTCGGATCGTGGTCGCGAACTTCGCGATCAAGCGAATCCAGTGATCGGGTAGGTATATAAGGTGGATTTGAGACGATTATGTGAAACTTCCGATCAACATTTGCAAACCAGTCGGAGACAAGGGTCTCGATCCGGTCCTCAAGTCCGTGTGCCAGCGCATTCTTTCGTGCTGTAACCAAAGCATTTTCCGATATGTCGGTCGCCACTGCTGTGGCGTTGGCAACCTGATCGAGCAAGGCCAGGGCGATGGCGCCGGTTCCGGTGCCCAGGTCCAGGATGTGACACTTGCCATGCTCAGCCGCGATTTCCCGGGCCCTTGGCACAACAATGTCAACCAGGGCTTCCGTATCCGGCCTCGGCTCGAGCGTTGCCTGTGATAACGACAGGTGAAGCCCGTAAAACTCACGATATCCGAGAATGCGGTGCACCGGCTCGTGATTTGCGCGCCGTTCGACAGTCGCGCGAATCAACCTGACCATGTCATCCGGGACCGTCCAGTCGGGATTGGTGGACAACTCCAAGGCAGAGAGACCAGTTGCATTCTCGGTAAGAAGACGCACATCGAGCGCCGGATTTGCGATGCCTGCGCGAATGAGCGCCGTGCGGGATTCGGTCATCAACGACCGAAGATTCAATTCAGACGGCATGTCATCCATTGTTGCCCATCTCGGCGAGCAGGGCGGACTGGTGATCGGCAATCAGCGCGTCGATAACCTCGTCAAGATCGCCTTCGATAACCCGGTCGAGCTTGTAAAGGGTCAGTCCGATCCGGTGGTCAGTGATGCGGCCCTGTGGAAAATTGTAGGTACGGATGCGTTCCGACCGGTCGCCCGATCCCACTTGCAACTTCCGGGTTTCCGATCTTTCCTCCGCCGCCTTCGACCGTTCCTGATCGTAAAGACGGGCGCGAAGAACCTGCATGGCGCGAGCGCGGTTTTGATGCTGGGATTTCTCTGACTGCACGACGACAATGCCGGTGGGCAAGTGCGTGATACGAACCGCCGAATCGGTGGTATTGACGTGCTGTCCCCCCGCTCCGGACGCGCGCATCGTGTCGATGCGGATATCCTCAGGCCTGACTTCGATGTCCACTTCTTCAGCTTCCGGCAGTACAGCAACCGTTGCTGCCGAGGTGTGAATTCGTCCCCCTGCCTCGGTTTCAGGAACCCGTTGCACCCGGTGAACGCCTGATTCGAATTTCAGCCGCGCAAATACTCCCTTGCCGGTAACCGAGGCGACGATTTCCTTGTAACCGCCCATTTCGCCCTCGCTCACCGACATCAGCTCAAGTTTCCAGCCGCGCGATGATGCGTAACGCTCGTACATCCGGAACAGATCACCCGCAAATAAAGCGGCTTCATCTCCGCCGGTGCCGGCGCGAATTTCCAGAATGGCGCTTCGATTGTCGGCGGCATCGCGCGGCAGCATCAATATTTGGATCTTTTTCTCCAGCTTTTCGACATTCCCGGTCAGATCACCAAGCTCCGCTTCGGCCAACTCGCGCATTTCGGAGTCTGTCTGCGGATCATCGAGCAGTATCCGCAGGTCACCAACCTCGGATTTGGCGCTGTTCAGTTCCCTGATCTTTGCTGCGAGGTCCTGAATATCGGCATATTCAGATGCGAGTTTCACATACGTTTCGGCATCAGGACCCTCTGCCATCTGAGCTTCCAGCAACTCAAATCGCTTCAATACAGCATCAAGCCTTTCCTGAGGTAGATCGACCATTACCCAAGCCTCACAGTGAAACGCCGTGCTGTTCGGCGAAATCGGACAGGATTGCAGCGACATCCTGGCGGGAGTCGTTTCGCGCGAACATATCTTCGAGCAGGGTTTCCAGTTCCCTCACCGGCAGATCGGCGAGCATGGCCTTGACCGGTCCAATCGAGGCCGGCGACATGGAAATTGAACGGTATCCAATGCCGATCAAGGCCATGGCTGACAACGAACGTCCTGCCAGTTCTCCGCACAGGGTTACGGGTGTGTGGGCGGCGTTGCCGGCGTCGACAATCTGCTTGAGAATCGCCAGAAACGGGATCGATAACTGTTTGAAACGACCGGACAGTTGGGCGTTTCCACGGTCAGTTGCGGTGACAAACTGAAACAAGTCGTTGGAACCGACCGACACGAAATCAACAGCACGCATCAGCTCGTCCAATTGCCACAAAAGCGCAGGCACCTCGATCATGGCGCCGAGCTTGAGGCTTGTGGGGAGCAGATGGGCGAATTTCGACAGGTGCTTCACCTCGCGGTGGATCAGATCGCGAGCCTGCCGGATCTCGTCGATCTCAGTCACCATCGGCAACATTAGCTTCAATTCCTGTCCACCCGCAGCTTTGAGCAACGCGCGAATTTGAGTCCGCAACAGTCCGGGACGGTCCAAGGTCAAGCGGATGGCGCGCCAACCCAGCGCCGGATTTTCCTCATGCAAATCATTGGAAAAATAGGGAAGAACCTTGTCCCCGCCGATGTCGAGCGTTCGAAACGTGATCGGGTGCCCGCGAGCGGCGTCGAGAATCTCGCGGTAGAATTTCTCCTGTGCTTCTGCCCGTGGAAAGGTTGCCGCCACCATGAACTGCAACTCAGTGCGGAAGAGTCCAATTCCTGCAGCACCGGATTCAAACAGCTGCGGCATGTCGACTGCCAATCCGGCATTCATGTTAAGTTCGACCTCAACGCCATCCTTCGAAACAGAAGGCTTCTCGCGCAACTCGCGGTAATGCGCCTGCTTTTTGGCCCTGAAGCGAACTTTCTCCGCGTAGGCGGCCTGAATATCCGCCGGCGGGCGCAGATGAATCTTGCCCTCTTCGCCGTCAATGATAATTGCATCACCGTTTTCCGAAACGGAGACAGCGCCCTTCATTTGACCGGCGATTGGCAGGCCAAGTGCCCGGGCCACAATGACGACATGGCTCGTAATTGCACCCCCTTCAAGCACCAGACCGCGCAGGTTCTCGACCGGATAGTCCAGCAATTCTGCAGCTCCCATCGAGCGGGCCACCAGAATGGCGTCCTTGGGCAGTTCGGCAGCCAGACTTTCGGGGTTCTTGCCCATCAACTGACGCAGCAACCGGTTTGCGAGATCGTCAAAGTCGTTCAGGCGTTCGCGAAGATAGGGATCCGTGATGTGGACCATGCGCGCGCGCGTGTCGCTCTGAACCTTCTCGACAGCCGCTTCTGCGGTCAAGCCGTTACGGATAGCCTCTTCCAGTCTTCTGACCCAGCCCCGGTCATGAGCAAACATGCGGTAAGCTTCAAGCACCGCGCGATGCTCGCCTTCGAATGCAACATCTCCGCGCGACAGCATGTCGTCAATCGACAGCCTCAATGAACCGATTGAATCTTCGAGACGCGCAAGCTCTGATTCTGAATCTTCATTGAACAGATTGGTGACGACAATTCGCGGCTCATGCAACACGACATGACCCAGTCCGATCCCGTCGCTGAATGCGGTTCCCGAGATTGATATCGGCCTTGTCAGATCAAGTTCAAGACCGGGTTTGCTTAGGCGCGCAAGTTCGCCGGTTGCGATCAGTTCTGAGACCACCATTGCGGTTGTCTCAAGCGCTTCCAGTTCATCGTCGCTGTATGTTTTTCCCGCCTTGTTTTGAACCACCATGACACCGAGCGTTCGGCCGGCGCGGAGCAGTGGAACGCCAAGAAATGAGTGGTAGATTTCTTCACCGGTCTCGGGAAGATACTCAAAAGCAGGATGGCTTTGCGCATCCGACAGGTTCAAAGGTCTTGCACTGGCGGCAATTGTGCCGACAAGGCCCTGACCAATACGCAACTGGGCATGGTGAACCGCATCCGGGTTGAGGCCTTCGGTGGCGTAGAGCTCAAGAGCGGAATCTGCCCTCAGGACGTAAAGCGAACACACTTCGGCGACCATATTGCTGGCGATTTCGCGCACAATGGAGTCGAGGCGCGATTGTGGATCGAGCGCCTCGGCCATCAATTCGCGCAACCGCTTCAGCAAAACACGTGGGCCGCCGGCCTGAATTGGCATAGTTTTGTTTCTCCAACGGCATTTCGGCGCGAACGGACAACCGCCGCGCCAAAATAGCCGACACTGTTACGCTAATGCTTATCGAGACCGTAGGTCGAATGCAAAGTCCGTACAGCCAGTTCAGCGTACGGACCATCGATCAGAATTGAAATTTTGATTTCGGACGTCGTGATGGCGCGGATATTGATGTTTCGATCAGCAAGCGCCTTGAATGCTGTTGCAGCAACGCCTGCATGGCTGCGCATTCCGATACCGATCACCGAAACTTTCACCATACCGGCCTCGGATTGGACGACATCAAAACCGATCTCGTCCTTGACCGGTTCCAGCACTGCGAGCGCTTTTTGGAGATCGCCGCTGGGAACCGTGAACGTCATGTCGGTCTTGGTGCCGTCTTCGGAAACACTCTGCACGATCATGTCGACATTGATATGCGCATCGGCCAAAGGGCCGAAAATCGCCGCCGAAACACCGGGCCGGTCGGCGACGCGCCGCAATGACACCTGTGCCTCGTCCTTGGTATAGGCAATTCCGGTTACAACCTGCTGTTCCACGATTTCATCCTCATCGCAAATGAGTGTTCCGGGCGGATTGTCCATGTCGTCCATTCCGGGGGCGTCCGGTTCGGCGAACGATGAACGCACAAACGTCCGTACATTGTGCACCATCGCCAGCTCAACCGATCTGACCTGTAGCACCTTGGCGCCTAGCGACGCCATCTCCAGCATTTCCTCAAATGAAATTTTTGATAGCCGGCGCGCCTCGGGAACGATCCGCGGATCGGTGGTGTAGACCCCGTCAACATCGGTGTAGATATCGCATCTGTCGGCATTCACAGCGGCGGCGAGCGCCACGGCGCTTGTGTCGGAACCGCCGCGTCCAAGCGTTGCAACACGATTGTCGGGCCCCAGCCCCTGGAAGCCGGAGACAACTGCAACCTGGCCGATGCCAAACCGCTTGTTCAATTCGGATCCATCGATTTCGGTAATGCGGGCTGCCGCGTGCGCATTGTCGGTTCTGACCGGTATCTGCCACCCCTGCCATGACCTGGCATCGACACCCATCGATTGCAGTGCGATGGCCAGCAGGCCACTGGTCACCTGTTCACCGGAAGAGACGATGGTGTCATATTCGCGGGCGTCATAGAACGGGGCATTGGCGCCAGCGACCATCGGCATTTTTTGCACCCAATCGACCAATTCGTTGGTCTTGCCGGCCATGGCCGACACCACGACAGCAACCTCGTGGCCGCAATCAACCTCGCGTTTGACATGCCGCGCGACATTTCGAATGCGGTCGAGATCAGCGACGGACGTGCCGCCGAATTTCATCACGATGCGCGCCATGTTCCCCAGAGGTTCCTGCGAAAGAATAAGCCCGGCGTGGCCGGGCCAAATCGCGGCTTCAATAGCCAATGGCCGGGCAAATCGCAAGGTTTGCGGCTCCAAGTCGCGTGTCGGCCTTGACTTTTGCTCGTTGCCGCCCGAATTCGGCGGTAACCGGAGACAAAGCGATGACCACCGCCGAAAAATCAACGATTGACAGTGCTGAAGTCGAGCGATTTTCCCGCATGGCGGCTGAATGGTGGGATCCGGCCGGCAAATTCCGGCCGCTACACAAATTCAATCCGGTCAGGCTCTCCTATATCCGTGACCGGGTCGGCACTCGTTTTGACAGGGATTTTAGCGGACCAAAACCGCTAAAAGGTCTGCGTTTTCTGGACATTGGCTGCGGTGGCGGCCTGTTGTGCGAGCCCATGGCGCGGCTGGGAGCTGAAGTCGTCGGCGCCGATCCGTCCGAAATCAATATCGAAGTTGCGAAGCTGCATGCGGCTGAATCCGGTCTGGAAATCGATTATCGGGCCGCGACCGCCGAAGAACTGGCGGCTGATGGTGAAATGTTCGATGTGGTGCTCAACATGGAAGTGGTTGAGCATGTCGCCGATGTGGAACTTTTTCTGACCAAATGCGCCGCCATGGTCAGGCCGGGCGGCCTGATGTTTGTGGCGACGATAAACCGGACCCTGAAGGCACTGGGACTGGCGATTGTAGGAGCGGAATATGTGTTGCGATGGCTGCCGAAAGGCACGCATCAATATGACAAGCTCGTCAGGCCGGAGGAAATCGAAGGCCCGCTGTCGTCAGCGGGCATGCGGATCATCGACCGCAGTGGTGTCAGCTACAATCCGCTTGCCGATGAATGGCGGCAAAGCCGCGACATGGATGTCAATTACATGCTGCTGGCGGAGAAGCTCTGAAATCAGGAAAGCGGCGATTGTTGAATATCCGCCAAATGCCCTTCCTTGACCCAGACTTTGCACCCTTCGGGTCCGGCAACTGCTCTTAATGGTGCGCCTGGCGGCAATCTCAGCCACGACCAAGTCGAAAACGCCTCATCGCTCTCCTGAAATGACCCTTCGAGCACCAGAATTTCTGCCCCTCCCTCTGGCTCGTGATTAATGGTGGTGCCGGATGCCCAGCGCTCCATGCGGACGGTCTCGCGGGCATCTGTGTGGAGTTGGATTTTCTCAACACCGGGTTGGGAAGCACTGGCGATCCAATCCATGGCAGTTGAATCGCGTGAGAACTGATTGCGGTCATCAGGGTCGAACTGCCAAAGCTTGACCAGAATGGTGCAGCCATCTTCCGCGCCCGGCGTATGGCTGGTGCCCGGCGGATTGCGTACATAGGTGCCCGCAGGGTAATCGCCATGTTCATCCTGAAACGTGCCTTCCAGCACGAGAAATTCCTCTCCGCCGTCGTGGTTATGGGCGGAGAAGTGGCTGCCCGGCGCATATCGTACAATGCTGGTCGCACGGGCCACCTCATCGCCGATGCGATCAAGCATGCGCCTTTCGACGCCTTTCATCGGCGAAGCGATCCAGGGTACCGATGCCGCATGCACGACGGCCCGCTTTGTGAAGTCCGCATTCAGGCGCATGGGAACAGGCTCGTTTCAGTTCTGGTCTTCAGGGAGTGTAGGCAACGGGATGAATTCCACGCCTTCTTCGGCAAGGCCTTTGGCCTCAACTGGTGTCGCCTTGCCATATATGCCGCGGGCTTCGGTTTCACCATAGTGGATCTTGCGCGCTTCCTCGGCGAACTTGTCACCGACATTTTCCGCACCCTCACGCATTTTGTTGGTCAGTTCGCGAAGCTGCGCCATCATCTTTTTCTGTTCCGCGTTCATCGCTACCGGAACGGATTGCTCTTTTGACCGTGAAGTCGACACGGAAGGCGCCATCAGTGACTTTTCGACCGATTTATCGCTACAGTAAGGACATTCGACCAGACCACGGTCTTTCTGCTCGTCGAAATCGTTTCCAGACGAAAACCAGGCTTCGAATTCGTGCGCATTGCTGCAGACAAGCGTAAAACTGATCACGATGCTTTCCTGCTGTGTGCTGGGACTTCGGTCATCAAATCTACCACAAAATCCCTGCCATTTTTCAAGTTCGGAATTTTTTGTCTTGCTTCAGCCGATCGGGCGACATCGATTTCCGCGATGGCGACACCCGGTTCGTCATGGTCAATCTCAGCGACAACAGAGCCCCATGGATCAATAATGACCGAGTGTCCATAGGTTTCGCGGCCGTCTTCATGCAGACCGCCCTGCGCGGCCGAGATCATCCATGAACCGCACTCAATTGCGCGGGACCGTTGCAGCACGTGCCAATGCGCTTCTCCCGTCTGGCGGGTAAACGCGGCTGGTGCGGTCAAAACATTGGCACCGGCCCCTGCCTGTGCCTGAAAAACGCGCGGAAAGCGAACATCATAGCAAATTGACAAACCGACAGTCGCAATCGGGAGCTC
The DNA here is from genome assembly GCA_040830725.1 of Rhizobiaceae bacterium. Taxonomy (GTDB): domain Bacteria; phylum Pseudomonadota; class Alphaproteobacteria; order Rhizobiales; family Rhizobiaceae; genus JAWKWH01. Next base: position 91,750 of record JBFOMG010000047.1, read on the forward strand.
GGCGACAACAGTTCGTGTTCCGGGCCGGTAGACCGCGGATTCCCGCCAGCTTTCGCCATTGTCGAGGTCGACGTCAAACATGTGAATCTTGTCGTACCGGGCAACCTCTCTACCATCCGGTGCGAAAAGAAATGCACGATTTGCCAGCCGATCACCATCCGGTTTCACCGCGGTAGAACCCAGATGCAGGTATACACCGAGTTCGGCAGCCAAACCGGATGCCGCAGCAGCCACTTCATCACGCTCTTCGGGCTTCAGCACCGCCGCCAAGGCCTTCTTGTCGCGCTGCACGGCGCCGGTCATCTCGGGTGTTTGAACGTAGGTCGCACCTCTGCCTGCTGCGTCACGAACCAGTTCCCGCATCACTTCAATGTTTCGCTGTGGATCGGCGCCTGATCGCATCTGAACAACGGCAACAGTGAAAGAGTTCATTACAAATGCTCCGGTGTCGTCACGCCAATTCGCCGGTTTTCAAAAGGCCGTCGAGCCGGCCTTGCCGCTCCAAGGCTTGAAGCTCGGTGCAGCCTCCGACATGCACATCACCGACAAAGATCTGCGGGAACGTGTTTCCGCCATTCGCCCGGGTGATCATCTCATTGCGCAGTTTCGGCGAAAAACTGGCATCATGTTCTACGTACTGAACACCCTTTGAATCCAGAAGATGCTTCGCAGCTGAGCAGAAGCCGCACATCATTCGCGTGTAAATCGTCACATCGACCATGAGAATATTCCAAATTTTCCGCTTATATAATGGCTAGACGCTAGGCCGAAAAGGTCCCCGGCAAGACTCGCGCAAAAGTGAGGACATAGACTGCCGATGCGCCAGAACGTTTCAGGCTTCGCGCAACGGCCGAGACGGTCGCACCGGTTGTATAGACATCGTCGATGATCAGAACGCGATTGCCGCGCACGAGTATATCCGCATCGTCCGGAACCTTGAACGCGCCGCGGACATTGGCTTGACGCTCTCTGGTTCCCAGACCGACCTGCTGCCTGGTGACCTTGATCCTGGAGATGGCACGGGGCCGATATGCAACGTTTGTCATTTTGCTGATAGCCCTGGCGAGTTCAGCGGATTGATTGAACCGCCGCAGAAGGAAGCGCCGTCGATGCAATGGAACGGGTACGATCAGATCGGATTCGGCCGCCAATTCAGCGCCGACGCGCATCATCCATCGGGCCATCCATGGTGCCAGATCGGTCCGGTCATTAAACTTGAGACCCTGGACAAGACGCCGTGCAACGCCATCATAAGCGACGGCGGCTCTGGCTTTATCAAAGGGTACCGGATTGGCGATCGCTTCGGCCGAGAGGATGCCGTCGCCCATCTCTCGTGAAAAAGGTGAGCCCAGGATGTCGCACCATGGTTGTTCGATGAAGTGTAGGTCTTGCCAGCAATCCGAGCACAAGACGCCCGTTTGCCCCACCATCCGCTGGCATCCGCTGCAGGTGGGCGGAAAAAGCAGGCTTCCAACAGTCCGCGTCACCGATTTCATGAGATGGTTGACTGCGGACATGGTAATCGTCATTTCGACCTGGTTTTTGAGTACGGTGCGCAAGTACGCCGGAACAATATCATCTGCGAAACCCGTCAATTGCAAGTGAGGTGCAATGGACATCTTGTTCGATCGAAGGTTGTTGGCGGTGCACAAATTGCGTGCCGCGCGGAGGCCGAATTCGGGAAGTGACTTCCTGATTCACCGCGCCTGTAGCGAGCTGGCAGACCGCCTGGCGATTGTCGATAGACGATTCGAACATGCCATATCGCTTATCAGCGCACACGACTTGGTTGCGCAAACTCTCATTCAAAGCGGCAAGGTGGACCGAATTACGACAATTGAAGCAGATTCAAAGCTTCTCTATGGCCAAAGTGGTATTGTGGAGCCGGAGGAAGTGGTGCCCCTAGCCGAACAAAGCGCGGATTTGGCAGTCTCGCTTTTCGCGTTGCATGAAATCAATGATGTACCTGGTTATCTGGCGCAGATCAGGCGGGCACTGAGAGCTGATGGGCTATTGCTGGCGGCATTTAGCGGTGCCGGTACGCTGGCCGAATTACGCGAATGCATGATTGCGGCGGAGACGGAGCTATCAGGGGGCGCGGCGGCGCGAATTTATCCGTTCATGGATGTGCGCGATGCCGGTGCCTTGCTTCAAAGAGCCGGTTTTGCGCTACCTGTCACCGATGTTGAGAGTGTTGTCGCACGCTACGATTCGGCGCTTGATGTGATGCATGATCTTCGAGCCATGGGTGCCGGAAATGCATTGATCGGCGGCCGCAGACCGTTGACGAGAGGTATTCTCGACAGAATCGAAGAAATATACGCCGACCGGTTTTCCGACCCTGACGGTCGGTTGCGGGCAACGTTCAACACGATCTGGATATCTGGCTGGGTGCCGCATGCTTCGCAGCAAAAACCGCTGAAACCGGGATCTGCAACGACTCGTTTGGATGAAGCGCTGCAACAAATCAAAAAAAGCCAGGCTAAAAAACCTGAATAAGCGGCAGGTTAGCCGGAGTTGGTTTTATCGAGTGTAGTGGCATATTCCCCGAACATGTTGTTCATGGAATTACCGAAACCCGCCACACCAGCAACAATTGCCAGAGACAAAACAGTGATAATAAGACCATATTCAATGGCTGTTGATCCGGACTCATCTCGAATAAATTTTGTCCACATGGCGACACCTGCTTTTCCGTTTCAATCTGGTTTAACATTCGCCCGTTAACAATCGTTAACGAGAGACGCTTAACGGCGGGTTACCAACAAAAGTTGTACTTAGGCGGAATTTCGCGTTCAACAGTCGCCGGAACGGGTTCCATTATCGCGGATGACGCAAATGGAACCAGCCGATCCCTGCAACACACTGCGACGGATCGTATAACTGCCCTTGTATCCAATCGATCCGGTCTGCGTGTAGTCAATTCCGGTTTCAGCGCTCCACAGAGTCTGCTCCGGCCCTGAGATGCGAGAAAGCAGCGGGGTAACAAGCAAAGCAAGGGCGATTGCAGCCGATCCGAACAGCAAGGTCACCCGCAAAATTCCCATTCCCGCCGATGCCGGCAGATCGAAGCCGCTGCCGCGAACATTTTCCCACTCGTAATCTGAACCCATAACCCAAATCCCCGGCCTGAACGTGCCTAGTGCGCCACTCTCGCGCGCCACTGGTATTGGATCAAATTTTCACAACTAGCTAAACTTTCCATTAACGCTGCCGCAGAAATGGTATTTGTGAGATCAGAAATGACGGATTTACAATGCGGTAAGTTATTCACCGCGAACAACAAGCACCGACCGCTTTGAATGTCTGACAACGCGGGCTGCATTCGGCCCCAGCAGGTAATCCTTCAATTCGGGTCTGTGTGATCCGACTACGATCAGATCCGCGGAAACGGTTGCCGCTGCTTCCAAAATCTCCTCATACACATTGCCGTGCGCGATGATGTGTTGCACAGGGATCCCTTCGGGAACATGCTTGCCAGTGAAGGCGTGTAATTCTTCTTTGGCCTTGGCAATTGCCTGTTGTTCATGATCTGCGGGAAAGAATGAACCGACAACGCTCATGCCATAGTCGGGGACAACACAGACGACATGAAGCGTATCTCCATCGGTGATGACTTCCAGCGCCGCGTGAACAACCCGCACCGAGGATTCGGTATCCCCCAAATCGACGGTGGCAAGAACCTTGCGAAACAGATTAGTCGCCATTATGCGCCCTCCGCGGCCTCTGGTGTTGTTGCCTCTGCAGAGCCCCGCCGTCGCCGCTGCAACAGATAGATGAGGACCAACAGACCGAGTGCCGGAACATAAAACAGCTCTTTTGGCGGTTGGGAAGCCGGGACCAGCAGTTGCGAAATCACCTGATCAAAATCGAAGCCCGCGGCCTGGGCCGGGCTGTCGAACACAGCGTTGTCGACAAGCACTTTTCCATCTTGTTCAAAAATTTCCAGGCCGAATGCGTCGAGCCGATCCTGACCGGTCGCCTCATTGCCGACCTTGATGATCATCGTCAGCGTGATCGGGTCGCCCACATCATCAAGCCCATCGACAATGGCGCGCATTTCCGATCCCGGTTCGGCGTTGCCGATTGCTTCAACGATCGAAGCCGGCTCTACCTGCTGATATGGCGGTGAAACCATATCCATCCAGAATCCGGGCCGGAACAAGGTGAAAGCGATCAGGATCAGCGCGACTGATTCCCACATGCGCGATCTTGCAATGAAGAATCCTTGCGAGCCGGCAGTAAATACCAGCATCGCCGCTGTCGCGACAACGAAAACGAATGCGCCCTGCAGCGGCGTCACATCAATCAGCAATATGTCGGTATTGAAGATGAACAGGAACGGAAGCAGGGCAGTTCTGAGCGAATAGAAGAATGCCACAAAGCCCGTTCTGATCGGATCACCACCCGACACTGCGGCAGCAGCAAATGATGCGAGACCCACGGGCGGTGTCACATCCGCCATGATGCCGAAATAAAACACAAACAGATGTACTGCGATCAGAGGGACGATCAGCCCGTTCTGCTGGCCAAGAGCGACAATGACCGGCGCCAACAGAGAAGAGACAACGATATAATTGGCTGTCGTCGGCAGGCCCATCCCGAGAATGAGGCTGAGAATTGCCGTGAAGATCAGGATCAGCAGGATCTGGCCCTGACTTAAAAACTCAACCAATGCCGCAAGAACCGCACCGACACCGGTTTGCGATACGGCGCCGACAATGATGCCGGCCGCTGCGGTCGCAATACCGATACCAATCATGTTGCGTGCGCCAGAAATCAGGCCATCGATCAGTTCGTTAAAACCGCGAGCCGCCGAACCGGCCTGATCCTCGCCGCGGAACACGGCGAAAAGTGGCCTCTGGGTCAGAAGAATGAAGATCATCAAAGCTGTTGCCCAGAATGCCGACAGTGATGGCGACAGCCGCTCAACCATCAGGCACCAGATCAACACACCAACCGGCAGCAGGAAATGCAGGCCTGATTTGATGGTTGGGCCCGGCTCCGGCAGCCGGACGACCGGTTCATCTGGATCATCCAGCTCCAGCTCCGGATAGGCTGAGCAGAAGCGGACAAGCAATACATAGGCGGCTATCAGAATTGCTCCGATCACCCATGGTGCGGCACCACCGGTTGCGTTGCTGACAATGTCGATAAAGTAAAAAATGCCGAATGCGGCGACCACCGCGGTACCGAGCACCATACCGCCGGTGGAGAGGGCCTTGACCCTCGTGTCTTCACTTGCCCGGCTGTTCATCAGCATGGCGAATGCGGCGATTATCGCCAGCACGATCGCAACTGCAAGCAATCTGGTGCCGGAGGAGCCCAGCGCCTGAAATGCCTCAAACAGGTAGTAGATGGCGCTGGCGGCAGCCATGATCACCGCCATAGTGATGCCGAAAGAAAGCAATGCCCATTTGAACGGCTTTGGTTCTCCGGACCGTGGCAGGCCTGCCATGTTCTGCTTCATCGCTTCCAGGTGCACGATGTAGACCAGGGCGATGTAGGAAATGACAGCCGGAACGAAGGCGTGCTTGACGACCTCGAAATAGGAGATGCCAATATACTCGACCATCAGGAACGCGGCGGCGCCCATGACGGGCGGCATGATCTGCCCGTTGACAGACGACGCGACTTCCACAGCGCCAGCTTTCTCCGGCGTAAAGCCGACGCGGCGCATCATTGGAATGGTGAATGTTCCTGTTGTCACCACATTGGCAATGGATGATCCGGAGATCAGTCCGGTCATGCCGGAGGCAACAACCGCCGCCTTGGCCGGACCACCGGAAAAATGCCCCATGAGCGAGAATGCCACCTTGATGAAATAGTTGCCGGCTCCCGCCTTGTCGAGCAGAGCACCAAACAGGACGAACAGGAAGACGAGATCAGTGGAAACGCCCAATGCGATGCCGAACACGCCTTCGGTTGACAACCATTGATGGTCGGCAACGGCATTGAAACTGGCACCCTTCCAGGCAAGGAAACCCGGAGCGTACGGTCCAAGGAAGGTGTAGCCAAGGAACACAATTGCAACCACCATCAATGGCGGCCCGAGTGCCCGTCTTGTGGCTTCCAGCAGGAAGAGAATGCCGGCGACGGCAATAACCACATCCAGCGCGTTGGGATTGTTTGGACGATCAGAAAGCCTGGAACCGGTAATTTCCTTGATCAGGCTCGTATCGAAGATGAACAAATACAGCGCGCAGAAGGCTCCGCCGATTGCAAGGATCCAGTCGCCAACCGGAATATGTTTGCGGGGCGACGATTTGAAGGCGGGAAAAACCAGGAACGCAAGGAATATCGCAAATCCCAAATGAATTGGCCGCGCCTCGCGACTGGAGAACACACCAATGCCGGTGGAAAAGGGAAGGGGAGAGGCTATCCAGACCTGAAAGACCGACCAGGCTAGCGCAATGGCCGAAATAAACAGTGCAATCTGGGTGTTGGTTGGAGTGCGCCCTCCGGTGTCGGTCGACGCTACAAGATCCTCAAGTTCCTGTTCGCTAAGCTTGGCGCCCGGTTCCTCGTTGGCCATGCCGTTCCTCCCCGTATCAGGTGCGACCGCGCCGTCCTCCGCGGAGCCCCCTCATCGCGCAATTTTCAAAAAATGCGCCCTTTTTGTTTAAAAAACAGATGTTTAACCGGCGCGGCGTAGGCCGCGCCGGTCGAGCCGGAAACTACATCCAGCCTTTTTCTTTGTAGTACTTCACGGCACCATCATGCAGGGGTGCCGACAGATTGTTCTTGATCATGTTGGCCTCGACAAGATTGCCGAATGCCGGATGCATCTTCTTGAACCTGTCAAAGTTGTCGAAAACCGCCTTGACGATCTGATAGACAACATCTTCGGACGTTTTGGTCGATGCGACAAAGGTTGCGCCGACGCCAAAGGTTGTCACCTCGTCCGGCGTACCATTGTACATACCGCCCGGAATCGTTGCCATTGCGTAGTAGTCGGCTCCGTTTGCGAGTTCCTTGATCTTGTCATTGTCGACGTTGATCAGTTTGGATTCACAAGACGTTGTGGCTTCCTTGATCGTTCCGGCCGGATGTCCGACTGTGAACACGATCGCGTCGATCTTGTTGTCGCAAAGTGCAGCGGCCTGTTCGGATGACTTCAACTCTGCTGCAAGCGCAAAGTCATCAGCTGTCCAGCCCATCTTTTCCATCACGACTTCAAACGTCGCACGAGCGCCGGAACCCGGATTGCCGAGATTAACCCGCTTGCCCTTCAGGTCGTCAAACGTGTTGATGCCTGAGTCAGCGCGAGCAACCACGGTGAAAGGTTCCGGATGGACTGAAAACACAGCACGAAGCTCAGGGAATGCTCCATCAGGGAACTTGTCCGGCGCCGTGCCGTTATAGGCATGATACTGCCAGTCGGACTGCGCAACGCCGAGATCGAGGTCTCCGGCACGAATACCGTTGATATTGGCAACCGATCCGCCAGTGGTGTGCGTACACTTGATGTCGTGATCAGAGGTTCCGCGATTAACCAGACGGCAAATAGCACCGCCGACCTGATAATAGACGCCGGTCTGGCCGCCCGTCCCGATTGTCACAAAAGTCTCTGCTTGCGCAGCGGATGCAACAATTGATCCGGCAAGCGCAACTCCGAGAAGTTTTAGTGATTTGAAGATCATAGATTTCTCCCGTATTTTTTACTGGAAACACCCGGAAGTCAGCCCCCGTCACCTCCAAGCGGCGTTTCGCGAGCCAGTTTTGCCTTTATTGCGCCTCGACGCAACCCGAACGCTGGGTAAAGAGTTAAATCGATCTACGAAGCCCAGTCCTGTCCCTGCATTTCGGCAAGCCGGGAAACAGTGCGCTTGAACTCGAACGCCTCGGTGCCGCTTTTCTCGGCATAAAGATTTTCCGGAGAGTCGGCCGCTGACAGGATCAGTTTGCGTTTTTTGTCGTAAAGCGTGTCGATGAGCAAGATGAACCGCTTGGCTTCATTTCGGTTCTTTTTCGTCATGACGGGTACATGATCGATCAGAAACGTATCAAAACGCTCAGCAAGCGCCAGATAATCGCGCGCTCCCAGCGGTCTCGCGCAGAGCTCCTCGAATGAAAACCTTGCTGCTGTACCCGCTGCGCGCTTCGCGATCACTTCCCGTCCCTTGATCGAAAGCGAAACCGCCATCTCGTCCCGTCCAGCGGTTGCCGCGGCCCAGGCTGCAGCCATCGCACGGTCCGACGCATCGTTGAGTGGAGACAGGTACACCGGCATCCGTGACAGCTGTTCCAGCCGGTAATCCTTGTACGCATCCAGCGCGGCGATGTCCGTATGTGCCTTGAGGATATCGATGAAAGGCAGAAACAAAGCCCGGTTGAGGCCATCATGATAAAGATCGTCGGGCGCCACATTCGATGTTGCGACCAGTACAACGCCAGACTTGAACAGCGCCGTAAACAGGCGGGACAGGATCATTGCATCTGCAATATCGGTGACCGCAAATTCGTCGAAGCAGAGTACCCACGCTTCGGCCACCAGTGCCGAGGCAACAGGCGGAATTGGATCATCGCTTCTGGCAGTCCCGGCTTTGACAGCGGCTCTGTGTGCTGCAATCCTGTCGTGAACGTCAGCCATGAAATCATTGAAATGAACGCGGCGTTTCCGGCCGACCCGAACCCTTTCAAAGAAAAGGTCCATCAGCATGGTCTTGCCTCGTCCGACATCGCCGTGGATGTAAAGCCCGGTGACCTTTTCAACGCGTTTTGCAAACAACCAGCCAAGCGCGCCACTCTTGGATGCCATGCGTTTTGAAGTTATTTCGTCGAGTACGCGATCAAGCTTTGCCGCAATAGCTGCCTGCGCAGGGTCATGGGCAATGGCGCCATCTTCAACCAGATGCAGCAATTTGTCGGCGACAGTGTTCAGCGTGTCGAGACGGTCATGTTCCATCGCGGCCAGCCCCACCGTCTGCCCGGCAGTTTCTCTAACCCGGCCTCGTGCTAACGAGTCAGGCTGACCGCCTGGCCACCGGAGGTCTGTCCATCGAAACGCTCTGTACCGGTCGAATACAAGATGGCGATCTTGGTACCGGCGTCGTCGTAGAGTACCAGTTGCTTGCCGGCGACATTCCAACCACGCATTGCTTGAAGTTCGCCTGCACATCCACGGGTGCCGCCACGGGAATTCTGGCCATACTTGGTCAGTGTCAGGAACATCTGGCAGCTGACGCCTGATGAAGCTGTTCTCCAAGAGCCGACCACGGTATTTTTCGAAATATCAGGAGCGCCTGCAGCGGCAATTTCCACATTCGGCGTCTCATCTTGCGGCGCTTCGGGAAATTCCTCCGGATTGGCGGCGTCTTCTGCAGGCCGAAGCTCCTCAGCCTCGACGGTGCCGGCCGGTGCGGGCGTCAATGGCTCCGGTGTTGAATTGCGCGTGTTAAGCGAGCCCAGCCTTGTGCCCTGGCAGGCCGTGGCTGCTATAGCGACAAGCACCAACAGCGCGATTGGTAATGCGCGTCTCATCCCCGCTACTGAAGTACTCATTTTCCGCAACCTCCGCCGGAACCCCGGTCAATTCTCCGCACCACACCCTTCAAGGCCCAAAAAAGTGGCACCAATGGGGAAAACCTCATCCATTATGGTTAATATCCGGTTTTTCTTGGGGCTATAGCCGTTCGCCGTTCTCCACGAATTACTGCATTTTGAGGCAAGAATAACCAGTTGGACGCGGATCCGCGCTGGAAATATTGATTTCGGAGGTCTCAGATGCCGCCCGATCGCAGGGTTGAAGCGCGCCTTGCGAATGCTAAATGATACTCCGATGAAGCGCAGGACACTGGTCAAGTGGTTCGGGTTTAGCGGAGTTGCCGCCGTAGGCGGCGGTGGGTTCGCGGTCAATCGCAGCCAGGCGGCAAACCGGTACTATTCAGGACCGGTTTCGGACCATTTTGATGGCCGCGTGTTTTTTAATCCGGATGGCACTCCGCCAGGCAGTTTTGCGAACCTATTGCGCTGGCAGTTGAGCAATGGGCGCAAAAAGTGGCCCGAAACCTGGCCGAGCCCGCACCCGCCAGCCAAACCGGCGCCGCGGGTCCAAGGCGATCAGTTGCGGGTGACGATGGTCGGCCATGCGACACTTTTGATCCAGACCGCGGGCGTCAATATTTTGACCGATCCCTATTGGTCGGAGCGTGCTTCGCCATTCCAGTTTGCTGGGCCCAAACGGGTCAATGCGCCGGGAATAGCGTTTGATGACCTTCCGCCCATAGATATCGTGCTTCTGACACACAATCATTATGACCATCTGGATGCACGTACGATCAATCGGCTGAAAGACGCGCACAACCCGCTGGTGGTAACGCCGTTGGGCAATGACACCATTGTCGAAAATGCGGTTCCCGGCGTTCGAACCGTAACCGGTGACTGGGGCGATGTTGTTGAATCGAACGGGTTGAAACTACATTTTGAGCCTGTGCATCACTGGTCAGCGAGGGGAACGTTTGACCGGCGAATGGCTCTTTGGTGCGGTTTCGTTGTCGATAGTCCGGGCGGAAAGATCTACCATGTTGGTGACACAGGTTTTCACGAGGGGATAAATTATCGGGCCGCCCGTGAGAAACACGAGCGCTTCCGGCTCGCTATTCTGCCCGTTGGCGCCTATGAGCCGCGTTGGTTCATGAAGGGTCAACATCAAAATCCGGCCGAAGCGGTCGAAGGATTTGGACTTTGCAATGCAGACTTTGCTGCCGGCCATCACTGGGGCACGGTTCAGCTAACCAATGAAGGCATTGAAGAGCCACGGGATGCCTTGCATGCCGAGCTCGACCGGAGACGGATTGAGCGTAATCGCTTCCGTGCCATGCAGCCCGGCGAGGTCTGGGACGTTCCGGAGAGCGGCACCGCATGAAGGACCGGTAATTGGGTTTTGACCCTAGGCCTGCTTTCCGCCATATAGGCGGCGAGAACCAACGGTATCCGCAACATGTCTGAGCGTGCGCCATTTGCCAAGATGAACGGGCTCGGCAACGAAATCATCGTTGCCGACATGCGTGGCCGTGCGGACGAGGTCAGCGCTGCGGCCGCCATTGCCCTCAATGGCGATGCTCCGACACAGTTTGATCAGATCATGGCTGTCCACGATCCGCGATCGGCCGGAACGGACAACTTTATTGCAATCCTCAATTCCGATGGATCGGCAGCGCAGGCCTGCGGCAACGGGATGCGCTGTGTTGTGCAGGCGCTCTCGGCAGAAACCGGCAAGACAGAATTCCGGTTTGAGACCATTGCTGGTATTCTTACCGCAGATGAGCACGCAGATGGCCTGATATCAGTCGACATGGGCGTTCCCGGATTCGATTGGGACGAAGTGCCGCTGGCGGAAGAATTTGCCGATACGCGCAAGATAGAGCTGCAGATCGGACCAATCGACAATCCTGTACTGCATTCTCCGTCGGTGATGTCGATGGGAAATCCGCACGCCATCTTCTGGATCACCGATGATCCCTGGTCGTATGAACTGGAACGGTTTGGGCCCTTGCTCGAAAACCATCCCATCTTTCCGGAGCGCGCCAATATTTCGATTGCCCGTGTCGAATCCGGCGAGGCGTTGACGATTCGAACCTGGGAGCGTGGCGCCGGGCTGACCAAAGCCTGCGGCTCAGCCGCCTGCGCCGCAGCGGTATCGGCAGCCCGTACCGGCAGAACCCGGCGCGACGTAACAGTGACGGTTCCGGGCGGGCCGTTGCAAATCCAATGGCGTGCTGACAATCATGTGGTGATGACCGGACCTGCAGAGTGGGAGTTTTCCGGAACATTCGATCCGTCCACCGGCGAATGGAGCCGCGATGAAGACAATAACGGTGCCGGAGTAGCTTGATGGCTGTCGATATTGTCACATTCGGATGCCGGCTAAACAGCTACGAGTCTGAAGTTATCCGCAATGAAGCAACCAAGGCGGGCCTCGATCAGCTCGACGGTGGGGCAGTTGTTGTCAACACTTGCGCCGTAACGGCCGAGGCGGTTCGTCAGGCCCGTCAGGCGATTCGCAAGAACCGCCGCGAACGCCCCGAAGCGCGGATCATTGTTACGGGCTGTGCTGCACAGACATCGCCTGATGAATTTGCGGCCATGGAAGAGGTCGATCTCGTATTGGGGAACGAAGAAAAACTTCACAGCCACCATTACCGGGCACTATCGGACTTCGGTGTTAATGACACCGAGAAAGTTCGCGTGAACGACATTATGAGCGTGCGCGAAACTGCCGGACACATGGTCGATGCGATAGAAGGCCGTGCGAGAGCTTTTGTACAGGTGCAAAACGGCTGTGATCACCGCTGTACCTTCTGCATCATTCCTTATGGCCGCGGCAATTCGCGCTCGGTGCCGATGGGTGCGGTCGTCGAGCAAGTCAAACGCCTGGCGGGAAGTGGCTACAGTGAAGTCGTGCTGACCGGCGTAGACATGACCAGCTATGGCGCTGACCTGCCGGGCGAACCAAGGCTTGGGCGGCTGGTGAGTGCAATTCTCAAAGGTATTCCAGACCTGCCACGGCTGCGATTGTCTTCAATTGATTCCATCGAGGCTGATGAAGAGTTGGTCGAGGTCATTGGCAGCGAACACAGGCTGATGCCGCATTTACATCTTTCATTGCAGTCCGGCGACAACATGATCCTGAAACGCATGAAACGCCGGCACAACCGCGAGGATTCGATCCGGTTCTGCGAAGAAATCCGCAAAGTGCGGCCAGACATCGTGTTCGGTGCAGATCTTATTGCCGGTTTTCCCACGGAATCAGACGGGATGTTTGAAAACTCTTTGAAGATTGTTGCAGAATGCGATCTCTCGCATTTGCATGTTTTTCCGTTCAGTCCACGAGACGGGACACCCGCCGCGCGGATGCCGCAGCTGCCGCGAAAACTGGTGAAGGAACGCGCCACACTGTTGCGGTCAGCCGGCGAAGACCGGCATCGCAAGAAGCTGGCGTCGCTGGTTGGCAGCACTCAAAACGTACTGATCGAACGTGCCGGATTGGGCCGTTGCGAAGGTTTCTTCCTCGCGAAGACGGATACCGGTTTGCCGGGTGAGATTGTCGCTAGCGCAATTGAAGGCCTTCACGGTGACATGCTGTTGGCAAGACCTGTTGGCCGCAAGGCCGCCTGAGGATTAGACCAATCATGGCATTCGGATTTCTCAAGAAAGTCAAAAAGGTCTTCTCGTTCGGCAAGAACAAGGTCGAGGAGGTGCCTGAGGAAGCGTCCACCGATGCCTCGGTTGACGAGTGGGATGTAACGGCAGAATCCGTTGCCGCGAAGGAAAAGGCCCGGGCGGAAGCTGCGGCAAAGGCCGAAGAAGAGCGAAAAGCTGCCGAGCACGCAGAACAAGAACGTCTGCAGGCCGAAGAGCAAGCCCGCCTTGAGGCCGAGCGAAAAGCCGCCGAAGAAGCCGACCGTCTTGCCGCTGAAGCTGAAGCCAAAGCGGCTGCCGAGCGTGAAGAAGCGGAGCGGGTGGCCGCCGAGGCCGCTGCAAAGGCGGAGGAAGAGCGCAAGGCAGCAGAACAGGCAGAACAGGAACGTCTGCAAGCTGAAGAACAAGCCCGCCTTGA
>JBFOMG010000048.1:0-18048 GCA_040830725.1 Rhizobiaceae bacterium
AAGGGGGGGCGAAGGGGGGAAGGGACCCGGAAGGGATAGCCGGGTTTTTGGAACTGCGGGTCGAAAATTGCGGCGAGGGGGGGGACAGGGTTTTTCTGCCCACGCACCCCCCCACCGCTGCGCAAATTGCGGAGGCCCGCCGTTATGCCAAAGAGGTGCTCGGAAAATAGAAAAAGCCCGGCAGCGGGGAACTGCCGGGCAAAAAAGGCCGCTTAAAGGGTGAAGCGGCCGGAGAAATCTGAGAGTTACAGATCCATCTGATAAGTTTCAGGTACCCATCGGAAACCATCACCCAGCGGTTCCACATAGCCGACTGACGGGAACGGCATGTGGTAGCCGATAAACGGGATGCGCTCTGACGCAATCATGCCGAACACGTTGCGCCGTGCCTCTGCCGCCTTGTCCTTCACCGCGTCAAATCGAACTTCCCAGTCCGGATGCTGCAGTGAAAGGACAAAATGATTGGCGGTGTCAGCGGTTATCGCCAGTTTTTGACCTCCAGATTCAAGCAAATAGATCATGTGCCCCGGCGTATGGCCGAATGCGGCCATGCCGGAAATTCCGGAAACGACTTCACCGCCGTCGCCAATGAACGACATTTTCTCGGCCAATGGTTTGACATTGGCGGCCACCAGTTTTGCCAGCCCTTCGGTCGCGCCGCTCATACGGTCTTCATGGGTCCAGAAATCAAACTCGACCTGTCCGGTTACATAGCGGGCGTTCGGGAAGGTGGGCTTTCCGTCCTCCATCAATCCGCCAATGTGATCGGGGTGCATATGGGTGATGGCAACCACGGTCACCTGGTCAGCGGTGACACCGGCATTTGACAATCTTGCCAAAAGCCGGCCTGCGCCTGCTTCTCTACGGTTCGCTCCATTGCCTGCGTCGAACAGCACGAGATCGGTTGGCGTTTTGACGATTGTCGGCGCAAAACCGATTACCAGCCTGTCTTTTGGAAGCAGATGCGCATCGAGCGCGCCGTGAACCTCTTCTGCGGACTTGTTGGTACCGAAAATTGCATGCGGGTCGGGAAATGTCAGGCTACCATCGTTGACGGTCGCGACCTCGAAATCTCCGAGGCGAAATCCGTGGGTGGCTGAATCCATGTTCAGCGAAGCGCTGTGCGCATCGGCATGTGCAGCGCGGATCATGATTTGTGGCGTGGCCAAAGCGGCAGCACCCGCCAGTCCAAGTTTGAATACCGAACGCCGATTTGCAGATAAGGTCATGATGTTCCTCCCGGTGTGGATGTCCAAAGCGCCCCTGTTTCATGAACTAATTTGGAGCGGGATTTCTTCCCGGCAAGGCTGGATCGGCAACAGACTGTTCACTATCGTTGGACACTGCGGATCTCGTATCGATACGACATAGCGCGTTTCTGCGAATGGTGTATGAAGGCTCAATGCATCGCCCACCATTACGGATTCGGTTGTGAACCGGACCATTCCCGCCATTCTTGCCGTCGCGCTGTTCATGGAACAGATGGATTCGACGGTGATTGCGACATCGCTGCCGGCGATTGCCGCGGATATCGGCACAGACCCGATCGCGCTGAAACTGGCACTCACCGCCTACCTCGTTTCGGTGGCGATTTTCATACCCATTTCCGGCTGGATGGCTGACCGGATTGGCGCAAAGAAGGTGTTCTGTGCGGCGATTGCGGTTTTTGTTGTGGGGTCCATCGCCTGCACGACCGCCGGATCGTTGGGTGGGTTTGTTGCTGCGCGATTTTTGCAAGGTATGGGCGGCGCGATGATGACGCCGGTCGGCAGGCTGGTTTTGGTCCGCCTGACCGACAAGCGCGACCTGGTCAACGCCATGGCTTGGCTGACAATTCCAGCGCTGTTTGGACCTCTGGCCGGCCCGCCGGTCGGTGGTTTCATCACGACCTATTTTTCATGGCACTGGATATTCTTGATCAATGTGCCCATCGGCCTGGCGGGCATTGTGCTTGCCTGGCGAATTCTGCCGACCATTGATCCGAAGGAAACCGCGTCGGTGGACAGAACCGGATTCCTGCTGTCCGGTTTTGCTGCGGCCGGCATCGTGTTCGGATTGTCGGTGATAAGCCTGCCGGCGCTGCCGCCTGTCTACGGTGCAGTTGCGCTTGCCGCAGGGATCATCTGCACGGCGCTTTACGTCCGCCATGCCAGGAGACATAGCGCACCGCTTCTGGCTTTGCGCTTGTTTGAAAATCCTTCATTTCGGGCCGCAGTGGCCGGGGCGTCGCTGTTCCGAATCGGGGCAGGGGCGGTTCCGTTTCTACTGCCACTGATGTTCCAGCTCGCTTTTGGCATGACGCCTTTTGAAGCCGGGCTATTGACCTTCGCTTCAGCGTTGGGTGCGATCGGATTGAAATTTGTTGCGGCTAAGCTGCTGCGGCTTGCCGGATTCCGCACCATTCTTATCGTCAGTTCCGTGGTCGGTGCGGTAATGATTGCGATCAATGGCTGGTTTACATCAGAAACACCGGTGGCTCTGATCATCGGTGTTTTGTTCGTCGCAGGCTTCTTTCGTTCCCTGTTTTTCACTTCAGCCAATGCGTTGGTGTTTGCCGATACGCCGCAGGAAGACGCCGCTCAGGCGACCGCGATCAGCGCGGTGCTGCAGCAAGTATCGATTGCCGTCGGTGTTGCGATTGCCGGCGCCGTACTGGAGGCGGTGACCTTTGTAACCGGTGAGCCATTGGGTCTCGATGCGTTCAAGATTTCGTTTTTCACAGTTGCCGGACTGACAGCGTTTGCGGCAATTGCGTTCTGGCCGCTCGACAAGCGTGCCGGCGAAACGGTTTCCGGTCACCAATTGCGGCCGGCGGGACCCGGCGGGCGAACGCCGGTCAATCGTCCGCCTGGCCCCTGAAATCCTTGGCCAGCAGGTAAAGCTCCACAGACTTTTCCCGGCTTGCTGGCGGTTTGATGTGGTGGATGCTGGTGAAGTTTTTTTTCAGCAGCGAAAGCAGGTCTGCGCCGGCGCCACCCTGGAATGTTTTGGTCAGAAAATGGCCGCCGGGTTTGAGCACAGAAATGGCGAAATCGGCGGCAACCTCGCACAGGTGCATGGTACGCAGATGGTCCGTACGTTTGTGTCCGGTGGTCGGGGCGGCCATGTCTGACAGCACGATGTCCGGCTTGCCGCCAAGCGCGTCGATCAGTGCGTCCGGTGCATCGTTGTCGAGAAAGTCCTTTTTCAGGAATTTTGTGCCCGGTACGGGGTCCATTTCCAGATAGTCAATGGCAACGACGGAGGGGTTCTCATTATCGGATTTGGCGCGAGCGGCGCTCACCTGACACCAGCCGCCGGGCGCCGAGCCCAGATCGACGATACGCAGCCCCGGTTTGAGAATTTGGTGCTTGTCGTCGATTTCAATCAGCTTGTAAGCCGCGCGGGAGCGATAACCGTCGGCTTTGGCGCGGTGCACATAGGGATCGTTCATGTGGCGTTCGAGCCAGCGGCGCGAGGATATTTTCAGCCCGCTCTTCTTCTTTATCCGGGTTTTCAGCGCACGTGCGCCCGACCGGGCCGGTTTTTTCATCAGTTGAACCTGCCCGGATATCTGTTTGGCTGCCGGTTTCGCCGCCATACGCCGTCGGACGCCATCATCTCTGTCAGAATACCCTCGCGCAGTCCGCGATCAGCGATGCGCAAGCGCTCGGCCGGCCAGGTGCGGCGAATGGCTTCCAGGATCGCGCATCCGGCAAGAACCAGATCGGCGCGGTCGGAGCCAATGCAGGCG
Source organism: Rhizobiaceae bacterium (assembly GCA_040830725.1). Lineage (GTDB taxonomy): Bacteria > Pseudomonadota > Alphaproteobacteria > Rhizobiales > Rhizobiaceae > JAWKWH01. The sequence continues at coordinate 3,734 of JBFOMG010000048.1, forward strand.
TTGGCCTTGCGTTGCTCGTAATCCCACCCCATCAGGGTTTCGACTATTGAGTCGGTTTCGCTGCTCGTCATCCACAACCCGTCGACCTTGCGCCGGTCGTAACGTTCAAGACCCAGGTGAATACCTGCCAATGTCGTTACGGTTCCCGAGGTGCCAAGCAAATGAAACCTCGGCCCTTTCGAAATGCTGTCCAGCTTGCCGCGCTGCCTGAACGACTGCAGCATCTCCGATACGCATTCAATCATCGCCTCGAATGTTTCGGGCGAGACATGGCGGCCGCCGAATTTTTCCGCCAGCGAGACGACGCCGACCGGCAGAGATGTCCAGGCGACGATATGGCGGGCAAGTCTTGGCGTTCTGCGCCGCGAGAGATCAACCAGGGCGATTTCCGACGAGCCGCCGCCAATATCAAACAAGACAACACCTTCGGTGCCGCGCTCGACAAGCGACGAGCATCCCGACACCGCAAGACGCGCCTCAGTTTCCCGGTTGATGATTTCCAGTTTGAGCCCGGTCTCTTCGCGGACGCGGGTGAGAAACTCGGCGCCATTGTCGGCCGACCGGCAGGCTTCGGTGGCTATCAGTCGCATGCGCCCGCCCGGGCGCGATGCCAGCTTTGCTGCACAGACTCTCAACGCATCGATCGAACGGTTCATCGCATCGTCGCCGAGCCGGCCGGTCGTCGACAGACCCTCGCCAAGCCGCACAATACGGGAAAAAGCATCGATGACACGAAACTGCCCGGGCCGTGTCGGTATGGCGACCAGCAAACGGCAATTGTTTGTGCCCAGATCCAGCGCGGCATACGTCCTGTCGGATTTGCGGTTTGGTTTTGGTGCCGGTGCCCGCCGGGGTTTTTCGTGGTTGTGCTTCTGTTTGTTGGTCTCGTTTTCCGGACCAGGTTCAACCGGGGGAAACTGGCCATCGCGCGCAAAAACCTTGCGGCCGCGTTTTCTACGCCGTCGTTTCTTGCGCTTTCTCGGCTCGTCAGGGTTGCCGGATAATGCTGATCCGTTACCGGATCGCTGCATCGCGGCGGCTGCGCCGTCGCCCGGTGGATTCGGGGCTGCCGCCCGCGCCTCACCGTCAGGCAACCCCGGTGGCGGAAACGGTCCGCCGGCATCGGGGTCGTTCAAAGTCTTGTCCTCACGCCGCGCGGCCCTGAAACATAAAGGCGCAGCAGGCGCTGTCTGGTATTTAGTGTTGCAACCAGTGTATCAGCGACACCGGATTTTCCCAAGCGCTGAATTGCAGTCGGTTCCAGTCACATTCGCGAAGCATCGAATTGCCACCGGCAGACAAGCCGCTTGAACCATCTTGGCGTATTGACTATTTTGAGTGCTGTCGGCTAAGACCGCCACGCCAGCGGCTGTTTTCTGTGCCGCGTTGCTGGGGAATAGGTTAACGGTAGACCCACGGACTCTGACTCCGTTAGTCCTGGTTCGAATCCAGGTTCCCCAGCCAAACTTTTTCAAACTTCAACAAGATGAAACCGGGCTCGCGGCATTGCCGCGTCTCATGGCACGGTCGCCGATCCACGAGAATAGCAAGTCCGGATAATTGGGCGCTATTGCGTTACCGAGATGCCGTCATGTCTTGAACAGTAAACGCCCATGTCAAATCCGTCGTCTCCCGCCCGCCAAGGTAATGACGCAAACGATGATCAGACCGGTCAATATCAGCCGGAAACCGGCGCTCAAGCCGAATGTGTTCAGCATGGTCACCAGCAGGAACATGAACATCGCAGCGCCCCAGAGACCGGATACGTTGGAGAAACCTCCGGCAACCGACGTTCCCCCGATTACAACAACCGCGATCGACGCCAACAGGTATTCCGCACCCATGTTGAGCGACGCACCGCCGGAGAACCCTGAAAGGAGGAAGCCGCAAAGCGCGGCAAGAACAGCCGACTGCACATAGGTTGCAAAACGAATGAAATTGACCGGAATCCCGGCTAATTCAGCCGCTCTTTGATTCTGGCCGATGGCTGTGACCGATCTTCCGAACACCGTCCGGTGCAGCACGAGGCTCATCACCGCCGCCAATGCCATTACACAAATGGCAAGAACGGGAATGTCGGCGATCCTCCAGGTGGTAAAGTCTGCAAGCATTGGCGGCGGTTTGATCTTGATTCCCCGCCCGTAAGCGATGGCCGCGGACTGAACCAAAAAACTCGACGAGAGGGTTGCGATGATTGGCGGAATTCTCAGCGCGCGAATGAGCCCGTAGTTGAATATCCCCACGGCAGCACCGCAACCAATCGCTATCGCCAGACCCGGCAGGATCATCGCATTGTTGGTATCGATGATTTTCATCGATACCGCACCTGCAAATGTCATGGTCGCCGGTATGGAAAGGTCGACATTTCCAGGCCCTAGGGTGATGACATACATCTGGCCGATACCGACGATGACCGAGAAAGTTGCAAAGGAAAGTGCTGCGGACAGGATCTGTGCGGATCCTTGCCCTGTTGTGTAGAATATGGTGGCCAGCCAAACGGTGATTGCGGCGAGATAGGCCCAAATCCATGGCAGGTTCAAAAGGCGCTCAAATCTCGATCCTGCAGGCGACATCATCTCTTCTCCGAGCGATTGATGAGAACACGAAGCGCCAGCACCACAATCAGAATGCCGCCTTGCGCTCCGATCTGCCAATCCGGGGAAATTCGCAGAAATGACAGAAACGAGCCTGCCAGGGTCAGCGTCGTCGCTCCGATCACGGCACCGATTGGCGATATTCTGCCACCGACAAATTCACTCCCGCCGAGGATGGCCCCCGCTATCGACAGCAGCGTGTATCGCAATGCAATATTTGCATCGGCCGATGTGGTGAGGCCGATCAGGGACACACCGCTGAGAATACCAAACAGACCGGCCATCGCGTACATGGTCATTTTGGCCTTCAGCAGCGACCAACCGGCCCGCTCGACCGAGACCGGATTGCCCCCGGCTCCGCGCAAGACGGTGCCGTAGGAAGATCGCATCAGGACGAGATGAACGACGAGCGCCACGACAACTGAAGCGTAGATCGTGAACGGGAACAGCGGCGTCTTCCATGTCATCACCGCGCGAATCCAGTCCGGTGCCTTTCCCCCGGGAGTTGGCAGGACGAGTAGTGCCAGCCCCAGCCAGACGAACGACATGCCCAGCGTAACGACGATGGATGGCAGATTTCGAATGTGGATGAGGAACCCCAGCGCTGCATATGCAACCACGCATCCTGCCAGGATCAAAACGCCCAGTGCCGGCGTGTCGCGCAGGAAGGTCGCGCCGACGCAAGCCACAAAGCCAACGAAGGCACCAATGCCCAGGTCAAGGTCGTTCACTGCCATCACGCACATCTGGGCAAGCGTGGCAAACGCGATCGGAAGGGCAAGATTGAGTAACAGGTTGAGCCCGAAATAGCTCATTGCACGTGGCTGAAGGTAAAAGATAAGAACCAGCAGCACCGTTAGCGAAAATGCGGGGAGCAAATTACGAAGCAACCGGGGATTCAGTAGTTCAGCCATGGATGCGGTCACTCAAATGACGCATGCAGCACCTGCTGCTCTGACATATCTTGCCTTGCGAGATCGGCGACGATGTCGCCGTCCCTGAATACATAGACGTGATCGCAGTGCTCCAATTCGTTCATTTCGGTCGTGTACCAAATGAATGTTCGCCCCTTGGCAGCTTCAGCACGAAGAAGTTCGTAGACTTCCTGCTTTGTGCCGATATCGACGCCGCGCATAGGGTCATCCATCAAGATGAGTGTCGCTTTTGAGCCCAAGGCTCTTGCAAACAGCGCCTTTTGCTGGTTGCCGCCCGACAGTGAATAGATGTTGTTGTTCAGATCCCGCGTCTGAATTCCGATTTTCTCCCGCCAAGTCTCGCTAAGCTTCTGCTCGGCGGAAGGATCGATCAAACCGAGACGCACAAATTCCCTTAGAGATGAGATCGTCACGTTTTTTGCAATTGACCACAACGGAAATATACCGTCGACTTGACGGTCACCCGCCACCAAAGCCATTGAACCAGCAGCCCCCGACTTTGATCTTGCCGATCCAAGGAAAATGTCGACCAAAGTGTCGGTTTGGCCGTGACCGCTAAGCCCTGCGAGGCCGACGATCTCTCCGCGATATACTTGCAGCGCCAAATCAGCCGGCGTTTTGTTGGGTGTAACAGAAACCAGCGGCTTGGCCTCGTCGCTTCGACGAACTGCTTTCTCGTTGTCCGCCTCTTGTGAATCCCGGGCAACGCTTCCCATCGATTCGACCAGCGTGTCGCGGTTGAATTCAGAAGTCGGCCGTTCATCGACAGCGCGCCCGTCCTGCATGACCACGATACGGTCGCAGGTGTCCAGGATCTCGTTCAACAGGTGGGAGATGAGAATGCAGGATCCGCCCTCCTGAACAAATTGCCGAACGTAGGTCAGCAGTTGATCGGAAACGATCGAATCCAGTGAAGAGGTCGGCTCGTCAAGAACGACGAGCTTCGGCGCTTGAGATGATTGCGTGAAGGCTCTGGAAATTTCGACCATCTGCCGTTTGGCTATCGCCAGATCGCCGATCAGGTCGTTTCCCGAAATTCCGTGACCTGGAAAGATTTGGTCCAGCTTGTCCAGAATGAGAGCTCTTGCCTGCTTGCGCCAATTGAACCCGGAAATCTCAGGATGCATGATCCGGGCGTTTTCGGTGACGGTGAGGTTGGGACACAGTGACAGTTCTTGGAAAACAGTCCGGAAACCGTTCATGTGAGCAGCACGGATTCCATATTCCGACAGTTCGGATTTGCCCGATATTCGCAGTTCGCCAGCATCGGGAGCAAGCGTACCGGCCAACACGTGCATCAAGGTCGATTTACCGGCGCCATTGTGGCCGACGATCCCCAACACTTCGCCTTGGCGGACAACAAGGTCCATCCCGTCCAAGGCTTGAACCGCCCCAAATCCCTTGCGAATTCCGGTCAGTTCGATGATCGTTTGTAGTTGGCCTGGCACGGACATGAATGTTTTACTTTCTGCGCCAGGCCATTGATTATGGCGGGATTACATCCCCTTGATGACCTTAAGCGCGTCTTCAAGAGAGTATTCGATGTTCGCAACGCCGCCAACTTCCGTGCCGGCAAGTTTCTCTTCAAGATCGTGCTGATCCACTCTCAGGAAGGGGACCGTCAGGTCCTTTGGAACGTCGGTGCCATCCAGGATCTGTTGAGCCACCCAAAACGCGAGCGTTGATACGCCAGGTGCAATCGAAACCGACATGGTTTCATAGCCATTTGCGTCTTTCTGCTCTTTCCACCATTTCAACTCGTCCTGGCGGTTACCCATGATGATCAGCGGCGTTGGCCGTCCTGCTGCCTTGAAGGCCTGCGCAGCGCCATAGCCATCTCCACCCTGGGTGACGACAGCAGCAACTTCCGGCAAAGACGGAAGAATGCCTGCGACAGCTTTTTGTGCAACGTCCTGTGCCCAGTCTCCATGCACCGATCCGACGATCTTGAACTGCGGATTTTCAGCCACGCCTTCGTGAATTCCGGCACTGATTTCATCGTCAACGAAAACACCGGCCAAACCGCGAATTTCAAGCAGATTGCCCCCGTCCGGCATCTTCTTCGCCAGATAGATGATTTCTTCCTTTCCCATCTGCTTGAAGTCGACGGCGATTCTCCAGGCGCAAGGTTCGGTGACAATTCCATCGAACGAAACAACCGTGATTCCAGCGTCACAAGCCTCCTTGACCGCGCCATTGAGCGCGTCCGGAGAAGCCGCATTGAGAACGATGGCATCGTAACCCTGCAGAATCATGTTCTGGATTTGAGCGGCCTGTTCGGTCACCTGGTTTTCAGCGGTTGTGAATGCATCGGCAGCTGCCACAACACCTGCCTCAACTGCGGCCGTGCCGTTTTTCTCCCAGCTTTTCAACATCGCCTGGCGCCAGGAATTACCCGCGTAGTTGTTGGATAGCGCAATGCGTTTGTCCGATGTGTCGGCCACTGCAATGTTTGTGCTTACCGTCAGGGCAAGTGCTACCCCGGCAGCCGAAGCGAGTATCTTGGAAAATTTCATTTGGTTCCTCCCAATTGATACAGATGCCAGCCGCCGGCATTTCAATCATGCAACCAACTCAGCCGCTTCTTGAAACCGAACGAACCTGCGCCTGCTGTCTCGAGCCCGCATATCGTATGTTCGTTGCCGGTCTCGGTATGCCGTTTAGAACGAAATATCGCTACGTGTTTGCGCGGATGCAGTTGCGGAAATCCGCAAGCGGACCGGTCGAAATCCTTTCAGAGGCTACGCCCCGTCGGATCGGTGTTTCAGCCATGTTTCCAATTCTTCTTCACCGGCTGCCAATCCGTTAACGTTTAACAGTCCCCGGGAGATCGCAATAGCGACGGCACGGGTTCTTGAATTGAAGACCGGACCGAACTCGGTGGTGGTCTCAGACTGATCGATGCCCAGTTTGTCATACAGGTGCTTGAGCCTGCTTTGTACGCCCCTGGTCGAAATCTTGTGCCTGGCGGCAATCGCCTTGTCGGTCATGCCGAGTGCGATGTCCAACAAGACCTCGAATTCACTGTCCGACAGGCCTTCGAGATTGTTTTCCGTACGTTGCTGAACACCACGAATTTCGCGATCGATGATGCATTGGTCTTCCCGGAATACGCCACGAGCTGCCAGTTCGAGGCGATCGACGCTCGCGGTCTTGAGAAGATAACCGTAGACCGCACCTGCTGGAACGATCCGTGAAATGCCGCGGACATAGGCCTCGTCGGCATAATTGGACCAGAATAGAATCCGCATGTCGGGATTGCTTTGCCAGATAACCTTCGCTGCCTCTATTCCGTTGGCGCTCGGCATTTGCAGATCCATCACTATTCCGCCAATCTTGTGCCGCGCAACGACTTCAAGCGCTTCCTTTCCGTTTGTGGCCTCATGAATTGTATCAGACTCTTCCAACACACTTTCCAGCGTGTTCTTCAGGAAAGAACGGTGAAAAGGATCGTCTTCAGCGACAAGAAAGTTCATCCAAAACCTCACTTGGACCGGTGTCGGCGGCGCCCTGTGTCGACAAGCCCGACTGTGCCGACGGATCATTTCCGACGCGCACCATCGCGTCGGAAGGCAGGAGGATCACGACGCTCGTACCCGTCGATTCTTCATCTTGCACGAATGAGATGCTCGCCGAAATCAGCGCCGCCCTGACGCGCATATTGTCCAATCCGCCCGTGGACTTGTTCCAATCCTTTGCAGGGCCCGGACCATCATCGGTTACCTTGACCTCAATGCCTCCAGAACGTTCATGTATGGTGACTTTTATGCTTCTGCATTTTCCGTGATTGACGGCATTGTTTATGGCCTCCTGGACAATCCGGAAGATGGCGGTGCGTATCGGATCCGGGCTTCGATCGATGAGCCCATCCGCCTGGTCGATTACCGAGGTGGCAATCGGCGGCGATGAACCAATGACAGACCGTTCCAACTGCGCTTCGACGGCCTGCCTGAATCCGAACAGCTCCAGAATGCCCGGTTTGGCATCCTCGATGATCCGCCTCAACTCTCGGGTACATCTCGCGAGTTCTTCTTCGATGTTTTCCAGCTCCCCGGACTTGACTTTGCTCCCCTTGCTGTTGATCCGCTCGATGCGCCGATAGATCCTGGTCAGATCGGCGAGCGTCTGATCATGCAATTCCATGCCCAGGCGCCGCCGCTCGCGCTCCATGCCTTCCGTAAGGCGTAGCGCTCCCTGTCTAAGAGCTTCGGCCCGCCCACGTGCTGCGCCTTCGGCTAACGCTGAACGTTCAGCCTGCTGGCCCTTTATCAAGGCATAAAAATAGGGTGCGATCAGATCGGCGATATTCCTCGCAACTTCGAGATCCTGCGCGCTGTAAACATCGCATTTGTGGTTGGAAATGTTGAGCGAGCCGTGAATCTTGCCTTGAACCTGCATCGGTACGTGCAAACGGCTGTGGAGTTTTGCATCGAAGATCGGTTCGTCAAAAGCACCTTCAAAATGAAACCTCGGGTCTTTCCACGCGTCACCTGTCATCAGATGGGTGACTTCTCCAAACAGCAAGAGCCGTATCGGGCTCATTTCATTGGGTTGCGGCTCGCTGGCTCCACCCCAACTCGTTTCCATCCCGACTTCATAGGCGACGTGGAAATCAGGCTTGTCGGGCAGGATGATGGTCACGTCCATGTGGTCGTGCGGAATGAGTTTGCTAACCTCTCCGGCGATTTCGCGCAGCACCTTGGTAAAATCGAGCTGGCCGGCAACAGCGCGCGAGATCGCCAGGTATCGATTGATGTTCGGTGACGTTCTGAGTTGCATCGGCCAAATGTTCCCTGAGATGATAATAAACACAATCTCCCGCGATTTAGAAACGCCACTCAGCCCGTCATTTGCGCCATTTGCTTATATTCGTTGCGGATATCCGCAATATCGCCTGCAGGAACATGCAAGACGTTTGCGTGTTGTCTGGCATACAGGCGATGTCAATCGGTCGATCATCAACGAAATGGGGGCCAGAGACCGTTTCAAGGCGAGCCGCCGCCTACAAAACTGCCGAGTGAAGTTGCATGAACAGCCAGTTCGTTGCCAACGATGGAAAATTCATGGACCTGATTTCAACGGGCGCCTCGCTGGAAAAACTGCATGGTGGCATGCGTTGGGCGGAGGGGCCGGTTTATTTCCCGCTGGGCAACTACCTGCTTTGGAGCGACATTCCCAATCATCGCATGTATCAGTGGATCGATGGCGTTGGTGTCAGGGTTTTCCGCGAACAGTCAAATTATTCAAACGGAAACACCAGAGATCGCGAAGGCCGCCTGATCACCTGCGAGCACCTGACGCGAAGGGTAACGCGGACCGAGCACGACGGTTCGATCAAGGTAATCGCCGACAATTTCCGGGGCAAGCGCCTCAATTCACCCAATGATGTAGTTGTAAGATCTGATGGCACGATCTGGTTTACCGACCCGCCATATGGAATATTGAGCGACATTGAAGGCAAGAAAGCGGATCAGGAACTGGCAGGATGCTACGTGTTCCGCTTTGACCCTAAAGACGCCAGCCTCAGCATCGTCGTGGACGACTTTGTCAAGCCGAATGGACTGGCGTTCTCTCCTGATGAGAGCCAATTGTTCGTTGCAGATTCCGGAAGGTCGCATGACCCGGAAGGGCCACATCACATCCGTGTTTTCGATGTCTCGGAAGATGGTGACCTGTCCAATGGCCTTGTCTTTGCCGAAATCGATCCGGGCGTTCCGGACGGATTTCGCTTCGACACGCAAGGCAACCTTTGGACCAGCGCAGGCAATGGAGTCCATTGCTATGATCCGAACGGCCAGAAGATTGGTGAGATTCGAACCGGCGAAACCGTCGCAAACGTCTGTTTTGGCGGGCCGGGCAACGATGTATTGTTCATTACGGCGACAACGTCACTGCTGGCCGTCAAGCTGAAAACGACGGGGATCAAATAGCGGTGTTCAAGCGAACATCCGTCAACTGATCAATTCCATGATTGAATGCAGATGCCGGGCCGCTATCCGCCTACGCGATAGATCCGTTGCGCATTACCGCTGCAAATTGCCGTTTTCTCATCTTCAGAGAAATCCGCAACGAGTTGATGAAAAACGTCAATCCATTCCGGAAGACTGGAGCGAAGATTGACGACCGGCCAATCGCTGCCCCAAACAAGCCGATCGGTCCCAAAACTGTCGATGACATGTTCCGCATAGGGCCGGACAGCGTCGACGGTAGCGTTGCCCTGTGCACAATAAGCCAAAATTCCGGATATCTTGCAGGCAACATGCGGCAATCCGGCAATGGCTGATATTCTCTGGCGCCACGGATCTATTTCACCACCGGCGATATCCGGCACGCCGCAGTGGTCCAAGATCAATCCCATGTCGTCGCAGGCACTGGCCAGTTCAAAAGCAATGCCGAGCTGGTCAGCGCGAAACACCATGTCGAACGTCAGGTCCTGAGCGCCAATCTTCCTGACATTGCGTCTGAAAACTTCGTCCCGGGACAGGTCATCATCAACTTCGTGCAGAATGCGCCGAAACCCAACAACGGGAAGACCTGCGCACTCTTCAAGCCAGGCATCAAAACCACCATCATGTTCCGGGCGGCAGGACGAAATAATTCCCAGTAGCTTGTTTTCGGGTTCTGCCGCGAGTTCAGCGACAAATCTCGTCTCGTCGCGATAATCATGTCCGACATCGACTTCCATGAAGATCGACCCGGCCACGTCATATTCCGCCGTCAATCGCTGGTAGTCGCTGACAGTGAAATCTTTGCCGGCAAGCGCGGGCAGACTGTCCGACCACAGATAGTTGAACCTGTCCCGGTAAATGAGGTGCTGATGTGTGTCTATAAGTTTGGTCACATGTCCTCCGAGAGTGAGTCGCGGCTTGCGCTGACAAGCGGTGTAACTACTATAAAGTCGGCTCCAAGAGGCTGCAAACGTCGAGGGCGCGGTGAAAGAATCCGATTATCAGCACCTGAATCAAAGCTGGCCGCGGCCGCAAAATCCGAAGCCGATTGTGATGATCGGCGCGGGGGGCATCGTTCGCGATGCCCATTTGCCAGCCTACGGCAAGACCGGATTTGATGTTGCAGGGATATTCGACATAGACATTTCGCGAGCCCACTCAGTTGCTGACGACTGGTCCCTGAAACGGGTTTATCAATCGCTGGAACAGGCTGTGGAGGAAAACGGGACGGAGGCAGTTTATGATCTGGCCACTCCGCCGGATGCAATTGCCGGTATTTTGCGAAAGCTGCCTGAAAGCGCGGCAGTCCTCATCCAGAAGCCAATGGGCGGAAATCTGGATGAGGCCAGCCAGATTCGCGAAATTGCATCGGATAGAGACCTGAATGCCGCAGTCAATTTCCAGCTGCGCTTCAGTCCGATGATGCTTGCTGCAGCCGACGCCATATCCGCAGGGATGATCGGCGAGTTGTTGGATATTGTCGTGGAGGTGAACATCTATACGCCGTGGCAATTGTTTCCCTTCCTGAAAGGGATGGACCGGGTCGAAATCTCGGTTCACTCAATTCATTACCTGGACATGATCCGGTCGCTGGCGGGTAATCCGGTTCAGGTCCTTGCCAGAACAATGGGTGATCCGCGATCTGAGGATTACGCCCAGACCCGCACGTCGGCGATATTGGACTATGGCGATCGTCTGCGCGTTCTCATGGACATCAATCATAATCACAGGGGTGGCAACCGGTTTCAGATGGCGCGGTTCCGGATCGAAGGCAGCGACGGCAGCATGTTGATCAAGCTCGGCGTTCTATACGACTATCCAAACGGCGAACCCGATGAATTGTGGATCTGCAAAAACGGTGAGGATTGGAAAAACGTCGATCTGAAGGGGACGTGGTTTCCCGATGCATTCATTGGGACGATGAGCAATGTTCAGCGTTTTGATGCCGGCGAGGATGGCAGGCTTGTTTCTGGCATCGACGACGCTTTCGAAACGATGGCTTTGGTGGAAGCGTGTTATGAGGCGAGTTCTGCGGCCGGCACGCCCTTGGCGCTGAATTGAGCGACCGCTGGGAGAAAGTCGAGAATTTGGACAAGCCAGCCACCAGCAAAATACGCTATGCAGCACGGTTGAACGCTTTCAAACTGGGCGCAGCTGAATACTGGCCCGGCCGGAACCGGGTAACCACGCTGGACCTTCTGGAGCGGGCCGCAAGCGCCGGGCTGAATGCTGCCGACCTCAACTACCCCGATCATTTCGACGGGCATTCGCTTGGCGATATCCGGGATCATTTTGCGGAGAGCGGAATGCACCTGAACGGGTTGGCGATGCGCTACTACACAGATCCCGGTTTCAAACTGGGTGCCTTCACGCATCCGGAGCAAACGGTCCGACAGGCAGCAATCGACATAACACGAAAAGGGATTGATGCGGCCGCTGAACTCGGATGCGATCTGATGACCTTGTGGTTGGGACAGGATGGGTTCGACTACTCGTTTCAGGCCGACTATCGCTCAATGTGGGACAACACAATTGAGGCGCTGCAGGCAGTTGCGGCACATAATCGCGACGTTGAGATTGCGATCGAATATAAACCGAACGAGCCGCGGGCATTCGCCTTAATGCCGGATGTGGCAACCACGCTGCTGGCCATTGGCGAAACCGGCGCACCAAACCTGGGTGTTACGCTTGATTTTGCGCATGTGCTTTACGCAGACGAGATGCCGGCACACGCCGCGGCGCTCATCACCCGGCACTCCAAACTGCTCGGCGTTCATCTCAATGACGGATATGCAAAGCGGGATGACGGTTTGATGGTTGGCAGCGTCCATCCGGTTCAGACAATTGAACTTCTCGTCGAGCTCATCCGATGTGGCTACGATCGCGCAATCTATTTCGACACGTTCCCTGACCATTCCGGTCTTGATCCTGTCGCCGAAGCCAGGACCAACATTGCCGCGATGGATCATCTCTGGGCGATCGCGCGTAATCTTGCTGAAAATGCGGAATTGTCGGAAGCGATATCCCGGCAGGATGCGCCAACCAGCCAAAGACTGGTTCAAGACGCAATGTTCAGTCGAAAATGACCATCGGCATGATTTTTGTTGTCGGATCGCTGCACTACGACATTGTAGTCGATGCGCCGAAATTGCCGTCGCTCGATGAAACGGTGATGGGCGGTCCGATGCGTTTTGTCTGCGGTGGCAAAGGTGGCAATCAGGCGGTCGCCGCCAGCCTTCACGGAGCAGGTGTCCATTTTGGCGGGATTGTCGGCCACGATCGTTTTGGCGATGCCCTGATCGAAAACCTGCGCAAATGCGGTGTGGATTGCTCGCAGGTCATCCGGTCCAATGATGCGGTATCCGGAGCAAGTGTGGCCATAATCGACAAGGATGGTGGCTATGGGGCGGTGGTCGCCAGTGGCGCAAACCAGTCGATTGCCGCTGATGACTTCGTCATTCCTGATGAAACCGAAATTCTGGTTCTGCAAAACGAAATACCGGAACGCGCATGTTTTGGTTTGGCAGAGAAGGCACGATCCGCAGGCGTCAAGATCGTCCTCAATGCCGCACCCTGGCGAAGGTTCGAGACCAAGATTTTGGAGGTTGCGGATATTCTGGTGGTTAATCGGGTTGAGGCAAGCGGCATGTTTGGAGACCAGATCGATTCAGTCGATCAATCGCTGACTTCTTTGCGGGATAGGCCAATACCGCTCGGATGCGCCGTCATCACACTTGGCGATGATGGCTTGGTGTTTGCGGATGATGGTGGCGAGCCTGAATATCTCCCGTCGTTCGACGTGCCGGTAATATCAACGCACGGTGCGGGGGATGCATTTGTTGGAGCGATGTGCGCCGAATTGCTGCTGGGTAGTGCCACGAATGGTGCTCTGGCCTATGCCAGCGCTGCAGCGGCTTTGCATGTATCCACGCCGGTCGAAAATCGTTTGTCAATCGACCGGGATCAGACCCTTGCCTTCATGGCGTCGGCGCATCTTCGCTCATGAGCCCTTCAGCTTTCAGGTCTGACCACAGAGCATCCGGAATTTCCGCGTCGAGAATACTCCGGTTTCCGAACACCTGATCTGCAGATTGACCTCCGGGGATCGTTGACACGACAGACGGATGATGAAGGGGAAACCGAAGCGCGGCTTCGATCAGTTTGACGTCATGCCGCCGGCAAACCGCTTCGATTTTTCCGACGCGCTCCATGATCTCCGGCGGAGCCGGGTCATAGTTGTAAAACGCACCGTCAACCGCACCTGTGGCAAGAATACCCGAATTGTAGGGGCCACCCAGCACGATCCCGATACCGCGCTGTTCACATAGCGGCAGAAAACTGGTCAGTGCTTCCTGCTCCAGCAAGGTATACCGTCCGGCAAGGAGAAACAGGTCGAAATCGCCACGTTCGGCCATCCATTGGGCCGGTTCCCATTCATTGATACCAGCACCAAAAGCGGAGATTACGCCCTCATCCCGCAGCTTCACCAGCGCTTTGTAACCTGAACTCATCAGTTCGTTCAGCTTGTCGTCGAGCACCTGCTGGGTGCCGTGATTGAACACATCGAGGTCATGGGCAAACAGGATATCGATCCGGTCCACGCCAAGTCTTTCCAAAGACGTTTCGACGGACCGCATCACGCCGTCATGGGTGTAGTCGTACACTTCGCGCCGACTGGGGGTATCGAAGAATTTTCCGATGCCCGTGCGTTCCTCCGGCCTGCACACCTCGAGCAATCTTCCGACCTTGGTCGACAGCACGTAGTCATCCCGCGTCTTGCCGCGTAAAAAGGAATTCAGACGGGTTTCGGAAAGGCCAAGGCCATAGAGCGGCGCCGT
>JBFOMG010000049.1:0-17945 GCA_040830725.1 Rhizobiaceae bacterium
AGCGCGTCGATGTGCCGGATGATCGTTGCATGATGCACACCGGCCCGGCTGGCCGCCCCGCTCACTGTGCCAAGATTTGCGACCAGGTAGGCGCTGCGAATCAGTTCCCAATTTTCATTCTGTGCGCTCATGCACAATATATGTGCATTTTTTCTGATTATGTTCAATATCGCAAACTACTAAATGGCTTTCACTCGATGCCAAACAACCAGGAGAACCTCGATGGCTGAGACAGTGAAGAAAATTCTGAAAATCAACAGTTCGGCAAGGTCGGACGGATCGGTCTCGCGACAACTGGTCCAGCGCGCTGTTGATCGCTTGACCTCCGTGCACTCTGACGCGGCCGTTATCGAACGTGATGTTTCGTCCGGTCTGCCGGTGGTCGATGAAACCTGGATCGGTGCAAATTTTACACCCGGTGAAGCGCGCACGCCGGAACAGTCGCAAAAACTGGCGTTCTCAAACGAGCTTATCGAGGAGTTGAGGGCAGCCGACGTGATTGTCATCGGAGTGCCAATCTACAATTTTGGCGTTCCGGCATCGCTAAAACAGTGGGTCGACCTGATCGCGCGTGCCGGCGAGACGTTCAGCTATTCCGAAGCCGGCCCCAAGGGACTGCTCGAAGGAAAACGTGCCATCGTTGCCGTTGCATCCGGTGGTGTGGAAACCGGGTCACCGGCCGATTTCGCCAGCACCTATATGAAATTTGTGCTCGGCTTTGTTGGAATTACCGATGTCACGATCGTTTCGGCCAGCGGTCTGGCGATCGATGCCGAGGCGCCGATCAAGGCCGCCAACGACCAGATCGACGCGCTGCAACTGGTGGCCGCGTGATCGGCCGAACCAGCGGTTCTTTTCATCAATTGGATGCCGGCCATGCCGGCATCCGCATATTGGGGCCCTTCTACCTCAATACATGCACCGAGCATTTTGCGTGGCGCACCACCCGGGCGGCTGTCGAACCAATCAGGTAATCCTCCCAACCAGGCTTGTGCGAGGCGATAACAATCGCATCCACATTCCTCTCCTCGGCGAGATCGAGGATCGAGTTGCCGGCATGGCCGCGCACCACAACGGTTTCAACGTCGAGACCGGATTCTTTTGCGATAATATCCAGACCGGCCTTCGAGCTGGCCTCGGAATCCTCCAGCACATCCGCGGGTATCTGTGCGGCGACATAGGCGGGAATGTCCTCGACGATATTCGCCAGAATGATCTTGGCGTCGCCATCGGCCAGCAGTTTGGCTGTCTCGACCATCGGCGCAACCCGCTCCTTGTGTGACAGGTCAACAGGTACGAGAATTGTATTATACATGGCGAACTTGCCTCCGCTTGGTTGACGTCATGCGTCAAACCTAGCGGAGGCGAGAAATTATCGCTTTGCTCTGGATCAATTGGTAATCCGGCTAACCGGCAGCCATCTGAATTCCGGTTTCGTGGTGCGAATGGATCGCTTGCAGGTTGGCAACGATTTGCAGCGCGGCTCTCGCCGCCTCCCTGCCCTTGACGTCAAAATGCGACTTGAAGAACTCAATCTGGTGCCGGTTTTCCTGAAACTGGTGCGGTGTCAGCACGGAGGATATCACCGGTACGCCGGTTTCGAGCTGCACCCGCATCAGGGCGTCGATGACCGTCGAAGCCACGAATTCGTGGCGATAAATGCCGCCATCGACAACAAAGCCGGCGGCGACGATGGCGTCGAATTCACCGGTTTCGGCGAGTTTCATTGCCAGCAGCGGAATGTCGTAGGCTCCCGGTACCTTGAACAGGCTTACTTCAGCCCTGTCTCCTTCGGCGGCTCCGATTTCGGCAAAGAAGCCGGACCGTGCCTGGGCAACGATTTCTGCGTGCCAGCCTGCTTCAATGAAAGCGAAGCGGACGTCGGATATTACTGTTGGTAGGTGTGTCATTGATCTGATCCATGTCTCGTTTTTGGGACGTGAATCAGGGCGCGCAACCGGCAACACACCCGAATCGAGTGCGGCGCTGCCGGTTGTTCTCTCCCATCCGGACTGTCACCGTCGGCTCCGGAATCTCACCGGATCTGCTGACCCTCACAGGCTTTGGCAATCCAAAACTGCGAGGCGCTCGCGGGCTGATGAGACCATTTGCGATCCCGATCACCGCCGGTGGGGAATTTCACCCCGCCCTGAGAACACTTGCACGAAGGATGATCGGTATGTTTATCAGCTAAGTCAATATTTGATTGTGGCCAAACCGGTACATCAACAATTGCACATCATGGATCCGCAACCACCTTTCGCGCAGGGATTTGAAGCATGGCCGCCACTTTGATTGTTCTTGCCCATCCCGAGCGTAAATCCTTCAACGGCGCATGGGCTGATGCCACGGCAGAAGCATCGATCGCTGCCGGGCACGAGGTTCTCTGGTCGGATCTCTATGGGATGGGCTTTGATCCCGCAGAATCACGCGATCAGTTTCCCGGCTATGCTGCCGACCGGCCCTTTGATCCGCTGAAGGCGCAGGAGGAAGCTGCCGCCGCCGATGCGCTTCCGGCAGACGTTGCAGCGGAAATCGACAAGATCCGGCGTGCCGACCGGATTGTCTTTCACTTTCCGTTCTGGTGGTTCGGCGTGCCGGCCATTCTCAAAGGCTGGTTCGACCGGGTACTTGCGCACGGAGAACTACACACCGTGGACCAGCGATATGATGAAGGCATGTGCCGCGGCAAGAAGGTCTTGTTCTGCGTCACCCTCGGCGCCACGGAAGCGGAGGCCGGATTCAACGGCAAGGAGGGTGACATTGCGCTGTTGTTGTGGCCACACGCCTACACGATGCGCTATCTCGGCATGACCGTGCTTGAGCCGGTGCTTGCCTGTAGTGTCCACGGATATTTCGAGGGCACCGAAGAAGTCGAATTGGAGGCACGGCTGTCAGGCCTGCTTGAAAAACAGGCCAAGATCATCGGCGAATTCGATTCACGACCTGAAATCAGCTTCAACGCCGATAGCGATTTTGATGAAGCGGGCCGCCTGAAGCCTGAGGCACCGAGCTACTCAGCAATGATCCGCCACCAGCGCTGACACACCTTCAAAGCGCGAGCAGCCTCTACAAAGCGTTGATAACCGGGGCATAGCGCTGCTTTGCGTCGCCGATGACCGGTGCGCCATGCGCCGGCAGAACATGCTCGAAGTCGAGGTCGAGAATTGCCTTGATTTCGCTGGCGTCCGGCTTTGCCGCCTTGCGCCAGCCCGGACCGACATTGCAGGGCTTGATGAATCCCATACGCGGCATCATCAACCGCGCCAGAAGACTGAAATTCTGGTCCGGTTTGGCCCAGTTCTGCAGGCTGTCGCCTGCAATCAAAATGCCGTCGTCCCTGTCAAGCAGCATCAATCCCTCATTGGGCTTGGCCGAGTTGATGTTGATAAATTCCGCGCCCTTCGTCGGGATCTTCACCTCACTTTTGACGATATGGTCCGGGTGGAAATACGGATCCGATTTGGAATCGAAACCGGCGAAATAGGGAGCATCGACCGACCAGACGGTGGCGCCATAGCGGTCTTTGTAAAACGGGTCGTCCATGCCGTGAAACGCGGCAAGCCGGATGATGTTTTTCACCTCTCCAAGATTGTCGAGCGCTTGCAGGCCGTCAGGACCAAGCCGAACGGAGTTGACCAATGTGAGTTCGCCGCCGTGACGCAGTATGGTCATGTTGCGGCTGATGCGCAAAGGCAAAGGGCCGGGCAGCGCCACCGTTCCGGTAACAAAAAATATGTCGGGAAAAACCTCTTCCAGGTCGCCGTGTTTCTGCGCGTCGGGAAATGGTCGCGGGGTTGTCATTGCCGGTTCGCCTCGTCTCCAAAAATCCCGTCAGCATTAACAGACACCTCCTGACAACAAACTGTCAGGAGGTTTCTGATGTTCACCTATGTGGCGGAGCGTAGAGAATGCCGCCGCGGTTCCACAGACGATTGAGGCCGCGCTCGATTGCCAGGTCGCTGCCCGCACCCAGATTGCGTGAGAATATCTCGCCATAGTTGCCGACGCTGCGAACAACCTGCGCCGTCCAGTCATTGGCAAGACCAAGATCACTGCCCAGACTGCCGTCAGTGCCGACGAACCTGCGCACATCCGGCTTGTCGGAAGCAATGGCTGCATCGACGCTTGCAGAGGTAATTCCCATCTCCTCTGCATTAACGAGCGCAAACAGCACCCAATTGACCACCGTCGCCCAGTGGGGGTCATCCTTTCGCACCACTGGACCGAGCGGTTCCTTCGAAATGGTGTCGGGCAGAATGATGTGTTCGTCGCTGTCAGCCAGCAGCAGCCGCCATGCATAAAGCTGCGACACGTCGCTGGACACAACGTTGCATCGTCCCGACTGATAGGCGGCGAGTATATCTTCCGCCGAGCCGAGTGCGGCAATCTCGTGGGCCATGTTGTTGGCGACGAAATAGTCGGGAATGTTGGCCTGGCTGGTGGTTCCCGCCAGCACGCAGACAATCGTCCCGTCAAGTTCCAGCGCCGACAGCCGCTCCGGCTGGCGCGGCACCATGAAGCCCTGACCGTCATAGTAGGAGACACCGGCAAAGGTCAGGCCGTGCTCCAGTTCGCGGCCCAGCGTCCAGGTTGAATTGCGCGAAAGAATGTCAATCTTGCCTTCGCTCAGCGCCTGAAACCGCGCTTCTGCCGACAATGGAACATAATCGACAGCGGTATCGTCACCCAGCACAGCAACGGCGACCGCGCGGCAAAAATCGACATCGAAGCCTTCCCACGCTTCGCCGTTCTTGGCGGCAAATCCCTGCAAGCCTTCATTGACACCACAAACCAGGCGGCCCCTCTCTTTGACGTCGGCAAGCGTTGCAGCTTTGGCGCCAACCATCAGGAACAACATTGCAAAAATGCTGGCAGCCAGACGGCAGGACAATTTTTTCATTGTGAAATTACTCATTACGTTTCTCGCAACCTACAATTTCGGTGCCTGGCGCACGATCACCCGGGTCCCGACCGGGACTCCCTCATAGAGCGTGATGACGTCGGGATTGATCATCCGGAAACAGCCCGACGACATGGCGTGGCCAATGGTCTGCGGCTGATTGGTGCCGTGAATCCGGTAGATGGTGTTGCCCAGATAAAGCGCCCGCGCGCCGAGCGGATTTCCGGGCCCGCCAGCCATGAAACGCGGCAGATAGGGCTGACGCTCGATCATTTCCGGTGGCGGCCGCCAGTCCGGCCATTCGCTCTTCCGGCTGATACGGTGGATGCCCTGCCACTCAAAGCCGATCCGCCCGACGCCGACACCGTAGCGCATCGCACGGCCATCGCCCATCACGTGGTAGAGAAAACGCTCTTCGGTATGAATGATGATGGTGCCGGCAGGCTCGGTGGTCCGGAAAAATACCGGCTGCGGCCGCCATTTGGCAGGAAGTTTTTCCTCTGCCGCCGTCGGAATGTAGCCCGGCTGCTCTTCAACATCGAGTTCCTTGCGCTGGGCGGCATTGGAAATCGCGGCCCAGAAAACCGTTAGCGCCAGACCAATGGCCAGGCTCAGTCGAAACTGCATAGATCTTCTCCCTGAATAATACTCACGGCTGCCCGCAGGGCACGTAAATCATGGTTCCGTAAACCGTGCGCGCCCGCGGCTCCATCCAGCGCATGACCAGCACACGTTCGTCATAGGACACGACATAGCGGTCCTGCTCAATGCCGGCAGCACCCCTGGGGCCGAGAAACACCCTGCCTTTGTCGTCGGTCTTGTAGAAAATCTCCGATGGCTGTTTGGCGCCGACCGCATGCATCATGACGCCGCCATTCTCGCCCGTGCCGATGGTGTAGGGATTGCTGCAGGCTATTTTCGCCTGTTCCAGCGTGCGCTCCTGATCCTCTTCCTGATGGTAGGAAGCCAGGCCGTAATCGCCGGGCAACGTCGCCATGTCTATCTGGATCGGCTGGATTTCCGGCTCGGGATCGGGCGTCAGTGTCGTGCAGGCTGAGAGAACCCCAACCGCGGCCACCAGTGCCAGCTGCACCCATTTTCCGGAAGTTCTTTCTATCGATATGGAATGTTCCCTGCCACGAAACTGTTGCTCGCGGCGATACTTCGAGATGTGCTGCGCCATTGCGTCCTGCCGGTTTCCTCGTCACGTGGGCGAATAGTGTACCGAATTGCCACCACTTTCAATTGCTTCGAAAAATTGTCTCCCGTTAGCGAAGGCAAAAGGCGGTATTGCGCTGATGGATGGGGCCAGACAAGGCGGTCATCAAATATAGCGATCAAAACGTGGTGCGCCGAAAAGGTTGCGATGTTCTGCCGGTGTCAGTCCGGTCCGGCGTTTGAAAAGCCGCCGGAATGTCGCAGTGTCGGTGTAACCGACCTCGTCGCCGATCTCTGCCACCGGCATTTCGGTCGTCTCCAGCATCTGCCGGGCTTCCTCAATGCGAACCGACTGCACGTAATCCATCGGTGACTTGCCTGTGGCTTTTCGAAACCGCCGTGCAAAACTCGTTGGCGGCAGGCCGGAACGGTTAGTCATTTCCGCAACCGGATTTTCCAAAGCGTAGTGTTCACCAATCCAGCTTTGTGCTTCCGCGACAATCGCATCGTCATGCGGGCTTGCCTTGATCATCGACGAATATGGCGCCTGCAATTCGCCCCGGTCGGCCAACAGCCAGACCTTGGCGGCTCTCGAAGCGAGTTGGACGCTACCGTAATTGGCAATCAGGAACAGCGCCAGTTCCTGCCATCCGGTCGTTCCACCCGACGTAGCAACCCCGCTGGACGCATCGGCAAAACACAGACCGCGGTCGAGGCGAAGCCGGACCGACGGATAATGCCGCCGGAACAGGTCTTCAAACCCCCAATGCGTTGTCACCTCGACCCCGTCAAGCAAACCGATCTCGGCCAGGTAGATGGCGCCGGTGCACGCCGAGACGATGCGCGTTCCCGCGTCGCGACGGACTTTCAACCATTCGATGGCCGGATGGTCGGCCGGGTCAAGCCGTTCATGAGTCGAGAGCTGGAGACCCGGCACAATGACAATGTCGCAATCGACATCGTCTTCGAACGTCACATCAGGCGAAATGCGAAATCCGCTGGCCGACGCAAAGGGCTCAAGGTGCGGACCGACCAATTTGACGTCGAATACCGCTGCTCCTTCTTTGCCGCTGACCAAAAAATCCCAATCGCGGCCCGCCGCCATCAGCGTGTCGTAGAGACCAAACAGGCTGGAAGCGCTCACATGTGGCGTTGCGACGAGCAGGATTGAAACCGGATCCGCCATGTTTGCCCCTTTGAAGTGGTGAATCTGCCCCTGTTTTAGCGGTTTTGCCGCTCACGGCCAAATGGCTGCTCGCTTACTCTTGCGCTGATCACGCCACGAAGGGGATATCACCATGTTGAAATTGCTCGCTTATTTGATGATTGTCCCATGGCTGGAAACCAAGACCAAAGCCGAACCGCTTCCTGCCGAAGAGCGCGAAAGGATCAACCACGGCGACCCGTATGACGAACTGACAACCCGGTCGTTCAACACGCTGATGAACTCGGGCGGGGCATTCAAACAGTTTTGACCAATCCGGCGGAGACAACGGGCCCGAAGAGGCTCAGCCATCAACTCCGCCCACTGGATCTGCAGCGAAGATGCTGCGGAATTTGCTGCTGATCGCTGTCAATTCGATCGCCCGTTTCTTCCAGTCGAAATCCCGTGGAGCGGAAATTCAATGCGCCGTTTGCCTGATCGTTCAGCACGATCTCCCATTGAAAGTCCTGAAAACCGTTTTGGCGGGTGACTACGGCCTCTTGAGAACGGACAATCCGGTCGATCGGAAGTGGTGTGATGCTCGTGTCCCGGTACCCAAACGAGATCTTCAGGTCAGATACATCGACGAAACAAAGATCCGCCTGAACCAGGCGAAACCGGAACCGTCCGTCGTCACCCCTGATCCATTCCAAGATGTGATCGATATCCAGGATGAGCTCGCTGCGCCAGTCGTCCTGATCAGGCTCCGGTGAGATCAGCCGGATTGCATAGATGGAATCATCATGAAATGAACCGGGAAATTCGCCGCCGATCTCGTTGAAAACAGTCATCGAAACCCTGCCATCGCTCCGATTGTTACCGACCTTGCTGGACTTGACGCTGACAAGCAATAGCATGAATTTATGGAATCGCTGGTCCGGGAAATCAGGGAAGCGTTTGCCGGCTGTTCGCAACCGCTGGATGATGAGCTGCTGCATCCGGACTGCATGGATGATGTGGACGTGCTGGAGTTTTACGGCGGCGTCCGCTGGCAGGACATGACCGACGAAATGGTTGTGTATGGCTATGCCGCGCCGACGGCCTTCAGCCCGCAGGCGTTCCAGTACTACCTGCCGGCCTACCTGATATGGGCACTGAACAATCTCGACAGTGCGGAATATGCCGCCGAAAGCATCTTGCTGGCGCTTGATCCCGGCACTGAAGCCGAAATGCTTCACGAATTCAGGAAATCGAAATTCTCGCTGTTCACACCGGCGCAGGTTGCGGTGGTCAAGAAATTCCTTTGGCGTGTTTCGGAGCATTGCGATCTGGGCGCGTTTGCCGACAAGGCTTTGGTCCATTACTGGATTGAAGCATAGATCGCGCCTGGCAGGATCTCCACCAGCGCCGCCGCACCGCGTTCAATTCGTTCAAGTTTCACGTTTGCGGGGTTCCAACATTGGCGGCCTGTCAAAAGGCCCGGATCATCAAGCTCACACCCATGACAGACAGCATGGCAAGGATCGCCAGACGAAAGGCGTCGGGCGACAGCCGATGCCGGACTTGCTCTCCCAGATGGAGCCCCAGGAAAGCAACGCCCGTGCCGATGACCGACACGATCACCGCGCCGGTGGTGAAGAGGCCAAGCCGGTTGAGGCCGATCGCCATGATGAGGCTGGACAAGGTGAACGAGCAATTGATCGCCTGGATGAAGACGTTGCGGTCGAGATGCAGCGACATCAGATACGGCATGGAGGGCAGCACCTGCGACCCGGTCAATCCATTTACCGTACCTGTGAGAAATCCGCTTGCCGGCCCCAGCCTGCGCTCCCAGGCCGGGTCAGGCCGCAAATCGGGTTTCGAATAGGCGAAAGCGCACCAAATCAACAACACCACCCCCAGCACACCGCCTGCCAGCGCTCCGTCGATGAGGGACAGCGCCCAAAGCCCGAGGATCAGTCCGGGAACGGTTGCCAGCAGCATCGGCCAAAAGCGCTGCACGGTCTCCGTGAACCGTCCGGCCTGGCGCATGACCACCAGGTTGGAGGAAATCGAGGGGATGATAATCAGCGGCAACGCCTCCTTGAGCCCGACTGTCACGGCCAGAAAGGGCAGGCACATGGTTGAGAATCCGAGCCCGGTAACCCCTTTTGCCGTTGCAGCCAGCAGGTAGGTCGCCAGGATCGTCGCCACCTGCCAGCCCGAGTAGGCGAGTTCGAAATTCACTGACTGAAAACTCCGATTTTGCGCGACAACTCAATACGCCACCGGCCGGTCGGTTCAACCCCGAATGATGCCGGACGCAATGACAAGCCGCCAGCCAGGCAGTTCAACACGGAGATGAATTCAGTCGGGCTGGGACAGTTGGCCGGCAATTTGTGAGCACATGCCCGCCAATTTCCGGTAGTGGTTTTCCCGCACACTGCCCTGCCGCCAAAACAGCCCGATCGGCCTGACCAGCTTGTGCCCGTCGAGTTTCCGCAAGACGACACCCTCCTGCTTGCCGAATTCCGAGGCCGCATAGAGCGCAGGAAACAGCGTCAGTCCCATGCCGACCGACACCATCTGCCTCAGGGCATCGAGACTGGTTCCCTCATAATCCTCCCGCAACAGGGCGCCGGATTCAGCTGCCAGTTCATGAACCGCCTCGTTCAGGCGGTGACCACTGCCGAGCGTCATCATTCGCTCGCCAGCAAGCGCATCGGCGGTCAATGCCTGCGCGTCGGCGAGGGCGTGATCCGCCGGAATTCCGATCAGCAATTCCTCTTCCAGCAGCAACTGAAATGAAAACTTGCCGTCTCCGCCGGGGTCAGGTCCGATGGCGCAGTCCACCGATCCGTCGATGACCGAGGCTTCCAGAAACCGCGGGGGTTCCTCGCGGATGAAGACCTCGAGTGTGGGATATTCTGCGTGTAATGACGGCAGGAAACGCGGGAGAAAGTAGGGTCCAAAGGTCGGCGCCGCGCCAAGTCTGATCCGCCCGCCAAGGTTTTCCTCACCTCCGGCGATCGACAGTTCAAGGTCATCGAGGCCGGCCAGAATGCGCCGTGCCAGGCCGGCAGCTTTTTCTCCGGCAGGGGTCAGGTGCACGCCGCCGCGGCCGCGATCAAACAGCTGGGCGCCGAGGCGCTGTTCGAGCTGCTGCAGCTGTACCGACAGGGTCGGCTGGGAGACCGCACAACGGCGCGCCGCGTCGCCGAAGTGACCGGTCTCGGCCAGGGTGACCAGATATTCGAGCTGACGGGATGTCGGGCGAAACGGCATGTCATTCGATAGAGAAAAACTATCGTTCTTATATAATCAATGAATTGGATTAATCAATCTGCCGCTCCCATATCCAGATGACCGGAATGACAAAGAGGAGACTGGCATGTGGAATCACCTGGCGGCCCTGTGGGCCAGGCATTCAATTCTTGATGCAAAGATCGATCGCGAACAGCGGGTGCGCTCGCCCGATGGACTGCGCCTCAAGATGCTCAAGAAACTGCGCCTGAAACTGCGCGACCGCATTGCCGCCGTCGAAGATCGCATCAGCCGCAAATCGAACGCCAACCGTACCAGCAGGGCGGGCTGAGCCATGGGTTTGCTTGAAGTTCTCTTTGTGGTGATCGGCCTGGGTTTGGTCAGCATGCTCGCCTATGGCGTCTACAAATTCAATTTCGACGAGCCGGAGTAGATCCGGCCGTTAATTCCAATCGGCAACGGTCAGGTGTTGGACCGTGGTATGGGTGTCAGGTGAGGGAGCGGCGATTGCAATGATCGCCGCTCTTCTTTGTTGGAGTTCAAGGCGGGAGCCACCCCGATTTTCTCCCCGTAATCCACATCTCGCACACACAATATATAGCGTCATGAAATTTTCATAAAACCACCTCTTGACGAGCGGGTGCGAGTCGTATTCTTTGAAATACACGTTCGCGTGAGTGGCGTGGCCGGAATAGTTTTGAGCCCGGTCTTTTTTCCAGATTTGTTGCGTAAAAGTCAGCGCTTTTCAGCCTTTTTCGGGCCAGGGCGCGGCGGGTGAAATTGTGTTCTGCGTATGGCGGGTCAGTGGTCGATTTTTCTGGCGTTAATTAGCCGTTAATACTATATTTAGTGTTTGCGCCTAGAAATCGTACCAGATAGTGTGAATTGCCCGATTCGGGTAAATTCACAATCAGGCGTCAAATTTGAGGGGCCCACCGGGCTTCCGGCACTGGATAGAAAGCCAGGGAACAAAAGGCTTCACAAGGTGCGGGTCAAGCCACGGAAGGGGAGAGCCGGTCTCCAAAAACGGAGCCGGTAAGGCGGACTTGTGTCCGTTGGCGGATGGATGAGGACAACTGCCAACCGACACACTATATATAGGGACTGGAAGGGATATTATGCGCATTGAACGGCACTTCACCAAGGAAGGCCAGTCGGCCTACGCGGCCATTGAATTCCGCAAGGCGATTAGTGAAATCAAGAACCCGGATGGCTCGGTGGTCTTCCGGCTTGAGAATATTGACGTGCCGAAGCAGTTCAGCCAGGTGGCGGCCGATATTCTTGCGCAGAAATATTTCCGCAAGGCCGGCGTTCCGGCGCGGCTGAAAAAGGTCGAGGAGAATGACGTTCCCTCTTTCCTTTGGCGGTCGGTAGCCGATGAGGAAGCGCTCAAAGAGTTGCCTGAAGACGAACGTTACGGTTCGGAAACCGATGCGCGCCAGGTTTTTGACCGGCTTGCCGGCACCTGGACCTATTGGGGCTGGAAAGGCGGCTATTTCGACAATGAAGACGATGCGCTGACCTTCCGCGACGAGCTTGCCTACATGCTCGCCACCCAGCGCGTGGCGCCGAACAGCCCGCAATGGTTCAACACCGGCCTGCACTGGGCCTATGGCATCGATGGTCCCGGCCAGGGCCACTATTATGTCGATTTCGAAACCGGCAAACTGACCAAATCGAAATCCTCTTACGAACATCCGCAGCCGCATGCCTGCTTCATCCAGTCCGTCTCCGACGATCTGGTCAATGAGGGCGGCATCATGGATTTGTGGGTGCGCGAGGCGCGCCTGTTCAAATATGGTTCCGGCACCGGCTCCAACTTTTCCTATCTGCGCGGTGAAGGCGAGAAACTCTCCGGCGGTGGCAAGTCGTCGGGGTTGATGAGCTTTTTGAAGATCGGCGACCGGGCGGCCGGCGCCATCAAGTCCGGCGGCACGACACGGCGCGCCGCAAAGATGGTCGTCGTCGATGTCGATCATCCGGACATTGAGAGCTATGTCGACTGGAAGGTGAGAGAAGAGCAGAAGGTTGCCGCGCTCGTCACCGGCTCCAAGATCGTCAAGAAGCATCTGACCGCGATCATGAAGGCCTGCGTTAATTGCGACGCCGACAATGATGAATGTTTTGACCCGTCGCTGAACACCGCGCTGAAGCGCGAGATCCGCGCGGCGAAGAAGAATTCGGTGCCGGAAAACTACATCAAGCGGGTGATCCAGTTCGCCAGGCAGGGTTACACCGAGATCGAGTTCAAAACCTACGACACGGACTGGGATTCGGAAGCCTATCTGACCGTTTCGGGCCAGAACTCCAACAACTCGGTTTCGCTGAAAGACGACTTTCTGCGCGCTGTTGAAAGCGACGGAGAATGGAATCTTATCAACCGCATAGACGGCAAGGTTGCCAAAACGGTGCAAGCCCGGGATCTGTGGGAAAAGATCGGGCACGCCGCCTGGGCGTCGGCTGATCCGGGCCTGCATTTCAACACGACGATGAACGACTGGCACACCTGTGTGGCGGCCGGTCCGATCCGTGCATCGAACCCGTGTTCGGAATACATGTTCCTCGACGACACGGCCTGCAATCTGGCTTCGCTCAACCTGTTGCAGTTTCTGAACCGCAAGACAGCGAAGATCGACCTCGCCGCCTACGAACACGCCGTACGGCTGTGGACGATCGTGCTGGAAATCTCGGTTACCATGGCGCAGTTCCCGTCGAAGGAAATTGCCAAACTTTCCTACGACTACCGTACGCTTGGTCTCGGCTACGCCAATATTGGCGGCCTGTTGATGACCACCGGCGTGCCCTATGATTCAGCCGAAGGCCGCGCCATCTGCGGTGCGCTGACCGCGATCATGACCGGCGTGGCCTATGCGACGTCGGCCGAGATGGCCGGCGAGCTTGGCCCCTTCCCCGACTACAAGCGCAATGCGAAAAACATGCTGCGGGTGATGCGCAACCACCGCCGCGCCGCCCATGGGCTGGCCAACGGCTATGAGAACCTCGCCGTCGATCCGGTTCCGCTATCGCACACCGATTGCCCGGACGGTGACCTGATCGAACACGCCACTGCCGCCTGGGACAAGGCGCTGGAACTGGGCGAAAAGCACGGCTACCGCAACGCGCAGGCAACCGTGATCGCGCCGACCGGCACGATCGGCCTGGTGATGGATTGCGACACCACCGGCATCGAACCGGACTTCGCGCTGGTGAAGTTCAAGAAACTGGCCGGCGGCGGTTATTTCAAGATCATCAACCGTGCGGTGCCCTTCGCGCTTCGCACGCTCGGCTATTCGGAAGCACAGATCGGCGAGATCGAGGCCTATGCGGTCGGCCACGGCAATCTGAACCAGGCGCCGGCGATCAACCCGGCTTCGCTTGCCGCCAAGGGCTTTACCGATGAGAAGATCGACGCGCTGAACGAAGCGCTGAAATCGGCCTTCGACATCAAGTTTGCCTTCAACCAGTGGACACTGGGCGCTGATTTCTGCACCGGCGTGCTGGAAATCACCGAGGAGCAGCTGAACGATTTCGAGTTCAACATGCTGTCGCATCTCGGTTTCTCCAGAAAGGACATCGAGGCCGCCAAGATTCATGTTTGCGGGGCGATGACGCTGGAAGGCGCGCCGCACCTGAAAGAAGAGCACCTGCCGGTGTTCGACTGCGCCAATCCGTGCGGCAAGATCGGCAAGCGCTATCTCTCGGTGGAAAGCCATATCGACATGATGGCCGCGGCGCAGCCGTTCATTTCAGGCGCAATCTCAAAAACCATCAACATGCCCAACGATGCGACGGTGGATGACTGCAAGTCGGCCTATCTGCGCTCGTGGAAAAAGGCGCTCAAGGCCAACGCGCTCTACCGCGACGGCTCGAAACTGAGCCAACCGCTCAATGCCTCGCTGATCGAGGATGAAGAGGACGAGGCCGACGAGACGCTCGACAACCTGATCGAGGCGCCGAAGGCGGCAGCCGCCGTCACGGTCAGTGAAAAGATCGTCGAGCGCGTGGTCGAAAAGGTGGTGCGCGAGCAGGAAAAACTGCCGACCCGGCGCAAGGGCTATACCCAGAAAGCCAAGGTGGGCGGACACACGATCTTCCTTCGCACCGGCGAATATGACGATGGCCGGCTCGGCGAGATCTTCATCGACATGCACAAGGAGGGCGCCGCCTTCCGCGCGATGATGAACAATTTCGCCATCTCGATCTCGCTTGGCCTGCAATATGGCGTGCCGCTTGACGAATATGTCGATGCGTTCACGTTCACCCGGTTCGAGCCCGCCGGCATGGTGGTCGGCAACGACGCCATCAAGACGGCGACGTCGATCCTCGACTATGTTTTCCGGGAGCTCGGTATTTCCTATCTCGACCGGCACGACCTGGCCCATGTCGACCAGTCGGATTTTGCCTCCACCTCGCTCGGCAAGGGCATGTCGGAGGGCAAGTCCGAACCGGTGTCGAAAGGGCTGACGCGCGGCCACGCGCTGAAGGTGGTGACCGGCCCGGGCGAAGAACCCCGGGGCTCAGCTGACAATGAATCTGCGGGAGGGGCGCCTGCGGACGGCGGCGGCGCAAACCGGACGGTGATGTCTTCCTCCCATTCACCCGTCCACGCCGTCGCTGGTAGTTCACCAGCGGCAGCCACCGCCGCCAAGAATGTGCTGGAACTGCAGGAAGAAGCCACCGCATTCAAACGCGACTATGAGGAGCATGCACGCGAGTTTGCCGCCGAGATCGAGCTGGAAGAAGCGCGCGGCGGCATTCTCACCGCAGACGAGGAAGCAGCGGAACTTGCGGCCAAAAAGCTGGAAGCCGACCGACGCGCAAAGGCCGTGATGCAGGGCTATACCGGCAATTCGTGCCCGGAATGCCAGAACTTCACCATGGTGCGCAACGGCACGTGTGAGAAATGCGACACTTGCGGGTCAACCAGCGGGTGCAGCTAGGGGCTTTCAGCCCCGGGGGCTTGTCTTGAGGGGTTTTAAGCCCCGGAGACTAACGCTCCAGACCCTCCACGGGGGGAGGGTTAAAAACCCCCGACCAATTTTTGACAGGCCCGGATGATGAGTCCGGGCTTGTTTTATTGGGGGGGCGAAAGCTACGCTGCTTTGGCGGCGGGAAACTCATCCCACGTCCGTCCATCGAGAATTCGACCGGTCTTTTTCTTGTTCACGCCACCCCATTGTTTGAAATGGAATGCGACATTTGCAGCAAGGCATTGATCGCGGATCGAACGTACCCAATCGATATCAAGCGGTCGCGCACCAGGTCCACTTTCGCCTCCAGCAATCACCCAATCGATCCCTGTCAAATCGAGTTTGCCTAAAGGACCCAAAAGCGGCTCAAGGCTTAGAAATTTTACGGCAGCATCTGTACGGCGGAGATGATCTATTCGATATTTATAGTCTCCGCTTTCAACACTGACGCCCATCCAGACATTGTTTGGCCAATCCAGTTTGCCAGCCAGTTCTTCCAGCAATTCAGCTCGCTTGGTCAATATTTGATAAGTGTGCTGCGGGGTATCGGTCATGGTGTTGAAAACACGTCGAATGAAATCTAAAGGGACATCTTCGTGAAACAAATCCGACATTGAATTCACAAAGATCATTCGGCCTGATTTCCACCTGACGGGAATCTCAAGAGAACGCTCATCCAGTCTAATAGTGCCGCTCCATTTCGAACGACCGCCGGACATACGAGTGGTTCCCGCGTATTTCGACTGCCCCATCGCTTCGAGCCGTCGAGCCATACGCATGGCGTAGCAATTGGTGCAACCGGGAGACAATATCGAGCAACCTGCAACCGGGTTCCATGTCGCTTCAGTCCATTCTATTGATGAATTTGTTGCCATATCAATCACCCTCAAGGAAACTTGATTCTTATATGTCTTGGATAAGTTCCCTTTCGACGTCGATCCTTGGTTGAGCGAACGTTGATTGATCCGCGTTTCTCCAAATCTCCTAAGATTTCCCTATAGTTTTTCCCTATGTAGGGAGTATCGACACTGTGCTCCTCGTAAATTTCGTCAAATGTCAATTCTCGGCCCGAAAAATGTTCGGTGAGTGAGCCTTTCAACATATCAAGGGGCCGCCTCAAAGAGAAAAGCAATGGCATCGATGCATCAGCTGGTGAATAAGTTAGCGAGGGCACGCCTTGGTCCTCCGTCGAACTTTCTCCGGCCATAATGTCTTTCATAATTCCGTAGCCTTTAAAGCTTTTTGAGACAAAGATGAGACTGTGCGATGTACGCTTCCCGCTGGCGTTCTTGAAGCGAAAAGGTAACACATACTTCCCTCCCATCGACTTTATCGCCTGAGCGAGTTGTTCGAGAACCATGGCTTCACGCATATCGGGAGTTAGCGATGGAAGTTGTTTTCGTAGTCGATCCGCCCTGTCGTCACCAAATAGTGCGTTGATGTGCCTAGCTACTAAAGGGTTTGATATTCCAGCATTTATCCTGTTGTAATTGAAGAAAAATACACAATCGCATCCCCAATCTTTAATTACTCCATTCACGATTTGGAGAGACAATCCTTGTAGCCGAATGGATCAACGAATGAGAAAGAGGGAACCAATTTGGTCTCGTTGAAATACCGCTCAGCGTCTTTGTCTACCTCACCACAAAACACAGACGGTTTGTGCTTCAGTTTTTCGATGCCATCCAAGTTGTTGATTTCGGCTTGAAGTGTTGAGGACTTGTCCCTGTCAGAGTCGTTGAACAGTGCCACCAACATCTGCGAGATTTTTGGATCGTCTATAGCCCGTTCAAGGACCAACAAAGGGGTTGAAGCGGCCCCGTCTTTGTAACGCCCAGGTCCGGCATAGAGATCTATATATGCAATCTTCCCTCCCATCCTTTGGGCAGTGGGCATAACCACTTTTGCCCACACGTTAAAATATTTCTCGACAATCCGAGCTTTAACTTCGGACTGATCAGTTCGTTCGTCAAAGAACCTACCTCTTGGCACTTTTTCTTCCCCCATTTCCCCCTTCCCATCCTACCCACTACACGCTATAGTCGCAAGTGGAGCGGGCCACTCGTCTGCTCCGGGGCGTGATAACCCCGCACAGAGCGGCTGACATCAGCCGTGAAATGGTGTCTCCTCGATTTCCTAGGGGTCGGGGAGGCATTGACGCATGTTCAGGGCGAAAGCCTAAAGGTCAATGCGACCGTCTCTGTGCGGTTTATCAACTCCCCGGCTTTTCAGGAAATCCCTGAAAGGCCGTTTTCATTTGTCCGGGATCGCGAATTGGTTCCGGGCGAAAAGTGGAGGACGGCATGCGCGATGAACAACCGGAAAAGTTGCGGTTTTCTGCCGGGTCCCCGCTGCCTGCGGCAGCGTCCCGGCGTTCGCTTCGCCTTTCACCGTGCCACCGGCACGGCGAATTCGCGACCCGCGAACCGGCTGCTCACTCCCCGGCTGCTTGGGTTTCCCGAGTGGCCGTTTTCATTTGTGGTGCCGTTTGTGCGTGGACCCTCGGGTCAAGCCCGAGGGTGACGGA
>JBFOMG010000050.1:0-46510 GCA_040830725.1 Rhizobiaceae bacterium
GGCATTACTGGCGGGATTGGGCCGACTATCTGGAAGCCGAGGATGAGCGCGGTCTGGCGGAATATCGCGATCTGGGCTGCCTGGTCATGAAGACGGATCTGAATGACAACCTTTCACGGCACATGGCGATTTGTCACGAGTTGAACATTGCCTACGAGGAATGGGACGAAAAACAGATCGTCGACCGCCTGCCCCATTACAAGCTCGATACTTTCTGGCCGGCAAAGCGGCCCGAAGACGAAGGATTTGGCGAACCCAGTGGCGGAAAAATCTCCGGCGGGGTGTATTTTCCCACCGGCGGCTATGTCACCGACCCGGCGCTCTCGGCCCACAACCTGCAGCGGGCCGCGGAGGCAAAGGGAGCGAGTTTTCTGTTCAACTCCAAGGTCACCGGAATTTTGACCGAAGGCGGACGCACGTCGGGCGTTCAACTGGGCAACGGTGAGACCATCCTCGCGCCAGTGGTGATCAACGTAGCCGGACCGGCGTCGAACCTGATCAACGAGATGGCCGGTGTCACAGAAGACATGTCGATCAGCACCAAGGCGATGAAGCAGGAAGTCGTTCACCTGCCGGCGCCCGAGGGTTTCTTTTCAGGCGGCCGGGAGATGGTGATATCGGATAGCGACATCGCCTGTTATCTGAGACCGGAAAAAGGCGGCCATCTGCTGATTGGCAGCGAGGACCCGCCCTGCGACAGCCATGTCGATGTCGATGATCCGTTTTCAAACGACTGGCAAAATTTCACCGGTCAATGGGATGTGCAGGCGATGCGGCAGGCGCAGCGGGCGCCAACCATCGGTATTCCCGGCAGTCCCAAAGGTGTTGTCGATTTGTACGATGTTACCGAGGACTGGATTCCGATCTACGACAAATCATCGCTGCCGGGCTACTACATGGCATGCGGCACCAGCGGCAACCAGTACAAGAATGCGCCGATGGCGGGCAAGATGATGGCCGCACTGGTGGAATATTGCGAAGCAGGCAACGATCACGATACCGCGCCCCTTAGCATAACAATGCCCTATACCGGCATTGATCTCGATGTCGGCTTCTTCTCACGCAAGCGCGAAATCAATCAGGACAGCAGTTTTACCGTGTTGGGATAATCGGCAAAAGCGGAGAAATCAGCTCCAGGGAACGAGATCCCGCCAGCTCCATTTACCGGCCTTCTTGCGGGAATTCGCCTTGCGCTTGGCTTCCTTCTTGTACTCGTCCTCACCGACATCGTTCACCGGCGCCGTGTCGGCGGGTGCACGGTACTCGAGAGGAGGCTCGCTCAGATACTTGCGTACTTTCGCGTCGCCCTGGTTGTTTGCGGCCAAACGGCGATTGAACTCTTCGCGCTGCGCATCGGGATCGTTCTGGTCGGGTAAAGTAAGCGTGGTGCCACGATCACCTCGTGCGTCAGACCACCGCCTGTCCGGATTGTTGAGCGCACGCTGACGTGATGCCGCGTCGGTGTTGGCGGTCATGTTGTCCATGACCAGGTTTGGATTGCGGTCATATTGCGCCGCTGAAACCGTCTCGGCGTTTTCGGGTCCCTTGATCTTCGGACGCCAGCCCAGATTGTCGCGGTTTTTCGTCGCTTCGGCCCGCAAGCGCGCCCTTTGTTCTTCCGGCGATTCGGGCCAGACGCCCTGGGCCGAACTGATCACATTCTCCTGCGGCTCCGGCAATCCGGCCACTTCAGCCGGTTGAACAAGCTCAGGCCGAGGCTTGTAGTCGATTTGTTCACGCTTCTTCGGGCCGACGGTTAAAACGCCCGTAACATCTTCAAGCAATTGCTCACTGGCAGGCTTGCCGGTGCCGTATGTCGGTGAACTCAGACAACCACTCAATCCGATTGCCGAGACAACCAAAACAGACACTGTCGCCAGGCGCGTGAAACCGTCACGCTCGATACAGAATTTCGTCACCGTTGAATGCCCTCAACGAAAATAGTTGCGATCCCCGGACCCTGAAAATGGGCCAGTGCGCTCACTGCCGGTCGAATCCGGCGATAAAAAGGCGCAAACTCATGCCCTTATTACCACAGCTGGGTAAAAAAGGGCAATCGCGGTCGTTACCCGCGACCGCCCAGCGGTTCCCTTCAAGTCTCAACCTGCAAGCGGCCGAGAGCGGCCAGCTCCTTTAGCGCGGCGGCATCACGTGCCGACACATCCGGATAGTCGGCATCGCTGCCGACATCATCGGTATAGCGCCATGATCGGGCACATTTCTCCCCTGTGGCCTTCTTCTGAACCACACCGACACCCGATACGTCGTCAAGCGTAAACGCGCCAGCGGGCGCAGCAGTGTTGCGAATGTCCAATCCGCTGGTGATGCAGATTTCGGCCATGTCGGTACCGCTGATCGCCGATAGAAGTTCAGCATCGGCAACATATACTGTGGGTGCAGCTTCCAATGAGGAACCGATGCGTTTCTCGCGCCGTTCGATCTCCAGTGCGCCGGTAACGACACGGCGAACCTTGCGGATCTTCCGCCATTTCGCCGCCAGTGCATCGTCGCGCCATTCGGCTGGAACTTGCGGAAACTGTACCAGATGTACCGACACACTATCCGGGTGGCGATCCAGCCACGCTTCTTCGGTGGTGAAAGGCAAGAGAGGCGCCAGCCACAAAACAGTGCAATCAAACAGCTTGCGTACGACGCAAAGCGCGGCCTTGCGGCGCGTGCTCGACGGCGCATCGCAGTAAAGCGTGTCCTTGCGGATGTCGAAATAAAACGCTGACAGCTCGACCACCATGAAATCGAGCACGGAGCGGGCAATGCGCTTGAAATCGAAATCGTCATAGCCCTTGCGCACCAGCGCATCGAGTTCCGCCAGCCGGTGCAGCATCAGCCGCTCCAGCTCCGGCATGTCGGACAGCGCAACCACTTCGCCCTCATCATGCGCCAGGGTGCCCAGCATCCAGCGGATGGTGTTTCTGAGCTTGCGATAGGCGTCGATATTGGTCTGCAGCACATTCTTGCCGAGGCGCTGGTCTTCCCAGTAGTCGGTCGTCGCCACCCAAAGACGCAGAATATCGGCACCCGACTGGTTCATCACATCCTGCGGCACCACCGTATTGCCGAGCGATTTCGACATTTTACGGCCCTCTTCGTCCATGGTGAAACCATGGGTGATGACCGTGTCATAGGGCGCGCGGCCACGGGTTCCGCAGCTTTCTAGTAACGAGGAGTGGAACCAGCCGCGGTGCTGGTCGGAGCCTTCCAGATAAACATCTGCAGGCCACTTGACGTCATCGCGGTCTTCCAGCGTGAAAGTGTGGGTGGAACCGGAATCGAACCAGACATCCAGAATGTCGGTGACCTGATGCCATTTGGCCGGGTCATGGTCGTTGCCCAGAAAGCGTTCCTTGGCGCCATCGGCAAACCATGCATCCGCACCCTCGGCCTCGAAAGCCTCCAGAATGCGGGTGTTGACCGCTTCATCCTTCAAGACCTCGCCATCCTCTGCAGCGAAGACGCAAATCGGCACACCCCAGGCGCGCTGGCGCGACAGCACCCAGTCCGGCCGGTCCTCAATCATGGCGCGCAGCCGCGTCTGACCGGCAGCCGGCACGAAGCGGGTTTCGTCAATGGCCTTGAGCGCCCTTGAACGCAGGGTGGTGCCGTCTCCGAGATCCATGTCCATGTGGACGAACCACTGCGGCGTGTTGCGGAAGATGACCGGCTTTTTCGACCGCCAGGAATGCGGATAGGTGTGTTTCAGCCGCCCGCGGGCAAACAGCATGTCGCGCTCAATCAGTGCCGAGATGACCGCCTGATTGGCGTCGCCCTTTTTGCCCTTGTCATTGATGACGCGCGCCGGCCCACCTTCGCGATCCGGACCGAACCCCGGCGCGTCCTTGGTAAAACAGCCATCGTCTCCGACAGTGAACGGGATTTGCGAGGAAATGCCGCGTGCTTCCAGATCGCGCGCATTGTCCATCCAGATCTCAAAGTCCTCGCGGCCGTGGCCGGGCGCGGTGTGAACGAAGCCGGTGCCGGCATCGTCGGTGACATGCTCGCCGTCGAACAATGGGACACTGAATTCATATCCGCCGTCCAACCCTTTTAGCGGGTGAGCGCAGGTGATGCCGAACAGATCCGCACCGTCCACATTCCAGGTCCGGCGGTATTGCAGCTTTGCCTTGGCAAAGCTTTCTTCCGCCAAGTCATCGGCAAAGATCAGCTTTTCGCCCGGCTGGGGGCCGAAATCATTTTCAGCCGCAGTGATTTCGTACAAACCGTATTTGATCCGCGACGAATAGCTGATCGCCCGGTTGCCCGGAATGGTCCAGGGCGTCGTCGTCCAGATGACGACACAGGCTTCGTCGAGGTCCGCGAGCTTTGCAGCACCAGCTTCCGGACCATCCATGTGCTCGGTTCCCTGCGGCCGGTAAGTCGTGTCTGCCCCGATCGCTTCAACAACGGGAAACTTCACCCAGACCGTATCCGACTCATAGTCGGCATATTCCACCTCGGCTTCGGCCAGCGCGGTGCGTTCGACGACGGACCACATCACCGGCTTGGAACCACGGTAAAGCTGGTCTGTCATGGCAAACTTCAACAATTCGCCGGCAATCCGTGCCTCGGCGTGGAAATTCATCGTCGTGTAGGGCTGCTTGAAGTCGCCGACGATGCCAAGCCGCTGGAATTCCTCTGTCTGCACGTTGATCCAGTGATCGGCAAACTCGCGGCATTCCTGGCGAAAATCGTTGATCGGCACTTCGTCCTTGTTCTTGCCCTTCTCGCGATACTGGCTTTCAATGCGCCACTCGATCGGCAGGCCGTGACAATCCCAGCCCGGAATGTAGTTGGAATCGTAGCCGCGCATCTGGAATGAGCGGGTGATGATGTCTTTGAGCACCTTGTTCAGCGCATGGCCGATATGGATATTGCCATTGGCGTAGGGCGGGCCATCGTGAAGAATGTATTTCGGCCGTCCGGCCGCGTCTTCGCGCAGCTTCCTGTAGAGGTCCATCTCCTGCCACTTGGCGACGATCTCCGGCTCCTTCTTCGGCAGGCCGGCGCGCATCGGAAATTCGGTTTTCGGCAGGAACAGTGTCTTGGAATAGTCGAGCTTTTCGCCCGTGTCGGTACTGGTCGTGTCAGTCATGCTTTCCCCGTTTCGGGACCGCCCACCGGCGGTAATTCATTACATTGATGGAAATACGCGGAATTGCGCTTGTTCAGCGCCAACATCCCGGCCTCATCGCTTCGTTGTCAGCGTGCGGCCGGGCCAATAATTCGTATCTGTATCAGGACGAATGATCTCATCATGGCCGGTCTTCTAGAGCGGTTCACATGCAAATGGAAGCCGTTTGATCGAATTAAGGGGTTTTGTGGCGGCGGGCCAATTTACCCGGCGCACCGCACTCACCAAACGGGCTTGTCCAGTTTTTCAAGGATCAGCTTTCGCATCTGCTGCGTCACCAGCTTCGGCGCGATCCTGCCGGCAAGCGCAAACAATTTCGGGCCGGAACCGGGAATGGCCAGTTTGCGGCCTTTCTGCGTCGCGGCGATGATCGCCTCTGCGGCCTGTTGCGGAAGCATGCGGCGTGACGCATCGGCGCCTTCAGGCGCGTGGCGCGCAGCATGCCCGGTTCTGAGCGGTCCGGGACAGGCAAGCGTGACCGATACGCCCGCCCTGGCAAAGGGCTTACGCACGCTTTTGGCATAGACCGCGACGGCATCCTTTGATGCGGCATAGGTGGCCGCACCGGGATATCCGGTGAAATGGGAAAGCGAGGAAACAATGCAGATGCCGCCGCTGATGGCCTGCTCGCGCATCAGTGTCGAAGCAAGCAGGACTGGCGTTTCAGCGTTGAGCCGAATCAACTTGCCAATGGTCTCCGGCGGCAATGCCTCGAAAGGTCCGGTCGCGCTGGCGCCTGCATTCAAAAAGACCCATCTGTACGGACCGGCAGCGAGAATTGCAGGCAGGGCACGGTCAACGGCTTGTCTGCTGGACAGGTCACATTCGATGTGAACGAGATTCGGAGCCGGCTCATTGGCCGCAAACAGGTCGACCGAAACCACGGATGCGCCCCGTTCGGCGAACCAGCCGGCAATCGCCCGTCCAAGGCCGGAGGAACCGCCAGTGATCAATATCCGTTCTTCGCTCATCTTCGCCTCGCCCAGTAACCGCGCAGGAGATATCGGGCATAGGAAGCCGTAAAGATCCCACCTTGGCCTTTTGCCAGGTCTGCAATCATCGCCGCCATGGCATCGGCAGGAATGAACAGGCGCTCCGCCTTTCCGGCCGAATAACCGGCCTTTTCGTGCATGCCGCTGGCCGTGGGGCCGGGGTGAATAACGATTACGGACACGCGGCCGCGCCATTCCTGCTCCAGCGCACGGCCAAAACCGTGAAGCGCGGCTTTGGAAGCGGCATAGGTGGCAAAATTCGGCGCGCCGCGATGGGCGACTGACCCGATCAACACCAGTTTGCCTGCGGCCGCCGTCAGGGCAGGGAACAGGAAATGCGCCAGCCGAATGGGTGTCGACGCGTTGGTGTCGAGGACAAGGCGTGCGGCTTCAGTGGTTTCTGTAACGGGATCGCCAACTGAACCGGCGCCGGCATTGAGAACCGCCAGGTCCAACCGGTCCCAACCGAGTTTCGTCATTTTGTCGCCGATTGACGCGACCACGGATTCCGGGTCCGACTGGTCCGCGACCGCGTATGCAGACGGCACCGGCAGCAATGCCGATACCTCATCGGCCGGGCGGCGGCCCGTCAGAAGCAGTTCGTGCGTGGGTGCGAGCCTGTGAGCCAGCTTCAGGCCGATACCCGATGTTGCCCCGGTAATCAGCGCGCGCATGGTCAGGACGCAAACGCCATGGCGAGATCGAGTTCACTGAGCGGGGCGACGCCCGACAGAAGTGCGCGCGCCTCGGCGTCATCGCGCTTCATCTGCTCGACAAGCGCCTCGACGCGGTCGAATTTCTCCTCACCGCGCAGATAGCCGAACAAGGACACGGTGCAGATTTCGCCATAGAGATCGCCAGTGAAATCAAAGACAAAGACCTCAAGCACCGCTTTGCCGTCATCCTCGATCGTCGGCCTGCGACCAAAGCTGGCAACGCCATCGTGCAGGCTGCCATCGGCCCGCCGCAAGCGTACGGCGTAAATTCCGTGGCACAGCCCTGTCTCTTCCGGCAGGTGAAAATTTGCCGTCGGATAGCCGAGCGTCCTTCCCAGCTGCTTGCCGCGGACCACTTCTCCCTCGATGGAATAGCGATAACCAAGCAGACCGTTTGCCTCTGAAACATCTCCCTGCCGCAGCGATTGCCTTATCCGGCTGGATGACACGATTTCGGCGCCTTCATCGCGGAACGCATCGACCAGATCGACCGTAAACCCGTGCTTTTGGCCTGCGTCCATGAGAAATGCCGGTCCACCTTGCCGGTTCTTGCCGAAATGAAAGTCGACCCCGGTAACCGCGCCGGAGATGCCGAGTTCGCCGACAAGGACGTCGCAGACAAATGCTTCCGCCGACCGTCCGGCAAATTCCATATCGAACGGATATTCGACAACGGCGGAAAATCCGAGATTGCGCAGCAGCCGGGCCCTGACCGGCGCCGGTGACAGCCGGAACACCGGATTGCCGGGCCCGAACACTGTTCGTGGATGGGGCTCAAAGGTCAGCACCAATGCGGGCACCGACTTGCTGGCCGCGCTTTCGAGAGCAAGGCTGAGCACAGCCTGATGGCCGCGGTGCACGCCATCGAAATTGCCGATCGCAACAATGCCGCCGCGAAGCGCACCGGGCAATCCGTCGCCGCCGGTGATGCGCCCGGCCCAGTTTCCGCGCCTGATTTCGCCAGTATCCTCCATATTGCGGGCTTATCGCAGCCGCGGCATGAAGCCAACCGGACGATGACCATGCTGATCCAGAAAGGCAGCCAGGCGATCCGGATCGGGATTGTCGGGTTCTCCATATTCCGCCGCATGGATGCCTGCAGAGATATAGAGTACATCAATGCCGTTATCCGCCGCGCCCTTCACATCGGTCAGCATTCCATCTCCGATTGCCAGCGCATCTGTCTCGCCGACGTCCCGGCCCAAAATATCGGCTGCAGCCGCAAGCGCGGCCTGGTAGATCGGCCGGTGCGGCTTGCCCGCGATCAATGTGCGGCCGCCAAGCAAGCCGTAGTCGCGGGCCAGCGCACCTGCGCACCAGATCAACCGGTCGCCGCGTTCGACCACAATGTCGGGATTGGCGCAGATGAAAGGCAGGTTTCGCGACCTGAAGCGCCGCAGCATATCTGCGTAATCTTCAGGTGTTTCGGTTTCATCGTCATAAAAACCCGTGCAGCAAACCGCCGACGCCTCGAACTCTTCCACCAGCTCCACGTCTAGCCCGTCATAGATCGGATAGTCACGATCAGGGCCGAGATGGAAGATTTTTCGTGCGGAGTTGGCGATCAGTTTTCGCGTTACGTCGCCGGAGGTGACAATGCGATCCCAGCAATCGGGCGGAACACCGATCCCGTCAAACTGCCGCGCCACGCCCGAATTGGGCCGCGGCGCATTGGTGATCAGTACAACCGCTTTTCCAGCATTTCTGACGCGGGCAAGTGCAGCACAGGCGTCCGGATAAAACGAGACCCCGTTGTGAACGACGCCCCAGACGTCGCACAGGATGATGTCTTTGCCACTCAATATTGCATCAAGGTTGGCAATTCGCGGCGGGATAGCTGTCATTAACATTCATTAGGTTTGATCGGGAAACGGATACCCAGGCAGTCAAACCCGAGCCGGCACCCGCTAACCACATATTTGCCAGGCAATCAACGCACTTCGCCCCAAGCGGAGGTGATTCAGTTTGGTAAGCAAATGGTTACTTTAGCGCTAGCTATTTAAGCATTCCACGAAATCGTACATTAGCGAATTTGTGGGAATAAGGAACACGTTTGGATTGTAGTCGAGGGCAACGAACATGTTTCGCAAGCTTTTAAGCCGGTTCGCAAGAGACGATCGCGGAAATTTTGCACTGGCAACGGTTATGGCGATTGTACCGCTTTTAGGCGGTTTGGCTTTCGCGATCGACTTCACCGAAATGAACCGGCAACGGGCTGCCGTGCTGAACGCACTCGATGCTGCCGGCATAGCCGCAGGACGTTTCATTTCCAGTGTGGAAGTACCGGATGGCCTGTCGGAAAGCGCCAAGGCGGCCTATATCGAGGCGGCAACCAAACAATATGCGCAGGATTTCTTCGACGCCAATCTGGAGTCGATCATTCCGTCGACCGCGACATTGAACCTGGTGATGCCCAACACCAATGAGGGTGGCGGCAAGCTGAAACTGTCCGCCAATCTGAAATATGATCCGATCTTCTATCCGGTGTTCAACCGTCTGCATACCAAGACGGCCAACGGTGACCCGATCAAGATCGCGTTCAGCGCCGAGACGGAAATTCGTCTGAAGAATACGATCGAGGTGGCTCTGGTTCTCGACAATTCCGGATCGATGGCGAGCTACGGAACTGCGTCCGAGCCGCGTATGACGTTGTTGAAGGAAGCTGCGGTTTTCCTGGTTGAGAAGATCGCCGAAGACGGCAAGAAGATCCTTCAGGTTGACAAACCAGTGCAAGTCTCGCTGGTTCCGTTCTCGGCATCGGTGAATATCGGGTCGGATTTCGACACCGCATCGTGGATGGACACTATGGGCATTTCGCCGGTTCATCACGAAAATTTCGACTGGTCGACGATGACCGAAGCCAATGATCCGAACCGTTGGATTCAGAAGACGGGTGACACCTATTACAAGCGCGGCAGCGGCTGGAACTATACGGATGCAGACGGTAATCCGGTTGTTGCTGATGGCGAGCCGGCGACTCGTTTCAGCCTGTACCAGGACATGAAAACGGTGGTCAGCCGCGAATGGGTCGTTACCGGTCGCGAGCGTGTCTGCAAACGCTACCGCAGAAACGGCACCTGCAGGAGGTGGAAGTGGGTCAACACGGGTGAGTGGGTAGAATCAACGGGCCGATTTGCAAGCTGGCAGGGCTGCGTGGAAGCAAGGCCGCACCCCTACAACACCAATGACGCCACAGCGACGTCGTCCAATCCGGAAACGCTTTATGTCCCGATGTTTGCTCCGGATGAGCCGGGTAACTTCTGGCGCGACATTGATGGCGACGGCACCAACGACCGTGTGTCGGCCTCGTGGGGCTATCCGAACAACTATTGGGTGGATTCCAATGACGGTCTGACCGTGAAAAAACGCCAGCAGGACATGCGGAAATATTTCATGGTCAAGCCGATGAATGCTTCCAATTCCGGCCAGGGCGACGGACCGAACCATGGTTGCACGACGGAACCGATTACGCCGCTTGAGGACGTGACGAAACAGGCCGGTCTCGACAAGATCAGGGATGCGATCAATGCAATGTCGCCTACCGGTTATACGGATGTGCCGCAGGGCCTCGTCTGGGGATGGCGTTCAATCTCGAGCAAGGCGCCGTTTACCGAAGGCCGCAATGAGAACCTGAACGGTAACGACAAGGTGATTATTGTGCTCACCGATGGTGCGAATACCTATCGCGACCTGAGTGACGATTCGAGCCTGGCCGATAACCAGTCCTATTATGCCGCGCATGGCTACACCGGAATGGGGTACGATGGTTCCAGCATTACGCGCCTGTTCAAGGGAACCAGCGGCGATGTTGGCAAGTACAATTACTCCAGCGGGAACTACACCAAGGCGCATGACGAGCACATGGACTCGGTGTGCGGCAACGCAAAAGACGCAAGCGTGATGATCTTCACCGTGGCGCTTGATCTGCCGGAGTCTTCGAATGCCGCCAAGGCGATGGAAAAATGCGCATCGGATTCGCGCTTCCGCAAGGATGAGAATGGCGATCCGAAAAAGCTCTACTACAACACCAAGGGCGACGATCTTTTGAACGTCTTCAAGGAGATCGCCGATGAACTGTCGAACCTGCGCATCGTAGGCTAAAGACAGCAACCCAAACTTCAAAATCGCCCCGCTTCGTGCGGGGCTTTTTTTTGTTCTGAGCATGTCCAAAGCCATTTTTCTGGTGGCTCCGCTGCGTATGGCGCCCAAGCTGTTTTCGAATTCAGACAGTGCAGTTTTCCTGCAATCAACGCATTTCGCCCGAAGCGGCCCGATACCGCTTGGTATGCAAATGGTTACCCGCACGCCGCCAATTTGAGCAATCCGGGATACGGTCTTTTAGCGCTTATATGAGACAAGGCGCACGTTTTGATTGCAATTGGGGGGCAACAAACATGGTTTGCAGGCTATTTGGCCGATTCGCGGCCGATGATCACGGTAATTTTGCACTGGCAATGGTCATGGCCATCGTCCCACTAATGGGCGGACTGGCTTTCGCGATTGACTTCACCGAGATGAACCGGCAGCGAGCGGCAGTGCAGAACGCACTCGATGCCGCAGGCACCGCAGCTGGCCAGTTCGTAACCGAAGTGGACGTTCCGGATGGTTTGTCGGAAAGTGAGGAGGCGGCCTACATCAAGGCGGCCACCAAGCAGTATGCGCAGAATTTCTTCGACGCCAACCTGGAATCGATCCTTCCGTCGACTGCCACACTCAGCCTGGTGATGCCCAACACCGATGAAGGTGGCGGAACGCTGAAACTCTCAGCGAACCTGAAATACGATCCGCTGTTCTTTCCAGTGTTCAACCGGCTCCATACCAAGACGGTCAGCGGTGATCCAATCAGGATCGCTTTCAGCGCCGAGACGGAAATCCGGCTCAAGAACACGGTTGAAGTGGCACTGGTCCTCGACAATTCCATATCGATGGCCGGCAAAGGAACCGTACCAAGAACACGCATGTCGCTGCTGAAGGGGGCGGCAAAATTCCTGGTCGAGAAAATTGCCGTCGACGGCAACAAGATCCTCCAGGTCGACAAACCGGTGCAGGTTTCGCTGGTTCCGTTTTCGTCATCAGTGAATATCGGATCGGAAAATGACTCCGCGTCGTGGATGGACAAGCTCGGCATTTCGCCGGTCCATCACGAGAACTTTGACTGGTCGGAGATGACCGAAGCCGCCAATCCGGATTTTTGGGTGCAGAATTTGGGCGGCGTTTACTACAAGCGCGGCAGTGGCTGGAACTACACGGATGCCGACAACAATGCCGTTGTTGCCAATGGCCAACCGATAACCCGCTTCAGCCTTTATAAGGACATGAAAGCCGTCACTTCCCGCGAATGGGTGGTGACGGGAACGGAGCGGGTCTGCGAGAGCTACAACGCAGACAGTACCTGCAGTAGCTGGACGACCGAAGAATCCGGTGAATGGGTCAACACGACCGGCCGTTTCGCGAGCTGGAAGGGTTGTGTGGAGGCAAGGCCCCACCCCTACAACACCAACGACGAAACCGCGTCATCATCCAATCCTGAAACCCTTTATGTCCCGATGTTTGCGCCGGATGAGCTGGGAAATTTATGGCGTGACAGCGACGGCGACGGCACCGATGACCGCTCCGCGGTATTCTATCCCTATGAAAACAATTACTGGATCGATTCCAGCGACAGTCTGACCGATATACAACGCCAGCAGGACGCGCGGAAATACTTCATGGTCGCGCCTTTGAGCGCTACCGTTATAACCTCCGCTTTGGGAATGGGCCCGAACTATGGCTGCACGGCCGAACCAATCACGCCGCTTGAAGATGTCACCAAGACCGCCGGTCTGGGCAA
Organism: Rhizobiaceae bacterium; assembly: GCA_040830725.1. GTDB lineage: Bacteria > Pseudomonadota > Alphaproteobacteria > Rhizobiales > Rhizobiaceae > JAWKWH01. The sequence goes on from JBFOMG010000050.1 coordinate 12,685, forward strand.
GATCAAGGATGCGATCGACGCAATGGAGCCGGCGGGCTCCACCGATATCCCGCAGGGCATCGTCTGGGGATGGCGTTCTTTGTCGAGCAAAGCGCCGTTTGCCGAAGGCCGCAGTGAAGACAGCCATGGCAACGACAAGGTGATCATCGTTCTCACCGATGGCGAAAACACATACAAAAACCTGAGTTTCAACGATGCGGCCTGGGCCAATAACCGGACCGTCTATGGTCCGCATGGCTACATCGGAACAGGCTACGATGGTTCCAGCGTCACCCGTCTGTTCAAAGGCACCAGCAGCAGCGTTGGCAAATACGACTATTCAACTGCGAACTATACCAAGGCGCATGACGAGCACATGGATTCGGTGTGTACCAATGCAAAAGAACAGGGCATCGTGATCTTTGCCGTGACGCTTGATCTGTCGGAGACGTCGAAAGCAGCACAAGCGATGAAGAAATGCGCGTCGAATTCGCGTTTCCGAACGGATGAGAACGGCGATCCGGACAAACTTTATTACAACACCAGGGGCGATGATCTGCTGAACGTTTTTGAAGAGATCGCCGATGAGCTGTCGAACCTGCGCATCGTAGGCTAGGGCATTTTTCGTTCAAACGCAGTCAAAGGAGCGAAAAATGCTTCAATGGTTCCAATCGGATAAAGGCGTTGTTGCGGTTCAAAGAAACCGCAACAACGCCCTAAAACCAGCACACCAACTTGAAAGACGCCCGGCCTGGCGCGGGCGTCTTTTTTTTCACTACCAATTCATGACCACTTTTCCGGCTGTTCCGCCGCGCATTGCATCGAAGCCGCTTTGAAAATCGTCAATGCCGATGCGGTGGGTAATCAGGCCGGAAACGTCGAGCGGTCCTTGCACGAGCGCAATCATCTTGTACCAGGTCTCGAACATCTCGCGGCCGTAAATTCCCTTTATTTGCAACATCTTGAAGATGACCTGGTTCCAATCGATGGCAAAATCCGTCGGCGGTATACCCAAAATCGCGACCCGGCCACCATTGTTCATCGACGCGATCATGTCGCGCAGCGCCGGCGCGGCGCCCGACATTTCAAGCCCGACATCAAAACCCTCGGTCATGCCTATTCTGCCCATCACATGGTCCAGATCCTCTTTGGCCGGATCGATGCAGTGATGAATGCCGAGATTACGCGCCAGTTCCAGCCGGCCGGGATTGATATCGGTGATCACCACTTTGCGCGCACCGACACATTGCGCCACCAGCGCGCCCATGATGCCGATCGGGCCGGCACCGGTGACGAGCACGTCCTCCCCCACCAGGTCAAAGGAAAGCGCGGTATGAACGGCATTGCCGAGCGGGTCGAAGATCGCTGCGATATCATCGTCTATATCATCCGGGATCGGCACCACATTGTGCTTGGGAATGGCGACATATTCGGCAAAGGCGCCTGGCCGGTTAACGCCGACGCCAAGCGTGTTCCGGCACAGATGTCCGCGTCCGGCGCGGCAATTGCGGCAATGGCCGCAGACGATGTGCCCTTCTCCGGAAACACGCTGTCCGGGCCTGTATTCGCTGACCGCACTGCCGGTCTCGACCACCTCGCCGACAAATTCATGACCGGTCACCAACCCCACCGGAACGGTGTTGGCCGCCCACTCGTCCCAGTTGTAGATGTGGACATCGGTTCCGCAGATCGCCGATTTGCCGACCTTGACAAGGACGTCGGTCGGCCCGATTTCCGGCACCGGCACCCGCTCCATCCAGATGCCGGGTTCGGCCTTGGCCTTGACCAGCGCCTTCATCATGTTGCTCATGGCCACACTCCTCAGGAAATCACGCCAAGTTCGCGCCCGGCTGTTGCAAAGGCTTCGACAGCCCTGTCAATATCCTGCGACGATTGGGCTGCCGACATTTGCGTGCGAATGCGCGCCTGCCCCTCCGGCACCACAGGAAACGAAAATCCGATGACATAGACACCGAGTTCAAGCATGCGCGCCGCCATTTCGCCGGCTAGTTTGGCATCGCCGAGCATGACCGGGATGATCGGGTGTTCGCCCGGCACGAGCTCGAATCCCAGCCTGTCCATGGCGGCGCGGAACCGGGTCGCGTTGGCATAAAGCCGCCGACGAAGGTGGTGCTGGTGTTCGACCATGTCGAACACTTTCAGCGAAGCCGCTGCGATCACTGGCGCCAGCGTGTTGGAAAACAGATAGGGCCGCGAGCGCTGGCGCAACCAGTCGACAACAGGTGCTGATGCCGAAGTATAACCGCCCGATGCGCCGCCAAGCGCCTTGCCGAGCGTTCCGGTGATGATGTCGACGCGGCCTTGCACGCCACAATGTTCAGGGGTTCCGCGGCCGTTTTTACCAACAAAACCAACAGCATGGCTATCATCGACCATCACCATGGCGTCGTATTTTTCGGCGAGGTCGCAGATGCCCTGCAAATTGGCAATTGTCCCGTCCATGGAAAAAACACCGTCGGTGGCGATCAGCCGGAAACGGCAGTCGGAAGCCTCTTTCAACCTGGCTTCCAGATCAGACATATCGTTGTTTGAATAGCGCAGGCGCCTTGCCTTGCAGAGCCGCACACCGTCGATGATCGAGGCATGGTTGAGCGCGTCGGATATGATCGCATCCTCTTCGCCAAGCAGGGTTTCGAACAGCCCGGTATTGGCGTCAAAGCAGGAGGAATAGAGGATCGTGTCTTCCATGCCGAGGAAAGCGGAAATTCGCGCCTCCAGAAGTTTGTGTTCTTCCTGCGTGCCGCAAATGAAGCGAACCGAGGCCATGCCGTAGCCATAGCGGTCGATCGCGGATTTGGCGGCCTGGCGAACCTCGTCATTGTCGGCAAGGCCGAGATAATTGTTGGCGCAGAAATTCAGCACCTCGCGGCCGCCGGCTTCGATATGCGCCGACTGGGTGGAGAAAATCACCCGCTCGGCCTTGTACAGGCCGGCCGTCTTTACCGCATCGATCTGCGTCCCGATATAATCGTCAAACTTGTCGGTCATGTCGCATTCATCGCTTGAGCTGGAAGATTGAAGACGTTTTGTTGCCCGATCGAAACCTGCATAGTACCGTTTGAAACGCCGGGGCGACAGAAAAACGGCAAAAACCATGAAAACCGGCTGGAAAACCGCGATTCCGTGGCTGTTGTCCATTGCCACGATTGCCATCGGCATCTGGCAATATGCCGACAAGCAAGCGCAGGCCAATCGCACGCCGTTCCTGGAAAAACGATTGCAGCTGGTCTTCGAAGCCAGCGATACGGGTGCAACGCTGGCAACGACGGTCGATGCAACCGCGTAGCGAACAGCGCATGCCCGGTTCTGGACGCTTCAGGGCGGTTCACATCCTCGACAGCCGGCAGGTTGACCTGCCGCCAATTGAGAATTCCAACCGGGTCGAACCATGCAAACCCGGCGAGGACGCAGGTGGCGCCGCCTCAAATTGAATTTGGCGGCATCGCCGCTAAAGAATCAGAAAAATGCCTGAATGCCGGTCTGGGCCCGCCCGAGGATCAGTGCGTGCACATCATGGGTGCCCTCATAGGTGTTGACCGTCTCCAGATTGGCCGCATGCCGCATGACGTGATACTCGATCTGGATGCCGTTGCCGCCATGCATGTCGCGGGCCTGGCGGGCAATATCAAGGGCTTTGCCGCAATTGTTGCGCTTGACGATGGAGATCATTTCGGGCGCCATCTTGCCGGCATCCATCAGCTGGCCGACCCGCAGCGAGCCCTGCAGTCCAAGCGCGATCTCGGTCTGCATGTCGGCAAGCTTTTTCTGGAACAACTGCGTTCCGGCCAGCGGTTTTCCGAACTGCTTGCGCTCCAGACCATAGGCGAGTGCGCGCTGCCAGCAGTCTTCCGCCGCACCCATTGCTCCCCAGGAAATGCCGTAACGCGCCCGGTTTAAACACCCAAACGGCCCGCGAAGACCGGAAACGTTGGGCAGAAGTGCATCTTCGCCAACTTCGACATCATCCATGACGATTTCGCCGGTAATCGAGGCGCGCAACGAGAGTTTGCCGCCTATTTTGGGCGCCGACAGCCCTTTCATGCCTTTTTCGAGCACAAAACCGCGGATTTTGCCGTCATGGGCTTCCGATTTCGCCCAGACCACAAAAACGTCGGCGATTGGCGCGTTCGAAATCCACATTTTGGATCCCTTGAGCACGTAGCCGCCATCGGTCTTGATCGCGCGGGTCTTCATGCCGCCGGGATCGGATCCGGCGTCCGGTTCGGTCAGTCCAAAGCAACCGATCAACTGACCCGACGCAAGACCGGGAAGGTATTTTTTTCGTTGATTATCATCACCATAGGCGTAAATCGGATACATCACCAATGAGGACTGGACGCTCATCATCGAGCGGTATCCGGAATCGACCCGCTCGACTTCGCGTGCAACCAGACCGTAGGCGACATAGGATGCACCGGAGCCGCCAAATTCTTCCGGCACAGTAATACCGAGCAAACCGGCTTCACCCATCAGACGGAACATGTCCGGATCGGTTTTTTCCTCCAGATAGGCTTCCTCGATCCGCGGCAACATTTCGGACTGCGCGAATGCATGCGCTGCGTCGCGGATCATCCGTTCGTCTTCACCCAACTGCTCGTCCAGCAAGAACGGATCATCCCATTTGAACGGCGCCTGGGCCGGTGCGTTCTTGTTGGCGGCGGTTTCTGCGGTCATGGTGATGCTCCTGTCGTTCAACACCTCTTTTAGGCGTTGCAAAAACTATTTCAAGCTTAAAGCAAATATTCGTTTCCGGACAACCATACATCGGTAATTGTTCGATAACCATAAAAGCTGAATCTCGAACGCTCTGATGCGAAAACACGCCGTTTTTTCATCGGGTTAACCCCCATATGCTCTTTTGTCGGCTGATATGCCCGCGCCGGTGAAGATTGGGGATTGAAACCAGCATGACAGATACTGATAGCAGGAAAGGCTCCCGCAGCCTTCTGTTGCGCATCAAATCTGCTTACTGGGTGGCATTGCTCGCTATTGCAGCGATGGCCGCAGTTTCGTTTGCAACCCTTGGCTCCATGATGAGCGACCAGGGCCGCGACACCGGCATCATGATGTTTGCCAACAAGCAGGCCGAGATTGTCCGCGACATCGTATCGACCCCGTCCGGCGAGCAAAGCGGTGCCGACCGCGCACGGCTGCGATTGTTGATCGGCAGGTTCTCTGAAAATCATGCAACGCTGAAGGCGGATCTGCCTTCCAATTCGAACGAGCTTGGCGTCGCGGTGATCGGCAGAAGCCTGGATGGCACCGGCAGTGCCTTTGCGACGGATATCGAGGCACAGCTGCAGGCAAAGGACGCGACCGAAATAACAATAAACACCAAAGTCGGCGGAGAATTGCTGGCGACCTATGAAGCGCTGGCCGATTACTATGCGGTCCGGGTGGCGGAAAATGCCAATGCGATCGAGTTGTGGCACCGGATATTGTTTCTCGCCACCATCGGCCTCATCGTTCTGGTGATCGTGTTCATTTTCCGGCCGCTGTCGTCTGCCATCAGCAAAAACGCCAGCGAGCTGGTCGAAGCACGCAATTCCATGGCCTATGTCGCGGCCCATGACGGCCTGACCGGGTTGAACAACCGGGCCTTCCTGCTGGATCACTTTCAAACGATGATTTCCGGCGCCAAGCGGCGCGGTGAACGGCTCGCCGTGCTGCAGATCGATCTGGACGGTTTCAAACAGATCAATGACACGCTGGGCCATGCGGCAGGCGACCACGTGCTGGTCGAGACCGCCGAACGCATGCGCCAGTCGTGCCGGGCGACCGACCTGTGTGTGCGCCTTGGTGGAGATGAGTTCGTGATGGTGCTGAGTGCGGCCGGCAACACGCAGGACATCAACATGGTCGCAGGCCGCATTCTGGAGCGTGTCAATCAGCCGATGAGCTATGAGGGGGCAACGATCAATGCCGGCGCCAGCGCCGGTGTTGCGGTCTATCCTGTTGACGCCGACAATGCAGATGAACTGCTGATGCATGCGGATCTGGCGCTTTATGACGCCAAGAAGCGCGGCGGCGGTGCCTATGCGTTCTTCTCCGATGATCTTCGCCTCGAACTGGAACACCGCAAGCAGCTTGAAACCGATCTCCACAAGGCGATTGAAACCGACGCGTTCGACGTTCACTTCCAGCCTCAAATATCGCTCATCGACGGCAGGATCGCCGGCGTGGAAGCGCTTGTGCGCTGGTCACACCCGGAACGCGGCATGGTCGCACCGGCAGATTTCCTCCCGGTCGCCGAGAAAATCGGCCTGATGTCGACCATTGGCCGCAAGGTGATCCGCAAGGCGATTTCCAAGGCCTCGCAGTGGCATCGCGACGGGCTGGAATTCGGACGGCTGGCGGTCAATATTTCAGGCGCAGAGGTGCGCGAGCCGGATTTTTCGGAATTCCTGTTCGAATCGCTGGCCGAACTGGGATTGCCGGCGGAAAAACTGTCGCTGGAAATCATTGAATCGGTCATTCTCGACGATGACAAGCTGGGCATATCAACCCGCCTGCGCAAGATACGCGCTGCCGGCGTTCATCTGGAGCTGGATGATTTCGGCACCGGCTATGCGTCACTCAGCCATGTCAATCCGAATGAAATCGACAGGCTGAAGATCGATCGCCGGTTCGTTCACAATATCGACGACGACAGCGACAATACGAAAATCGTCAAGGCGATCACCGAGCTTGCCCGCGGGCTGGGCATCGCGATCATCGCCGAAGGGGCGGAAACGCAGGAAGAATTAAACCAGCTGGTGGAAATCGGCTGCGAACAGGTTCAGGGCTATTCCATCGCCTATCCGATGCCGGAAGACCAGGCGCGCGAGTGGCTGGAAATGCACGCCAAGGAAAACCAGGTCGTCAGGTTGAACGCCAAGCGCAGCGCCTGAGCCGGCCTTGGCATCGGCGCCTCAACCGGCATCACAAAGCGGAAACTAAGCTGGAAACAAAAACGGCGCCACAAGGGCGCCGTTTGAAACTCTCAATGGACCAGCCGGTTACGAGAAGAACTGGCCGCCATTGGCCGAAATTGTCGATCCGGTGATGAAACCGGCGTCGTCGGAGGCAAGGAAGGCGACGCAGCGGGCGATCTCCTCGGGCTCGCCGAGACGACCGGCCGGGATCTGCGCGATGATCGATTCACGCACCTTCTCAGGCACAGCCATGACCATCTCGGTGGCGATATAGCCGGGACAAACCGCGTTGGCGGTAATGCCGGCCCGGGCGCCTTCCTGGGCCAGTGACCTGACGATACCGAGGTCTCCGGCCTTGGTCGCGGCGTAGTTGGCTTGGGCAAACTGGCCCTTCTGGCCGTTGACTGAACTGATGACGATGACCCGGCCGAATTTGCGTTCGCGCATGCCTGGCCAGACCGGATGGACCGTATTGAAGACACCGGTAAGATTGGTGTCGATGACATCATTCCACTGTTCGGGTGTCATCTTGTGGAACGGCGCGTCACGGGTAATCCCCGCATTGGCGACGACAATTTCGATCGGGCCGAGATCGGCCTCGACCTGGGCGATCCCCGCCTGGCTTGCCGCATAATCAGCAACATTCCATTTGTAAGTCTTGATGCCGGTCTCGGCGGTAAAGGCGGCCGCCTTTTCGTCATTGCCGGCATAGGTGGCGGCAACTTTGTGGCCTTCGGCCTTCAGCGCCTTGGAAATCGCTTCACCGATACCGCGCGATCCACCGGTGACCAATGCTACTCTGCTCATTTGCTCTTCCTATCGTTCCAAATACTCAAAGTGCCTCGACGCACATGGCGACACCCATGCCGCCGCCGATGCAAAGCGTGCCAAGGCCCTTCTTGGCGCCGCGGCGCTGCATCTCAAACACCAGCGTGTTGAAGATGCGGGCACCCGATGCACCGACCGGATGGCCGATGGCAATGGCGCCGCCGTTGACGTTGACGATGTCCGGGTTCCAGCCGAGGTCCTTGTTGACCGCGCAAGCCTGGGCGGCAAAGGCCTCATTGGCTTCGACCAGGTCGAGATCGTCGATGGACCAGCCGGCTTTTTCGAGCGCCTTGCGCGAGGCCGGGATGGGGCCGGTACCCATGATCGCCGGATCGACACCGGCGGTGGCCCAGGAAACGATGCGGACCATCGGGGTGATGCCGCGCTTTTCGGCTTCCGCCTCGCTCATGATAACCGCAGCGGCAGCACCGTCATTGATGCCCGATGCATTGGCCGCGGTGACCGTGCCTTCCCTGTCGAAGGCCGGGCGCAGCTTGCCGACGCTTTCCATGGTGACGCCGTGCTTGATGTATTCGTCGTCTTCAACCACCGTCTCGCCCTTGCGGGTCTTGACCGTGAACGGGGTGATTTCATCCTTGAACTTGCCGGCCTTCTGGGCCGCTTCTGCCTTGTTCTGGGAAGCGACGGCGAATGCATCCTGCTCGTCGCGGGTCAATTGCCACTTGTTGGCGATGTTTTCCGCCGTGTTGCCCATGTGATAGCCGTTGAACGCGTCGGTGAGACCATCCTTGATCATGGTGTCGATCATCTTGTAGTCGCCCATCTTCACGCCACCACGCAGGTGCTGGCAGTGCGGCGCCATCGACATGGATTCCTGTCCGCCCGCAACGATGATATCGGCGTCGCCGGTAGCGATCTGCTGCATGCCGATGGCGATTGCGCGAAGGCCGGAACCGCAAAGCTGGTTCAGGCCCCAGGCCGTGGCTTCCTGCGGAATTCCGGCAGCCATTGCAGCCTGACGGGCCGGGTTCTGTCCCTGTCCGGCAGACAGGATCTGGCCCATGATGACCTCGTCGACGTCAGCGGCCTCGACACCGGCGCGTGAAAGCGCGGCAGAGATTGCGGTGGCCCCAAGCTCGTGCGCAGGCGTATTGGCGAAGGATCCGTTGAACGAACCGACAGGTGTGCGAGCCGCGCTGGCGATCACAATGGCATTCGATGCAGACATGGGTGTCTCCAGTTTTTTTGCAGGTGCGAAGAAAATCCTGCGTCTAATCGCGCGAACCTTTCCTTAAGTCAAATTGGAAATTAGGCGAACACGGCAGATATGCGGTAAACGCATGCCATTCCGCATTGCACAATTTGCTTCCATAATTCGGGGTTTTCGGACTAAGGTTGCTCCAGACCTGCAATTTTGTTCAGTGGAGGCAGTTCAAATGCCGGAAAATTCTGATCCGGTCACGATCAAGAAATACGCCAACCGGCGGCTCTACAACACAGGCACAAGCACCTATGTGACGCTCGACGATTTGGCCGAGATGGTGAAGCGGGGCGAGGATTTCATTGTCGAGGACGCCAAATCCGGCGACGACATCACCCACGCGGTTCTGACCCAGATCATCTTCGAGCTTGAAAACAAGGACGGCCAGAACATGTTGCCGATCCCTTTTCTGCGTCAGCTGATTGCCTTTTACGGCGATCAGATGCAGATGGTGGTGCCCAGCTACCTGGAACAATCCATGGCAACCTTCTCCAAGGAGCAGGAGCGCATTCGCGAACAGATGACTTCCGTGTTTGGCGGTCAGCCGATAGACGCCATGAATGAGCCGCTGAAAGCGATTGAGGAGCAAACCCGCCGAAACATGGAGATGTTCCAGCAGGCGATGAGCATGTTCACGCCGTTTGCCGCCGCCGGTCAGACTGATGAAGAGGGCGGGGAAGAGCAGCCCGGTGCGGAAGAGGAACCATCAGGCACCGACGATCTGCGCGAGTTGAAAGAGCAAATCGCCGCCATGCAGCAGAAAATCGACAAGATGGGCAAGGGCTGAAGGCGGACCGGAACTACCACCCCAAGGCCAGGCCATCCTTGCGCGCATCCGACCCGCCGACAAGAAAGCCGTTCTTGTTGTCGATGATGATCGCCTGCCCGCCACCGATGGGCAGTGGCGCAGCGATCACGTCATGGCCGCGGTGCCGCAGATCCGATTTGATCTGACCGCTTATCCCCGCTTCGGCGATCAGTTTTCCTTCAGGGGTCCAGAACAGCCGCGGAAAATCGATTGCCTGCTGCACATCCATGCTGTGATCGAGCAGGTTGGACAGGAAAAGCGCGTGGCCCAGCGGCTGGTAGGAGCCGCCCATGACCCCAAACGAGACCGACGTTTTGCCATCCTCCATCGCCAAAGCGGGAATGATCGTATGCATCGGGCGTTTTCCCGGTTTCAATTCGTTGGGATGGCCCTCCTGCAGCGTGAAGCAGCCGCCACGGTTTTGCAGCACAACACCGCTTTGGGGCGTGACGATCTTTGAACCGAAGCCGTTATAGAGCGAATTGATGAAGGAGACCGCCAAGCGGTTGCGGTCGACAACGGTCAGATAGGTGGTGTCGGCATCAGGCAATGGTGGCAGTTTCAGATCGGTGTTTCGTTTGACCGGGTCAATTCCGGCGGCCAGACGGGCAGCGAATTTTACCGACAGGATTTCGTCAACGCTGACGCTCATATGCGCCGGATCGGCCACCATTGCATCTCGAACCGAATAGGCGGCGCGGCCAATTTCGATCAGCATGTGCTGCCGGTCGGCACTGTGCGGCGGAAAGCCGGCAAATCCGGTTTCTCTCATCAGGTTCAGCATCAAAAGCGCGATGATGCCCTGCCCGTTGGGCGGCAGTTCGAGAATGTCCTGCCCGCCATATTCAGCCGACAGCGGGTCTATCCAGTCTGCGGAGGTCTGAGCCAGATCCGCTTCGTGAAGGAACCCGCCACCGGCCTGAACGGTTTTGGCGATTTCGGCGGCAATCTCGCCGGTATAGAAGGCCTCCCCACCGCCGGCCGCAATGCGCCGCAGTGTTTTTGCCAATGCGGGAAACCTGAACCGCTGACCCGGGGCAGGTGCCTTGTCTCCAATCAGGCAGTTCTTGCGGCCGCCTTCATCCCTGGCCAGCAATTCTGCTGCAAGCGCCCAATCCACCGACACCCGGTCGTGGACTGCAAATCCGTCTTCCGCATAGCCAAGGGCATCTGAAAACAGGCGGTCGAAAGGCAGGGTGGCAAACCGGTTGTGCAGCGCTTCCCAAGCTCTCACGGCGCCGGGAGCGGTGACCGCATGCACACCGGTCTGGGGCATCGCGCCGAACCCGTTTTCGCGATACCAGGCGGCATCGGCGCCGCTGCCGGCGCGGCCGGAGCCGTTCAGTGCGTGAACCGTGCCGTCCGGTTCGGCGACCATGACAAAACAATCGCCGCCAATTCCCGTCATTGCCGGTTCGACGACAGCAAGCGTTGCCGCGGCCGCCAGCGCGGCGTCGACCGCATTGCCGCCATCCTTCAAAATTGTAAGCGCGGTCGCGGTGCCAAGCGGATGCGCCGTCGCCGCCAAGCCGTTTTCGGCGATGACGGGTGAACGTCCGGGAAGCTGGAGATCACGCATCTTACTGGAAATTGATATCCCGGCCGGCCGCCCTGATCGACACGGTGAATCCGGAAAGCACGTCAAATAGCGATATCGCCGCCAGTGCAAAGAACAGCGAAGTCGCCGCCCCCTGGACCAGCAGGAATTCGACCAGGAACGCAATGAACACGAAGGTCGACAACAGGTGGTCGATGACCGATTTGTTGGATGTCCGGGTTGCCTTGATGATTTCGATGAACAACAGCGCCAGCGCAATAAGGATAAACAGATCAGCCAGTGTCATCGACCATGTCCCACCCGACATCATCGGAAGGGAAAACACTTCCATATCCCATGGCCCGTCATCGCCGTCACCGAACACGCCGGCCAGACCGAGATTGTAGAGAATGAACGGGATGATCAGCAGCGGAATGTGGAACATGGACTGCCTCCTCGGGTTTTGGCGTGCCGCGCCGCATAATGGGATTGCCAGAGCGGTGGTCAAGGCCTGATATCCGACACCGCAATCAAAAAAACCGGCGCAACGCACCGGTTTTTCGAAATCCGATCTACAAAAGCCTCATTCCTTCGGCTCAAGCACCTGGCGGCCGCGATACATGCCTGTCTTCAGATCGATGTGATGCGGACGGCGCAGTTCGCCCGAGTCCTTGTCTTCAACATAGGTCGGGTTCTTCAATGCGTCGGTCGAGCGGCGCATGCCGCGTTTCGACGGGGATACTTTTCGCTTCGGTACTGCCATTGGTCCTGCTCCGGTCTTCTCGGCGAAAGCGGTTCGTCCCACCTGACGGGTGACCTGCTTCGCCATCAATTCATGAAAGTCGCGTGCCTATACACTGCGCGGCGGTGTTTTACCAGCACCGCTGCTCAAAAAAATTCGCCTTCCGCGGCGGCCGGAAAACTCATCTGAAGCAAGCGATATGGCTGGTCGCCGCGTGGACGCGTTTCTGGATGATCGAGGCAAGCCGGTTGAGCTTTCTCGTCGGCTTTGCCGGATTGCGCAGTTTCGGATTGGGCAAGGTGACGGCCAGCAACGCTGCTTGCCGGCTTGTCAGCTTCGCAGCCGGGCGACCGAAGTGATGCATGGCTGCCGCCTCGATGCCATAGATGCCCGGCCCCCATTCGACGATGTTGAGGTAGATTTCCATGATGCGTTGTTTCGGCAGGACCAGGTCGAACATCACGGCCAGCGGCGCCTCAAGCGCCTTGCGGACATAGGAGCGGCCCTGCCACAGAAACAGGTTCTTGACCGACTGCATGGTGATCGTTGAGGCGCCGCGCACCGTTTCGCCGTCCAGCGCGTCCTCGATAACCTCGTTCAGCGCTGCCAGATCAATCCCGTGATGGGAACAGAACTGGCCGTCTTCCGACATGGTGACCGAATGGACGAGGACGGGCGCTATATCTTCAAGATCAACCCAGCGCCGGTCGTAGCCCGCAAGCGTCACGGTGTCCTTCAACATCAAGGTGGACACCGGATGCACGAACGGCACGGCGTAGAGAATGGTCAGCACCAGCGGCAGAAATGCTAGACCGGCTACAACAATGGCGCTGCGCTTGAACCATTTGCGGGTCCGCGGCGAGAAACGGGATTTTTTCCCGGACTTCGCTTTGCCACCCTTGCGCCGGGCCGGTTTTCCTGTTTTCGCCTTTGCCAAGTTTCGCGTCTCGCTATTGTCAACTGCAGGCAATAATGACGCGGCGAACAGCATGCAACCACTCCAGAGCGATTGCCATGGCTTGACCGCAAGCCAATTTGCGGCCATCGAGCCGGGCATGCAGCTTGACTTTGACTTTCGCGACCTGCTTGCCGACGCCGCCGAACGGCTGGAGCGCGAGCTGGAAACCGTTCTGGACGACAAGGCGCTTGAAGGTGAGATCGAGCGCCCGCGGCGACTTGTCGACGCCATGCGCCATGGCGCGCTGGGCGGTGGAAAGCGGCTGCGTCCCTTTCTTCTGGTCGAATCGGCAAAGCTGTGCGGATTCGAGGGCGACGCGATCTGGCGCGTCGCCGCGGCGGTGGAATGCGTGCATTGCTATTCGCTGGTTCACGACGATCTGCCGGCGATGGACGACGACGATGTACGCCGCGGCCAACCGACCGTTCACAAGGCCTATGACGAGGCGACCGCCATTCTGGCAGGTGACAGCCTGCTCACACTCGCCTTTGATGTTATTGCTTCGCCGGAAACTGAGTTGCCCGGCAAGCGCAGAATAGCGCTTGTGTCAATGCTGGCCCGCGCCGCTGGCGTGGGCGGCATGGCCGGTGGCCAGATGCTGGATTTGCAGGCGGCCGAAACGCCGCCGGATGAAGCAAGCACTATCCGGCTTCAGGCGATGAAAACCGGCGCATTGATCCGGTTTTCCTGCGAGGCCGGTGCGGTTGCCGCCGGGGCATCACCTGCCGACCGGGAGCGGCTCGGCGAATTCGGTTCGGCCATCGGACTTGCCTTTCAACTCGCCGACGACTTGCTTGACGAGACCAGCGATGTGTCAAACATGGGCAAGGCGACACAAAAGGACGCGGCCGCGCGCAAAGCAACGTTGGTCGCCATGCACGGTGAGGAATGGGCAAGGATGCAGCTAAAAGGCCTGGTCAACCAAGCCATCGGTGTGCTTGAGCCGTTTGGAGAACACGCCGGGACGCTTGCCGCCGCGGCGATCTTCACCGCGGCGAGAACCTCGTAGGCTTACCGGCCGTTCTTCAAAATGTGCCTTCCACCGCCCCATCCGCCGTGAAAACCGTGCGGATAGTGACCATGCGGAACGCGATAGCGGTAGCCGCGTACGCAGCGGTGATAGGCGCGATAGGGCAGGCCATAACAGTTGCGGCCATGGCGATATATGTGGTGGTGCCGATGGGCGCGGCTTGCCACACCCGCCGCAAACAGGCCCAGCGCAATGGCTGCGGCAACGTCGCCGCCATGACGGTGACGTTTATGCGCTTCAGCCGATGCCAGCGGCACAATCGCGATTGCAGCGGTCAGGGCAGCAAGCATGGTAGCTTTGGTCAGGTTCATTGCATTCTCCCCGTAGTCCGGTGTTTCGCACCGTCGCAATCGTCAGGCGGCGGTGCCTGTTCGATGCGAAAGAAAGTACGGTTAACAAATTCTTTCTGAACGCAACCTGAACGGGACAATATCAACGATATAGTGCATGCGCTGTTGCTTACAAATCAAATCATTCTTCACGCCGGGCGTGAACCAGCGCCAAAGCGGTTTTCTATGTAGTCGGCGACCATTTGCTGAAACTCCTCGGCGATTGCCGGACCGCGCAGGGTCTTTGCCTTCTTGCCGTCGATGAACACCGGCGCTGCCGGCATTTCGCCGGTTCCCGGCAGGGAAATACCGATGTCGGCATGTTTGGATTCGCCGGGGCCATTGACGATACAGCCCATGACCGCCACGGAAAGTGCTTCAACACCGGGATATTTTTCGCGCCAGACCGGCATGTTGGTGCGGATATCCGACTGGATTTTCTCTGCCAGTTCCTGAAACACGGTCGAGGTTGTCCTGCCGCAGCCCGGACAAGCGGCCACAACCGGCACAAACTGCCGGAAACCCATGGTTTGCAGCAATTCCTGCGCCACCTGCACTTCGCGCGTGCGGTCGCCGCCGGGCTCCGGCGTAAGCGAAATTCGGATCGTGTCGCCGATCCCTTGCTGCAGCAATATGCCCATTGCGGCGGAAGACGCGACAATTCCCTTCGAACCCATGCCGGCTTCGGTCAGGCCGAGGTGCAATGCGTGATCGGAACGCTTCGCCAGCATGGTGTAGACCGCGACCAGATCCTGTACCTGACTGACCTTGGCCGACAGGATGATCCTGTTTCGGGCCAGACCGATGTCCTCTGCCAGTTCAGCCGACAGCAATGCCGATTGCACGATCGCCTCGCGGGTGACCTGTTGTGCGGTGAGCGGGGAACCCTCTTTGTGGTTCCTGTCCATCAACCGGGTCAGCAGTTCCTGGTCCAGCGAACCCCAATTGACGCCAATCCTGACCGGCTTGTCATGGCGGATCGCCATTTCGACAATATCGGTGAATTGGCGGTCTCGTTTCTCCCGAAACCCGACATTGCCGGGATTGATGCGGTACTTGGCCAGCGTCTCGGCGCAGGCCGGATGGTCGGCCAGCAATTTGTGACCGATATAGTGAAAATCACCAATGAGCGGCGCATTCACACCCAGCCGGTCCAGCCGTTCGCGGATTTTCGGCACCGCCGCCGCGCTTTCATCCCTGTCGACGGTGATACGCACCAGTTCCGAGCCGGCCTTGTGCAATGCTGCGACCTGCGCAACCGTTGCATCGATATCGGCGGTATCGGTGTTGGTCATCGATTGCACGACGATCGGATGATCGCCGCCGACATGGACTTCGCCGACGGTGACCGCGACCGATTTGCGCCGGTCAAAGGGCGATGAATAGTACCCGCTCAACAAGGTTCCTCCGGATTGGCGGCAGAATCTGAATTCGTTGCCTGCGAGGTGGCCCACCGGGTGCAATCTGTCAACCGATCACCGTTCAGGAAAGCCTCACCGGCAATTTCGTCAAGGCGCGCAATCCGACCCGTTTGCGCCAGCGAAGACGATCTTGCGGAACTGAAAAACGCATGTCCGCAAAGCGCTGCAAAAGCACTTTGAGGGCGATCCTCGCTTCCAGCCTTGCCAGTTGGTGGCCAAGACAGAAATGCACGCCGGTGCCAAAGGCGATATGCGGATTGGGATGGCGGTCGAGTTTCATCTTCTCAGGCCGGTCGAACACGTCGGGATCGGCATTGGCGGCGGCAAGCAGCGGCACCACCAGTTCGCCCTTTGCCACCGCAACGCCTTCAATATTGGTGGCCGCACGCGCGTGGCGCGGCTTGGTCATCTGAACTGGCGAAATGAAACGGAGGAATTCTTCGACCGCCAGATCCAGTCTGGAGAAATCTTCGGCCAGCCAGGCCCGTTTGTCCGGTTCGTCCAGCAGCGCCTTTACCGATCCGGAAATCAAATGGGTGGTCGTTTCGTGACCGGCAATCAAGAGCAGGAATGCGGTGGCCAGCAACTCCTCGTCATTGGCATGGCCGTCTTCGGCCTCGCTTACCAGTTCGGTGATCAATCCGCTGCCGCCGGTTTGCCGCGTCTCGGCAATCTTGCCGTCCAGATAGGTTGACAGCCGCCTAAGTGCCGGAAACATTCCAACGAAGCTCATCAATCCGGTCACGCTTGAAAACGCATTTGCCGTTCTGACAAAGAAGTCCCTGTCCCCGCGGGGCAGGCCGAGGAGATCGGAGATGACCAGCAGCGGCAACTGACGGGCGAAACCGGAGACGATATCTGCCCGGCCATTAGCAGCCATCTGATCGGCGAGTTCGTTTGCCGCGGCCTCGATATCGGTTTCCATGGCGACGACATTGCGCCGGGCGAACGCCGCATCGACCAGCGTGCGCAAGCGTTTGTGCTCATCGCCGTCCGACGTCAGCATGTTGTTTGCCAGCACTTTCAACGATCGCGGCATCCACCATTGCAACCCCGCAATGCCTCCTTTGGCTGAGCGCTGCGTGAACGTGTCGCTGTCTTTCAGAACGCCGACCGCGGCGGCATGGGTGGTGGTGACCCAGACCTTGCCCATGATCGGGATTTTGGTGCGCAGCAGCGGCGCTTCATCGCGAAGGCCGGCGAGAACCGGAAACGGATCGCGATAGAAGGTCTGATCGGTTAGCCTGTTCATCCGCATGATGCGGCCTCCTTAACCCGTCTATTAAGGAAGCATCAGGAAAGTGTTCAAGATACGATATTCAATCGATTGAGAATATCGTCCGGCCATTCCGTTTCTGCCGGGCATCTGATATCTGCGGCGCAAGGATTTTATCAGGAGGCACGACATGAGAGAGCGCATTGAAGACATCGCTGCCGCGATGGTTACCGAAGGCAAGGGCATTCTTGCAGCCGACGAAAGTTCTGCAACAATCAAGAAGCGGTTCGACAGCATCAATCTGGAATCAACGGAAGACAACCGTCGTGACTATCGCGAGATGCTGTTCCGCGCCAACGAAGCGATGCAGCAGCACATTTCCGGCGTCATTTTGTTTGACGAAACCCTGCGCCAGAAGGCCGCGGACGGCACACCGCTTGCAGAGCTCATCAAATCTGCCGGCGCTGTGCCTGGTATCAAGGTCGACATGGGTGCCAAGCCGCTTGCCGGCCATGACGGGGAAACAGTCACCGAAGGGCTGGATGGCCTGCGGGACCGGCTGGCAGAATATTACGGCCTGGGCGCGCGTTTCGCCAAATGGCGGGCGGTCATCTCAATCGCTGACGGTTTGCCGACATGGGGCGGTGTCAAGGCCAACTCCCACGCATTGGCGCGGTATGCGGCGCTGTGCCAGGAGGCCGGCATTGTGCCGATTGTCGAGCCGGAAGTGCAGATGGACGGCAATCCCGGCAATCACTCCATCGACCGCTGTGCCGAGGTGTCGGAGTGGGTGTTCAAGACCGTTTTTGCGGAGCTTTACGAAGCCCGTGTGAGGCTCGAAGGCATGGTGCTGAAACCCAACATGATCATTGACGGCAAGAATGCCCGCACTGCGGGGGTCGACGAGGTGGCGGAAAAAACCGTTCGCGTGCTCCGCAATTCCGTTCCGGCCTCCGTTCCGGGGATTGCCTTCCTGTCGGGCGGCCAGTCCGGCGAAGAGGCGACGGCACATCTGTCGGCGATGAATGCCGGCTATGACATGCCGTGGAACCTGACCTTCTCCTATGGCCGCGCCCTGCAGGCTGCCGCGCTGGAGGCCTGGAACGGCAAGGCGGAAAATATCGCTGCCGGCCAGCGCGCTTTTGCTCATCGCGCGCGCATGAACGGCCTCGCCGCCAAGGGCGAGTGGCAGGCTGAACTTGAGCAGGCTGCTTGACGCGATCTGACATCGACCACAAATAGGATCGGCCGGAGTGAACTCCGGCCGAACTTTTGCCCGACATTACCGCTTTCAAGCCAATACCATGGACCGCTTGAAACTTCTGCTCACCTGGTTCGGACTGCCAGTCTACATATGGCAAGGCCTCGGCGTGCGACTGCGCACCGAGCGGATGCCACCGCCCACCGGTCCGCAAACCGGCCGGCTGAAGGGCAAGGGTGAAGAATTCCGTCTGCTGATCCTGGGTGATTCATCCGCAGTCGGCATCGGCGTTACACAGACGAGCGACAATCTCGGCAGCCAGTTGGCGCGGTTTTTGAACGAAGATACCGGCCGTCCGGTCACCTGGCGCACCGCCGGATTCAATTCGGCCACCAGTGGCCAGATCAGGGATCAAGTGGTTCCCAATCTCCAACCGGGGGACTGGACCCATATTGCGCTTTCAATCGCCACCAATGACGTGAAAAACTTTCACACTTTGTCGCGCTTCAAGCGCGAATTCGGCGGATTGATCTATGCGCTGACCGCCCGTTTTCCTCACGCCGCGATCTATTGGTCGCCGGCGCTCGACATGCGCGACGTACCGGCGCTGCCGTCGCCGATGGATGCGCTTTTGGAGATCCGGTCCCGGGCGTTCAACAAGCTTGGCGCCCGGCTGTGCGCTGAACGCGGCGCGATCGCCATTGACCGCCTGCCGGAAGTGACGCCGGAGGGCTTTTCAAGTGACGGTTTTCACGCCGGAGCGGCCGGCTATGAATATTGGGCCCGGCACCTTGCCAGCCAGATATTGCAGGACCGGGATTAGAGCCTGTCCGGTTCAACCGCCTGGCCGGAACACCACCGTCAGCGATATCAGGGCAAGCGCCACCAGCGCGATTTTCCAGAAATCGGAACGCTTTTTCAGCCCCGGCAAGCCAAGCGGCCGGATCAGATGCACGATCATCATGCCGATGACGAGGAAAGAGAGTAACTTGGTCATTGCGCGCAAAGGCCATCGAAATCAGCTCCGCGTCAACCCCGCACCGGTCCTGAATGCGACCGGTCTGGATGCATACACCCAACGTCTTGCACCAATAGTCAAATGGACGCCCAATTTGGGCTTGTGTAAGAATTTGTTCGAAGAAACGAAGGTGCCGGATCAGGAGTGTAGAAATGGCTTCCCGATATCACGATGTTTATGCTGGCTGGAAACAGGACCCGGAAGCATTCTGGTCCGCTGCCGCGGCTGATATCGACTGGTTCAAACCAGCCGAAAAGGTGTTTGATCCGGACGGCGCCGTCTATGGTCAGTGGTTTGCGGGAGCCGAGTGCAATACCTGCTACAACGCCATCGACCGGCATGTTGCGGGCGGCAGGGGTGATCAGACGGCGGTCATCTATGACAGCCCGATAACCGGCCGCAAACAATCCTATACCTATGCCGAACTGCTTGATGAAGTCTCCTCGCTGGCCGCAGTCATTTCCGATGCAGGCGTCGGCAAGGGCGACCGGGTGATCATCTATATGCCTATGATCCCGCAGGCGGCTTTCGCAATGCTGGCCTGTGCACGCCTCGGCGCGGTGCATTCGGTCGTTTTCGGCGGATTTGCCGCCAAGGAACTTGCCACCCGCATCGACGACGCGCAGCCCAAGCTGATCATCTCGGCATCTTGCGGCCTCGAGCCGGGCCGCATCATCGCCTACAAGCCGCTGTTGGACGAGGCCATCGAACTGTCGGCAAACAAACCGTCCGCCTGCATCGTCTTCCAGCGCGAGGAAGAGGTGGCGACCATGATCGACGGGCGCGACATCGATTATGCCGAGGCGGTCGCCAAAGCCAGGGGCCGGGAAGTTCCCTGCGCGCCCGTGGCGGCAACCGATCCGCTCTATGTGCTCTACACATCCGGCACGACGGGGCAGCCGAAAGGCGTGGTTCGCGACAATGGCGGCCACATGGTGGCGCTCAAATGGACGATGAACGCCATATACGGCATCGAGCCGGGCGAGGTGTTCTGGGCCGCTTCCGATGTCGGCTGGGTCGTCGGACACTCCTATATCGTCTATGCGCCGCTTCTGCACGGTGCGACAACGATCCTGTTTGAAGGCAAGCCAGTCGGCACGCCGGACGCCGGCACTTTCTGGCGCGTCATTTCCGAGCACAATGTGCGCGCACTGTTTACCGCACCGACCGCCTTCCGTGCCATCAAGCAGCAGGATCCGGAGGGCAAGCTGGTGGGCGATTATGACCTGTCGTGCCTGCGCACCCTGTTCCTGGCCGGCGAGCGCGCCGACCCGGAAACCATCAAATGGGCCGAGCAGAAACTGAACGTGCCGGTGATCGATCACTGGTGGCAGACGGAGACCGGCTGGACGATTGCCGGCAATCCGATCGGGCTCGGGCAATTGCCGGTCAAATATGGTTCGCCGACAGTGCCAATGCCCGGCTACGACATGGCGGTGCTCGACGATGCCGGCCATCCGGTGCCCGCCGGAACGCTTGGCAACATTGTCGTCAAGCTGCCGCTGCCGCCCGGCAATTTCCCGACGTTGTGGAATGCCGAGACCCGTTTCCGCGAATCCTATCTCGAAGAGTTCCCCGGTTACTACAAGACCGCCGATGCCGGCATTATCGACGAGGACGGCTATCTGTTCATCATGGCCCGCACCGACGACATCATCAATGTCGCCGGCCACCGCCTGTCGACCGGTGCGATGGAGGAAGTGGTGGCCGAACATCCCGACGTGGCCGAATGCGCTGTCATCGGCATTGCCGACGGCATGAAGGGGCAGATTCCCTGCGGCTTCATCGTGCTCAATGCCGGGGTCGACCGCGACGACGGCAGCATCGAGGGCGAAGTGGTCAAACTGGTGCGCGGCAAGATCGGCCCTGTCGCCGCCTTCAAGACCGTGGTGCCGGTGGCGCGGCTGCCGAAGACCCGATCGGGCAAGATATTGCGGGCGACGATGCAGAAGATCGCCGATCAGGAACCGTGGAAAATGCCGGCCACCATCGACGACCCGGCGATCCTGACCGAGATCAAGGATGCGCTGAACGACCGGGGCATCGGGGTGTAATTCTTACAATCCACTTTCCCGCTCGGCAGTACCGCCCTGTCGTATAACAGCGCGGCGGCGGCGGGTTTCTGCAACTGATCCCGGCTGATCTGCATTACGGTCATTGTCATGACTGCGTGAAACCGGATCAGCCCTGAGGTGAACATGGGGAGCCGTCGCCCCTTATCGCATATTCGTGTGCTCGATTTCGGCCACTATCTTGCCGGGCCGCTGGCCGGAATGATGCTGGCGGACATGGGAGCGGAGGTGATCCGGATCGATCCACCCGGCGGTCCGCGCTGGAAAGATCCTGCATTTGACATGCTATCGCGGGGAAAGCGCTCGCTGGTGCTTGATCTGAAATCCGGGCAGGATCGCAGCACGGCGCTTGAACTTGCCGCCAGATCCGATGTGGTGATCGACAATTTCCGGCCCGGCGTCATGGACCGGCTGGGGCTTGGCCATGCCGATCTGGCGAAAGCCAATCCCGGCATCATATCGCTGTCGCTCCCGGGATTTGCATCGGGGGATCCTGAAATGTGCGATCTTCCCGCATGGGAGGCGATTATCGCAGCCAAAACCGGGCAGTTCACGGATATGGGGCTCAATCGCCGCCTGATGGGCATCAATCCGTCCTTTACGCCGCTTGGGCTTGCCTCGGCTTATGGCGCTGCATTTGGCGCGATGTCCGTGCTGTTTGCCTTTGGCGCGCGCGAGCGACTTGGCGGTGACCATATCGAGGTACCGCTTGCTTCAGCACTTCTGGAGGGACTGGTCTATAATTGCGAGCAGATCGAAGATTATCCCGACCGCTACAAATCGCCCCGTGAACTGGAACTTGAACGCCGGGCAGAGATGGGATTGCCAAACGATCTGAGCTTTGCGGAACTCTCCGAATTCCTCGATCCGTTTTATCGCACCTATCGCTGTGCTGACGGGCGTGGCTTCTATGTGGTGGCCTGTTCTATCGATACGCATCCGCGCCGTGTACTGGAGGTATTGGGGCTGACCGATCTGCTGGCGGAACTGCCGGATTTTGATGCCTATCTCGACCGCTCGGACTGGCCGGCCGAATGGTCCTTGCGAAACTATCCCGTGGGACCGGCGGACCGGGCCCGCCTGTCGAATGCCATGCAGGCAGCGTTCCTGAAACGCCCTTCCGGCGAATGGGAGGAACTGTTCGGGGCCGCCAAGGCGCCGGCGACTACGCAGCGAAGCACCAAGGAGTGGCTTGGCGACCCACATGCGCTGGCCTCCGGCCTGGTCCTGCAAGTCGATGACCCGCGTTACGGCGCGATGCGGCAAATGGGCAATGTCGCCTGGCTGGCAGATGATAAAGAAGCCGTCTTAAAACATCCCGGCCCCGAACCGGGCGAATTTGGCGGGCATGTGGATGCTTTGCTGGCGGAAGCGCCACGCACCGCAGTTTCCGCGAATGGCAGCGGGGGCTGGCTCGACGGGTTGAAAGTGGTCGATCTCACCAATGTCATTGCCGGACCGACGATCGGTTCCACGCTAGTGCGTTTTGGCGCTGAGGTGACGCTCGTCCAGCCGGTTTCGCCATCTGTTGATCCGTGGAACGCGGTGGTTTTCGGCCTGCATGCCCAGCGCGGCAAGGAAAGCATCTTGCTCAATCTGGGTGATGCGAGGGGCAGGCAGGCGTTTTGGCGCCTTGTGCAAGAAGCCGATGTCATCACCATGAACGGCACCGACGAACAACGTGACGCACTGGGTCTGACCGAAGCGCGGCTTTCGGATATCAATCCGCGTTTGATCCTGGTGCAGCTTGATGCCTTCGGCGGTCCTTTGAGAGGACCCAAATCCGACCATCTTGGCTATGATGACCTGGCGCAGGCTGCAACCGGTGTGATGACCCGCTTTGGAGGAGGACCGGACACGCCTGAGGAACATGCCCATTTCGGCACGATTGATGCGCTGACCGGCTATTGCGCATGCGTTGCCCTTGGCGGGGCGCTTGAATGGCTGCGGCAGACCGGCAGGGGCGGGATTGCGCGCGCGTCACTGGCAGCGGCGGGCGAACTGATACAGGCGCAGTTCATGTATGATCATGAGGGGCGCAGACCGTTTGACGAGCCATCCGGGCGGCAGGCGCGCGGATGGGGGCCTTTCTACCGCTGCTATGAAGCCAGAGATGGATGGATGTTTTTTGCCGCGCCGACGGAGAAGGAAAAGGCCTTGAATCAGGTTCCCGAACTGGCCGACCTTGCCGGGGCTGGTGAACGCCCATTGGAGGAATTGCTGGCGCAACGTTTCTCACACCACCCGGCGCACTTCTGGGCCAGCAGATTTGCCGGCACTTCAAGTTCGGTCGTGCCGCTCGGTTCGCTTCTGAAGACACGCGATGCTTCGCTGCAGCCGGAATCGGGCGGCAATATCGATCTGACGTCTGCGACATTCAGGGCAATCCGCCACGACCAGCACCCGATGGGACGGTGGGTCGACCTGGTGGCGCCAAATGCTGTGCGACCGCAAAAGGCCAATATCTCCATTCCGGGACCGGCGCCGAAATATGGCGCTGACACTCGTGCGATCCTGGAGCGGCACGGATATCAGCCCGGCGAGATCGAAGCGTTGATAGACAGTGGTGCGGCCGGTCAATCCTGGTCGCGAAATTACCTGCCGGAATAGGTGCAGCCATGAACAAAACTCACACAGAGGGTTCCGGTCCGGCGATCACGCCGCGCACGCGAGCCCGCGCCCGCCACATTCTCGATCATTACTATATCGGGCCTGCCCGTGATGAAGCGGTACTGGAAATCTGGGGTTACACGGCGGAAATGAGCTACGCTCCCGGTGACACGGTTTCGCTTCACGTGTCGACCACCGCGGATACATGGGACCTTGAGATCGGACGTGACGGGGCGGAATACGTTCCCGTTCTCAGCGTGGAGGATCTGCCCGGCGTTCATCACGAAACACCAACGGACTGCTCGGTCAACGGGTGCAACTGGCCATCGGCTTACGAATTTGCCGTGCCGGAAGACTGGCTGCCGGGCGGCTATCTGGTCACGCTCCGGGCGCGCCGGGGTGATGACATGGTGGAAGAACACCATCTGTTTGTTGTTCGCCACCAGGCATCCGCCGAGCCGCCGCCCTATCTGCTTGTCTGCGCGACCGGCACCTGGCTTGCCTATAATTGCTGGGGAGGATCGAACCATTACGAAGGCATAACCGGCCCTGAAAGCAATGAGTTTTCCCCTGTCGTCTCGACCCAGCGCCCGTGGACGCGCGGGTTTTGCAAATTGCCGCCCGGCGCGCCGCGAGCGCTGACGGAACAGCCGCCAAGACCGGGCGAGATGGTTCGCTACCCTTATATGGAGTGGGCTTATTCCTATGGGTTCTCAAAGAAATACGCTTCGGCGGGCTGGGCCAGCTATGAGCGCCATTTTGCGGTGTGGGCAGAGGAAATCGGCTACCGGCTGGACTTTGCCACACAGCATGACCTGGAGCGGGATCCCCAGCTGCTGAATCGCTACCGGTGCGCGATCTTCGTCGGACATGACGAATATTGGAGCGCTTCGATGCGCGATGCCGTCGAGCGCTTCGTCGATGATGGCGGGCGGGTGGCGCGTTTTGCCGGCAATTTCCTCTGGCAAACCCGCATCGAGGACGAAGGCCGCAAACAGGTTTGCTACAAACACACCGTGGCAAACAGCGATCCGTTGATGGGCGGCAGCGACCAGCATCTGGTGACGTCGGCCTGGGACCTGCCACCGGTATCAAGACCCGGTGCCGCGACCTTCGGCGTCAACGGAATTGCCGGGGTCTATGCCACGCTTGGAAACTGCGCCGGGCGCGGCAGTGCCGGCTATACGATCTACCGGCCCGGCCACTGGGCGTTTGCCGGCAGCAGGCTCGGCTACGGAGATATTCTGGGATCGGAAGCGCGTATCTTCGGCTACGAGGTCGACGGTCTGGATTACCGTTTTGAAGACGGGCTGCCTTACCCGACCGGCAAGGACGGCGCTTCCACCGATATCGAGATCCTCGGCATGGGACTGGCGGCCAATGTGGAGACCGACAATCAGGTCTTCGGCGAGACGCTCTATATCGGCAGGACGGATGCGGAGGCCAAGGCTTATGCGATCTTCGGCGAGGTGAGTGACACCACCGTCGATGCGTCAACCCGCGGCAACGGTGTGATGATCTCATGGAAGCGGGGCAAAGGCGAAGTCTTCACCGCGGCCACCTGCGAATGGATCATGGGTCTTACCCGCAGAGACATTCAGGTGGAACAGGTTACCCGCAATGTGCTCGACCGTTTCGGCGGGGAGTGACGTCGCCCTTCATACACTCAAGAAAGGCGAAGATTTCGCGCCCGACGCCAGATTTTCCGAAACCGCTTGCGGAAAGGCACGCGCTGACGGCGCAATTGCCGATCTCCCCCCATGTGGGGGAGATGCCCGACAGGGCAGAGGGGGGTGCCTTGACGCTGACATCTCACCCCCCTCTGTCGGCAAAGCCGACATCTCCCCCGCAAGGGGGGAGATTGGTGCCGCCTCATGGCTGAGTCCCTTCGGGCAAACGCGGTGGCTCACCCCCATCCCGCCGCGCGCGTTCCATCTCGGCGATGATGCGGCAGAACTCGGCTTCGGCCAGTTTCCGCACGCGCTGTTCTGTCATCGCCTCGCGCTCGTCGATCAGCATCTGCCGCTGTTCGGACCGGAAGCGCAGCACCTGATGGATCAGAAAGACGATTTGCCCCGGTATGACAATCGCCACCACGGCCTTGACCCAGTCGGTGGTCGACCGCCAGGTCTCCAGCAAATCACGCAGGAATGAATAGTCTTCCAACGAAAGTCTCCCGTTTTTTCGCTCACGGCAGGGCGGCTTCGCCGCCGCCTCCGCGAGGGCCTCGCGTAAGCTCGGACGGCCGGTCGGCCTTGCGGCTTGCGCCGGTTGGGCAGAGAGCGCGCCGCGCCTATCTCGCCCCTGGAGGGCGAGATAGCGATTTCAGCGCCTTAGCCGAGCACACTGCGCAGGCTAAGTGCCAGAAATCGCAAGAGAGGGGGTCATTCCCCCATTTCAAATGCCCCCTCTCTGGTCTTTTCCAAGCACTTACTCGGACAAGGTCCTCGTAAGCGCAGGAAAAGACTTTCTCTCCCTCAAGGGGAGAGATTGGCACCGCGCCTCCGCACACATCTTCACCTCGCCGCCGAAACCTCGGCGGCACGAACAGCCCCTCAGTTTCCGTCAGCCAGGGATCCTCGGCTCAAGGCCGAGGATGACGACCTGCGTTAAAGGCCGACGCCAATCGCCGAACCCGGCGATTGGCTTCAACGCACCCCCATTCACCGTCACCCTCGGGCTTGACCCGAGGGTCCACGCACAAACGGCACCACAGATGAAAACGGCCTTTCAGGGGATTCCTGAAAAGCCGGGGAGTGAGCAGCCGGTTCGCGGGTCGCGAATTCGCCGTGCCGGTGACATGGTGAAAGGCGGAAGACCCGTTCCACTTGCCACTACAGGGTGTGGAGAGGTGCAATGAAGGGGGAGGCTGAACAGCCGCTTCGGGGGCCTTAATGGATCTGTCCGAGGAACCCGAGCACCGCCGAAAACAATTCTTCCGGTGCATCTTCGTGAACAATGTGCGAAGCCCCTTGGATTACACATCTGTCGGCACTTGGAAGGCGAGTTTGCAGTGCATCCATCAATAGTCCAAAAATTGCCGGACTTTCGCCACCAGATACCAACAACACCGGACATTCAACTCCGGAGAAGTCTGCGCCGATCAGGTCAGGGAACCCCTTGAACAGGGCCTGCGCGCGGTCTGGTCCCCGGTTATCCCAAACTTGCTGGTACCGTTCGGAAGACAGCGAATCAAACGCCTTGTCGCCCAGAACGCCGCGTCCGAACAGCTCGATTGCGGCCTTGTCGTCACCTCTTCGAAAAGCCTTTTCAGCAGGCGCCAGGGCGCCACCACCCAGCTTTGCAATGCCAATCGCCAATCGGGGCGAACTGACAAACAATCTGATCATCTGGCTGATTTTTGGCGGGATGGATACATGCATCGAAACCACCGGCGGTTCGATTAATACGAGACTTCGACAGATTTCAGGCCGTTGCATTGCACAGATCAAAGCGATCAGCCCTCCCCAGGAATGCCCGATCAGGTGCGCCGGCTGAACGTTCAGCGTCGTGATCAGTGCCGACAAATCTTCGACATGTGTTTGGATTGGATCCGGGGCATCCGGCTGAATGGCCTCATTTGGGCAATGATACCGCCGACTGTAGAGAATGGTTTGAAAATGCTCTGCAAAAGCATCAACCTGGCCAGACCAGGTCCGCAGGTCGGAAACGCCACCATGCACAAAAACCAACGGATCACCATCACCGGTCTGATGGACCGCAAGTTCCGTTCCGTTTGCTACTACTGCCGAAGTATGTTCGAAACTCATAACTCGGCAACTATAGATGTCTTCATGTGGTTTGTTAAATTCCGGTTGGTTTGCTGAGCAGACCTTACCGGAACTATTGTGCGCCGGCGCAAACTACACTTATCCCATCCAGTTGAAACAGAAACCGGGCACGGACTGAAGTTCGTTTTGTGAATGTACCGCGAGGCGACCGGGCCGGCACCCACCCCTAAGCCGCGTTCCGCCGATAGATCCACAATTGCGCCGGCGGGAAATTGCGGAAGACGAAATCATGATGCTCGACGGTGAAATTGCTGCGCTTTCCGGCACCGCCGAGATGACGGAATCAAAGGTCAGGTCGCGGTTCAATGCCATGTCAATCGACATCGATTTTGGATTTCAGGTGATCGATCAACACTCTCAGGATTTTCAGCTTCGCATATTCACGCGGGAAATACAGATAAAACGGCGGACGCTCAATGGCGAAGTCCGACAGGACAACTTCAAGCTCACCGTTTCGTATCTCCCGTTCCACAACCCGCTCGCCAAACCAGGCAATGCCAAGCCCAAGGCGTGTCGCATCGACGCGCGCATTCTGGTCGTTGACGGAAATCTTGCCCTTCACATCGATCGTCGTCGGCCCATCGGGAGTATTGAACTTCCACTCCAGAATACGGGACGTCGTTCCGAACCTGTACAGAATACACTCATGATCCAGCAAGTCTTCGGGCATCGACGGACGGCCCATTCGATCGAGATATTCAGGCGATGCAACGTGAACCACGCGCCTTGGTTTGGTGATCTTGACCGCGATCATATTCTCGTCGAGCAGATGACCTTCGCGAACTCCCGCGTGAAACCCGCCGCGAGCCAGATCAACCAGCTGGTCATCAAAGGACAGATCCAGGCCAATTTCCGGATAGCGACGGCAAAACCCGGTAAGTGAGTCATGCAGCGTATAGCGGAACGCGATGTGCGACAGGGCGATACGAAGCACGCCATTGGGAACTTCGCTGGTGCGGCGCGCGTCGGATACCGCTTCGGATATTTCGAGAAGGGCGGATCTGGACCTCTCAAACAACCGGCGTCCCGCCTCTGTGAGTTCGACCGATCGGGTGGTGCGCAGCAAAAGCGGAACGCCGACAGCCTCTTCAAGCCGCTTGAGGCGGTGACTGACCGCTGGCGGCTTTACATCCAAAGCAGCTGCCGCTGCCCGTAACGATCCGTGATCGACGATTGCAACGAATGTTGCGACATCCAATGGCGGCAAGCTATTCATTGTTTAATTTCCTTGAATAATCAGATAAGAATATAGGCTATAGATCAAACAAAATCATCCGGTTAAACTGGTGACTACGATCCGCCGATTGAAGTGTTCGATCAAATCGCGTTGCCCGAACCTCCACCGGATCGCTTCGATTTGACAGCAATCCAGCCGGCCCGCCGGCAGCAGCCGCTTGGCGGGCGGGTGAATGGTTTGTTGTGGCGCTGAAACCCGTGAGATCGGAAAGGGGAGAAATCGACATGTTTCATATGCTGACCTGCTTTAATCTGAAGCCAGGGATCGACCTTGAATCCTTCCGCTCCTCCTACGTCGATTTTGTCAATTATATGAAGAGTATAGACTTGGTTGAAGGCAGCGGTCAGATCGGTGAACGGCAGAGTGACACGCCCATGGATACGGACACTGAGCGTGACCACAGCTATTTTGTCATCATGTCGTTCAAGGACCGGTCGCAGGTCGACAAGGCGGTCGCGCTACTCGGATCACATCAGGAGCCCTCGGAAACCGCTCACCATGCGGTATATTCCAAGGCAAAGGATCCGATCTTTATCTGCTGGCAGGATTTGGGCTGAGCCGCGCCACGCCCCGGTCACCCCCTAAGCCGCGTTCCGCCGATAGATCCACAATTGCGCCGGCGGGAAATTGCGGAAGACGAAATCGTGGTGCTCGACGCTGAAGTTGCTGCGCCTTCCAGGCACCGGCGACAGCGGGCCGTAGGTGATCTGCACGATCGGCCGGCCGGCGGGAATGCGGTCCAGCAGGTCCTCGACGATTGAAATCCGGCGCTCGATGGGAAAGCTCAGCATCGGCACCGCCGAAATGACGGAATCAAAGGTCAGGTCGCGGTGGCGGCCCAGCGCCTTGTCGAGCTGGAAAGCGTCACCATGGATGATATTGACGTCGGGAAATTCGTGCTCCAGATGGTCGACAAAATCGGCGGAATATTCAATCGACCAGAGGTTTTGCGGTTCAATTCCGCGCTGCAGGATGGCCTTGGTGATGACACCGGTGCCGGGGCCAAGCTCCAGGACCGGCAGGCCGGACCCCGGATTGATGACGGATGCCATGCGCCGGGCGGTGATCGAACTGGTCGGCAACACCGCGCCAACGGCTTTCGGGCCATCCATCCAGCCCTTGAAAAACTTGACTTCCTCGTCGAACTTCTCGGCAAAACGCCGCCGGAACTGCTGCATCTTCAATCCTCTTTCCGCAGCGGACGGTCATCCAAATCCGCATAAGCCCCAACCACAAGATGAATTTATCATCTGACGTAGGGTGAGAAAACGGTGATTGTGCGGCGAATGGTTAATTCGCCGGCTTATTCACTGATTGAGTCAAAAAACTCTTTCATGCGATTGAAGAATCCGGCCGATTGGGGCGAATTGTCCTTCGAGGAGATTTTCTCAAATTCTTCAAGCAGTTCGCGCTGGCGGCGGGAGAGTTTCTGCGGCGTTTCGACGGCAACCTGGATATACAGGTCGCCCATTTGCGGCTGGCGCAAAATCGGCATGCCCTTGCCCTTCAGGCGGAACTGGTTGCCGTTTTGCGTGCCTTCGGGAACCTTCACCCGGGTCTGCGTGCCGTCGAGCGTGGTAACCTCGAACGAGCCGCCAAGTGCGGCCGTTGTCATCGAAAGCGGCACCTTGCAGTAAAGATCGGCGCCATCGCGCTGGAAGAACTCGTGCGGTTTGGCGGCGATGAAGATATAAAGATCACCCGCCGGCCCGCCGCGCAGTCCCGCCTCGCCCTCGCCCGCCAGCCGGATGCGCGTGCCGTCCTCGATGCCGGCCGGAATGTTGACCGACAGCGAACGGTCTTCGGTGACCCGGCCCTGACCGGAACATTTGGCGCAGGGATCGGAGATCGTCTCACCGCGGCCGTGGCATTGCGGGCAGGTGCGTTCGACCGAGAAGAAACCCTGCGCGGCCCGCACCCGGCCGGCGCCGGAACACATGGGGCAGGTGGTCGGTGACGAACCCGGCTTGGCGCCGGAACCGGAACATTCCTCACACGGCATTGCGGTGGGCACATTGATCTTGGCGGTCTTGCCGGACCAGCATTCTTCCAACGAGATTTCCATGTTGTAGCGCAGGTCAGCGCCGCGCTCACGACCATTGGCCGAACGGCGCTGGCGCCCGCCGCCCATCATGTCACCGAAAATGTCCTCGAAAATGTCGGCAAATCCACCGCCGGAAAAACCGCCGCCGCCAAAGCCACCCGGGCCGCCATTTTCAAACGCCGCATGGCCGAAGCGATCATAGGCGGCCCGCTTCTGCGGGTCTTTCAGGCACTCATAGGCCTCGCCGATTTCCTTGAACTTGATTTCGGCGTCCTTGTCGTCGGGATTCTTGTCGGGATGGTATTTCATCGCCAGCTTGCGGAAGGCGCTTTTCAGCGCCTTTTCATCCGCGTCGCGGCCCACACCCAGCGTTTCGTAAAAATCAGCCTTGGCCATTGTCGCCTGCCCGATCAGAAAAAAGTCTCCCCGAACTTTCCGCCGGGGAGACCTGTTGTCCTAGTGCCGTCAGGCCGACTTCTTCTTGTCGTCATCGTCGTCGATTTCCTCGAAATCGGCGTCTACGACATCGTCTCCGTCTTTCTCGGCGTCGGCGGCTGCGTCAGCTTCCGCCGCTTCGGCCTGGCTTGCTTCATACATGGCCTGGCCGAGCTTCATCGAAGCTTCGGCAAGCGCGGTCGACTTGGCCTTGATATCTTCTGCATCCTCGCCCTCAAGCGCGGTCTTCAGTTCGGCAATCGCGTCCTCGATCGCCTTTCTGTCCTCGTCGGAGACCTTGTCGCCATATTCCTCGAGGTTCTTCTCCGACGAATGCACCAGCGCCTCTGCCTGGTTCTTGGCCTCGACCGCCTCGCGGCGCTGCTTGTCGGCCTCGGCATTGGCCTCGGCGTCCTTGACCATCTTTTCGATGTCGTCATCGGAAAGGCCGCCGGACGCCTGAATGCGGATCTGGTGCTCCTTGCCGGTGCCCTTGTCCTTGGCCGAAACGTTGACGATGCCGTTGGCGTCGATGTCGAACGTGACCTCGATCTGCGGCACGCCGCGCGGTGCGGGCGGAATGCCGACCAGGTCGAACTGGCCGAGGATCTTGTTGTCGGCCGCCATTTCGCGCTCGCCCTGGAAGACCCGGATGGTGACAGCGGACTGGTTGTCTTCGGCCGTCGAGAATGTCTGGCTCTTCTTGGTCGGGATCGTGGTGTTGCGGTCGATCAGGCGCGTGAACACGCCGCCCAGCGTCTCGATGCCGAGCGACAGCGGCGTGACGTCGAGCAGCAGCACATCCTTGACGTCGCCCTGCAGCACGCCTGCCTGAATGGCCGCACCCATGGCAACCACCTCGTCCGGGTTGACGCCCTTGTGCGGGTCCTTGCCAAAATACTGTTTTACCATCTCCTGGATCTTCGGCATGCGGGTCATGCCGCCGACAAGGATAACCTCGTCGATTTCGCCCGCCTTCATCGACGCGTCTTTCAGCGCCGCCTTGCAGGGGTCGATGGTGCGCTTGACCAGGTCTTCGACCAGCGATTCAAACTTCGCCCGCGTCAGCTTCATGGTCAGGTGTTTCGGGCCAGACTGGTCGGCGGTGATGAAGGGCAGGTTGATCTCGGTCTGCGAGGAAGACGACAATTCGATCTTGGCCTTCTCGGCGGCTTCCTTCAGCCGCTGCAGCGCCAGCTTGTCGTTCTTAAGGTCGATGCCCTGGTCCTTCTTGAACTCCTCGGCCAGATATTCGACCAGGCGCATATCGAAATCCTCACCGCCGAGGAAGGTGTCGCCATTGGTCGACTTGACCTCGAACACGCCGTCACCGATTTCCAGAATGGAGATATCGAAGGTGCCGCCGCCAAGGTCGTAGACGGCAATCGTCTTGCCGTCCTTCTTGTCGAGCCCGTAGGCGAGCGCGGCAGCGGTCGGTTCGTTGATGATGCGCAGCACTTCCATGCCGGCGATCTTGCCGGCGTCCTTGGTGGCCTGGCGCTGGGCGTCGTTGAAATAGGCCGGAACGGTGATGACGGCCTTCTCGACCTTTTCGCCGAGATAGGCTTCAGCGGTTTCCTTCATCTTCTGCAGGATCATGGCGGAGACCTGCGACGGCGACTGCTTCTTGCCGTCGGCCTCGACCCAGGCATCGCCATTGTCGCCCTTGACGATCTTGTAGGGGACCAGCTTCATGTCTTTCTTGGTGATCGGATCATCGAAGCGGCGGCCGATCAGTCGCTTGATGGCAAACAGCGTTCCTTCGGGATTGGTGACCGCCTGGCGCTTGGCCGGCTGGCCGACGAGGCGCTCGCCGTCGTCTGAAAAAGCCACGATGGAAGGGGTGGTTCGCGCGCCCTCGGCGTTCTCGATTACCTTGGCGTCCTTGCCGTCCATGACGGCGACACAGGAATTGGTGGTTCCCAGGTCAATACCAATAACTTTTGACATGTCATTCTCCATTTAAGCAGGCTGTCGTCGGACCCTTGCGGCGTGCCGTTTGCAGCCCCTGAACAGGATGTTTTTAAAGGCCACTGCGACCCCCGCAGCAGCGTTGCGGCGTATATAAGGACGGGGGTTGCGGAGTGCAAGGCGTCAAAAACTGCGCAACTGGCTCATTTCAGGGGATTTTCGGTTAATCGGGTGTGACTTGCATAATCGCCACCGTCATCCTCGGACTTGACCCGAGGATCCGCGCACAAGGCCCTTCGAAGTCTGCTGATGATTCATACGGTCGTCGATGCGGGCCGGCGGGCCAGCCGCTCGCTCAATCCCGGGAATCGAGGAGGGCTGATGTCAGCCGCCTCTGATGGGGTTTCTACACCCCATAGCAGGCGGGTGTCCCGCTCCACTTTTGACTATTGCGTGTATGGAGTTGGATCGGAGAGGGGAATGCGAAAGTCGGCTCTGAGCC
>JBFOMG010000051.1:0-57208 GCA_040830725.1 Rhizobiaceae bacterium
CCCCGGATGCCGGGTTGGTTGTTCGGGGCTCGGCACCGGCCGCAGGTAAGCGGTGTGCAGGGTGGGTTGACGCAGAAAAATCGCAACCCTTTACAAACACCCCCGCCACGTCTCTCAAAATTGAAAATGGCCGCATCAGGGGCGTGGTACCTCATCGCGGAACCATCGAAGCCGATTACGTGATCGTGTGCGCCGGACTGTGGGGAAGGCTGATTGCGCAGATGGCCGGTGAAGACCTACCGGTCATGCCGGTTGACCATCCCCTGACATTTTTCGGTCCCTATGAAGAGTTTGCAGGCACGGGCAAGGAGATTGGCTGGCCGCTTCTGCGCGATCAGGGCAATTCGGCTTATATGCGCGATACCGGTGACCCCAAATCGACCGAGGGTGGCCAAATCGAGTGGGGATATTACGAAGAAAAGGATCCTCGTCTTTGCCATCCGCGAGACCTGCTGGAGAAGGAGGAGGCGCGGCTTTCTCCATCGCAGCGAGATCTGGATATGGAACAGATCATCGAGCCGCTTGAGCGGGCAATTGAGCTGACGCCGATCCTTGGCGAGCTCGGCTATGACGAGCGGCATTCGTTCAACGGGTTGTTGCAGGTGACTGCCGACGGCGGACCGTCAATCGGCGAGTCGCAGAACGTGCGGGGCCTCTGGTATGCGGTTGCCATCTGGGTGAAAGATGCGCCCGGCATGGCCAAGCTGGTTGCCGACTGGATGACCGACGGGCGGACGCATATCGATCATGCTGCGATCGACTTTTCGCGCTTCTATCCGCACCAGATGGAAGAGGATTTCATCCACGGCCGCTGCTACGAAAGCGCGTTCAAGATTTACAATCCCGCGGTGCATCCTCGCGAACCCTATTCCAAGGGACGGAGCATCCGGCACTCGCCATTCTATGAGCGCGAAAAGGCGCTTGGCGGATATTTCATGGAACTCGGCGGCTGGGAGCGCGCCCATGGCTACGCGGCCAATGAGCATCTGCTGGAAAAATACGGCAATCGTGTACCGCTGCGCGAAAACGAGTGGGACAATCGACATTTTTGGCGTGTCTCAAATGCCGAACATCTGGAGATGAGCGAAAATGTCGGCATGGTGAACCTGTCGCATTTTGCGATTTACGATGTGACGGGTCCGGACCATGTGGCGCTGATGGAGTGGTTGTGCGCTGCCAAAATCGGTGGCGACAACATGGTGGGGAAGGGCATTTACACCCATTTCCTAGATGATGAGGGCATGGTGCGGGCTGACCTGACTGTTTTCCGCATGGAAGACCGTTGCCGTGTCATTGACGGCGCCGACGCCGGTCCCCGAGATTTCAATTACATGAAACGGGTGGCCGATGAAAAAGGCTTCGACGTCACTGTAACGGACGTTACCGATGAGAATGTCACCATCGGTGTATGGGGGCCAAACGCGCGGGCGACGCTGCGAAAGGTCGTGGATGATCCGGACGGATTGAGCCATGAGAATTTTCCCTTCGCGGCAATCAAGCCGATCAGGATCGCCGGTGTGGATGTCAGTGCGTTCCGCATCTCCTATGTCGGTGAGCAGGGCTGGGAACTGCACATGGCCTATGATGAAGCACTGGCGGTGTGGGATGCGCTGCGCGAACACGATGTCATGGTGTTCGGGGTGGAGACCTACGCCAACAGCCGCCGCATGGAAAAAAGCCTCCGGCTTCAAAACGCCGATTTGCTGACAGAGTACAATCTCTACGAAGCTGATCTGGCTCGTCCAAAAGTCAAGGAGGCGGATTTCCGCGGCAAGGCCAAGCATGTTGAATACCGCGCTCGAGAGCATCAGCCGGCGGTGCTGTGCACATTCGTGATGGACGAGAATGTCGATTCAACCGGTGTGGCGCGCTATCCGGTCGGAATATGCCCGATCCTTGATCCCGAAAGCGGTGAAACGCTGGTGGATTCACTCGGGCGGCGCTCGTATACGACGTCGATCGCTTATGGCCCGACCATCGGCAAGAACATCGCACTCGGCTACCTGCCGCACGAACAGGCGAAGAAAGGTGCACAGTTCAAAATCGAGTATTTCGGCGAACAGTATCCTGTAACCGTCGCCGGTGTCGGCTATGAACCGCTTTACGATCCGGAGAATTTGAAGCCGCGCACCTAGCTGTCGTCGCGGAAAATTCGCACGCCGGACTACATTGATTTCATGCGGTTATTCGCGGCATGCTTCGTTGACTGTGCGGGAGATCCCACCCGTTCGCCTGGATGAAGAAGCAAGTGCTGACTGTAAGCATCGAGACTGCGATTTTTCTGTTCACGGCCAGCGTTCTGGCCGGCGCGCTGAACGCGGTTGCCGGCGGTGCAACGTTCTTTACTTTTCCCGTGCTGGTCTGGTCCGGCTTGACGCCGCTTGTCGCCAACGTAACCAACATGGTGGCGCTATTTCCGGCCAATGTTGCCGCCTTGCCAGCCTATCGCAATCAGTTGCGGGCGCTTGGGAAGAAGATTTGGCCACCGCTAATGATTGGCGTGATCGGCGGAACCATTGGTGCTGTCGCTTTGCTCTATTTGGGCGGCAACCTGTTTGCTGCTCTGGTTCCTTATCTCATGGGACTTGCCACTTTGCTGTTTGCCACGGCACCGGCGCTGCGGCGTCTGGTCGTGCGTTCACAACGTGATACGGGAGGCCGCGGTTCGTGGGCTCCGGTGGCAATTTTGTTCGTGTTCTCACTCTACGGCGGCTACTTCGGCGCGGGTCTTGGGCAGATTGTGCTAGCTGCCTTGATTTTGAACGGACACGAAGATTTCCATGAAGCGAACGCATTAAAAAACGGGGTCGTCAGCGCGATTAGCTTAATGGCTGTGCTGGTCTATGTATTCAGTGGCGCGGTCTCGTGGCCACATGCAGCGATAATGGTGATTGGAGCGACAGCTGGTGGTTATTTCGGTGCAACTTTATCACAAGCCGTTCCACAGTACATTCTGCGCATATTGGTGATAGCCTTCGGTGTTTTCTTGACCATTTACTACTTTCTCGAAGGCGCTTGAAGCCAGCGTCAAACCGCCGTCGCCGCCTCACACAGCGCTGTCAGCTTCTTCATCGCCAGGTCGCGGCCGAGCATCGCCAAGCCGCAATCGGGTGCGGCCACAAGCCGGTCGCGGTCGATGTGTTGAAGGG
This sequence comes from Rhizobiaceae bacterium, assembly GCA_040830725.1. Lineage (GTDB taxonomy): Bacteria > Pseudomonadota > Alphaproteobacteria > Rhizobiales > Rhizobiaceae > JAWKWH01. The sequence continues at coordinate 3,150 of JBFOMG010000051.1, forward strand.
CCGCAGAAAGCCGGGTGGCAATTTCTTCCACCGTTTCCACGCGGCTCTGTGCGATCGCTACAGAGCCGAATATGACGGTGGAGCTGGAGAATTTCTCCAACAATGACAGATCATTGTGGCGGTGGGCGTCCTCCAGCGAGATCTGGTTAACGGTCGAGGCGTCGACGGCTTGTGCGAGCTGAAAATAACATTGTGGATCGGCCTTGTGATACTCCTCGTCATCCAGATGGCCCGGATATCCGCAGCACATGTGCATGACGCGGGTGACATCATCCGGAATCCCGTGGAAGCAACGGTCAAGACATTCCACACCATAGGAGAGCGCCCGATCGACATTGCGGGCAAACAGCGGTTCATCGACCTGGATAAATTTGCAGCCCACCGCCGCCAGCGCCCTTATTTCATAGTTCAGCGCGTCGGCCAGATCGAACGCCAATTGGCGCTCATCCTCGTAGTGGGTGTTCGCGCTGGTATCCATGATTGTTGTCGGACCGGGGACCGTGATTTTGACCGGCCTGTCCGTGTAGCTCTGGGCCACCTGGAAATCACGGTCAAGAAAGTGATCGCCTGCAGCGGTAATCGGGCCTTTGATCGTCGGCAGTTCGGTCGTATAAGCGCCGTCCCGCAAAGTTCGTTCAGTCAGGTTCTCAAAATCGAAGCCGGTCAGATGCCGGCAATGGTAATGGATGTAGTTTTCGCGGCGCTGTTCGCCGTCGGTCGGAACATCGATGCCGCAAGCGACCTGATCTTCAATGGCTTGCCTTGTGGCGCGAGAGTAGAGCGCTTCGACTTCCTCACTTTCCTCAAGTTCGTTTGCCTGACGGGTGACAGCAACTGAGCGGTCGGTCAGTCCTCCCTCCATCTGAAACCAGTCGATCATCGGCACGTAATCAGGTTTCGGGTAGGCACCGATACAAGTCGTCGAAACCGGCATATTGGATCCTTTCGGGCGGCAAGATAATTTCGTTAGAAAGCAATCGACCCCGGAATTTTGTTCCGGTCAACCAAAGAATCTGCTGAACGCGCGACGAGTTTCCGGTCATTACATTTGCGTGAAACCGGCCTTTTGTGCTGGTCAAAACGGCCATGTTGGATCAATCTTCACAAATGCACCGGCTCATGGCTGCGTTTCTGCTGAGCATATTTCTGTTGGGGACGACCAATTCCGCTCGCTCCGCCGAAGACATCCCTGTGGATGTAGAGCTGGTCCTTGCTGTTGACCTGTCATTGTCGATGATGCCGGAAGAGCTTGAAATCCAGCGCGCAGGCTACTCCAGTGCTCTGCGCGATCCGGCGGTCGTCAGCGCCATGCTGAGCGGCATTCAAGGTCGTGTGGCGATGACGTTTGTTGAATGGGCCGGTTTTGGCGAACAAGTCGTTGTGATTCCGTGGCAGTTGATCGCTTCTGCAGATGACGCGGACCGGTTTGCAGGCCGGTTGAAATCCCAGCGGCGGTCCGGATGGCGGCGGACATCGCTATCCGGGGCGCTAGCTTTCTCTGCATCATTGTTTGAGGAAAACGGTTTCAGTTCAGGCCGCAAGATTATTGATATTTCAGGGGACGGACCGAACAATGACGGGCCCATCGTGACGCGGGCGCGCGATGCGACAGTGGAGCGGGGAATAATTGTAAACGGACTGCCGCTCATGACCCAGATCGGTTTGATGGGTGTATTCAATATCGACGACCTGGACAGCTATTATCAGGAGTGCGTCATTGGTGGTCCTGGCTCGTTCGTATTGCCCGTGGTTGGTTGGGACCAGTTCGCCTCGGCGGTTCGGCGCAAACTCGTCCTGGAACTTTCCGGACGGATTCCTTCCAGTGCAAAGGACAAACGCCCGCAACTCATCGGTTTCCACCAGACGGGCGGCGCTTATGATTGCCTGATTGGCGAAAAACTTTGGGAAATGCAGTACGGGCGGTAGGCGTCATGCCTCGGCGATCTGATACTTCTTGCCGTCTGCCCGCTCTTGCTGCGGCGTACGGGAATAAAGCTCGCGGTAGCATTTGGAGAAATGGGAAGCGGAAACGAACCCGCATGCAACGGCAACCTCCACCACCGGCAATGCCGACTGCAGAAGCAAGTGGCGGGCGCGATCAAGGCGAAGGTCGAGATAATAGCGGGCTGGCGATCGTCCCATCTCCTGACGGAAAAGACGCTCAATCTGCCGGCGCGACAGGCCAATATGGTCGGCGATATCCAGCAGCGAAAGCGGCTCGGTGATATTGGCTTCCATCAGTTCGATGATCGACACAACCTTGGAGTTTTGAACGCCAAGCCGGGCACGCAGCGGAAGGCGCTGGCGGTCCCCGGGGCTCCTTACACGGTCGGTTAAAACCTGTTCGCAAACCCGGTTGACCAGATCGTCGCCAAAATCATCGCCAATCAGCTTCAGCATCATGTCCAGTGAGGCGGTACCGCCAGCACAGGTGTAAATATTCGAATCGACCTCAAACAGATCGGAGTAAACCTCGGCCTTGGGATAATTCTCAGCAAAGCCGGGAAGGGTTTCCCAGTGGATCGCGCAGCGCTTGTCATTCAGCAATCCAGCCGCAGCGAGTACATATGCACCCGTACAAAGACCGCCAATTGAAACACCGCGATTGTATTCTTCACGCAACCACGCATAGACCGACTTGTTGGCATAATTCTCAACGTGTATTCCGGTACACACGACCACCATCGAAGGACGTTCGCTGCCGGCCATGCGCCGGCGCTCTTCGTCAAGCGAGGTGTCCACGGCGCAGGTTACACCGTTGGACGCCATGACCGGATTGCCGTCGAGGCTGGCGAGGCGCCATTTGTATGCTCCGAAGCCGAGCATCCGGTTTGCCGACCTTAGCGGGTCAATGGCGGTGGCGAATGCGATCATCGTAAAGTCCGGGATCAGGAAAAATACGATCGATCTTCGCGTGTCCGATTGAACGTCTGGGTGCACGTTCAACTGCTCCTCCCAAGTGAGATGCTTTCAGGCAAGCATCATCAATAGTCCAGCGGAGGGACAACAGGAATTGGTCTCGTTGTCAATCCGTGGGAGCCAGATGCAACGGATCGGTTGTCAAAACTGGACGACAAAAAAACGAAACCCGGAACAGTTGCTCCGGGGTTTCGGTGGGAGGACAGTAAATTTCTGGCTTAGCCCAGCGTGTAGCCAAGGCGGGCTGCGACAACCGCGCCGGTCTGCCCCGGCATTGTGTCGGCAAGGCGCTTGCGCTCAATGGCCGTCGTCAGGTTTGACGGAGCTGCGGATGCGAAATAACGAGCAAAAAATTTCATGACATTCTCCTTGCAGTTAGTGTCCACAGGGGCTGCCCTTATGTGCGCTTGCCTGAGGGCTGGTTTCTAACGCTCAAATAGGTCTCATTGTTCGGGGTTGAAGATGGAAATGCGAAGCGCGTGAACAGAAATGCGACATGTCGTATTTCCATCATTTGCATTGTTCGATTTTATCCATTAAAAACAATGAGATAACTTTGTGTTAACCGGCTATGCCGGAATTGAACGGCTGCTATGCAACTGTCGCATGGCCACCGATCCAGGAAGTCAGGCCCGGTCGCGGATTTTCCGCGCTTCCGAAGCATCCGGCCAACCGATATCCTTCTGGATTTCTTCGGGGAGGGAGCGGACGTGACGGTAAGTACGCGCGTTCTCCAGCGCTATGCGCCGTTCCTGCAGGTATTCACGATATCTCGATAACCAGGACATTTGATTTCTCCTTTCCTCGGTTTTCGTGGGCAGATCATTCTTTTTGCCTGACCCGTGGATTGACATATGGAAGGAATATTGATTTCAATCAAACGAAATGATATGAACTTATCTGTAAGAAAAATTGAAAGATAGAAAATGAACGCGCCAATCAACCACCCGTTACCGCTGCTGGAACTCGATGTGTTGCGATCATTTGTGGCAATTGCCGAGACGGGAAGTTTCACCGCTGCAGCCAATACCGTCTATCGCACGCCTTCGGCTATTTCGATGCAGATTAAAAAGCTCGAGGAAGTGCTTGGAAAATCACTGTTTGTTCGTGATTCACGCTCCGTATCGCTCACCGCTGATGGCGAGATGCTGATCGGATATGCCCGACGGTTGCTGGCCCTCAATCGAGAGGCTGTGGCAAAGTTTGTGGCACCGGACATTTCGGGCGAAGTGCGCCTTGGCGCGCCCGACGATGTTTCGGAGCGTTTCCTGCCTGACATGTTGAGGCGTTTTGCGCAAAGTCATCCAGGAATTACGGTCAGCGTGGTCGTGCAGAATACCGACGAGTTGATCAGACTTGTGCAGCGCGGGCATCTGGATTTGGCGATGATCACATGCGAGGGCGGTTTTCAGGGGGATGATTCGGCTGAAATCCTGCTTCGCGAACCATTGGTTTGGGCCGGATTGCGGGGTGGGTGCGCCGGAACGCGCAATCCGCTGCCCGTCTCGGTATGGGAGGATGGCTGTGTGTGGCGCAAAGCTGCGTTGCAGGGTTTGGAAGCGCGCAACCGCGATTACCGGATATCCTTCCAGAGCGCCTACATATCCGGGCAGAAGGCAGCAATTCTTGCCGACCTGGCTGTCGCTCCAATGCCGTTGTCTGCAATCAGCGACCCGATCATTTGCGCAGATGAAGAATTCGATTTGCCCGAACTTGGCGAGTACGCATTGGGTCTGACGCTTTCGGCCAATCCCGGGCCCGCTGCGAAAGCGGCAGCAGACCACTTGCGGGTGAGTTTCATGGAAAACCGGTCGTCGCGGACAGGCAAGGCTGTTGCAAATCACGGAAAATGATGCCTCCCGAGGCATGAAAGGGGCGATCTGCGGCAGTACCAACTATTTGCCAGTTGGTGGGAATGCATACCGGTGGAGGCGCGGCAATGGCATTTCAGGGTGTTTTGCTTGATATCTCCGGCGTAATTTACGTCGGCGATCAACCACTTCCGGGGGCTGTTGAAGCGGTTGATCGGTTGAAGTCGGCAGGGCTGGCAATTCGCTACGTTACCAACACCACGCGGACACCGAAGCGGAAAATTCTGGACAAGTTGGCTTCGCTCGGAATCCCGGTTGATGCAGCTGAGCTTTTCACCCCAGCCCAGGCGGCATGCGATTATCTCAAATCGCACTCATTCAAACCGCATTTGTTAATTCATCCCAATCTCGCCGAAGATTTTGCTGGCGTCGAGCCCGGTGACGCGAGCAAGGATGTCGCTGTGATCGTAGGCGACGCCGGTGATGGATTTACCTATCGAACGCTGAATGAAGCATTTCATCTATTGCGTGACGGTGCCGAGTTTGTCGCGCTTGCTGCCAACAGAACCTTCAAGGATGATTCGGGCGAAATAAGTCTTGATACGGGCGCCTTCGTCGCGGCGCTTGAATATGGTTCACAGAAAACGGCAATCGTTTTGGGAAAGCCGGCTTCCGGCTTTTTCCAAGGCGCAGTTGCTCATATGGGATTGGCGCCGCAAGACGTCGCAATGGTGGGGGACGACGCGGAAGCCGACGTATCGGGTGCGTTGGCAGCGGGATTGTCAGCGGGAATTCTGGTTCGGACCGGTAAGTATGTTCCAGGTGCGGAGAGGGATCTCGACCCGGAGCCCACAGTCGTCCTTGATGATCTGGTGGCTGCAGCGGACTGGATCCTGGGAACCGCAGACTGAGAATTGCCGCGAAAACACTCGGCACATCGATATGAGGCGCAGTAGGGGATTGCGCATGAACGGACAATGACGGAAAAGGCCACCGGTTAGCCTTTGCTGTTCAAAAGGGGCGATATGGCGCGCGCTAAGAATATTCTTTTCATCATGTTCGACCAGCTTCGATGGGACTATCTGAGCTGTTACGGCCATCCGCACCTTCATACGCCGAACATTGACCGGCTCGCAGAACGCGGGGTCCGGTTTGACCGCGCTTACATCCAGTCGCCAATTTGCGGATCATCGCGCATGTCGACTTACACTGGCCGCTATGTTCACAGCCACGGCGCATCGAACAATGGCATACCCCTGAAGGTCGGTGAGAAGACAATGGGAGACCATCTGCGCCAAGCGGGGATGGGATGCTGGCTCGTCGGTAAAACCCATATGAAAGCCGACGCGGACGGCATGGCTAGGCTCGGCCTGGAGCCGGACAGCTTGATCGGAGCACGGGTGGCCGAATGCGGTTTTGATGTTTTCGAACGCGATGACGGCCTTCGAGCGCATGGTCCCGACGGCGAATACGAAGACACCAGCATGGTGAAATATGACGACTATCTCAGGTCAAAAGGCTATGACAGTGACGACCCTTGGCACGACTACGCCAATTCCGGCATCGACGAGGATGGCAACGTTCTTTCCGGGTGGTTTTTGAAGAACGCGGTTCGCCCGGCGAACATCGACGGGGAAGACAGCGAAACACCGTACCTGACACGGCGGGGGATGGAGTTTATTGAGCAAGCCGAACAGCCGTGGCTGTGCCATCTCTCTTACATCAAGCCGCATTGGCCCTATGTGGTTCCGGCTCCCTATCATGACATGTTTGGACGTCAGCACATTTTGCAGCCGGTCCGCACGGAAGCTGAATTCGACAACGCGCACCCGGTACTCAAGGCATTCATGGACAACCCGCTCGGGCATGTATTTGCCCGCCAGGAGGTGCGCGACGCTGTCATCCCCGCCTATATGGGACTGATCAAGCAGTGTGATGACCAGATGGGCAAGCTGTTTGACTGGCTTGAAAAGACGGGCAGGATGGACGACACGATGATCGTCGTCACTTCCGACCATGGCGATTTCCTGGGCGATCACTGGATGGGTGAGAAGATGTTCTTCCACAACACATCCACGAAGGTCCCTTTGATTGTCTACGACCCTTCGCCGGAGGCAGACGCAACCCGGGGCACAGTTTGCGACGAACTTGTCGAATGCATCGATCTGCTACCAACATTTCTTCAGGTGGCCGGCGGCGATCCCGCAGGGGTCAGCCACGTTCTGGAAGGACGGTCACTGCTGCCGTGGCTGCATGGCAATGAGCAAGAGATCGGGCGTGAGTTTGCCATCTGCGAGTACGACTATTCGGGTTCGCCAGTTGCAGAGCAGCTTGGGGTTTCAGTGCGTGAAGCCGTGATGTTCATGGTCGCAACCAAGCGCTGGAAACTGATGCACTTTGAGGGCGGGTTCCGGCCTATGCTGTTTGATCTGGAAAACGATCCGCAGGAACTGGTCGATCTCGGCGAAAGTCCCGACCATGAAGAAATTATCGCGAGCCTCTACGAAAAACTGCATAGCTGGGCCCGGCGGCCATCGCAAAGAACCACCCGCAGCGAAGCCCAGTTGAAGGCGATGCGTGGCGCGTCACGACGGCGCGGGATCATGATCGGCATTTACGATGAAAACGATGTGCCACTGGAACTGACGACGAGTTACCGCAATCGCCAGGCCAAACGCATGACGAATCTCAAGGATGATTGAGAATTCTTGGGGGTCACTCCGGATCGCGCAGCATCAACACCTGGCACTCATCACCGGCAACCGCAGCAGGAGCCCGGACGGGCCTGATGATCAGCCCATTGGCTGCGGCGAGTACTTTGAGCATTGATGAATCCTGCTTGCCGAATGGGTGCGCTTCCAGCCCGTTCGGTGAAGCGGTTACCCGCGCCCGGATGTAATCCTCGCGCTCATCGTTTTCCGCCAAAGGTTTGGCCAAATTGGCAGCTCGAACATCCGGCCGGTACTGCGTGCCGCCGAGTTTCGAAAGCAAGGGCACCAGGAAGAGGTGGGTGCAGACGATCGAGGAGACCGGATTTCCCGGAAGACCGAGCACATGAATGTCAGCCAGCCGCCCAACCATCAGGGGTTTGCCGGGCCGCATGGCGATGCGCCAGAAATCGAGCTGCATGCCCAGCTCTTCCAGAACTTCGCGCACCAGATCATGATCGCCCACTGAGGCGCCGCCAAGCGTGACGATCACGTCGGCGTGGTGATGGCGCGCAGTCTCGATTGCTGTGGAGATCTCTGCCTTGTTATCGGCAACGATGCCGAGATCGACGATCTCCGCGCCAAGTTGCGCGGCGATTGATGCGACACCGTAGGAATTTGACGCAATTATCTGGTCCGGGCCGGGATTAGAGCCGGGAGGAAGCAGTTCGTCACCGGTCGCCAGGATTGCCAGTTTCGGCCGCCTTACGACCTGCAGCGTTGCATGGTTTGCAGCCGCGGCGAGCGAAAGTGCCGCTGCGTCGAGGTTTCGCCCCTCTTCCAGAAGCGTCTCGCCTTCGGTAAAGTCAAGCCCGGCTCGGCGAACAAACTTTTCCGGCTCTACAGTAGAAATGGCGGTAACCGTGCCGTCTGCGCCGGCTTTCGCATTTTCCTGTATCAAAATGGCGTCGGCACCTTCGGGCACCGGTGCGCCGGTAAAAATTCTGACTGCCTGACCGGCGGTCACGCGTCCGGAATAGCCATGACCGGCCGGAGCCTCGCCGATAACCTGCAGTGTAGCCGGAACGGTTCGTAGATCATCGGTGCGCACGGCATAGCCGTCCATGGCTGACGCCGGGAAGGGCGGTTGCGTGCGAAGTGCGGCCAACGGGGTCGCCAGAACTCTTCCTGCCGCTTCGCCGACGGGAACGGTTTCAGAACCCAGCTTGTGGGCGTTTTCCAGTAGCTGATGCAATGCATCCTTTACCGGTAGCAACGCCATTTCGTCAGTCCACCTGCCAATGGCCTGATTTGCCGCCGGACTTCTCGACCAGCCGGATATCACCGATGACCATCGCGCGATCAATCGCCTTTGCCATGTCATAGATTGTCAGGCATGCGATACTTGCGGCCGTCAGTGCCTCCATTTCCACGCCGGTCTTGCTATCAACCTTGGCGGTTGCAGAAACCTGCAGACCCGGAAGGCCTTGATCTGGTTCGATCTCCACTGAGACTTTCGTCAGATTCAACGGATGGCAGAGCGGAATCAATCCGCTGGTTTTCTTTGCTGCCATGATTCCGGCCAGCCGCGCCGTGCCGATGACATCACCCTTCTTGGCGTCTCCGGCAAGAATGGTTTGAAGGGTTTCCGGCTTCATTCGAACGGAGCCGATTGCGGTTGCCGATCTGCTGGTGATTGCTTTTTCCCCCACATCGACCATGTGCGCCTCTCCGCTTTCGGCGATGTGGGTCAGGATTTGCTTGTTTTGACCGGTGCTCATGGGCATCTATATTCGGCGGCACTTTGTGCAGCTTGGCCGCCAAGCAGCTTGCGGGTCGCGCTTGTAACGTCCGGTTGGCGCATCAGGCTTTCGCCGACAAGAAAACAGCAAATTCCGGATTTTTCCAGACGCAGACAATCTTCGTGGGTGAAAATACCGCTTTCACCGACCAGCAGCCGATCGTCTGGCACCATCACGGCAAGGCGCTCCGAGGTGGCGAGATCAACATGAAATGTCCGCAAATTGCGGTTGTTGACCCCGAGAAGTTTCGAATCGAGCCGAAGTGCTCTTTCCATCTCCGGTTCGTCGTGCACTTCGATCAGCGCATCCATACCGCATTCAAAGGCAGCGTCTTCCAATTGCCGGGCCATGTCATCGTCGACAGCGTCCATGATGATGAGAATCGCGTCTGCGCCCCAGCTTCGCGCTTCATAGACCTGGTAGGGGTCGTACAGGAAGTCCTTGCGCAAGGCGGGCAATACGGTGGCGCTGCGAGCATTGGTCAGATACTCCGGTGCGCCTTGAAAAGACGGCCGGTCGGTCAGTACGGAAAGACAGGTCGCTCCACCGGCTTCATAGGCTCTCGCCAATGCCGGTGGGTTGAAATCCTCGCGAATCAGGCCTTTTGAGGGGCTGGCTTTCTTGATCTCGGCAATCAGGGCAAGATTTCCACTCTCGCGACGCGCCCGCAGCCGTGCCTCGAAACCACGCGGCGGCTCAATATCCTGATTTCGTGCTTTGAGGTCTTCAATAGCGATTTGCGACTTCGCAGCCGCGATTTCCTCGCGCTTGTACGCCTCGATTCGTTGAAGAATATCACTCATCTACCAGCCTACTCCGCACGATTCGAGACCTCAACCAGCTTGGCAAGCACGTCGCGTGTTGCGCCACTGTCAATCACCTCCGATGCCTTGGCAACACCCTCGGCAAGGTCGCTCGCAGTACCCGCCATAACAAGCGCTCCGGAAGCATTCAGCAGAGCGATGTCGCGATAGGCATTTCTTTCTCCGTCCAACACAGCGCGCAGGGCTCGTGCGTTGTGTTGGGCGTCGCCACCCTTCAGTTCACCGAACTCCGCACGGGCCAGTCCGGCATCTTCTGGGGTGACTTCAAATGATGTCACCTCACCATCCTTCAGCGCCGCGATTTTGGTCGATCCGGTGGTAGTCATTTCATCAAGGCCGTCGCCATGAACCACCCAGGCAGATTTGCTGCCGAGTTGCTTGAGCACATGTGCCAGGGGTTCGACCCAATGTGGCGAAAACACACCAATCAATTGCCTCGTAACCCCCGCCGGATTCGACAACGGACCAAGGAGATTGAATACGGTGCGCGTGCCCAGTTCCACCCGTGTCGGGCCGACATGACGCATGGCCGAGTGATGAGCCGGTGCGAACATGAAACCAACTCCTGCCTCACGGATGCAAGCCGCTATCGTTTCCGGACCGGCTTCGATATTGACGCCAAGTGCCGCAAGCGTATCGGCGGCGCCTGACTTGGATGACAGGGCCCGGTTTCCGTGTTTGGCGACGCGAATGCCGGTTGCGGCGACAACCAAAGCAGCCAACGTGGAGACGTTGTAGGAGCCGGATGCATCGCCACCGGTCCCGACAATATCGATGGCATCATCCGGTGCTTCGACAGGAAGCATTTTTGCCCGCATGGTCGAAACCGCACCGGAGATCTCGGCAACAGTCTCACCACGAACCCGCAGCCCCATCAGGAAGCCGCCAATCTGGCTGGGTGTCGCTTCGCCCGACATGATCACGTCGAAAGCTTCGCGCGCCTCTTCGGCGGTCAGCGCTTCGCCCCCCGCGATCTTGGCGATATGGGATTTGAGGTCACTCATGATCAGAAGCTCAACGCGCGATTGATGGCGGAATGATTGACCGTTACGCCGTAATCCTCCTGCAGCCGGGACACCAGCTGATCGAGCATGTCGTCAGCCATGCCGGACGCGAATGAGTTGCGGGCCTCTTCCGGCACCGCGTCGGGTCCAACGCCAAGAGGTTCGAAACTTTCGGTCACTTTGAAGATGATCCAGTTGTTGTCTTGTAGACCGCGAACCACACCCGTCGCGTTGACCGGGACACCGAACACCGCCGCGACACCTGACTGACCAATATCCGCGTCGTCAGCGCCTCTTTTCAGGCCAAATTTGGTCTGCGGTTCAAGCGACAATTCAGCAACAGCTTCAGCCATTGCGGTTCCGCCTTTCACCTTGTCCTCAACCTCACGGGCGAGTTTGGCTACCCGGTCGGATGTCTCCTGGGACTTCCAGTCGGCAATAACGCGATTGCGAACCTCATCGAGAGTTCGGTCACGAGCCGGCGTTGTCGACAGAACCTCGTAAAACAGAAAACCGCTGCTGCCGATGTTGATGGCAGGGTTCTCGACACCTGGCTCCGTTTCAAATGCACCGCGGATCAACTCCGATGATTGAGGCAGATCATCGATAACGTTTCCGTCCGGGCCATGTCCCGTATTGTCAATCGCCTCCACGGTGTTGACCTTCAGCTGCAACTTGCTGGCAGCTTCCTGAAGCGTGTCTCCGGCCGCACGGGAATCCTCATAGTCATCATGGACATCGAGCAAAACGGCGGCCGCTTCGTTCTCGGCAATTTCCTTGCGGATCTGGTCCTTGACCTGATCGAAAGGCTGCACAATTTCAGGCGTGATCAATTTCACATGGACTAACACTGGACCAAAGGCGCCAGCCACTACACCGCTGACCTGGCCTTCGTTCAAGGCAAACGCAGCGTCCGCTATCACATCATCGGCGATATCCGACTTGGTGACGGTTCCAAGACTGATATCGGCCTCCGTCTTTCCCTCCGCGGCGACAATTTCCGCAAACGTCGATCCGGCGTCTATTTTGTCCTTGGCCGCCTTGGCCTCACCTTCGGTCTGGAAGACCAGCTGCTCTACCTGGCGTTTTTCCGGCGTTGTGTACCGGGCAATATTCGCTTCGTAATCTTTTCGTACATCCTGATCGGCGACGGCTGCGGGGTCGGCTATGTCCTCGGGTTCCAGCTTGATATAGGCAATTTTGCGATATTCCGGTGCGCTGTACACGGATTTGCGCCCGTCAAACCACTTTGCAAGCACTGTTTCGTCAGGATCGGCAATCTCACCGGCCACGCTTGCCGGCAAGGTGACAAATTCGATTGTCCGGTCCTCACCCTGATAGACCGCAACCGCCTTCAAAAATGTGTCCGGCGAGACCATGCCGTCCGACACGGCTTCCACAATCTGCTGACGAATGGCTACCTGGCTGCGGCTTTTCAGATAATCTTCCGGCCGCATACCGACCTGGCGAAGCACAAAATCGAACTGGTTGCGGTCGAACTGTCCGTTGGCACCCTGAAAAGCCGGGTCTTCAGCGGTCAGCTTGGCCAGGCGCTGGTCGGATAGACCCAAACCCATCGTTCTGGCCTGTTCATCGAGAACGGCCCCGGCGACCAGCTGAGCCAACACCTGATTGTCTATGCCGAGTGTTTGCGCCTGTTCGCGGGTTAGCCTCTGTCCAAACCGCTGCGAGAGCTGATTGAGTTGCCGGTCGTAAGCCAAGCGATATTCGATGACGGACACCGAAGTTTCACCAGCGGTAATCACTGAATTGCCGCCCAATCCGCCAACGATCTGACCGGATATGCCCCAGACAGCGAAACTTGCGATCAGAAGTACGAGCAAAAACTTTGCCACCCAGGTTCCGGCGGCGTTTCTCAAGGCGTGAAGCATGAATATTCCCGGCTGGTTGTCGGTTCGATTTCAGACCATGCCTTGTAGGCCAGTCCGCTTGCGAGCCGCAAGAGCGATGTTGATTGCTTTATGCGGCGGATTTGTTAGACGAGGCACAAATTCGCGGCGAAATTCTGGAGAAGGCCATGACACCCGGCATCCGCCCGCTGGTCGCGGGAAACTGGAAAATGAACGGAACATCCGATTCAGCAGTAGCACTCAGGTCGATTGGTAACGGCTTTTTGAGCGGTCTCGACACGGAAACCGAAGCGCTGATATGTCTGCCCCACACACTACTGGCGCGCGGCGCTGAAATTCTGTCGCAATCGCCGGTCAGGGCCGGCGGCCAGGATTGCCATGCAAATGAAAGCGGAGCGCATACCGGCGATGTGTCTGCGGAAATGTTGAAAGACGCCGGCGCGGCCTACGTGATTGTCGGTCACTCTGAGCGCAGGACCGACCACAATGAAACGAATGCGGATGTGGCCGCGAAGGCCCAAGCTGCGTGGCGGGCCGGCCTTGTTGCGATAATCTGTATTGGTGAAACCGAGACTGAACGCCGCGACGGCCGCGCACTGGATGTTATTTCCGGTCAATTGGCAGGTTCGGTTCCAGGCGAAGCAACCGCGGAAAACACGGTCATCGCCTACGAACCGGTTTGGGCAATCGGAACCGGATTGACGCCAACCGCAAACGATGTCGAACAAGCCCACGCCCATATCAGACAGGTCCTGACCGGTCAGTTGGGTCAAGCGGCATCCCGCATGAGACTGCTCTACGGTGGCTCGGTTAAACCGGCTAATGCACTTGAATTGCTGGGAATTGCGAATGTGGACGGTGCGCTGGTTGGTGGCGCGAGCCTCAAAGCGGGTGATTTTCTCGGTATCGCGGAGGCATATCGCAGTCTTTAGAGGAGCCGATCTGCTTGAAACCGGACGAATTGACACCATATCTGCGCACACAAGCCTTGGAATTGCCGAAAAAGCGGTGTAATGCCCGCGGCATCAATTAATTGCCGGCGTCAAAGCCTCCACAAACTGGGAAATATCGAATGGATACCGTGGTCATCGTTATACACCTGATGGTGGTTTCGGCGCTTGTGGGAGTGATCTTGTTGCAGCGTTCCGAAGGTGGCGGCCTGGGTATTGGTGGCGGTTCTGGCTTCATGACCGCACGCGGTGCTGCCAACGCGCTGACCCGGGTCACATCGATTTTGGCAGTAGCGTTTTTTGCCACATCGCTCGGACTGTCGATCCTTGCCCGGTACGGCGACCGGCCAATTGATATTCTCGACAATGTCCCTGCTGCGACGGGTGAACAGAACACCGGTTCCGGCGGGGTGCTGGACCAGCTTGGCGGCTCTAGCGAGACAACTGCGCCCGCGCCTTCCGAACCTGCAGTACCGACCGACAACTAATAGCCATCGGTACGGAATTAGCCGGGTGCCGGTTTCAGGATTCGGTAGCTTTTTAACTTTAGTTATTGGATTTGCTTTCGTAGTATTTGCGAAAGCGCTAATTTTGCTGCCAGAAATTCGACAGGTAAGCCGATGTTTAGATTCACATTTATAGCCGCCGGACTGTTGACAATCGCGTTTGTTGCCGCACCCACAAGCGTCCGTGCAGAAAATGACAGCCGATCGCATTTACCCGGCGTGTTCGAAACAGAATTCAAAAAGAACAAGAAGACAGCGGCGGTATCCGACGAAACGCGTAAGAACGATGAGATTCTTGCCAAACGGTCGGAAAAAAAGAAGTTCAAAGTCGCGTCGAAATTTGAGCCGAAGCTTGTATCTTTTTCCGGCTACAAGGCCGGTACGATCGTCATCGACACCAAGAACAAGTATCTTTACCTGGTGGAGCGTTGGGGCAAGGCCCGGCGCTATGGCGTTGCCGTTGGCCGTGAGGGACTGCAGTTTAAGGGAAATGCCAAAATTTTTGAAAAGCAGGAATGGCCACGCTGGATTCCGACAAAGGACATGATCAAGCGCCAGCCAGGAAAATACGCAAAATACAAGGATGGCATGGACGGCGGGCCAAATAATCCGCTTGGTGCCCGCGCGCTTTACCTCTATCAGGGCCAGGTTGACACACGCATTCGTATTCATGGGACCAACCAGCCGGGGAGCATCGGCCGGGCCGCCTCAAACGGTTGCTTCAGGATGGTCAATGAGCACGTGATTGACCTTTACGACCGGGTGAGGGTCGGCGCCAATGTGGTGGTCCTTTAGTTCACTCGACATTATCTGATCCACTAAATCGCGTCGTGGGATAATTGCCCGGGGCGCGATTTTTTCTTTGCGGAATCACTTTTGCCGCGTTATGCCCTGACTCCCATGGCGCGATACGTTTTTATCACTGGCGGCGTGGTTTCCTCCCTCGGAAAAGGCATTGCTGCAGCGGCTCTAGGAGCCCTTTTGCAGGCGCGCGGGTACAATGTCCGTATCCGCAAGCTCGATCCCTATCTCAATGTCGATCCCGGCACGATGTCGCCCTACCAGCACGGTGAGGTATTCGTGACCGACGACGGTGCGGAGACGGATTTGGACCTCGGTCACTATGAGCGATTTACCGGCCGGGCGGCCAATCAGTCGGATAACATTACCACTGGTCGTATTTACAAGGACATTATCGACAAGGAGCGGCGAGGGGATTATCTGGGTGCCACGGTTCAGGTCATTCCGCACGTCACGAACGAAATCAAGGACTTCGTGCTGTCGGGTAACGAAGAGTACGATTTCGTTTTGTGTGAAATTGGCGGCACCGTCGGCGATATCGAGGCGATGCCGTTTCTGGAGGCCATCCGCCAGCTTGGCAACGATCTGCCGCGAGGACAGGCTGTCTATATTCACCTGACGCTGATGCCGTTCATTCCGGCAGCCGGCGAACTGAAAACCAAACCGACGCAGCATTCTGTCAAAGAACTGAGGTCGATTGGTATTGCGCCGGATATCCTGCTGGTGCGGGCGGATCGCGAGATCCCCTCGGAAGAGCGGCGCAAATTGAGCCTGTTTTGCAATGTGCGCGAATCAGCGGTCATCCAGGCACTTGACGTCGATCACATCTACGACGTGCCGATGGCCTATCACCGCGAAGGCCTCGATGATGAGGTGCTGTCTGCTTTCGGCATCGACCCGGCGCCAAAGCCGCGCATGGAGCGCTGGGACGAAGTCGCGGACCGCATTCACAACCCGGAAGGCGAGGTGACAATCGCCGTTGTGGGCAAATATACCGGTCTGAAGGATGCCTACAAATCCCTCAGCGAAGCACTGACCCACGGCGGGATGGCCAACCGCGTCCGTGTCAAACTGGAGTGGATCGAATCGGAGATTTTCGAGAGCGAAGACCCGGCGCCTTTTCTCGAAAAAGTTCACGGCATCCTCGTGCCGGGCGGTTTTGGCGAGCGGGGAGCAGAAGGCAAGATACTGGCGGCAAAGTTCGCCCGTGAGCGGCGCGTGCCGTATTTCGGGATTTGTTTCGGCATGCAGATGGCCTGCATCGAGGCGGCGAGGTCATTGGCCGGAATACGCAACGCATCGTCGACCGAGTTCGGTGAAACCGACGAGCCGGTGGTCGGCCTGATGACCGAGTGGCTGAAGGGCAATATGCTCGAAAAACGAAAGGCCTCCGGCGACCTGGGTGGAACGATGCGGCTTGGCGCCTATATCGCGCGTTTGGATCCGGAATCGAACATCGCCGAAATTTATGGGGACACGGAAATCTCCGAACGCCACCGGCATCGTTATGAAGTCAACATCGACTATATTGAGAAGCTGGAGCGGTGCGGCCTGAAGTTTTCAGGAATGTCGCCCGACGGCGTGTTACCGGAAACGATCGAATACCCCAACCATCCGTGGTTTGTCGGCGTGCAGTATCATCCCGAGCTGAAATCACGGCCCTATGAACCGCACCCGCTTTTTGCTAGCTTCATTGCCGCGGCAGTGGAGCAGAGCAGGCTGGTTTAAATTCTTCGGCTGTCAGCTCCGAACAAACAGGCGCTTTCGGGAGCGAAGCTGACATGGCAATCGGAGCCGGGTGTTGGCAATCCTTCCGAGCCATCCTGGCGGATGGTAATTTGCTCGCCGGTGTTCAGTTCCAGATGGATCAATGTCTCCGCCCCAAGGGGTTCGACGTATCTCAGACTGCCGGTCAAAATTGCCTGGGCTTTCGTGCAGACCGACATGTGCTCGGGGCGAATTCCGACGGTCATGTCAGATCCGGTATGTTTGCCAAGGATTTTCTTCAACACGGTTTGCGCCCGCTTGGCCGGATTGCCCTCAAACGCACCGGCGGATAGAAAATTCATCGGCGGCGAACCGATGAAACCGGCGACAAAGGTGGTTTGCGGGTTGGCGTAGACGTCAAGTGGTGCACCGATCTGTTCGGCCACGCCGGCATTCATGACGATCATCCGGTCAGCCAGGGTCATGGCCTCCACCTGATCGTGGGTCACATACAGGGATGTTACGCCGAGATCGCGTTGCAATTCCTTGATTTCCAGGCGCATCTGAACACGCAGCTTGGCGTCGAGATTGGATAGTGGCTCGTCGAACAGAAAAGCGGCTGGTTTGCGCACGATTGCCCGTCCCATGGCGACGCGCTGCCTCTGGCCACCGGAGAGCTGGCGTGGTTTACGATCCAGATATTCGGTCAGTTGCAGCATCTGGGCGGCCTTTTGAACGCGCTCGACGATTTCCGGTTTTGGCACCTTGGCGATTTTCAACCCGTAGGCCATGTTGTCGAACACGCTCATATGCGGATAGAGCGCGTAATTCTGGAACACCATGGCGATGTTGCGGTCCATCGGCTCAAGATCGTTGACGCGGCCGCCGTCAATTTCGATTTCACCGCCGGTGACCGTTTCCAATCCCGCCACCATCCGCAGAAGTGTCGATTTGCCACAACCCGACGGGCCGACGATGACGATCAGCTCTCCGTCGGCGATGTCCATGTCGATGCCATGGATCACCTCGGTCTTGCCGTAAGCCTTGCGAATATCTTTCAGCGAAATCGTGGACATTGAAAACTCTACTTCTCGGTCTCAACCAAGCCTTTGATGAACAGGTTCTGCATGAAAACAACGACGGCGACAGGAGGCAACATGGCCAGAATTGCCGTCGCCATGATGACTGGCCAATCGGCAAAGTCATCACCTGAGGGGAACATTTGCTTGATACCCATGACAATGGTGTTCATTTCAGGATCTGTGGTGATTAGCAGCGGCCAGAGATACTGGTTCCAGCCATAGATAAACAGGATGACGAACAGAGCCGCGATGTTGGTGCGCGACATTGGCAGCAAGATATCGATAAAAAATCTCATTGGCCGGGCGCCGTCAACGCGCGCGGCCTCTGCAAGCTCATCAGGAACGGTGAGGAAGAACTGCCGGAAAAGGAACGTAGCGGTCGCGGAAGCGATGAGTGGCAATATCAGGCCGGAATAGGAGTTGAGCATGCCGAAGCCGGCAATCACTTCGTAGGTGGGTACGATCCGTACCTCAACCGGGAGCATAAGGGTCAGGAAAATCAGCCAGAAGAAAACCTGGCGGCCGGGGAAGCGGAAGTAAACGATTGCGAAGGCGGAAATCAGCGAAATGGCGATCTTTCCCAGGGCGATGCCCATCGCCATGACCATCGAGTTCATCATCATCCGCCAGACAGGGGCGTTTATGCCGGAAACCAGCGCCTTGGTGTAATTTTCGATGAAATGCCCGCCGGGCAAAAGCGGCATGGGCGGTTCGACGATCTGCTGTTGGTCCACTGTTGATGCGACGAAGGCGAGGTAGATCGGAAATGCGATAATGGCGATGCCGAAGATCAGCCCGGCGTGGGTGAACAAATGGCTGCGGCCACGTTTTACGACCATCCCGCTCATTAGAGCCGCTCATCTTTAAATGGAATCGTTTGACCGCCGGTGTTTCGTGATCTGGCTAGGAGCGCGAAGCGACGCGGTGCAGGCACCGTTAGCCTCGCGCGACAACGCCCAGAGTGCGAAAAACCAAGGTTACACGATTTCAGTTTCATTGTTCCACTCAATGGCCAGCTTCCTTCCGGCTTGGAAGTCTTTTCCGCCAAAGCGTCGTCGACGCCCTGGCCCGATAGTAATATCGCGCTGCGGGCTTCTCCTCGCTGAGACGAAAAATCCATTCCATCAAACTTCTCCCATTTAAAGATGATCGGCTCTAGTAGTGCACCCGCCGTTCGATATAGCGGAACTGGACGATGGTGAGGATGCCAACGACGATCAACAGAATGACCGACTGGGCAGCCGACGATCCAAGGTCCTGACCGACAAATCCGTCTGCAAACACTTTGTAGACCAGAATGGTGGTCGCTTGCTGCGGGCCACCCGCTGTAATGGTGTGAATGACCCCGAAAGTGTCGAAGAACGCGTAGACAACATTGACGACCAACAGAAAGAACGTTGTCGGAGATAAAAGCGGGAACACGATTGTCCAGAAACGTTTCCAGAAATGCGCGCCATCAATGGCGGCAGCCTCGATAACGCTTTTTGGTATGGCCTGCAGACCAGCCAGGAAAAACAGAAAGTTGTAGCTAACCCGGCCCCATGCGGAAGCAAAGACCACCAATCCCATTGCTTCACCTTCATTGAGCACATGGTTCCAGCGGTAACCAACAAGCTCTTCGAGATACCAGCTGATCAGCCCGACATTCGGGCTGAACATGAAAAGCCACAATACACCTGCCACAGCAGGCGCGACCGCGTAGGGCCAGATCAGCAGCGTTCGATAGGGGCCCGAGCCCTTGATGAGCCGATCGGCCATGACCGCGAGCCACAGGGCGAAACCCATCGAAACAACGGTGACAAGGATTGAGAATGTTGCAGTGGTGTAGAAAGAAGCGCGATAGTAGCGGTCACCGAACAGAAACTCGAAATTGCCGAAACCGACGAACTGGGCCTTCAATCCGAACGGATCCGGAATAAACATGGATTGCCAGATCGCTTGACCAGCCGGCCAAAAGAAAAAGATCGCGGTCACAAGCACCTGCGGCGCCAGCAGCGCCAGCGGCAGCATCCATCCCTTGAATGTGACCCGTTTCTCCATTTGTCCCGCCGTATGGAAGTTACCGGGAGCGAACGCTCCCGATAACTGAATTCCGCAAGCTTTTAGCGGTTGGCTTGCTCGAAGCGGCGCAGCAGCTGGTTACCGCGCTCGACAGCACTGTCCAGCGCCTCCTGAGCGGATTTGTCGCCAGACCAGACAGCTTCCAGTTCCTCGTCAATGATGCCGCGGATCTGGTCAAAGCTGCCGAGACGCAAACCCTTGGAATTAGGCGTTGGCGCTTTACCCGTCATTTGAATGATGGCGATGTCGGTGCCTGGATTCTCATCATAGAATCCTTCAGCTTTGGTCTGCTCGGAGGCAGCTAACGTGATCGGCAGGTAGCCGGTGTCCTGATGCCATTTCGCCTGAATACCGGAGGTCGACAGGAAGCTCAGGAATTGGCTGACGCCTTTGTACTCGTCCGCTTCGTGCCCACCCAGAACCCACAGCGAAGATCCGCCAATAATCGTGTTCTGGGGTGCACCGGACGCATCCGACCAGTAGGGAAGCGGACGGATTTCGAACTCGAATTCCGCGTTAGCCTTCACACCGGCATAGCCCGCTGACGATTCGGTGAAGAATGCGCACTCACCGCCTCGGAAATTTGCGCCGCCTTCATTGCGACGTCCTGCGTAGAAGAACTTGCCGTCCTTTGCCCAATCGCCCATGGTCTGGATGTGTTTAACCTGCATCGGACCATTGAACGCCAGTTCGGTATCCAAACCACCGAAACCGTTTTCCTTGGTTGCGAACGGTACATTGTGCCAGGTGGAGAAATTCTCCAGGTGCACCCAGCTTTGCCAAGCGGTGGTCAGCGGGCATTTGTGGCCGGCTGATTTCAGTTGATCGAGAACTTCGCCAACCTTTTCCCAGGTTGTGAGGTCGACGCTCGGATCAATGCCGGCACCCTTCAACGCGTCCTTGTTGACATACAGGACAGGAGTGGAAGAGTTGTAGGGAAGCGACAACATCTCGCCGGCGGGTGTGGTGTAGTAACCTTTCACCGGGCCAAGATATCCATCGGGATCAAAAGGCGCGCCACCTTCGGCCATGACCTCATACACAGGTTTGATCGCGCCTTTTGCTGCCATCATGGTCGCTGTACCAACTTCGAAAACCATCAGGATGTGGGGCTGTTCGCCAGCACGGAATGCAGCAATTCCCGCGTTCAGTGTCTCAGAATAGTTGCCTTTGTGAGACGCAACGACCTTGTAGTCGGATTGCGACGCGTTGAATTTGTCGACCTGTTCGGCGAGCAAATCGCCCAGCCGTCCGGTGAAGGCGTGCCACCATTGGATTTCGGTCTGTGCCATTGCCTGACCGCTCCACAAGGTTGCCGCGGAAATGGTGCCTGCCAAAAGTAGATTTTTAAGTTTCACGATTTCTCTCCCTGCAATTTAGGACGCGAGAGAATCATAGCCGCCCAACCACACAGTTTTGTTGCAGTCAGATGCGCACCCCATTTTCCATGATGGTCTCACATAAGAAGATTGTGAAATTAGGCGACGGCTGTCAAACGCTTATCGAGAATTGCTGAGCGGAAAAACTGAGATGGACCTCAGTCAGGCATCTTCACGGTGTCTCAGCTCTTCCAATTCTGTCCTGGCTTCGCCCAATCTTCCAGCGGCTGTCATGAGGTAACTGGAGACGGTTCGAAGCAGGCTGGCTGCCACGCCAGCATCGTGATTGATGACGTCGTTCAGCACCTGGCTGCTGATCTTCAGGCCGACAATATCCGAAGTCGCAATCAAGTCCATGGCCCTTGGCTCATCAAGGATCACGGCCAGATCGCCGATGAGGCGTCCGGTTTCGACTTCAGAAATTGGCGGTTCGTCTTCTGGCGCTGTCGGCCAGCGAAGCTCCGCCGAACCCTTTACCAGCACATACGCACCATCGGGAGGATCACCGGCAGTGAATACACGGTCCCCCTTGTCAGCTTTCATCCAGGTTGCGCCGTAAGCCAGCAGCCGAAGTTGAGAACGATCCAGTTGTGACATGAGTTCAACTTGCGACAGGACACGCAGTTTCTGCGTTAAATCGCCAGTTGCAGTCGCAGCGCGTTCTCCTGCTTCAAATGGCTGCGCCGACTCCGCCACATCCAGATCGACCAGCCATCCATCACGAATTTCATAGGTTTTGTCGAAGAATTGTCCTTTTGGCAGATCCGCCTCGAGCTGAATGATCGTCGTCTCGGGTAAAAGCGCTCTCAAGTTTTTGCGCAGCGCATCTTGGATCTCGGGTAAGGCATTGGCGAACGGCCGGTCCATGATCAGCACATCGGGCCGTTTGATTGTCGCGCGAACGAAGGCGATGCGTTCGAAAGCGATTGGATCAATCTTTGAACCGGAAAATCCGGTTTCGAGATCGCCAACGAGCAGTAAAACGTCTTTTGCGAGGCCGGCTTTTTCGAGCTCATCGATGACCAGGGCCTGGATTTTCTCTGCTTCAACCTGGGCGCTCCAGGCAACCCGACCGTAGACGATGTTCTCAAGCATCGGCAGCGCATCGATATAATGGTTGCGGCGAATTGGGTCGTAGTATTTTGCCGACAATTTCTGCAAATCGGTTGCCGAATTTCTGCGTGCGGTTACCACAAATTCGCGAAGATCGGCCGGAAACGCGTCGCCGAGCTGATTTGCGGTAATACTCAATGGCAGTGTGTAGACCAGCGCGTCGTCCTCTTCGGTGATTGGTTCGCCACGCTGTTTCTTGCGATGGATGAGTTGCAATTCGTCAAACGAATCCGGCGTGATGTCGATGAGACGCTGAAACATCGGATGGTCCGTACCAATTCCCGAAAATGTCTGAACGATTGTGTCGAGCAAATCGTATGACCAGCGCTTGTGATAGTCAGCAACTCCCATTTGATTGATCAGGTCCCAAACGTCCGGATCGATCCGTCCACCCGGGGTCTGCGCACTGGACTTGCGGATTGCATAAAGTGCGTTTTCGATAGCCGTTAGCGCCGGATTGAAACTGTCGAAATCAAAGCGCTGGATATATTGATCGAGCCCTTCCTTTTTCAGTTTTTGAATCACATTTTTCCGCAATCCGGCCAGTTTGTCGGCGAGTTCGGGGTGTGCGGAAGAGTCCATCGTCGAGCGGAGACTTCGACGCATCAAAAACGGCTCGAAACCGATTTCATGGATGATGTGCGCCCACCAGTCGCGAAGTTCATCTTCGTTGCCGACACCCGCAAACGACGAGTCGACCCAAGGAACATCGACCGGGTTGGGGCTGTTGCCAACCTTCTTTGCTTCGCGGATGAAGGCTTCGACTTCGGCAGAGGTGTTTCCGTCCAATCGTGGCGAACGCAATAGCGACATCTGCGCATTGCGCTCGATCGTTCCATTGAAAACCACGGGTTCTGCCGACACCAGGCCA
Organism: Rhizobiaceae bacterium; assembly: GCA_040830725.1. Classification (GTDB taxonomy): domain Bacteria; phylum Pseudomonadota; class Alphaproteobacteria; order Rhizobiales; family Rhizobiaceae; genus JAWKWH01. The sequence continues at coordinate 26,499 of JBFOMG010000051.1, forward strand.
ATTCGAGCCGAAATGACATCTTGATGAAGCTTGGAAAGATCGTGCCCGGCGACGGTTATTGTTCCCGTCGACAGTTTCACGGCTCTTGCAAAGGTTCGCGCCAAGGCCTGCCTGACGCTGGCGCTTTGGGAACGGATGGCAATCATGCTTCCTGCCGGAAACTCCGCATTCATGCTGGTCAGTACAGGGGTGTCGAATTGGTCGCAGATAGTCGCGTCCTTGAGAACGACTGGCCCCTTCAAGCTCAGGTTTTCTTTAGCCTGATCGAAGATCAAACTCTCTTCGATCATGTCGGGCGGATCGAATTGTTCTGTCACTGTGCGGTAGCGAAGTGAGGTATCCTGAATTTGGCTGTAGTAGGCGAGTAACTCACGCCACGGACCCAGCAAATCCTTGTAGGAGGCCAATGCCGCTGCCAATGCCCCGACCGTCAGTTGGCCGATGATCGTCAGGTAGCCACCGATAAGCAACAGGAAGAAGGGTGTCACCTGATTAAGCGTATTGTTGAGGAATTTCAGGAAAAACTTTCGTTTGTAGATTTCCAGTCGGATGTTGAAAATATCGCCAAAACGCCTCGAAAAAAGGGCCAACGTGTAGTTTATGCCACCATTGGCCCGCAGATCGTCGGCGCCCCTGACCGTCTCGCCGATATGCTCTGACAATGAACGCACCTCGATGATCCGTTCCTTGTTGAGCTGATTGATTTTGCGCTGCAGTCTCGGCACGATCCAGGCTTGCACCGGGATCATCGCCACCGCAGCGAGCCCGAGCCAGATACTTTGTACAAACAGGAACGTCAGGATCGTCAGCATCTGGCCGGCCGCAAACAGCGGGCGTGCGAAAGCTTCACCCATCATGGCACCGATGGATTCTGTTTCGGCCGTCACCATGGAGATGAGTGAACCCTGTGGAGCCTGCTTGAAATATGAAAGCGGAAACCGCATCACGCGCTGGATCAGCTGATAGCGCAGGCGGCGCAACAAACGCTCGCCAACAATGCCTTTGTAGGTGTTGGTCTGCATTTTCAGCAGGCCGCCGGACAGCACGAAAAACAGATAGGCCGCACACAGGAAAAACAGATACTCGATCTGATCGAATGAGAAACCAAGCAGGGTATACGGGAAGCGGTCACCGCCGATTGCATCATTGATGATCTGTTTTGGAAGCTCCAGGGTCATGTAGAGCAAAGGAAATGACGCGGCCGTCAGCAACAGAATTGCTATTTGCTGCCTGGCGCTAAAGGTCCACACATAGGATAAAAAGTTCTTTGACATGACGATCGCTCCCCACGATTGGCGGGCGCCTATCTGTTAGAAAACAGCCAATAGCGTAACATGGGCATATCCAATTGTGGTTCAAGCCATAGTGACAATGGCGCGGTTGAAAACTGTCAGTAGAGTCTGTGACCCTATCCGGTCTCTGGCTCAAGGAATCACCGCCGAAATCAATCCCCGGTTTGACGAAATTCGCCGTAATGGCAACTATCATAACGGGAGGCGCTATCTATGTTTCCCGTTACGCTAGTTTTTGTTCGCAGATTACTTGGCAATTCGAAAATAAATCGGGGAATCCTTGATCCTCGACTGCTTTCGGAATCAAATGGCACTTGCGAGGATAGAGAGGCGGAGCACATTCAAATCGATTGCGCGGGCTGTTCGCCAAACTGGTTTGTTTGTCTCTTATTTGGGGTAATTGGCGGAATCGCACCAAAATAACGTATCGGATCTGCGGGATGTTATCCGGCTGCCGGAATATCTTGTTCAAAACAAAGACGGTCTTTGGCACGGAGAATTTAACGGATATCGGCTGAGGAGCACATTTCAGCCGATTTACCGGCGTGGGGACGGGTGCACCCTGGATCTGGAGGGATTTGAAGGCTTGGTCCGACCGATAGCTTCTGGCCTGGATTATTCAGCGGACGATTTCTTCAGTTCGGTCTCTCCCGAAGAGTCTTTTGTCGCCGACTGGATTTGCCGCGCCATCCACTTCCGGAACTTTGCGCTTTCCGGTGGCGGGCAACGAAAGCTGTTCGTCAATATTTCACCGATGAACTACCAGCAGTTTGTCGACTCTGCCTATGATTTTAAAACCACGCCTGACCGATTGGCCCGGTTCGGTCTGGCAATGAGGCAGGCGGTTTTTGAGATCATCGAGACCGATTCAATGGATTTTCAGGTGTTGCAGGATGTGGTGGCGATTTACCGGGAAATGGGGGCCTCGATCGCGCTTGATGATTTCGGATCCAAACATTCCAATATCGATCGCATGGTTGCCCTCAGTCCGGATGTAGTAAAGCTCGACTACTCGCTGTTGCGGGAAGCGTCCAATCGTGACGATGTGGGCAAACTGGTACGCTCACTCATAGCCATGGCTGGCGATTTTGGTTCAGAGGTCCTTGTTGAGGGAATCGAAAATCGCGAAGAGTTTGATTTTGCGATGTCGACTAGTGCATTGATGTTGCAAGGTTATTTCCTAGGGACTCCCAGTCCGCGCATACAAATGGTGCCAACAAAACTCGATGTGAGAAATTTGATCTGATCGGTTCGAACGGATGTCGGCGCGGAAACGGGTGACAGCAGCCTGCATTTGTGATCAAAGCGCAATACAGTTGTCTGACCCTCTGCATCTATGAAGCGGCAGATATACCATCCAGACTCCATTTTCGGGTTCCGTCCATGTCGGTGTTGATGTTCCTGCGAGCCAATGCCCGATGGATTGCCGGGGGTTTTTTGCTGACCTTTTTTTCAGCATTTGGGCAGACCTTCTACATCTCGTTATCGGCCGGATTCATTCGCGAAGAGTTCGCGTTAACCCACGGTGATTTCGGTGCGCTCTACATGTTTGCGACCCTCGCCAGCGCTTTGACGATCACCTGGTTCGGCCGCATCGTCGACTGGTATTCAACGCGAAAAGTCATCCTAATCATCGTTCCGGCACTTGCTCTCGCCTGTGTAGCCATGGCTGTGAACCAGTCGGTAATTATTCTCGCAATGGTCATTTATGCGTTACGCCTGTTCGGCCAGGGCATGATGACTCAAACCGCATTCACAGCGACAGCCAGATGGTTCAAGGGCAATCGTGGCAGGGCCATTTCGCTGGTAACGCTCGGCCACAATGTCGGCGAGGCAATCCTACCAACGGTGTTTGTGTTTGTGACCGTGTTGATCGGCTGGCGTGGCAGTTGGTTGCTTGCTGCCGCATGCCTGCTGATCGTCGCACTGCCCATCGCGGTCTCGCTGATCCGTAGCGAACGGCAACCTCAATCCGGCGATCCTGCAGAAAAGGGCGGTGATGTACCCGATTGGACCAGGTCTGAGGTTTTGCGCGATCCGTTGTTCTATCTGATCCTCAGCGGCGTCATGGCACCTGGTTTCATTGGCACGACAATATTCTTCCACCAGGTTTATTTGGTTGATTTGCGGGACTGGTCGTTGGAGGTGTTTGCTACATCCTTCGTTGCAATGGCGGCTCTGACCATCCTGTTCGCACTGCTCGCAGGAGCCCTTATCGACAAGTTTTCCGCCATTCAGCTTCTTCCGGGCTTTCTGCTTCCACTGGCGGTCGCCTGTCTGATCCTGAGCAATGTCGAGGCCCAGTGGAGTGCTTTTGCGTTCATGGCATTTCTGGGCATGTCCTACGGGGTGTCTTCAACCTTGTTTGGCGCGCTTTGGCCAGAGGTTTACGGGTTAAAGCATTTGGGATCAATTCGCTCGATCGTCGTGGCGACCATGGTGTTTTCAACGGCGATGGGTCCCGGTGTAACCGGCTACCTGATCGATCTGGGTGTCAGCTATCCTGCGCAAATCTCAGCCATGGGTGTGTATTGTCTGGGCGCAGCGGTGCTCATGGTGATCGCGTCCAGGACTGCGGCAAGGCGGCTGCTTGCAACAAAACCGGCAGCCGGATAGTCAGGCCTCATGACAACAGTCCGATTTGCACCTTCGCCGACGGGTTACATCCACATTGGCAATGCCCGAACCGCGCTCTTCAACTGGCTTTTTGCAAAGAGCACGAATGGTTCCTTTATTTTGCGGTTTGACGATACTGACGAGGAGCGTTCTGAACAACGGTTTGCTGATCAGATTGACCTTGACCTTCGATGGCTTGGGATTGATCCAGACCGGATTGAGTATCAATCCGAACGATCCGCCGAACACGATCTGGCGGCAGAAAAGTTGAAACAGGCCGGGCTCCTATACCCGTGTTATGAGACGCCAGAAGAGCTGGAGCGACGGCGAAAAATCCGCCTTTCCCGGAGGCTGCCACCGGTCTATGGCCGCGAGGCGTTAAGACTGAGCGATCAGGAGCGCCAGGCCTTCGAAGCGGAAGGCCGGAAACCGCATTGGCGGTTTCTGCTCCCCAATTTCGGTGGCGATGACCACTTCGCAACGCAGCGCACCGAAGTCATCTGGAATGATGTGGTCCGTGGTAGACAGACTGTCGATCTGGCGTCGATGTCCGATCCGGTTTTGATCAGGGGTGATGGAACCTATCTCTACACGCTTCCGTCTGTTGTTGATGATATCGACATGGGTGTCTCCCATGTCATCCGTGGTGACGATCATGTGACAAATACAGCTGCACAGATCGCGTTGTTTGAAGCGCTCGGTGCAAAGGCACCTGAATTCGGACACCACAATCTGCTGACCGCATCCACCGGTGAGGGATTGTCGAAGCGCAGCGGTGCGCTCTCGATCAAGAGTCTCGCTGAAGACGGTTATGAGCCAATGGCTGTCGTTTCGCTTGCGGTGCTGATCGGGACATCGGAGCCCGTAAGCGCAATGACGGATATGGACGCGCTGGCTGAACTGTTCAGACCGGAAATGGCATCGAAATCGGCTGCCAAATTCGACCCGTCAGAGCTTGATACGCTTAATGCAACGCTGGTTCACGAGATGCCGGTCGACATGGCCGCCGAACGGCTGTCTAAGATGGGGATTGGCGACGAGGTCATGACGCAATTCTGGGATCTGGTCCGAGGAAACATCGTCAAGGTTGGTGAAGCTGCACAATGGTGGGATATCATCGCCAGCAAGCCGGACAACAGGGGTGCATTGGACGCTGACGACGTTGAATTTGTCAGGCATGCATTCGATTTGCTGCCCGCCGAACCTTGGGGAGCAGAAACCTGGCAAAAGTGGACTGGCATCGTAAAATCGGCCACGGGCAGAAAAGGCAAGCAACTGTTCATGCCGTTGCGAGTTGCGCTTACTGGACGGACTTCCGGTCCCGAGCTCGCAGGTCTATTGCCCCTTCTTGGTCGGGAAGAAACGCTGGCCCGACGACCCTGACTTTTCGTTCAGTAGGTGAATTGTGCTCTTTTTCAGCGCTCGGCGGTGGTGTTAGAACCTTGGCAACAACGTCCGGCGTCAAACCACCGTCCCGGTTGGCCAGCGTTTCCGGGTCTGCGGCGGGATCAGGGCGAGCGGTGGGGAAGGGGATGAAGTTGTCTTCTCCAACCGCTTCTTCCGGTTGCGGATTGCCGGCAATGACAGAAAAATCTTTCGGCGGACTACACCCGCAGCTCTTCTCACGCTTGTATCCAGGCTGCCGGTAGAGGAACGCGGTTCCCAATTCGGTATAAGGTTCGCCAGAAATCGAGATCATGTCTTCCGATTCTTCATCCGTAACGCGGTGATAGTAGAGTCTGACCTCTGTGCCGGGGCACATCGCTTCACAGACCTTCTGATCGCGATCCAGATCGAACTCCGAGACTGCGAAAGAGACGGGGAAATAATATCCATCACAAGTGCGTACGCACAAAGTGCGGAAATTCTTTTGCAATCCGCTGAGACCGCCGCCCGCGCCCGCTCCGTCGTTCAGGATGGTGCGGACGCGATTCCCGTATTCATCATCAAGTGGATTGCGCCGGCGCGACGGAGCCGGATCCTGGCGGAATATTTGATCGAGTATGCTGAGGCGATTTTCCTGACGCTCGCGTGGTTGATCCCGCCTCGCAACTTGCTGTCGATCACGACACCCGTTGGCTTCGATCCTGGCAAGAATTTGTAAACGCACCGCCGACGAGCCGCCACGATCATAGCGTGCCCGCCGTCGTTCGAGCTGCGCCAGGTTGCGCTCCATGCGGTTAATGGTCGAAACAAGTGAGCGGCACTGGCGGCTGTTTCCGTTGACCCCGAACAGGGAAATTCCGCTGGTCTTGCACCCGGCCCTGCGGGCATTGCGACGTGCTTTCCTTATCTGGTCGCCTTGAGTTTTCACCGCACGGTCGTATTTGCGGAACTGTGCTGAATTACCTCTTGAAGATGCCGTTGCCAGTTGCGCTTCCAATTGCCGGCACAGTCTGGATTGCGCCTCTGCAATGCTTGAAGTGAACACGAGCGCGCACAGGCAGGCCGCAACCGCAAGCGGGGTCTGTTTCAACCATTTATCGAGTTGCATTTTCGCGCGCACAACCGGTTCCCGCCATTACTCTCACACAACATCGCAGGGTCGGGTTAATCCTTGCTTTAGCATGTGGCCATTTGGAGGCGGAGGCAATTGTGATTTCACAGCAGCCTTAATCTGCCTGCGATGCTTCTACCACCGAAAGAGCTGTCATATTGACGATACCCCGGGAGGTGACCGATGGGGTGAGAATATGTGCCGGTCTGTCAGTGCCGAGCAATATCGGCCCCACATGCAACGCATCCGTCATCGATTTTACTGTCGTCAAAGTAATGTTGGCGGCATCCAGATTGGGGAAGACCAGAAGATTCGCTTCGCCTTCAAGAATTGAACTCGGAAACACCCGTTCGCGCAGTTGCACCGATAAGGCTGAATCGCCATGCATCTCGCCGTCTGCCTCGAGTTCAGGCGCTCTGTCATGCAATATTGCGGCGGCCCGGCGCATTTTGGTCGCGCTGGCCGAATCGCGTGAACCAAAGTTGGAATGTGAAAGCAGGGCTGCTTTCGGAGTAATGCCAAAGCGCCGGATTTCGTGCGCAGCCAGGATAGTCATCTCTGCAATTTCCTCGGCCGACGGATCCACCGTGACATAGGTATCGGTGAAGAAAGTGACGCCGCGTTGGGCGATCAGCATCGACAGTGCCGACAAGTCGCGAACGCCTTTGCGTTTGCCGATAATCTGATCGACATTTCGCAAATGGCGTTCAAACCGGCCTTCCAGGCCGCAAATCATCGCGTCCGCCTCGCCACGCAGCATGGCAAGGGCAGCAATTACCGTTGAATTTGTCCGAACGAGCGTTCTCGCGGCCTCAGGTGTGACACCACGCCGGCCGGTGCGTTCGACCAGCAAATCCACATAGTCCCGATAACGCGGATCATCTTGCGGGTTTACCAGTTCGAAGTCGGCACCGGGCCTGATCTTGAGACCGTACCGTTTGAGCCGTGTCTCAATCACATTCGGGCGGCCGATCAGGATCGGTTGCCCCAGTCCTTCCTCAATAATGACCTGAGCTGCCCGTAAAACACGTTCTTCTTCACCGTCCGCATAGATGACCCTTTTGCTAATGGCGGATTTTGCCGTCGAAAAGACCGGCTTCATCACCAGGCCGGAGCGGAACACAAAGCGGTTCAACCGGTCGGCATAGGCTTCCATGTCGGTGATTGGCCGGCTTGCGACGCCGCTATCCATGGCTGCGGTGGCGACGGCAGGCGCGATGCGCAAAATCAGCCGCGGGTCGAAGGGCGACGGGATCAGAAACTCCGCGCCGAATATCGGCGTCTCGCCAGAATAGGCTTTTGCTGCGACATCTGACGGTTCTTCGCGAGCAAGCGCGGCGATCGCCCGGACCGCCGCCATCTTCATCGCTTCATTGATTGCCGTCGCGCCCACATCGAGAGCTCCGCGGAAAATATACGGAAAACAGAGAACGTTATTGACCTGGTTGGGGTAATCCGAACGGCCTGTACAGATCATCGCGTCCGGTCTTACTTTGCGGGCTTCTTCGGGCATGATTTCCGGCACCGGATTGGCCAGTGCCAGAATGAGCGGCGTTTCCGCCATCTCCTTCAAGAGATCGGGTTTCAACACGCCTGCTGCAGAAAGCCCCAGAAACACATCTGCGCCGCCAATGACGTCGGCAAGTGCGCGGGCGCTGGTGTCCTTGAGGTAGGGCTCCTTCCAGCGATCCATTTCTTCAACGCGCCCGACATATGCGACGCCAAAACGGTCCGTGATCCATATGTTTTCTGGCTTCGCGCCAAGTTCAACGAGCAAATTCAGGCAGGCGAGGGCGGCTGCTCCAGCGCCTGAGGTGACGATTTTCGCTTCCGAGATCTTCTTACCGGCCAATTCGAGGCCATTCAGAACCGCAGCCGCGACAATTATTGCCGTGCCATGCTGATCGTCATGGAAAACGGGAATACCCATTCGAGAGGATAGTTGCTCTTCGATCTCGAAACATTCGGGCGCCTTGATGTCCTCAAGATTTATGCCGCCAAATGTCGGTTCAAGTGTCTCCACAGTCGCGACCATCTTGTCGACGGTGTCGGCGTCGACCTCAATGTCGAACACATCGATTCCGGCGAACTTCTTGAACAAAACCGCCTTGCCTTCCATGACGGGTTTTGACGCCAGAGGGCCGATATTTCCAAGCCCCAGCACGGCGGTACCATTGGAAACCACACCGACGAGATTGCCTCTGGCGGTGTAGCTTGAGGCTGTGCCGGGGTCCTGCTGAATCTCAAGGCAGGGGACAGCGACGCCCGGTGAATATGCCAGTGCCAGGTCGCGCTGGTTGCCCAGGGGCTTGGTCGCCTGAATTTCGAGTTTGCCGGGAGTCGGGTGCTGATGAAAGAAAAGGGCGCTTTGATCGAATTCCGTTCGTTCCTGCTGCTTGGCGCTGGTTTTGTCTGCCATATTGTCCCCGTTCCTGCTGAGAAGCGTGCAATCTAGAACAAAGACGATTGAGATTGAACTACTTACTAGGTTTGAAGCGTTCAGCGCTTATGTGGCCGCAGACATGCGCCTTTTCAGGCACAATGGCCCATACAAGATCACGAATAGTCCAAATGCGGCCGACCAACACCCTGCCGATAATATCATCGCCGAATTGTGGCTCATCGGCAGGATATCAGCGGCTATTCGGACGACCGCAGCCAGGATAGCCAAAAGATAGATCGCGACTGTTCCCAGGCCTGCCGACAAGGGGCGGCCGCTATGTCCGAGAATAGCCCGGCTCATCACTGCCAGCGTCATCGTGCCGATAGTTCCTGCAGTAAGGGCGTGCATTGCTGCTGATTTACTGAAGGGACCGATTTGGGCGGTGCTGACGGCCAGAAGCCCGAACCAGATAGGTAGCCAAAGGTAAGCGGCATGGAGGATGGCGACCAATGGTTCGCTGAACGTTGCCCACCCACGCCAACGCAACATTCTGACAAGATGGCCGCATGCGGCCAGGGCCGCAAACCAAGCAGTTCCGATCCAGTCGGGTTGAATTGTCCAGAAGCAAATGGCCAATATGCCTGCCGAGATCGCCAACCGGTCGAAGCTGGAAAACGGTACCGGCAACTTCGCATTTTTCTGCTTTGCCAACCAGTTTCGGGTAAAACTGGGGATGATGCGGCCGCCGATCAGCATGATCAACATGGCGACCAATCCGAGGGCGCCGCGAATGGCAATGCCAGGATCGGCGCCAGTCGCCTGAAGTATGTGAAAGACGATGTTCGTGGCGGCGAAAAGCGTGATCAACGCGCATACAGGAATGTTTCGATAATTTCCCGCCGTGACTATCTCGCGCCATATCAAACCGGCAAAAACAACCAGGAACGCAACATCAATCGTGGCGACGGCCGCATAACCGAAAAACGGCGTTAACATTGCAACGCGTCCTGCGACCCACACCAAAAACAATGCTGCCAATGGGGCGCCGGTGACCGGCAGCCGTCCAGTCCAGTTTGGCGTCGCAGTCAAGAGAAAGCCCGCGATGACTGCAGATGGATATCCAAACACCATTTCGTGGACATGCAAATTGTGCATCGAGAGTCCGGGGTGAATAGTGGTACCGCTCACAAACACCCAAATCCATGCAGGAACCGCAAGCGCCGCAAAAATGGCAGCGCCCAGGAAAAACGGCCGAAATCCCCGCTCAAACAGGGCAGGTCCATTGTACCGGCGCATGGCGTCGGCAGACGTTGTCGCCACCGTTGCTCCTCGGTGCTGTTCTATTGAACTCTTAACTTGACAAGTTTTGTCAAATTTGTTCGCCCCTGCATATGCGACAAAATTGACTGGTTTGGGTGCCCAATCTGCTGTGCTGCCAGATGCGCGATACTTGCCGGTTGCGAGAGCCGCCATTATCAAGGGTGTGATTTGCAAAGGAAAATTGCTTGATTCGGAACAGTTTTCAGCTTGAGTTTTCCGGATTGCGCGCCTTGATCGCGGGCTTGGCGCTTTTGTTTGCGTTGTTGCCCGCCGTAGCATTGGCTCAAACAGCGACCGCCTCTTCGCCTGGAGAAGAGAAAGCGGAACTTGATAAGATCGTTCTGCAAGTTGAGCAATTAACAACCGCAATCGAAAACAAACAGGAAGATGACGCTGCGCTTGTCGAACTGCGCCTTCAGTTGGAAGGAATTGCGGAAAACGTCCTGATTTATGCCGTAGAGTTTCGGCCCCGGTTGCAGGAAATTCGCCGAAGACTTGACCAACTGGGACCGCCGCCGGGCGAGAATGATCCGCCGGAACCGGAAACACTCGCGGAAGAGCGAGTATCGCTCGCTAATGAGAAAGCCGAAATCAATGCGCTTATTGGCGAAGCAGAGCAACTGTCGGTCACGGTCAACAAGTTAATTGACAAGATTTCGACATTGCGGCGCGACTTGTTCGCGCGCACGCTATCCAAGCGCTACGATATTTCCTTTGCGTTGGGACGACAAACGCTGACGGATTTCTGGAGCGAGGCCGGCCAACTCTACAACACTTTTTCTTATTGGATTCGCTTTACCGTCCGTTTCAGAATCCAGCCAATTTTGCTGGCGACATTTTTCTCGTTCGTTGCCGCACTGGTTATTTTCGTTGGCGGAAGGCGTTATTTCGGTCCACTGCTGAGAACGGATTCGGATGTAGAGCAGCCGAGCTATCTGTCGCGCTTGTCAGTCGCATTCTGGTCGACGCTGCTACCGACGTTTGCGCTCGCAGTGTTCCTCAATCTCACCTACTTCCTGTTCGACACTTACGACATCCTGCGCGGCGATGTAGCGACGATCCTGCGACAGTTGTTCAATGTCATTCTTGTTGTTTTCTTTATCAACAGGCTGGCGCATAGGGTGTTGAATCCGGCGCTGCCGCGTTGGCGACTCGTACCGGTGCAGACAGATGCTGCGCGCACGCTCGTCTGGCTGATTACGGCGACCGCCGTCATCACCAGCATCGACTTTCTGCTTGCGACCACATTTGATGTGCTGGGTTCGCCGCTCAAACTCTCGGTTGCTGCAAGCCTCATCGCCTCGGTGCTGGTCGGACTTTTGGTGATCGCGATCGGTTCTGTGAGACCGTTACTCGATGATGAGAGCCGGCCCAGCCCATGGCCACGGATAATGCGCTACCCGGTGTTCGTAATCGGCATCGCTACGATAATCATAGCTTTTTTTGGATATATCGGCCTGGCGCGATTCATCATCCAGCAAATCGTCGTGACCGGCGGCATTTTGACCACGATGTATATCGGCGTCCTCTCCGCAAATGCGGTCACAGCTGAGGGCGCGTTTCAGAACAGCCGCTTCGGGATACGTCTGGGTGAAATCTTTGGTTTGAGCGAAACGGCCGTTGACCGTATGGGAATTGTCGTCAGCTTTCTGATCAACATTTTGGTGCTGGCTTGGGGCCTACCGCTGATCCTGCTGCAATGGGGTTTCCAATGGGGCGATATCCAGGCCTGGGCGCTCAGCACACTCCAGCAAATCAATATCGGCACGGTTTCGTTCTCGATTGTCGGTTTGTTCACCGGCGTGGTGGTCTTTTTTATCGGTTACTTTTTAACCCGTGTTTTTCAGCGCTGGCTCGATCGAACGGTTCTGTCGCGCAGCCGCATCGATTCCGGCGTGCGCAACTCCATCCGCACATCGCTCGGTTATGCGGGCATTGCGTTGGCGGCGCTGATCGGCGTTTCAGCTGCGGGAATCAATCTCTCCAGCCTGGCATTGGTCGCAGGCGCATTGTCGCTGGGCATCGGCTTTGGTCTGCAGAATATTGTTTCCAATTTTGTTTCCGGCCTCATTCTGCTCGCCGAAAGACCTTTCAAGGCAGGTGACTGGATTGTTGCTGGCGGAGTCGAGGGCACCGTCAAACGCGTCAATGTGCGTGCCACTGAGATCGAAACTTTTCAGCGCCAGACCGTGATCATGCCGAATTCCGAACTGATCAATGCTGCAGTCGGCAACTGGACCCACCGCAACAGTCTCGGCCGTGTGGATATTCCGATTGGTGTCGCCTATGGCAGCGATGTGCACCGTGTACGTGAAATCCTTATTGATCTGGCCAGCACCCACGAATTGGTAATCAAAAACCCTGAGCCGGCAGTCATCTTCATGGATTTTGGCGCCTCATCGCTGGATTTTCAGCTTCGCATGTATCTCTATGACATCTCAAACGTGATGGTGGTGCAAAATGACCTCCGCTTCGCCATCTATGACGCATTTGCCAAGGAAGGTATCGAAATTCCATTCCCGCAGCGAGACATCAATATCAAAGGAGACCTGGCGGCAGCACTGAAGGCGAAACCGGCGGCGAAACCGCGTGGCGCTTCCGCCAAACCGGCCCCTGCGAAAGCGGCGCCGGCAAAGCCGAAGAGGCGGTCGAAGCGGAAACTGGATCCTGACGAGTAGAAAGAACATTGATAAGTCAAAATGTTACGTTGTTCAGCCTCCATTCAGGTTTCTGCCGATAGGATCGATCGTAATGTTGGTAATGGAATCGCCGCAATCGAACAGGAGCAGTGGCAACACTGGCGCGATATGAAAAAGCTTGTTTTGACGCTGGCCCTGCTGGTGTTCAGCTTGCCGGTGCATGCGGCGAGTGTCACCAACAAGGACAGCGATTCCAGAACGCTGATCGTCACAGAAGGCGGATCGAAGACCGAATTGGTTCTGTCTGCCGGTGAAACCATTGAATTTTGCGCCGGTGGTTGCTTTGTCACCATGCCGAATGGTGATCGCGAAGCGTTGAGCGGCAACGAAAACATCGAGATATCCGGAGGCAGGGCGGAATTCAAATAGCGGGCTAGTCACTAATACCTGGCATTTGAAGAAAATGGCTCACCATTCATTAAGGATGGTGGGCCATTTCCCGTTTTTGCGGGCTGAAATTCGCCTGCCATTCAACAATTCCTAATTTGGCCATGGCACTTGTTGGCGTGGACGGAACAGGTGCAGGCTTTTCACAATGGATGCTCGATCAGAGGCACAACACATTGCGTTGGCTGTCGATCTCGACGGTACACTGATTGCCACCGATTTGCTGTGGGAAAGCCTGTTCCAGTTGCTCCGGGCCAACCCATTGGCGCTTTTCCTGCTTCCATTGTGGGCCCTTAAGGGCAAGGCGTACCTTAAATCGGAAATCGCCAGGCGGGTGGATCTTGATCCATCGATACTGCCCTACCGGCAAGAAGTTTTGGCGCGACTGAAAGATGAGCGGTCTTCAGGACGGCAACTGATACTCGCAACGGGAAGTCACGAGAAACTCGCCCGGTCGGTCTCAGACCATCTGGGCATCTTCAGCGAGGTTTTCGCGACGGACGAAAAATGTAACCTGACGTCGTCGCGTAAACGGGATGTTTTGACCGGCAGATACGGTGATGGCGGTTTCGACTACGCCGGCAACAGCAAAGCTGACATCGCGGTGTTTGATGCCGCAAGGTCGGCGATCGTCGTCGCGCCTGACAACAAGGCAGCGCGCTGGCAGGTCGAGAATGGCGGTGAATTGATCGATGCGCCGCGCCCGTCGCTGAAGACCATTATCAAGATGTTGCGAGTGCATCAGTGGCTTAAAAACACCCTCATCGCAGTGCCTATGGTGCTGAGCCACGAATATTTCAACATCAATATGCTGCTTGGTTGTGTTCTGGCGTTTGTGTCATTCAGCGCGGCTGCCTCAGCGATTTACATCATCAACGACTTTCTTGACATGCCGCTAGACCGCAAGCACCCGACCAAGAAAAACCGGCCATTTGCGGCTGGAACGCTGTCGATTCCGTTTGGCCTGGTCAGTGCCGCTTCGCTTCTGACGGTCAGCGCCGCCGCAGCGTTGTCGCTCGATCCCCTGTTCGGCGCGGTTTTGGCTCTTTATCTGGTCATCACGACAGCCTACTCGTTTTCCCTCAAGCGCATGCTGCTGATTGATGTAATGACCCTCGCTGGACTTTACACCGTGCGAATTCTTGCGGGTGCGGCTGCGACCGGTACAACCGTGTCTTTCTGGCTGCTCGCGTTCTCAATATTCTTCTTCCTGTCGCTCGCCCTGGTCAAACGTCACGTTGAACTGGCCGACAGCGAAGAGGATGAAGGCACCCGCATCGCCGGGCGCGGCTATCGTCCTGAGGATTTGTCTGTAATCGCGCAGGGTGGCATTTCTTCTGCCTTCGCCTCGGCATTGGTTCTGGCGCTCTACATAGACAGTTCGTCGGTGCGGGAACTGTATGAGCATCCGTGGATGATCTGGCCCCTGGCGCCAATCGTGCTCTACCTGACCTTGCGAATCTGGGTATTGGCCGGCCGCCGTGAATTACATGATGATCCGGTCGTCTTTCTGGTTCGTGACTGGCGCAGCCAATTGGTCATCGCGATCGGAGCCGTTCTGCTTGCTGTGGCGAGCATGCAATGAAATCCGGCAATTTCGACAGTTTTGGTCACCTGACCCGCGGGGGCCGGGATGTTCTTGCGGCTAGGGAAGCGATTGCCCTGCTTCGTTCCGGCAGTGCGGCACCAGGCCAGCTTCTGGGTTTCGGCAATGGTCGCAGCTATGGTGACAGCTGCCACAATTCTTCAGGCTCACTCATAGACATGCGTTCGCAATCGCGCATTCTCGGTTTTGACAAAGCAACAGGTGTGCTTGAAGCCGAGGCCGGCCTGCTTCTGTCGGATGTTATCGAGCATGTGGCGCCACACGGATTTTTCCCGGCGGTCGTTCCCGGTACGAAATTCGTAACGCTGGGCGGCGCGATTGCCAATGATATTCACGGCAAGAACCATCACCGCCGTGGAACCTTCGGCAACCACGTGATCTCATTCAGTCTGCAACGATCTGACGGCGACGAAAAGATTTGCACACGATCGCAAAACTCTGACCATTTCCGGGCGACAATCGGCGGTATGGGTTTGACCGGCCTGATTACCAAGGCATCAATTCGCCTGATGAAAGTATCGTCACTCAATGTTGAGGAAGTAGTCACACCGGTTGGTTCTCTTGACGAGTATTTCGACCACGCAACCGAAGCGGATGAGGAAAACGAATACTCCGTTGTGTGGATCGATCAGCTGGCGACCGGCCGGGAAGAGGGCCGTGGATTGCTGTTGACCGGAAATCACGCGAGAGGATTGTCGCGATCCCACAAAGTGACAAGTCAGTCTCGTTTGGCAGTTCCGGTTCAGCCTCCGCTGAACATGCTGAACCGGCCGCTTGTGAGGCTCTTCAATATTGCATACCGGACTGCCAAATCCCGAAAGACTGCGCGGCATGTCACAACCAGCAACGCATTCTTCTTTCCTTTGGACGGTGTTGCGCATTGGAATCGGCTCTACGGGCCCAAAGGGCTGGTGCAGCATCAAAGTGTGATTCCGGAGAGCGAGGCCAGACGGACCGTTGTAGAATTGCTGCGGGCCGCACGGGATGCCGGGGAGGCGTCTTTTCTGACAGTTCTGAAACGCTTCGGTGCGCTGGCTTCGCCGGGCATGATGTCGTTTCCGCGTCCGGGCTACACGCTGACGCTCGATTTTGCTTTTCGCGGGCCGCGGACTGCGGAGTTGCTGAAAAGGCTGAACCGGATCACAACCGAGGCCGGTGGTGCGGTTAATCCTTACAAGGACGGATTCATGGGCCCGGAAATCTTTGCCGCTTCGTTCCCATCGTGGCCGGAAGTTGAAGCACTGAGGGATCCGGCTTTCATGTCAGATTTTTGGAGCCGAACGGCAATGGAACTGTCACTACAGCGAATTGCGCATCTGGATGCCGCGGAATAGCTAAAATTTGAAACATTTGTGGTTAATCGTAAGTTATTGATATTTTTACGTCAATTTTGACGCTTTCACTAAATATTTCCGATTTTACTGTAATACCGCGCCAAAGGACGGCGTCATGAAATTTCTACCATTCATCCTTTTTACGGTAATGACCAACGCGGCCGCGCAGCTCATGCTGAAATATGGCATGATGACTATGGGTCCGATGTCGTTTGCGGGCGTTAATCCGGTTCTCAAAATTCTGCAGATTGTATTCAGTCCTTGGATATTTGCCGGATTGACCGTGTTCGTGATTTCCATGGCATCCCACCTTTACGTCTTATCGAAAGTGGAACTTTCCTTTGCCTATCCTTTTTTGAGCCTGGCCTATGTTGCGGTAGCGCTGTTTGCCTATTTTGTGTTCAGGGAAGACCTGAATGCGCTGCGCATCGCGGGCATCGCTTTCATTTGTGTCGGTACCGTCCTGATCGCGCAAAGCGGCGGTAGCCACGAACAAGCCAAGTCAAACGATAAAACCCAGATCAGCGAGTTAGCCGGATGAGACATGTCATCTTCGGTGGCGACGGGTTCGTCGGCCGCCATCTTGCCCCGAAGCTGATGGAGGACGGTCACGAAGTTATCGTCGCCGACATCTCCAAAAGCGATTTATCGCATTATCGCGATTGCCGGTTCGAGTTTTGTGATGTTACGGACGCAGATGCGGTCGCCAGCCTCGGAATTGCTCCGGACGACATGATCTACAATCTGTCGGCCAAAATGTTGTCGCCGATCCAAGTGAGGGCCAAGCGGCACGCGTTCTTCTGGCCTGTCAATTACCACGGCACCGAAAACATCATCCATGCCATGGACAAGGCCGGCGCGGCCAAGCTCGTTCATTTCACCACGGACATGGTCTACGGCCATACCGTCGAATTTCCCATGACGGAAGATCACCCGGTCAATCCGCTTGGAGAATACGGCTTGTCGAAGTGGAAGACGGAAGAATTGAGCTGGGAATGGCGCGAAAAGGGCATGAATATCTCCATTTTCCGCCCGCGCCTGATCATCGGTCCGGGCCGCCTTGGCATCCTGGAAAAACTGTTCAAGTTGATCGATTGGAACCTGCCGGTGCCGATGATCGGATCCGGTAAAAACCCTTATCAGTTCATCTCGGTTTTCGATTGTGCAGAAGCTGCGCGTGCTGCCTACAAGGCAGGCGTCCCAAATGAAGCCTACAATCTCGGTTCACTCAATCCGCCACCGGTTCGTGAGCTTCTCGGTAAATTGATTGAGCATGCGGGTTCGAAGTCTTTCCTGCTGCCGACGCCGGGTTGGGCCGTCAAGCGCACGCTTGACCTGCTTGATCTGGTCAACATGCCGATCATGGATCCCGAACAGTATCTAATCGCAGACGAGATGTGCATTCTCGATGTCTCCAAGGGTGAGCGCGATCTGGGCTGGGTGCCGCACTATCGAGACGACGACATGCTGATCGCCGCATACGCCGAGTATCGACAATCAACAGATGGCATTGATCTGCCCGATGTTGTGCAGATGCCGGCGGAATGAGGGATTCAAAAATGAATGTGATGACCAAACCGGGAACAAAAAACGCGTTGACTGTGGTCGATGCGCCGGAGCTTGCGCCAATCGAACTGGCGCGCCCTGATCTGATGACCGTTGAAGAGGCCAAGGCGCTTGATGTCGATCAGATGACTGATCTGTTCAAGGCGCACCTCAACCCCGGTCAACATCACTTCATGAAGCTGCTCGGCTTTCACAAGGTGAAAATCGAGAGCGCGGAGGGCATGTTTTACATCGATCAGAACGGCCGGAAGATTCTCGATTTTTTTGGCGGTTTCGGCTCGTTGGCGCTGGGACATAATCACCCGCGTGTCCTCGAAGCGCGAAAGAAGTTCCAGGACGAGAAGCGGCACGAAATAGCAATTGCCTTCATGTCGCAATATGCCGCTGCCCTGGCGCACAATATCGCGGCCTGCTCTCCTGACGATCTCGACATGGTGTTTCTGGGTTCATCCGGTTCAGAGGCCATGGAAGCGGCGGTCAAGCTTGCAGAAAGAGCTGCAGGTCCGGACAGGCCGAAGATTATCTATGCGGAAAACTCATTCCACGGAAAAACCAAAGGCGTGCTTTCCGTCACCGATGGTGCGCTCTATCGCGGTGAGTTTGCGCTGGTGGACAATACGGTCCGCGTGCCTTTTGGCGATATCGACGCAATCGAGAACGCATTCAAGGCTGATCCGCAGATTGGCGCCATTGTGCTGGAGACGGTTCAGGGCGGTGGCGGCATTATTTCTGCGTCAACGGAGTTTTGGCAAAGGTTGCGCGCGCTTTGTGACGAGCATGGCGTGATCTGGGTCGCCGACGAAGTGCAATGCGGTTACGGGCGGACGGGCCGTTTCTACGCTTTTGAGCACCATGATGTAGTGCCGGACGTTACCGCGCTGGCCAAATCGCTTGGGGGTGGCAAAACGGCGATGGCGGCGATGATCGCCAAGCGTGACATCTACATGAAGGCTTATGGCACACCGAAGACGGCCATGATCCACGCTCAAGCCACATTTGGCGGTATTGGTGAAGCCTGCATCACCGCGATCGAAGCGCTGAACGTCATGTATGACGAGGGCCTGATCGATAATGCTGCGAAGACTGGCGATTATCTGATCGAGCGCTTGAATGTGCTGAAGCAGCGCTATCCGAAGATTATCAAGGATGTTCGCGGTCAGGGCTTCATGGTTGGCCTTGAGTTCCATGATTTCAGCCAGACTCTGCCGGCAGTTGTGAGACCGGCAGTCGCTTTGCTGGATGACAAGCTGAAGGGGTCCCTGTCGGGCTTTGTCGGCGCGGCGTTGTTGCGCGATCACAATGTGCTGGTGGCGTTTACCGAGTATAATCGCAACGTCATCCGGCTGGAACCGCCACTTATCTGCCAAGTCGAGCATGTCGATCGCTTCATCGAGGCTTTCGATGCCGTGCTCGCCCGCGGCATTATCCGTATTGTGACCGATTTCGTGCAAAGCCAGGTGCGCTGAGCAATGGCACTGGCTGACGACCACAAGCAAGCGTTGGCCGACGGGCAGCCCAATATCGCGCGTTGGCTTTTGGCCAACCCCATTGTGAAAGCAATCCTTGGCTCGGTGTTGGCTGCGCCGGTATTAAACAAGCTTGCCGCCTTGATGATGGTGCTGGTTGTTGCCGGAACGGCGGGTTATGCGGTGGTACGTCCGGATTACAACTGGGACATGGTCGCCTATGTGGCCACGGCCCTGGAAAACCGGATAGGGGACGCAGACCAACTGCATGCTCAGACATGGGCAGAAATTACCCCGGGTGCTACGGAAGCCCAGCTATATCATCTGCAGCAAAGCAATCCCTACAATCTGCACCAATGGGAAAACCCGGTCGATTTCCAATCACAACTGTCGATGTACCGGGTGAAAATCGGATACATCGCGTTGATACGTGGTCTTGAGCCGGTATTCGGGCTCACCATGGCCTCAATGCTGCTCAGCATTGTTCCGGCGGTCGGGATCGGCTTGCTTTGCCTATATTGGCTCTGGTACCGGCAAAGTTTGCAGGCCGCCTTTGTGGCTGTTCCGTTGCTTATCATGGCCGACTTTACGCACATGACCACTGCGGTCGGACCGGACATGCTGGCCTCACTTGTGTCGCTGGTGGCCATCATGCTGTTGATGATGAAGCGCGAGTTGCCGGCATACGTTCTTTTGTTCGCCTCGGTTCTGGTTCGCCCAGACAATATCATCCTGTTTTTTGCCCTGCTGATTGCCGCTACGTTGTTTCGGTGGCGCTTTCTTCCGATGCTGGTGACTTTCCTGGCATCGTTTGCCGCGGGCATCTACATCCAGAATATTGGCGGCCATCCCGGCTGGTGGGCGCATTTCTATTTTTCCTGCGTGCGCATCCAGCACACGATGATCGGTTTTGCCCCCGACTTCGCCATGTTTGATTTCGCCAAAGGCTATGTGCGGGGCATCGCTGTGTCGCTGATGGACAATGATTGGCCCGGTATTTTGATGGTGCTGACTGTCGGATGGGCACTTTTGGCAAAGGCCGGAAAGATGACCGCACGCGGCAATGCAATTGCATTTGCACTCGTGATCGGCACGCTGGGCAAGTTTGTGAGCTTTCCGCTACCCGATGACCGTTTCTACTTCGTCTTTGTTGCCGGTCTGATTGTTGTGCTGGCGGCCGAATGGCGGCCTGATCTGTCACTGGACCGCAAGCAGGCCGCTCAGATCTAACCAGTTTTCGCCAAGTAATTTCGCGCAACGTAGAGCGAGATTGCGGCTGCGTTGGACACATTCAGCGAACGGATCGCTCCGGGCATGTCGAGCCGGGCCAGCGCGGAAACGGTCTCACGGGTTTTTTGTCGCAAACCCTTGCCCTCCGCCCCAAATACCAGCGCGATCCGGCCGGAGGTCAGCGTATCTTCGAGTTGGGCCGGTCCGTCTGAATCGAGCCCCACCGTCTGGAATCCGGTTCCCGCCAGTCCTTCAAGCGCCTCCGCGAGATTTCGAACGGTGATGTGGTCTATGTGTTCAAGCGCGCCGGAGGCTGACTTGGCCAGCACACCGCTTTCGACCGGAGAATGACGCGCGGTCGTAATCAATGCGCCGGCGTTGAACGCGACAGCAGAACGCATGATCGCACCGACATTGTGGGGATCCGTCACCTGATCCAGAACGAGCACCAGTTCGCAATCCGTCAGCTCACCAAGGGGCTTTGTGGGCAATGGTTCGGCCTCGAGCACCGCGCCCTGGTGGACGGCATCAGAGCCGCAGAGTCGATCCAGTGCTTTTGGCTCCACCAACTCAGCCGCGAAGGGCAGGGTGCCTAGATCATCCAGTTCAAGACGGGACACGGCATTGCGGGTCACGCGGAGCGATTGGATATTGCGCCGGGGATTTGCCAGCGCCGCCGAAACCGTGTGCAGACCGTACAGGCGTACCAAACCTTCCGGCACAGCTGCCGGATCGGTGTTTGGTCCACCGCCGGTCCGTTCGCGATGGGCGCGCCGAAGCCGGGCATAGTGACTATCCTTGCGGCTGCCGCTTTCTCGATTGCTCATTTGGCGCTTATAGCGAAGCGGCGTGCAAACACCACCGCAGATATTCATGATCTTTTGCCTGATGCCTTTGTTCGATGTTGACAGTCAGCAGACGTGCCGCCATAAGGCCATTCGCTGAATCCGGGCGAGGCTTTCGCATGGGTTTGGTACTTCGCCTGACCGGTGACGTTGTGTGAAACGTGGCAGGGAGGGGTGGGAGAGTGGTTAAATCCATCAGACTGTAAATCTGACCGCTATGCGTACGCTGGTTCGAATCCAGCCCCCTCCACCATCCACGCCAGACGACGACACTCAGGCCACGGCGCGGGTATAGCTCAATGGTAGAGCAGCAGCCTTCCAAGCTGAATATGCGGGTTCGATTCCCGCTACCCGCTCCAACTGCTGCCTGGCCCAGGGACATCCTTAAGTTTCAAACCGCAGCTCATTTTTTGCGCCGTCAGCCATCGTCGTTTTCAAGCACTTTTCGGGCCACACGGAAGCATTCGAGCGCCTGGGGAACACCGCAATAAATGCCGATGACATGAATGATGGCGCGGATTTCATCCTCGGTGACGCCATTATTGATGGCACCGCGGCAATGGATTTCCCATTCGTGCATTTTCCCCAATGCGCCGATCATCGCCAGGTTCATCATTGAGCGTGTCTTTGCTGGGATGACATCGTCGCCCCAACCGAACCCCCAGCACCAGGCGGTCATGGCCTCCTGGAACGGCCGGGTGAATTCGTCAGCCGCCGCGAGATTTTTCTCGACATACTCGGCGCCAAGCGTCGCTTTTCGTTGCTCGAGACCCTTGGCGAACAAATCTTCGTCGAATGCGGTCATGCTTTGCCTCTCTTTCATTCCATTTCTCTCGACATGCTCAAGTCTCAAAGCCGGATGCGGTTTTCGTAAAGCCGGTCATAGTGCGGTTTCATTCGCCGGTGGACCTGGCGCACCCGGTCTGGTGCTCCGTCGAGTTCAACATATTTTCGTTTCTGCGGCTTGAGGCCGGTAGAGGCGCGAAGATTGGCGTGAAACGAGCCTCCGTCCCACCAGCTATATTGCCCGGTATCGGCACCTGGCTCCCAGCTGAGCGCAGATTCGATGAAAGGGATGCCAACCGCCTCGCAAAAAGCGCGAACCATTCCGGCAGGCTTTTCCAGAAGCTCGCTGCTGTCGATTACCGGAGGGGGGTTGCCATCCAGTGCGGTCAGCAGGTCGAAAAGCGCACGTTGCTCGGGAAACCCGACCTCGGATTCATCGAAGTCGGGCCATTTGTCGTACATTGACGTAATGGTAAGCGCAGGATCGCGGATCAGGAAGGCATGGGTGAAATGGGACAGGAATTCCGGATCCCACATATGGTCGATGTAGTGGGGGAAGTCTTTGAGAAATACCGGACCTTTGGCCGCACGGTTGCGAATGTCATCCCACACGCTTTCCAAGGTGAGACCGGGCGTTATCCTGTCGCCCGGTTGCCAGCGGGGCCAAAGCGGTTCTTCACCTTGGTACCAAGCCTCGCCGAAAGGCTCGTGCAGGCAGTCCAGATCACCGCGCTGACGCATCATCCACTCGAAAGCCGTCGATGTGGAACGCGGCACAGCCCAGAGCGCGATGATCTTGTGCATCAAAGGTTCTCCAAAAGCTTGCCGTGACGCCCCGACGGCGTGAGCTCCAGAGACTTGAAAATGCGCCAATAGAGTGCCGTGTCATGGGCGATCACGGGTTTGCCAAGAGCGGATTCAAGCGACGGCGTCAGGTGAAGCATTCGTTGTGGCTGCCCTCCCGGCCCGGAGCGGAAATTGCACATTCCGTTGGCGAGGTAAGCATCGGCTTGCGGCGCTTTCTCAGCAACATATTCGAAGGACCTGGCGGCAAGGTTGCCATCGAATATCCAGCGTTTCGCGTTCACATCCTCTTGCGTTTCGAACCAACCCTGGTCGACAAAATTGCCGGCCCAGACAACGTTAAAGCCTGCCTCTTTCAGAAACTCCACAGTACCCTGCCACCAGTCCGGCCAGTGGTAGACGGCATTCAGCGCTACCTTTTCTACGTTCATCGCCCTTAGGGCCTCGACCATGGCATATCCGGCCATGTGGAAGGCGACGCCGTATTTGTCGCTCAGCGCCAGGCAATGCTGCCGGATGCCCTCGACACCCAATCTGGAAGCATGGACCCAGTTCGAGCCGACCTGACCGGCAACGTCGACACCGTTGCGCGCCATGCAGTGGACGAAGTCTTCCATCATGCCGAAATTTTGTTTCCGTTGGTCAAGACCATGCACATAGTCGGGTACGTGCAGCATCCAGCCGTGGACACCGACCGTTGGCGGCGCGATACGCAAGAAATCGGAAGGGGCTGCATCAAAGTCGAATGGCGGACAGGTGAAGCCCACCTGGTGGGGAAAAAGTTTCTGCTCCGGCGTCCAATCGGTGGGCATTTGCATGTGGCTTCTCCTATGCGAACGCAGATGCTACCGGCTGGAAAAAGTCAGCCATCGACCGCTTCGCGCATCCATTGTTGCAATTTGCGGATCGAATGCTCGGAATTAAGTCCACATTTGGGATCGAGCACCAATGGTCCGGGTTTGTAGCCACGGCTCTTCAGCCCCTTAGCGACGCTTTCGACCAGCTTGATATCCTCTTCCACGGTGGTCGCCCGGTCCTGGATGGCAAGGCGCCTGATCGTGTCGCTATCGACACCGCCAGCCGTGTACCAGCCGCGCCATACTGTGCAGTTATCTACATCAAGCGCTCGCCAGTGATAGGTGTTCAGCACATTGCCCGGATAGACCTGAAACGAAAACATCGGCCAAAGATAGAAGGACCGGTATTCGTCGCCGTGCGGAATGGAAGTATCCACCGGATAAGTCATTTTTGACAGGTCCTGGCACTCTGTTGTGTGCCGAAGGACGTATCCTTCATCAAGCGGCTGGATGTCATAAGTTTCCGGCTTGATCACACCCGTCGCAAATGTCGGGTGGTTCAGTGCGCAATGATAGCATTCAGAATAGTTTTCGATTGAAACCTTCCAATTGCATTTTTCCTCTATCTCGACCCATTCAAGCGGTTCCAGGCCGTCAATGCCCGGGACATATTCGCCAAGTTCTTCGCGCACGCCAGGATACCATTCGTCCATGGGTGCGGCGTTCTGATCGAGATTGACAAAGATGAAGCCGTGGAAAATCTCTGTCCTCACCGAGGTAAGGCAGATTTTTGCGCGATCGAAGCCGGGAACCGCTTTGATATTGGGGCCTGCGCGCAGTTCGCCCGACAATTCATAGGTCCAGGCATGGTATGGACAAACGACAACGCGTGCCGTGCCGGATCCTCCCACCAACTGGTGGGCGCGATGCTGACACACATTGTAAAAAGTTCGAAGTTGCCCATCGCGTCCGCGGATGCAAAACAGGCTTTCTCCAGCGATTTCGAACGTGAAATAGTCACCGGTATTGCGTACCTGACTTTCGTGGCCGGCAAACTGCCATGTTTTCGAAAGCAATCCCTCGATCTCACGTTGGAAGATCGACGGGTCGGTATAATAGCGTGCCTCAAGCGAGTGAATTAGCGGAGCTGTCATTCCGGGTCCTCCAGATAGAGACCAAGCTGGTGGCGCCGCTTGTGGAACTTCTCCACACGGCCAACGATTTCGGGGCTCGCCACCGCAATCACGAAACTCAGAAGCGTTTCCAGCAGCGCGATGATCGAGACGGAAGACGGGAAGAATTGCGGTGTATCGACCGATACGACAAATCGATGATTTGCGGCGGTGACAATCGGGCTGGCGGGACTGTCCGAAATCGCAATGATCGTAACACCCTGTTCGCGGGCTATTCTCACCGTTTCGTTGACCTCGGCGCGAAATGGGTGGCATGTCATCGAAATCAGCACATCGCGCTCGTCGGCCCATGCAATATCGTCGGCAGCGTTTGATCCTGCTTGCGGGATCGTCTGGAACTCCACCATGCCGGTCGAGGCAAGATAGGTAAAATTTCGGGCATTTGCGTTATGGACACCCACGCCAAGCGTGTAGACCCGGCGCGAATTCCATATGGCTTCAGCTGCGGCCTTCAGTTCTTCTGCGTCAATATTGGCAAAGGTTTCCTCGATGTTTCTTATCGAGGACCCGACCATCTCCGCGTAAAGTCGGCCGAGCTCACCTTTTTTTGAAACATCCTGCAGCCATCTCGCCCGGTCGGGGAACCCTGCGGGGCCGCTGCGAATCGCTTCGCGGAATGCAGCTCTAAAATCCTCATAGCCGTCGAAGCCGATCTGGCGCGCCATTCGCACGACGGTGTTCGGTTTTACATTGGCAAATTCGGCGATCTCGCGCACTGTGGAAATGCCCACAGAATGAGGATTTTCCAGCACATAACGTGCCGCCTTTCTCGCCTCGGGTGTCAGCGTCTCGAACTCGTCGGAGAGATGGTTCAAGATTCTTGATGATACATTTGTGCCATTCATAATTGACGATGGTATAGTTGTCCCATAAATCTGTCGAGAGAAATCGCAACTCTATTCGGGACAAAATGCATGTCGGAACGCGCAATACCTACCCACACCCGTGTCGTCATCATTGGTGGCGGGATCATGGGGTGCGGCCTTGCCTATCATCTCGCTCACGAAGGCTGGACTGATGTTGTGCTGCTTGAAAAGGCAGAGCTCACTTCCGGCTCGACATGGCATGCTGCCGGGCAAATCACGCATTCGACCTCGAGCTTCGCGCTGGGCAAGTGCGTTGGATACAACATCGACCTTTATTCCAAGGTTCTCGAAGCCGAAACCGGGCAGTCAGTGACTTGGCATGGCTGTGGCTCTTTGCGTCTTGCCTATACCGATGATGAGCTCGATTGGCTGTACCAAACAGTTTCAGTGGGCAAGGGTCTTGGCTTTCCAATGGAAATAGTCGGACTTGACCGGATTCGCCAACTGCATCCTTTCTATAATCTCGATGGCGTTCAGGCGGCACTTCACACGACCGAAGACGGTCATGTCGATCCAGCGGGCGTGGCATTTGCTCTCGCCAAGGGTGCGCGGCAGCTGGGCGTGAAAGTCATCCGTCATTGCCGGGCGACAAACGTCATTCAGCAGCCAAACGGAGAGTGGCGCATCGAGACAGAGCAGGGGCCGATCACCTGTGAGCATGTAGTCAATGCCGGCGGGACTTATGCGAGGCAGATCGCGCTTTGGTCAGGCTACGACCTGCCGGCAACCTCGATGACGCATCACTATCTCATCACGGACACCGTGCCCGAATTTCAATCACTCGACAGGGAATTGCCTGTGGTGCGGGATGACCGGTTGGTATCCGGTTACATCCGCATGGAGCAGAAGAAGGGCCTGATTGGCATTTATGAGAAAGCCAATCCCAACACGGTTTGGGAAGACCATTGCCCGTGGGAAGCGGAAAACGAGCTGTTCGAGCCGGACTACGATCGCATCATGCCTTGGCTGGAAAACGCAATGGACAGAATGCCGATCCTGGCTGAACTCGGCATCACCCGCGAAGTCCACGGCGCGATTTCACATCCGCCCGATGGCAATCCGCTAACCGGTCCGGCGCCTGGCCTGAAAAATTATTGGTGCTGCTGCGGGACCCAGATTGGCATTGGCTGGGGCCCGGGTTTGACACGGGAACTGGCGCGCTGGATGGTCCACGGTGCCGCCGATATCAACATGCGCGAATTCGATCCACGCCGCTTCGGCGCCTATGCCGATCAGGATTTTCAGATCACCAAGGCGAAAGAAGATTACCTGCTTCGCCACGAAATCCCGTTCCCACATTTCAATCGCTTGGACGGTCGGCCGGTAAAACCTTCGCCACTCTACGAAGAACTGAAGGCTGAAGGTGCGGTCATTGAGGAGGTGTATGGGCACGAGCGCCCGCGCTGGTTTGCACCAAAGGGCGTGGAAGCGATTGATATTTATGGATTTCGGCGGACGCGGCTTCACGACATCGTCGGAGCGGAAGTCCGGGCGGTTCGCGAGAATGCGGGTATCATGGACATTTCAGCGTTCTCGAAAGTTGAAGTTTCTGGACCGGATGCCGAGGCCTTTCTCGACCGGCTGATACCAAACCGGCTGCCGTCGACAGGGCGCATCGGCCTTACACATCTTCTGAACGACAGCGGCCGGATTGAACTTGAGACCACGGTGGTGAGACTTGCCGCAGACCGGTTTTATCTGGTCTGTGCCGCGTTTTTCGAACAGCGATTGCTCGACTACCTGACCTTCGAACTGGCTGGTCAAGATGTAAAGATCACCAACCGTTCGTCCGAATGGGGCGCCTTTGCACTGAATGGTCCGCGCAGTGGCGATATTCTGCAATCATGCACTGACGCCGACCTGTCAAACCAAAACTTCAAGTGGATGGCCGCACAGGAAATCGATGTCGGCGGATACAGGCTTTGGGCTTTCCGCATGTCCTATGCGGGTGAACTCGGTTGGGAATTTCATGGAGACCGCGAAACAATCCTGGGCGGGTTCCGCGCGTTGAAAGCCGCAGGCGAAGCGTATGGATTGGCCAATTATGGCTCATTTGCCATGAACGCAATGCGCATGGAAAAAGCCTTCAAAGGCGCTGGTGAACTCACTAACGAGGTAACGCTTCCCGAAGCGGACGTGATGCGTTTTGTGCGCATGGAAAAGGACTTTCGCGGCAAGGCTGCGACCGAAGCAGCATTGGCCAAGCCGCTCAACTGGCAATGTGCCTATCTGGAAGTGGAAGACGACGGCAAATCGGACGGCAATGGCGGCGAGGCGGTTGTTTTCGACGGGGAGCAGGTTGGCACGATCAGTTCAATCGCGTTCGGACATTCTGTTGGCAAATTGCTCGCCTTCGCCTTCATCAAACCGGCGCTTGCAGAGCCGGGCACCAGGGTTGAGGTGATGATCATGGGCGAGCCACGTGCGGCGCAGGTGCTGGCAGAGCCAGTTTACGATCCTGCGAGCCTGCTACCCCGCAGTGATGTCAGGGAGCTTACGGCCGCATGAACAAGATGAAGGCGATGGTCCTGACCGGCCATGGCGGGCTCGACAAATATGAGTGGCGTGACGATTGGCCGAGACCGGAGCCGGGTCCGATGGAGGTACTGATCAAAGTTAGTGCCTGCGGTCTCAACAATACGGACGTGAACACCCGTTCCGGCTGGTATTCCAAGACGGTGGACGAGGCGACAACAGGTGGCGCGTACGCCGAGGTTTCAGAGGAAGACCCGACCTGGGGAGGTGCACCGATCACCTTTCCGCGAATCCAGGGCGCCGACGCGGTTGGCGAGGTCGTCGAGGTGGGTGATGCCGCGGATCCTGCTCTCAAGGGCCAGCGCGTGATGGTCGATGGCTGGCTGCGTGACTGGTCGGATCCATTGAACATGGACAAGTCAGGCTATTTCGGATCGGAATGCGACGGCGGTTTTGCAGAGTACACCAAAGTTGATGCGCGCAATGTCGCGGCAATTCACACCGATCTCAGTGATGCGGAACTTGCGACGTTTTCCTGTTCGTACACAACGGCAGAAGGCATGTTGGAGCGCGCCGATGTGACGGATACTGACACGGTCCTTGTCCCTGGTGCGTCCGGCGGTGTTGGCGGCGCCCTCGTGCAACTCGCCAAGCGCCGTGGCGCCCGTGTAATCGCAATGGCATCAGAAGCAAAACATGCAGCTCTGGCAAATTTGGGACCTGACCGTCTTCTGCCTCGGGCACCGCAGAATCTTCGCGATGCGCTGAGCGGTGAGAAAATCACGGTCGTCGCAGATATTGTCGGTGGTCCGCAATGGCCGCAACTGATTGCGATTCTCGAGCGCGGCGGGCGCTACACCTGCTCGGGTGCGATTGCCGGTCCGATCGTCGAATTTGATCTGCGGACCTTCTACCTGCGCGATCTCACCTTGACCGGCTCGACGGTTATTCCACCCCATATTTTCAAGGACCTGGTGGATTACATCGAACGAGGTGAGGTCAAGCCAGTTCTTGCCGCAACCTATCCTTTAAGCGATCTCGCTGAAGCCCAACAGGCGTTCATCGACAAGCTCCACACCGGCAATATTGTGGTGATCCCGTGAAGATTACGCGCCTCACCTTGTGGGAAGTTCCGCTGACAAGCCGTGTCACCTACCACATGGCGGCCGGCAAGACGTGCGCTACCGTAACGACGGTCGTGCTGCGAATTGAGACCGAAGCCGGTATCGAGGGGTGGGGCGAGGCCTGTCCTATCCCGCATTATCTTCCCGCATATGCGGAGGGCGTTCGTCCGGCGCTTGAATATCTGGCTCCCGTCGTGATCGGTGCTGATCCAGTTGGGCCCGAGGCGATCATGGACCGTGCCGATCGCTATCTTCCGGGACATCCGTTTGCCAAGTCGCCACTCGACATCGCGCTTTGGGATATCACCGGCAAGGTGGCCGGTCTGCCGGTTCACGCGCTGCTCGGCGGACGCAAGGTGGCCGATATGCCACTCTACCATTCGATCAGTTGTATTGCGCCGGATGAAATGGCGCGGATCGCCAAGGAAGCACAGGATAGTGGAATTACACAATTCCAGGTCAAACTCGGGGCGGACGATGACTGGCAAACCGATGTCGCGCGACTGAGGCTGGTAAGGGAAGCGGTGGGTGACGGGCCAGTGGTTTATGGCGACTGGAACTGCGGTTCGACGCGGCTCGATGCGACCCGGGTCGGCAGGGCCGTTGCGGGGCTTGACGTGATGCTTGAACAGCCTTGTGCAACGCTTGAGGAATGCGCGGCTGTGCGAGCAGCAACCGGCCTGCCGATGAAAATAGACGAATGCGGACACGACACGGCCTCACTCCTCAAAGCCTATGAGCTTGGTTGCATGGATGCCGTTGCACTGAAATTGTCGAAGTTTGGTGGGCTGAGTCCGACACGAAACGCACGTGATCTGTGCCTCCATCTTGGTGCCAAGATGTGTGTCGAAGATACTTGGGGTTCCGATATTACCACCGCGGCGGCTTTACATCTGGCCGCTGCGACGCCAGATCGGTTGCTGATGAACACTTGTGATCTTTCAGGCTATGTTACCCCGCGGATTGACCCATTGGTTCCAGTTCGCCGAAATGGCCGTATCGCACCTCCTGGTGGCCCGGGTCTGGGAGTTGCGCCCGATCCCGATCAGCTCGGCAATCCTGTGGCCATAATCGACTAGGAGTACTTCCATGCTCGACAAAACGACGATGCAAAATTGGGCCAAGCGGGCCGGAAAAGTCCTTCCGGCCGGTGGTTTCGGTAATTTCGACCACTCCGTGTTCATTCGCGAGGGCAGAGGTGCTCGTGTCTGGGACGAAGACGGAAATGAATATGTGGATTACCTGATCGGCTCTGGTCCGATGCTTTTGGGACACGGTCATCCGGAAGTGCTTGAGGCGGTCGCCGAGCAACTCCCCAGAGGAATGACATTCTTTGCCAATAACGCACCTGCAATCGAGCTCGCTGAAGAGATCTGCCGCGCAGTTCCCTGTGCCGAGCAGCTTCGCTATCTTTCATCGGGCGG
>JBFOMG010000052.1:0-61534 GCA_040830725.1 Rhizobiaceae bacterium
AACCAGATCGTAAAAGCCGTCATTGAACAGGATCTGCGGATCGAAAATGTTGATGAAGAATGAGCCAAGGAACATCTTGAACATCTCTTCATTCAGCAGGAAGTTCACCGAGCTGATTGATTGCGGATCGGTGCCTTCGAAATCGAAGAATACCTTGTCGCCCTCGCGCCACAACGTGCAGGCAATCTTGTATGGGCCCATTCCGAGGCCATCATCATCAATAAAGTCCTCGAAATACTGCTTCTTCTCCGGCACGACGATTTTCAGGATTTCCCCCATCGCCCGCTTGTTGCGATCAAGCATCTCATCCATGGCCGCGACCAGGTGGTCAACGCCAAAACGGTTGGCCATTTCATGAACCCGCCGTTCTGCAAGCCGCATGGAGGCAACAATGCCGTTGAAATCCGATTTGTTCCATTCAGGCAGTCGGCAATTTCGGAGAATGACATTCAGCATCTCCTCATTGAGCTCACCGTTGCGGTAGATCTTCACTGGAGGGATCTGGATGCCCTCTTCGAAGATTTGTGCGGCGTCTGTTGGCAGGCTTCCGGGAACCTTGCCGCCGACATCGGTCATGTGTCCGAACATGGCCGACCAGGCGACAACTCTGCCGTCAAAGTAGATCGGCATCATGACCAGCCAGTCGTTCAGATGGCTGATTGCGCCGTTGCAGATGTAGGGGTCGTTGGTAATGAAGATATCGCCTTCTTCTGCGGTGCCGTTGTAGCCTTCCCAGAAGCCGGAAAAGAACGAACCGAACTGGCCAACGATCATCTTGCCTTCGTAGTTGGCGATCATCGGAAATGCGTCGTGCTGTTCGCGGATGCCCGGTGACATGGCGGTGCGGAAAAGCACCGCATCCATCTCAGCACGGGCATTTTTCAGCGCATTTTCGACGATATCGAGCGTGATGGGATCAACTTCCACCTTCTCGAACGGGCGGGAGTTTGTTTGTATGATTGTGGCTGGCATGTCTGCTTCTCCGTCAGTTCGCCGGGCGGATGAGAATGTTGCCGTGGTCATCAACCTCACCGGTGTGGCCTGGCAGGATCAGTGAAGTTGAGTCCATTTCAGTGACAATCGCCGGACCGCGCAACTGATCGCCCGCCCGCAGCTTCGCCCTGTCGTAGATCTGCGTCGGATGATCCTTGCCCTCGTAGAATACCGAGGACTGCTCATATGCTGCCCCCGAAGGGTCGCCATTGCCTGCGGCGATGGTGCTGGCCGCTGCATCGCTTTCGCGGCCCTGAACCACCGTACGCAGATTATAGAGCTCGTGTTGCGTATCGAGCTGGAAGGTGAACAATTGCTCGTGCAACGTGTCAAAACGCTTGCCCAGCTCATTCAAGCCACCGGCCGAAAACTCGTCGGGTGACATATTTACGGTCAGACGCATTCCCTGACCGGCGTAGCGAAGATCGATCTGGTATTCCGTCGTCTGCTGGTCGCGTGGCACGCCCTCAGCGTCAAGTGCCTGCGCGGCACTGCCTGCAAGTTCCTTCAGTATCTCTGTGACTTCCGCATTCGAGGTCTCCTCAAACCGGCGCACAAATGTGCGTGCGGCTTCATTTCGGACCCTGGTGGTGGCATCGCCATAGGCGCACAGAACGCCCGGACCCGGCGGTATGATTACCGGCCAGGAATTCATCAACTTGCCTAGCGCATTGGCATGCAGTGGTCCGGCTCCGCCAAACCCAATCAACGCAAAGTCTCGCGGATCGAAGCCCTGCTCGACGGACACCAGACGCAGGGCACCGAACATGTTTTCATTGACGATGTTGATGATGCCTTCTGCAGCCTGTTTCATCGGCATGCCAAGGGCATCGGCGACCGACTTGATTGCCTTTTCGGATGCTGCACGATCGAGCTGCATTTCGCCGCCAAGCTTTGAAGTGGAAGGCAAGTAGCCAAGCACAACATTCGCATCGGTGACGGTCGGTTGGTCACCGCCCTTTCCATATGCGGCCGGGCCAGGTTCAGCACCCGCACTTTGCGGGCCAACACGCAATGCCTTGGTCAACTCAGGCACATAGGCGATCGAGCCACCACCGGCTCCCACTGTCCGGACATCGATCGATGGTGCTCGCACGGTGACATCAGCAACACGCGTTTCGCGGCGCGTCTGCGCAACAGCGTCCTGAATGAGCGCCACATCCGTTGATGTGCCACCCATATCGAATGTGAGGAGATCCTTGTATCCGGCCTGTTTGGCCACCCAGATCGCCCCTGACACGCCGCCCGCCGGTCCACTCATCAGCAAATTGACCGGCATTTCCTTGGCGGCATCATCTGACGACAATCCACCATCGGAGCGCAAAATGTGCAATTTCACACCGCCCATTCGATTGCTAAGTTCGGTTGCCAGGCTCTCGATATATTTGGAAACGACTGGCCGGATGTAGGAGTTCACGACGGTCGTTTCGGCCCGCTCATATTCGTACATTTCCGGAACGATCTCCGATGAAATCGAAATCGGAATTCCGGGCAACACCTTGGATGCGATATCGCGGATTTTTTGCTCATGAATACCATTCGTGTAGGCATTCATCAGCGAAACTGTCAGTGCCTCAATCCCTTTTCCCGTCAGTTTCGAGAGCTCGGCTGTAATTTGTGCTTCGTTCAGCAGATCAACAATCTCGCCTTGCGCTCCGATCCGCTCATCTGCCTCGATGGTGATCTCAAGTGGCGCCAATGGGTCGGTCTTGTTGAATATGACCCAGCCGCCAAGACCGCCGGGAACGTATGACCGCGCGATCTGAAGGGTTTGCTTGTAGCCCTTTGTCGTCACCAGACCGACCCGCGCACCCGACCCGGTCAATACGGTGTTGGTCGCAACCGTGGTGCCGTGCATGACATGGCTGATGGCGCTGGAATCGATCCCGGCAGTATCGCAGATCCTCTCAATTCCATTCAGGACACCGACGGAGGAATCCTGTGGCGTTGAAGGCACCTTGGCCGTGAAGGTCTGACCGCTAGCCGCCTCGGTCAGGAACAAATCGGTGAAGGTTCCGCCGACATCGACGCCCAGCATGTAACCGCCGCTCCCGTCGGCGCGCCGGCGCGGTTTTGCCACAGCGTCCGGTGTCGTTTGGCGAAGCGGTTTTTCAACAGCAGCCGGCGGTTTGCGAGCCTCATCACGGGCTGCCGGCACATCGCGTTTGCGCGCAGTCGGCGCCGGTTCATAGGATGGCGACTTGGCTTGGGGGGTATCGACGGGTGCTTCGGATTGTGATCGGTCTGTCTTGGAGCCAACCTTGCCGCCGAGCTTGTCGAATTCGGTTTCAAGGTTTTTCAGCTGACTATCGAACCAGCTTGTCACATCCAGGCTGTCCTTGGTCATGCACTCATATCCCTGATTGTCTTTTTAATGTTCATTGCGTCCGCGCCATTCCTCGATCCACTCAATCACGCTGTCGGTATCTGTAATATCCGCATAGCGCCGGCCGACATCGCGCAGATTGTCGTGGTGTGGCCGTTCATCCTGATCTCCTACGCCATCTTCCGGAACAATGGTCCGAAAGCCGAATTGGAAGCTGTCGATGATCGATGCGCGCACGCATCCAGAAGTGACGCAACCGACGACAATCATCGTATCCACCCGTTGTTTGACCATAAAGGGCGCAATTGGTGTCTGGAAGAAGACCGAAGCGCCGGATTTGACGAATTTGGCATCGTAATCCGGATCATAAATGCGGGAATCGAACTCGGTTGCGTGATGGCCATGCAACAGCGTCTCTTGGACCGCCGAAACCTTCCAGTGGGGCATGTCTTTTTGGGAGGTGTAGGCTGTATAGCAATTGGCAACCGGCACGCCACAACGCCTTGCCACGTCGAGCAATCGCGCCGTGTTGTCGACCGCGCGCTGTATGAGTGCCGAACCGCCGAGGTCATATTGGGGATCCGTGAAAGCATACTGAAAATCGACCACGGCAATGCCCGGCCTGTCGCCATAGCCGATTTCATGCGATCCGTATGTCCGCTCCTGGTAGGTGGCGTCGGACGTATCGCCCATGGCCGCTGCCCTCCAATCCCATCAGTTCTCAACAATAACGGCATGGCTGGAATTGTCACTAGTGTACAAACAAACGCGAGTGCAGGGGGCAATTCTGGCAGCAGCTTTAATATTTCCTACAATGCTTTTGATATCAAACCACTTTTTGTTTTCGCAAATGCGCCAATTGCTCGGCTGTATAGCCAATGCCGCCCAATATCTCGTCAGTGTCGCATCCCAAATCGGGAGCTGGATTGGCCGGTGCGTCAGCGCCGCCACTTTTAACCGGAGCGGCCACCATGCGATATTCGCCATGTCCTTCCAATTGCAACGATTGCACCGCTTGCCGGTCGACCACGAAGGGATTGTCGAGGGCCGCCTGAATATCGTTGATCGGCGCAGCCGGCACATCACCGGCAAACAAATCCAGCCAGGCCTCTGTTGTCTTGCCTGAAAGCACTTCGTCCAGCAGGTCCTGGATAATGGACCGGTTTTTCAATCGTACCGCGAATGTGGCGAAACGCTCATCGTCAGCGAGTTCCGGCCGCCCGATCGCATGACACAAGACCGGCCAGAATTTCTCCTTGTTGCACATAATGAAAATCCAGCCGTCCTTTGTCCGGTAAAGCTGGCAGGGGGTAAGCGACGGATGCGCCGAGCGGGCCAAACGTTGCTGGACATGGCCTTCATTCAGATACCAGATCGCCGGATAGGCGGTATTACAGAGCGCAATGTCGAACAGGCTGACATCCATGTCGCGCCCCTCTCCCGTTGCGCGCGCTCCGGTCAGACCCGCCAGCAGCGCGTAGGCCAGCGCCAGTCCCGTCATTTGGTCCACGACAGACAGGCCGAAGCGCGCCGGCGGTGTATCCGGTTCGCCGGTGAGCTGAAAATAACCGGCTTCGGCCTGCATCAGATAATCGAAGCCGGGCCAGTCGGCCCGCGGTCCATCGCGGCCATAGGCCGACAGATGGGCACAGACAATCTTCGGATTGAATTGTTTCAACGTGTCATAAGTCAGGCCAAGTTTGCCGGGAACGTCGCCACGCAAATTGGACGCCACGGCATCGGCGCTTTTCACCAAGTCATGGAAAACATCCATTCCTTCCGGTTTCGACAGATCGAGACCGACGCTTTTCTTGTTGCGGTTGTAGGCGTGGAAGAACTGGGATTGCCCGGAGGTAAAGAAATAGGGGCCGATGTCGCGGGCGAAATCACCCCCGCTGTTCGGATTTTCGATCTTGATAACCTCGGCACCCTGGTCGGCCAGAAACATCGTCCCGAATGGTCCTGCACCATATTGCTCCACAGCAAGCACCCGGACGGAGGCAAGCGGCAACTGGGCGCTCATACGGGAAATTTCTTTATCAGCTGTTTGGCGATGATAATCCGTTGCAGTTCATTGGTGCCCTCCCCGATCGCCATCAGCGGTGCATCGCGGTAATAACGCTCGATATTGAATTCCTTCGAATAGCCGTATGCGCCGTGAATGCGCATGGCTTCCGTGGCATTCTCAATTGCCGATTCTGTCGCGAAAAGCTTGGCCATTCCGGCTTCCAGATCGCTGCGCTGTCCCGCATCGAACGCCTTTGCCGCCTGCTGGGTCAACAGTCTGGCAGCTTCTACCTTTGTTGCCATGTCGGCCAGCTTGATCTGGATTGCCTGGTGTTCGCAAATCGGTTTGCCGAATGTTTTGCGCGTTTGTGAATAGGCAATGGATTCTTCCAGACATGCCCGCGCAATACCAGTGCCGCGCGCTGCAACATTGATGCGGCCAAGTTCGATGCCGGTGAGCGTTTGCTGCAACCCGCGGCCTTCTTCGCCACCAATCAGGTTTTCAGCCGGCACGCGCACATCGGAGAATTCGATGCTGCAGGTGTCGATCCCCCGATAGCCCAGTTTTCCCAGCTTCGAAGGCACATAGCCAGCCGTCTGCGGCACCAGCAAGATGCTCATGCCCTTGTGTGCGGGTTGTGCCTTCGGATCCGTCTTGACGAGGACAGCGAGCAAATCGCCCATCATCGAGTTGGTGATCCACATCTTGGAGCCATTGATCACATAGTCACCGCCATCGCGTTCGGCGCGCATTCGGATGCCCTGCAAATCCGTTCCCGCGTCCGGCTCGGTCAATGCAATGCCGCCGCGCAATTCACCGGTCGCGAATTTCGGCAGATAGGCCCGCTTCATTTCCTCCGAACCTGCCCGTTCGACCATATTTGCCATGATCAGATGCGAGCCGATGATGCCGCCAACCGACATCCAGACCGACGCAATTTCCTCCATGATTTTCGCAAATGTCTGGGCAGACAGGCCCAAGCCGCCATATTCGGCCGGAATGGTTGTTCCGAACAGGCCGAGTTCGGCCATCTTGTCGGCGATTTCCTTCGGATATTCGTCCCTTGCCTCAAGGTCGTGGGCATAGGGTGCAACGTCGCGTTCCAGAAAGGTTCTGACGCTGTCGAGGATCAGTGCTTCATCCTCGCTCGGCGTGATATTTCTCAGTTGATCCATCGATGCGAATTCTCAGTAGTCAGCGACGTCGTCGACGGCATGTCCGCGTTTGGGTATCAACATGGTGCGCTCATAGGACATGAACTCGGTGCCATCGGCTTTCTTGCCAGTGGTGCGGACTGTGACGATCCCCTGCGTTGGGCGGGAGTTCGATTCCCGTTTTGCGAGGACTTCCGATTCCGCATAAATAGTGTCGCCGATGAAAACCGGTGCGACGAGCTTGATCTTGTCCCAACCGAGATTGGCGATCGTTTTCTGGCTGATGTCGGAAACGCTCATGCCGGCAACGATCGAAAGCGTCAGGCAGGAGTTGACGACCGGCTTTCCAAATTCGCTCTTGGCGGCATACTCAAAATCGAAATGCAGCGGATGCTGGTTCATGGTCAACAATGTGAACCAGCTATTGTCTGCTTCCGAAATTGTCCTGCCGGGGCGATGTTCATAGACATCACCTTCGTTGAATTCCTCGAAATATCGGCCGTAGGATTCGCGAAAACGCCCCTTGGCAACTTCCCTGGCTTCGGCAACCACGGCCCTATCCCTGCCCCTGGCCAAGGGCCAGAACCGATGAGATCGTGTTGGCCTGTTCCAATGACAACAAGGCATCGGCCAGCCGGTCGGTCTCGCCCTGCCCGAGATATGGCGCCGCCAGATCGCCAAACTTGCGACGGAACTCGTCATCGTTGAGGAAATTGCCGGGTTCGCCTTTGGGCTCTGCAACAAAGGTTTCGAACGATCCGCTCTTTGTTCGAATGCGAGTCACACCAGCCATATTGGCCGGGAACTCGGCTTCCGCCTGCGGGTCAACTATCACCTTGATCCGGCGGGTCAGGTCGCGGGTTTTTTCATCGCTCAGGTGCCGGTCGTAGTCGTCCCAGGACAATCCGCCGGCGCGGGCGGCAACTGCGGCGCAAAACGGCATGGAAAACTGCGCATCGACAACGCCCGCCGGGTTCGTCTTGTCATCCGGACCGCCGATGATCTTCCAGCCGGTTTCGGGCAATCCTATTTCCATTTCTTCAATGTCCGCCGGATCGATATCGTTTTCACTCATCAGCGAGACGATCCCGTCTATCGCCGCGTGCGAGTACCGGCAGGACGGATAGGGTTTAACCGCCAGGCGCAGGGTCTCCCAGGTGCTGCCGAGAGCTTCGACCGCCTTGTCGGGTTCTGATACCGGAGAATAGGCGCTGAACAGCCCTGCCCGCCCCTCAAACGCTTCCTTCGGACCGATGAATCCTTCTGCCGCCAGCACTGCACACATCAGGCCGTTTTGTGCTGCCTGCCCCACGTGAGAGCGCTTGGTCCATGCGCCATCGACCAGAAACTCCATGGAACCGGCGGCTTGGCTGAGTGCGATGCCGAACGCGTTTCTGACACCTTCCGCGTTCAACCCAAGTAGCTTGGATACGGCCGCCGCGGCGCCGAACACACCGCAGGTCGCTGTCGGATGAAAGCCCTGCGCGTAATGGGCCGACGGGTTAAGCGCCATGGAGAGCCTGATCTGCACTTCATAACCGGCGACAACTGCTGCAATCAGCTCCTTGCCCGAAGCACCTGTCATCTCAGCAGCAGCCATTGCTGCCGGAACGATTGGCGCCGATGAGTGGATCGAACCCTCGGCATGGGTGTCGTCAAAATCCAGCGAGTGCGCCAATGTGCCGTTTATTAGCGCAGCGGCGGAAGGCGCGTATTGGTGTTTGTCACCCAAAACCGAACATTCACCGCCCGTCAGGCCGAGCTTTTCGACTGCTGAAATCAGGCTTGGTGTCGATTCTGCATCATTTCTCGCCCGAATGATAATTCCGCTCAAATCCAGCAGCAGCCGTTTGGCGCGTTCGGTGACTTCATCCGGCAACGCTTCATATTCGAGTTCTGCAACGAAGGATGCCAACTGATCGGTGATCTTACCCATTTTTACCTGCCTGTGGCTGTTGTTGTCCGAAACCCGGAGCAGGAACGGCTCAATCCCAATTTCCCGGGTTTAGTATCTGCTCGCAGTGAACCGGTTTTCTGCACCCGGTGCAAGTCGCCGGCTATCTTCCAGGCACGTCGAGCAGGATTGCGCTTTCAGCCGTCCAGCAGATAGTTTCGACCTCCCCTTCCGAATAGACATGGTCGGAGAGCTTGCGATGCTGCTCGACTTTGACGAAGTGCCCCGGCGCGATCTCGAATATATCCGTCTCCAGCGTGCCAAGGAATTCGGTGGTCACGTAAGTGCCTTTGACGCGATTGGCCATTTCCGACCGGTTGCCAGTGTGCATCAGGTCTGCCCGAACCGAGAAATAGGCTTCCTCGCCGATACGGACGCGGGAAATGTCCTCCGGCAGGCGGACGTAGTAAAGTTCGTTGTCTGCCTGCACGAATACGATCGAGCCGCTCTGCGACTTGATGGTGCCCTTGAAGAGGTTGTTGTTGCCGATGAATTCGGCGACGAATTTGGTGCGCGGGCTTTCATGTACTTCGCGCGATGTGCCGATTTGCTGCACCAAAGCGTCACTCATCACCACCACCTTGTCGGCCATGGCCATGGCTTCCTGCTGCGAATGGGTGACCATGATGAAGGTAATGCCGAGATCGCGCTGGATTTTCTTCAGCTCGATCATCATCGTCTGGCGCAGGTTGAAGTCCAAGGCGCCAAGCGGCTCGTCGAGCAGCAGCAGCGTGGGACGGCTGATCAAGGCGCGTGCCAGTGCGACGCGCTGTTGCTGTCCACCGCTGAGATCGTGAGGCCGCCGATCCCACAGTGGTCCAAGCCCGACCATGTCGATCATCTCGTTGACGCGATCGCGCCTGATGGCCGGATCGATGCCCTGCATTTTCAAACTGAACTCGACGTTCTGGAACACGGTTCGGTGTGGAAACAGTGCGAAGCTCTGGAACATCATCGCGGTGTCGCGCTGTGATGGCGGCAGGTCGGTGACATCCTCGCCCTTGATGAATATCCGGCCGCTGGTGGTTTCTTCCAATCCGCCGATCATCCGCAATGTCGTGGTCTTGCCGCAACCAGAGGGCCCCAGCATGGCAACAAATTCGCCACGCTCGATCTCGGCGCTGAAATCGATTACCGCGTGCACGTCCCCAGGGAATGTCTTGTGGACGTTCTCCAGTACGACGTCGTATTCAGCCATGCTGGGTCAGCACCCTAGGACATGAACTCATAAACTCAGTCCGCAGCTTTTGCCGTCGACTGCAGCAGCGACCAGACCAGATTGAATTCCACGTCGTCAAAGACACCGGCTTCATTGGCATCGCGCAGCAGCGCAATTGCCTTTTGCTGGCTCTCATTGCCGCTGGCAGCATCATCCAGCTTCGACATCGCGTCCTTGAACGGGATCTGGCGGGATTTTGGACCCTTCAAGGTTTTTTGTACCAGATCGGAAAGCTGATCATACATCTGCTTGAATTCGCCGCTGCGATATGGCCGGCCGAATATCCCGCGGATTCCGTTCTTGGTGAACCTGTCCCGGAGCCCGTCGGGTAGCGACTGGGCAACACCTTCCAGGACCTCGCCCAGGGCAAAGCCGGAGGTAAACATGCCGCGGATCGTATCCATGGTTCCATCGCCTCCGCCATACATGCGGATTTGCGCTTCTGACAGGGCATGGCCCATGGCTTTTGCCTGATCGATATGGACGTCGCGCTCGGCTTCGATCTGCAGGCGGGCAAGTTCGAGGAACATGGCCGCATCGTTGTACTTCTTCAGCGCGCCGGCCTTGGCTTCCAAGCCGGCGGCTTCCGCTTCCAGCCGCCGTTGTGCGTTTGCAATGCGCAACTCTTCGACGGCCGTTTCGGCCCGGCCGCGGGCTGCGGCTTCGCGCTCGATACCTTCCGCAGAGACTTTTTGGGCATCGCTGGTGGATTTTGCCCGGGTCATTGTTGCTTCGGCTTCATGCGACGCAGCCTGTTTGCGCGCTTCGGCCTGGGTCACTGCATGCATGCGGGCAATTTCCGCCTGCGCTTCCTCGGAGATCCGTATGGTTTCCGCATTCTGCTCGGCCAGAATCTTTTCGATCTTGCGGCGGCGCTCGGCTTCTGAGATCGGACCAACTGCCGAAAGCTTGTATTCGGCCTCTTCCAGCTCGCGGGAGACTTCGAGCCGTTCGATCTCGGTTTTCTCCAGCTCCTTGGTCTTGTTGACGTAGACGATCTCGCGATTCTTCTCTTCCTGCTCGCGGGCGCTGAACCGCTGAATATCGGCAGCTTCGCGTTCGCGTTCCTTGTTGATCAGGGCAATTTCCCGCTCGGCCTGCTCAATCTCCAGCGCCAGTTTGCGCCTGACCTCGGCAGCTTCCTGCGATTTCATCGCGTCGGTGACGCCGACATCCTTGTCGATGCGGCTCTTCTCCAATGCCAGTTCGCGCTGAATTTCCTCGTTTTGAACCTCCCAGCGCTGCTGCAGGATATATTTCTGCTGCTCGGACAGTTCCATCGCCTTTTGCTCGGCGACAGCACGTTCATTGCTGGCTTCTGCAATCGATTGAGTCTTCTCGTATTCAAGCATTGCCAGCCGGGTTTCCAACTGGCGTGCACGAACCGACAGATCGGTTTTCTCCGAAGCGCTGTTACGCTCATCGCGGGCGGTTTCTTCAAATTTGGCGATTTCTGTCTCGCGTTCAATTTCGGCCTTGCGGCGTTCCCGCTCTGCTGCGGCCAACTCAACCTGCCGCTGCTTGTCCGCTTTCTCAATCGCTTTGGCTTTCTCGATGTCTGCGACTTCCAGCTCCCGTGCTTTTGCAGTGAGGGCGATTTCCTTGTCGCGCTGCTCGGACTCAATTGCCAGATTGCGTTGAATTTCAATCGACTCGCGTTTCCGGTTTTCTTCGGAAATCGCCACCTCGCGATCGGTTCGCGATCTTTCGAGTTCGACGTCGACTTCGATCTCGCGATTTTCGACTTCCTTGCGCTGGTCGAGCATGTATACCTGCTTTTCGCTCAGTTGCCGCGCCTGTTCGTTGGAGACTTCCTTGTCCTGCGTGGCTTTCGCAACCGCCTCACGACGTTCGATGTCGAGAATTTCCAGTTCGGTATCGAGATCTTTTTGCCGGATCGCCACCGTCGTCTTTTTCTCGGTGTCGTGCACCTTCTTGCGCGAATCCGAAGTGATCTCGGTGATGACCTTCAAGCCTTCCGCATCGAAGATGTTGTCAGAGCGGAAGAATTCCTTGGAGGTCTGTTCCAGCGTGACAATCGTTACTTCTTCCAGTTCCAGACCATTGACGCGGAAGCTTTCCGTCACCATCGTCTTCAGTTCCTGGGCGAATGTGTCGCGATTTTCATGCAGTTCCTTCAGGGTCTTGGTTGCTGCGTAGGAGCGGATGGCGCCGACCACCTTGGCTTCAAGCAAGTTGCGGATTTTTTCCGAATCGAAAGTTTTCTCGCCAAGGCTGCGGCTGGCGGTGAGGACGTCTTCATCATTGCGGCCGACGTGGGTGTAAAGTTCGGCCGTGACATCAATGCGGATGTTGTCGGACGTCAGGACGCCTTGATCGCGCGCCCGGGTGATGATCAGTTTGATCGATTCAAGCGAAATCCAGCTGACTTCGTGGAACACGGGCAAAACAACCGCGCCCTTGCCCACACATACTCTGGTTCCGCTCAGACCGGTTCGGATGAACGCGATGTTGGCGGGTGCCCGCTTGTAAATCCAGATCGAGATTATGTAGAGGATTGCGATCAATACGATCGCAGTCACGATTCCGCCGATCCATATTTCGAGCATTTCCTGCCCCCTGTTTATGCCGGTTTTCGCACCGTTATTGCTTCGTTACGCTTCACTAATGTCACTTTCTTCGAACATCCGGCCCCATTTTCCTGCGAAGTCTCCGCAGTCCGATCGCCTACAATACACTCCTCAATCCGGTTGTCCGCCCTTCTCCGAAATCAAACAGTCCTTCCGGTTTTCGCGTCTTCTGCATGGAAGCGCGCAGATCACCTGTTGCGTTCAGATCAAGGTCGTATTTTGGTCCTCCAAGTACCACGCCGTAGGCTTCGCGCGCCTTTTCGCGTGACAACAGTTTACGGGCGACGTCATTTCGGACACGCACGGGATCTCTTTCCAGCGGATCACCCCAGCCGCCTCCTCCGGCAGTCCTGAAAATAATCTGATCGCCCGGTGAAACTTTGACATTGTCTATCTTGGAAGGCAACGGTTCTCGTTTGCCATCGCCACCGCGTACAATCCACTTTTCGGAAACCGCACCCGGTTTTCCACCCAAAATACCCCATGGTTGGCTTTCGTGGCGGTCATCGTGGATCGAGACATCACCGTAGGCGAGCATGCGGAAAATCTTCTCCACACCATTGCCGCCACGGTGCATTCCGGCGCCGCCGGAATCGATGATACTGCAATAGCCGTCCACAATCAGCGGGTAGAAATTCTCCAGATATTCTGAAGGGATGTTCTCAAACAGCGGCCACCAGGAATGCCCGTCCATGCCGTCGCCCACCGGACGGCCCGGAATGCCGCCGTAGAGAATTTCCATCAGCTGAAATGGCCGCCCATCCTCGTCATTACCCGAATACAGAAAATGCGGACTTGACCCGTAGCCGGCCGCCGTCGCCATTTCGGGCGCATTGTGGCTCAAGGCGCCGCCCAGCACGTCGAACTGCCGCGACAATGCATGGGTACGGCTTCCCAGCGAGGCCGGGAAACTCGGCTGCACCAGCGAACCCTTGGGCATGGTTACATGGATGATGTCGTAAAACCCGTCATTGAAGAGGATCTGCGGGTCGAACACCATGATCATGTAGACCCCGATAAACATCTTGAACATGCCTTCATGCAGGTAGAAATTTATCGGTCCGGTTGCCTGGTTTGAGGTGCCGGTCCAGTCGAAATAGGCGTGTTCGCCCTCGCGCCAGACCGTCAGTTTCATCTTGAAGGGGCCGTTGCCGCAACCATCGTCGTCGATGAAGTCCTCGAACGACTGCGGTTCTTCAGGCAAATTCTTCACGATCAGCTGGCGCATTGCCCGGTTGGTCCGCTCCAGCAGCGCATCGCACGCTTTCAGATAGGTCCGGGAGCCAAACCGTTCGCAGATTTCGATGACCCGCCGCTCGCCGGCGCGGCAGCCGGCGATGATTGCCATCAGGTCGGAATAGTTCATTTCCGGTGTGCGGGTGTTTTGCAGGAGAATGTCGAGCGCGGCCTGATTGAGTTCGCCGTGGGCATAGATCTTGATCGGCGGAATTCGAATACCCTCGCCGAAAATAGAGGTTGCGTCGGTTGGCATGCTTCCCGGCACCGGACCGCCAACATCCATCATGTGCCCGAACATCGACGTAAAGCCGACAAGGTCACCCTCGAAGAAAATCGGGATCATCACCATCCAGTCGTTGATATGGCTGATCGCGCCGCCACATTCGTAGGGATCAGATTGCAGGATCACGTCGCCCGGCTCGATCTTGAGCGCCTTTTCCTTCAGCATTTCAGCGATATACGAGCCGAACTGACCGACAATCATCCGGCCTTTGGCATCGGTGATCATCGGAAATTCGTCGTGCTGCTCGCGAATGACCGGCGACATGGCGGAACGGAACAACAATGCGTCCATCTCGTGGCGCGCATTGCGCAACGCGTTCTCGATAAGGTCCAGGGTAATCGGATCAAGCTGTCCGGCCGGTTCGCGGCTTGGTTTGCGGGTTTGAGTGACTTCGACCGGAACGGGCGAAGGCGCTTCTTTTCGGCGTTGGGGGACCGGTTCTTCCAGCACCGGCACTGCCGCATCCGGGCCTGGCGGGGCTGC
Source organism: Rhizobiaceae bacterium (assembly GCA_040830725.1). Classification (GTDB taxonomy): domain Bacteria; phylum Pseudomonadota; class Alphaproteobacteria; order Rhizobiales; family Rhizobiaceae; genus JAWKWH01. The sequence goes on from JBFOMG010000052.1 coordinate 14,251, forward strand.
CACTTCATCATACGCGGCGTTGGAGCGCAAAGACGAACGGGGTTTTTGCCCGGTCGCCCTGCTGAACAGCTCGTCAAACCGCCTTTTATTGGCAGCAAGCAGGTCGTCGAGAGAGACGGGTCTGTTTGTGGTCGTTTTCTCGTTCATGGCCTGCCAGTCTACTCCTTCAACCCGCGTTCGGTTTGATGAGGATGTTCAAATATTCATCGACGTCGCCATGGTGGTTGACGTGAATGACGGTTGTCGAATCCTTCTGCGTAACGATCGCCGGTCCTGCAATGCGGTTTCCTGCTTCAAGCAAGTTACGGTCATAAATGTCGGTGTTCACCCAGCCGCCGTCAAAATACACCTGGCGCCGGTCAATCACTGCATTCGACGCATCCGGCCCGGTCCGTTCGTGACGCGGCAGTTCGATTTTTCGCACCTCGCCCGTACCCACGACGCGAAGGTTCACAAGTTCGACCGGTTGCGACAGGCGGAAGCCGTAGAGACGCTCATGTGCTGCGCCGAACTGTTCGGCCAGCGCCCGCAATCCGCCCTCGCCGATCGCTTCCGGCGACAATTCCAGCGTGAACTCGTAGCCCTGCCGAAAATAGCGCACATCTGCTTCGCAACGCAGTTTCTGGGCTGAGCCCTCGATACCTTCGGAGTTCAGCCAGCCGCGCGCGTCGCGCATCAGCCGCTCGTATATCTCGGCGACCCTTTGCGGTGCGACATCCTCCAAATTGCGAACAAATGTCTGGGCGAACTCGTTCTTGATGTCTGAGTACAGGAAGCCGAGCGCCGAAAGAACTCCGGGGGTCGGCGGAACAATGACCGGATAGCAACCGGCAAGCATGCCCATTGCATTGCCATGCAGCGGACCGGCGCCACCAAAAGCAACCAGCGCAAAATCGCGCGGGTCCAGGCCCTTTTGCACCGACACAAGGCGAAGCGCGCCAAACATGTTCTCATTGACGATATCGAGAATGCCCTGCGCGGCACGGTGTAGATCCAGGCCCAGGGCGCTGGCGATTTTTGCCACCGCAGCTTCAGCTGCCGGGACATCCAGGTCCATGTTGCCACCAAGCAGACTGGGCGGCAGGCGTCCCAGAACAACATTTGCGTCCGTGACAGTCGGCTGGTCGCCGCCGCGGCCATAACAGGCAGGACCGGGCACTGCTCCGGCACTTTCAGGTCCGACCCTCAGTGCATTCGTCATCGGCACATGGGCAATGGAACCGCCGCCCGCACCCACTGAGTGGACTTCAACTGACGGAACCTTGATCGGATAATATCCGAGCGTGGTTTCCCGCGAAATCGTTGGCTCGCCCTTTTGTATGAGAGAGACATCGGTAGAGGTGCCGCCCATGTCGAAACCAAGTGCGTTTGGATGCCCGGCCAGCCTGGCGATATAGGCTGCGCCCGATACGCCGCCGGCCGGACCGGACAGCATTGTATGCACCGGTGATTCCGAAGCACGAGAGACACTCATCAATCCGCCATCGGAGCGGACGATATTGACGTGCGGAGCAAAATTGATCGATTGCAGTTTCTCTTCAAACCCTTCCAGGTATTTCTGCATGCTGGGGCGCACATAGGCATTCATCACTGTCACAAGCGTGCGCTCATACTCACGGAACTCCGGCAGGATCTCGGAAGACAAAGACACCGGAATGTCCGGATTGAAATCTCGTACCAGTTCCTTGAGCCGTTTTTCGTGTTCGGGATTGGCGTAGGAGTGCAACAGCGAGATGGTGATCGATTCCACTCCGGCTTCGACGAGTTCGGCAATGGCGGCCCTCGCCTTGTCCTCATCCAGCGCGCGCAACACCTTTCCACGTGCATTCACGCGCTCAGACACTCCTTTCGTGTCTTCCAGATCGGCCAGAGGGTCGGGCTTGATCATGATGATCCAGCCGGCCAGCGGTCCCGGGGTTTGGGACCTGGCCAGGTGAAGTACCTGCTCGAAATTCTCGGTAACCAGAAGGCCGACTTTGGCACCCTTCTCTTCAAGCACAATGTTGGTCGAGACCGTTGTGCCGTGCAGCAGCGATTCCACCTGCCCGGATGACAGGCCGGCCTGCGAGACAATTCCCTCGATGCCGTTGACGATGCCGATTGACTGGTCTTCAGGTGTCGATGGTGTTTTCAGTAGTTGCAGATCGCCGGTATCACTATTGATGACGAGTAGATCGGTGAACGTACCGCCAACATCGATCCCCATTCGTATCGTCATCAAACACATCCCCTCGGCTACAGGGGAACATACCCCATTGATCACGCTACCGGAGAACCGGAGGCTGAAGGCCCGAGAAAATTATCATTCTCCAACTGATCGTCGCGGTCAACGGTCTGAGCAAATTCATTTGTACGAAAATAGATATTTGACCACCCGGCAATTTTGGTTACGATTGCGAAAAACCGTCCCGCGGGGACTGTCAGGCAACGGAATAACATGGCCCAAGAAACTGAAAACCGATTGACCAGACGATTCTGGTTCTGGCTGATCGCACTGGTCATCCTGTTGATTTTTCTATATTTTTACGCACCATTCGAAGCGTATTTGGTCGAGAATATTCCGGGAATCCGCTTCTCCAACGTGTTGTTCTGGTTTGCCTCGCTGGTGGCGGTGATCGCCTTTGTCATCTCCCACTGGCAGAGTTTCCGGCAAAACATCATCAAATCGGTAACAGAGCTGGACGTCAGTGGATTGGTGTTCGACACGCTGCAGATTTCGATCCTTGTCGCAATCATCCTGTGTGCCGGCGCCACGCTGCAGGCGGTCGAAATGCTGGCGGAAGGGTTGATTGCCCGTGAACCACCGACCGGCGGTTCATTTGGCCGGACCTTTGTGTCCATTGTCCTGCTGGTCATATTGACCGTGGTGTTTTATCTGCTGCACCATCTGGTTCGGGCATTCCGGCACGGCTGGAAAACGACGCGGCAACCGCCCGGACGAAACTGAGCATATCAATCAAGCCGATTTTTGAATCTCGGTAATGCCGGGGTTTGCCAGTCTGTTGAACGAATCAAGTGAGCGCCGGATATTGTCAATGGACATGCCCTGGACAATGAATATCAGCCGGGAATTTCGATCATTGTCCGGCCACTCGGCAAGGTGAACTGGTGGGTGTACAATGTGCTGAACCCCGTTGATCAACACCGGTGTTTCAACGTCGCTGACGTTTAGAAGCCCCTTGATCCTCAAGACCTTGTCACCATGGCAATGAAGCAGCATCGACATCCAGATACCAAATGCTGTCCAGTCGAGGGGTTGATCGGTCTGAACGCAGAAAGACTGAATACCGTCCGAATGGCTGTGCGACAGCCCGTGGTTTTCTTCCTCGGGATTGGAGAACCAGGACTGAACAATCGATGCGCGGCTGTCGAGGTCGGAGAGATCATCGCGGAAAAGGTGCTGTGGCGAAACCGCATCCCTCGACCCGTCCAGCACCGGCGCTCCGGCATTCAACTTCGCCAGTCGCGACTTCAACGACCCAATTCCAGCTGATTCAGCCAGATCGGTCTTGGTGATGATGATGAAATCAGCAACAGCAGCCTGCTTGACCGATTCCTCATGGGTCTCTAGCTGCCCGGCGCCGTTGACCGCATCGATGGTTGTGATCACGTTACCGAGGCGAAAATGGTGCCGCAGCACCGGTTCCGACTGTACCGTGTAGGCAATCGGTACCGGATCGGCGAGGCCCGATGTTTCGACAATGACGCGCTTGAACGGCGGCACATCCCCCCGGGTCATTTGTGAAAAGAGATCGCGCAGCGCATCCTTCATGTCGCCGAGGATCGCACAGCAGACACAGCCGTTTCCCAGCAGAATCGTGTTTTCGTTGACACTGCGAAACAGGTGGTGGTCGAGCCCAACCTCGCCGAATTCGTTAACAAGTACCGCCGTGTCGGCCAGATCGGGCGAGGCCAGCAGCCTCTTGATGATCGTCGTTTTGCCACTTCCCAGAAAGCCGGTAACCACATTGACCGGTATGGCTTTGCCAAAAGCGCTCACTGCGGTTCCCCGGTATCGGATAACGACCTGATCAGTTCCGGTTCAAGCGGATCGCATGGTGAGCCGTTTATTTTCTCCGCCGCCTCCCAGATCTGCGACAGGTTTTCGGCGATGACGGATTTACCCGTGTGCGAGCGAACCACAAATGCGTTGCCGGACCAGTCGCTGACCGTCAGCCCGTATCTGCCAACAATGCGATTGATCAGCCGGGTACGCTCCTGGCGTTCGCGATGCCAGGTAACCTGTTTTGCCCTGTTGCCGAAGCTGTCCGGGTTGCTCGACGTGTCCGCCCAGTGGTTGTCCCCACCGAGAATACCGCAAAGACTGCACATTCGTTTCGCCTACTCCGCTGCCACGTGATCCGCGGTTTTGTTCCTGGGATAACGCCGCGCGAAGTCATCGGCAATTTCGTCAAAGGTGATGAATTCGACGCCAGCGTGACTGGAAATGTATTCAATGATGCGCTCGAGCATCAGCAGCACTTGCGGGCGACCTGACACGTCGGGATGAATGGTCAGCGTGTAAACCGCGTAGTCATATTCGCGGTAAACCCAATCGAACTGATCGCGCCACAATTCCTCGATGTCTCGCGGATTGATGAACCCAAAACTGTTGGGTGCGCTCTTGATGAACATCATTGGCGGCAGATCGTCGAGGTACCAGTTCCCCGGTATGTCGATCAGGTCGGTCTCGGTGCCGCGTACCAGCGGTTTCATCCATTCGTCGGGATGTTTGGAGTAATCGATCGGTGTCCAGCTGTCGCCCACCCGGACATAGAAAGGGTGAAAGTCATTGTTCATCAGGCTGTGGTCGTACTTGATGCCTTTTTTCAGCAGCAATTCGTTTGTAACCGGGCTGAACTCCCACCATGGTGCGACATAGCCGGTCGGTCTGCGGCCCGACAGTTTCTCGATCAGATCGATGCACTTGTCCATGACCCGTTCTTCCTGCTCCGGGGTCATGGCAATCGGGTTTTCATGGGAGTAGCCGTGCATGCCGATTTCATGACCAGCGTCGACCACCATCTTGCACTGGTCCGGGAATGTCTCGATCGAATGACCGGGAATGAACCAGGAGGTGCGCAGATCCATTCTGCGAAACAGTTCAACGAGCCTGGGGACGCCGACCTCGCCGGCAAACAACCCGCGGGAAATGTCGCAGGGAGAATCCTGGCCGCCATAAGAGCCCAGCCAACCGGCGACCGCATCGATATCAATACCGATGGCACATTTGATTTCCTTCTTGCCGGATCCGGTACTTCTCGGCCTCGGCGGTATTCGTTCCTGCATTGTGCGGATTGTATGAGAGTCGATCGGGCGCGGCCGGTTTCTTTCATCCAGCTGGCGCGGGCGGTAACGGTCCCCGATTGCGGAAGGCGGTCTGCTATCTCCCCGGCCCATGTTTCTGTCTCCTCTCACAATTACCCTTTTCACGGTTTTCCGTTGCCGCGGTCGCAAACACTGCCCGGAACCCGGTCAAGGCATTCAAACCGCAAACTGAATGTTTTGCAATTTTGAAATTCAGCTTATGATCGGAAATGGCATGCTGGGGTAAGGACTCATCAGGAGGGTTTCATGCAGGATTGGCAACCACAGACACTACAAGACTACAAAAGCAAGGGTTTCGCCGAGCGTTCCGGATACGGATCGCGGCCGGGCCTGCTGATCGTCGATTTCATCAACGGATTTACCGATCCCTCTTCGCCTCTGGGTGGCGATTATTCGGCCGAGCTGGCAGCGACATCCAAGCTGATCGACGCATTTCGCGCCGCCCAGTTGCCGATCGCCTACACCATCATCGAGTACGATCCCGATTTTCGCGATGCGGGTGTATTCATCAAAAAGGTGCCGTCGCTGGCGGTTCTGGTGCGAGGATCGCCAATGTGCGATGTCGATGACCGCATCAAACCTGACCACAACGACTATATTGTGTCGAAAAAGTACGCCAGTTCGTTTTTCGGAACGAATTTGGATACTTACCTGAAAACCAATGGCGTCGACACGCTGATCATTACCGGATGCACGACCAGTGGCTGTGTGCGCGCATCAGCGGTGGATTCGCTTCAAAGCGGTTATCAAACCATTGTTGTTCGCGAAGCGGTTGGCGACCGCGCACAAGGTCCTCACGAAGCAAACCTGTTCGACATCGATGCGAAATATGGTGATGTGATCTCGCTTGATGAGGCCCTTGAATATCTGCAATCGCTAAACGCAGCCGATAGCGGCGCGTCAGCGGCAGGTGCCGGGGCTTAGGACATGGCTGGCAAGGAAGACCTGTCTTTCTTCGACAAAATGCTGTCGTCAAATCGCAACGCGCTTGATGAACTGCTGCGCCGCGGCACAACTCCGGGTGCCAATGCGCCTGTGCGGTCATCCCGCGAGGTGTCGAAGAGTTCGGACTCCGTGAGGTCCAATGGCGGAAAAAACGCTTCAGAATCGAGGAAGCCAAACCGAAAAACTCCTTCACCATCCACACCGTCCGGAAGCACTCAAACCAGATTGAATGCCAAGTCCGGCGATCTGTCTTTCTCCTTTCGCACCGGCTAGAGCATTGCTTCGAGTTGCCAAGGCCTTCTGACGTCCATATCGCCAACAATATCGGTGAAAATCCGCAACAGGGAGCAAAGTGATGACGATCCCGGCCGAAGAACGCGACCCGAGACTGAATGGCCCGCTGGCCGGACTGAGGGTCATTGAACTTGGCCAATTGCTGGCCGGCCCATTCACGGCCGCACGCCTGGCAGACTTTGGCGCCGAGATCATCAAAGTAGAACCGCCCGGCAAGGGCGATCCGATGCGTGACTGGGGGCATCACCGGCACAACGACATCGGCTTGTGGTGGCCGATCCTGGCCAGGAACAAGAAATCGGTCACGGCCAACCTTCGCGATCCGAAGGGCCAGGAACTGGTGCGCACTCTGGTGGAAAAGGCCGACGTGCTGGTGGAAAACTTCAAGCCGGGAACGCTGGAAAGGTGGGGACTTGGTCCCGACGCGTTGCACAAGATCAATCCGGGTCTGATCATCGCGCGAATTTCCGGATATGGTCAAAACGGCCCCTATGCCGAGCGGCCAGGGTTTGCCAGCGTCGGGGAGGCATTGGGCGGGTTGCGGTACATCAACGGCCATCCCGATCAGCCGCCCCCCAGAAACGGCATCTCCCTGGGTGACACGCTGACCGGCATGTTTGCAGCGCAAGGTGTCCTGATGGCGCTATATCAACGTGACGCGCTGGGAGGCGGCAAGGGTCAGGTCATCGATGCTGCAATCTACGAATCCTGCTTTTCGATGATGGAAAGCGCGTTGGCGGAGTACGACAAGACAGGATTCGTTCGCGAACCCAGCGGAACCGGTCTTGCCAATGTCGCGCCGTCCAATATCTATCCGACATCGGAAGGCAAATGGGTGATCATCGCCGCCAATTTCGATCCGATGTTCGTGCGCCTCTGCGCCGCCGTCGGGCAGCCGGAGCTGGCGCAAGACGAGCGGTTTTCCACCCATCTCGCCCGCGGGAACAATTGTGAAGAGCTGGATGGTCTGATCGCAGACTGGACCGGCGCACGGACCGCGGCTGAAGTGACCGAAATCCTCGAAGCGCACAATGTGGTCGTCGGACCGATCTACTCGATTGCCGATATCGCAAAGGACCCGCATTTCGAGGCACGCCGCATGATCCAGCGCATCAAGGACCCGCGATTTGGCGACCTTGCCGTTCCGGGTCTTGCGCCTCAATTGTCTGAAACCCCCGGCGAGATAGCCTGGCTTGGCCCTCCTGAACCGGGAAGTCATAATCAAGAGGTATACGGTGATCTTCTCGGATTTGGCGAAGACCGTCTGAGCGAACTGAAGAATGACGGGATAATCTGAAACAGCTCATATCCGGACGCTTGATCGTTGGGTCAGGCTTGCGTAGATTCCGGCCCCGCAATGTCAGTTAAGCGGCGGCGTTGCCCAATTCAGCTAACAAGTTCACCCGCAGTCGCACCTGCCACCGCCGGCGAAAAGGAACAGGCCCGCAGCATGTCGTTTCGTGGTCAGCTATTTGTCGTCACGGCGGTATCGGCGATCGTGGCAGCGCTGTTGTTCCTGTCCTATCCGGAACTGGACAAATTGCTGGTCAATCTTTTGCGGGGCGAGGATGGCCTGATTGTCGAGGCGCCGGCTTCTGTCGCATCTGCCCGGGTTCAGCTGCAGTGGTTTGTCGGCGCGTGTTACGGCAGTATCGCGCTCCTCTGGCTTGGATCGCTGGTTAGACGCGACCGGCTGATTGGCTTGTTTCCCGCTGAATGGTTTTACATCATTTTGTGTGGCCTGACCGGACCGCTTCTGATTGTTGACGGCATTTTGAAGAAGACGGTTGGCCGGCCGCGGCCGCGCATGGTCGATGAGTTCAGCGAAGGCCTGCTCTACGGCAAGGACATGCCGTTCGTCGGTGCACTTCGTCCTGGCGGGCTGTGCCCGACAAATTGCTCGTTTGTCGCCGGTGAGGTGGCGGTGACAGTGATGTTATTTGCATCGATACTGATGGTGTCGGAGCGCTACCGGGTTGTCTTTGGCATCCTGCTTCTTGCCGGCTGGGCCGTCTCCGGATTTATCCGCTACCGCATGCTGGCGCATTTTCCCTCAGACATACTCTTTGCCGGTTTTTTCATGATCATGATCGCCGCAATCCTGCACTGGTTGATGTTTTCGGTGCTGGATTTGCGCAGACTGTTTGTCCGGTCCGCGTGAAGCGGTGCCAATAGCCGGACTGTCCGGCTCAAACGCCCTCAACGATCACGAAAGAGCATTTCGAGTTGTCGTGGCGAATTTTGCGAACCGGCGCGTATTCCTCTGAATTATAGAATGCCTCAGCGCTTGCCATATCCGGGAATTCCATGACTACCATGCGGGTCGGCTGCCACAGATCAGCCTCAACGACCTTCATGGCGCCGCCGCGAACCAGATACTTGCCGCCAAACTTCTCGGCAATTGGCTTGGCAAGCGCCTTGTAGCCCTCATACTCTTCGGCGTTTTCGATTTTCGTATCAACAATGGCAAATACGGGCATGCCTGCGGCTCCGGTCTCAATGATCTGTGTGTTGTATGATGTCAGCGGGCTTGATCCAGCAGGCGCTTGCATTCCAGCAGATCAAAAAGCGTTTCTTGCAACAGCGCGTGATTGTCCTTGGACAACCGCTCGGCGTCCTGCACTTCTTCGCTTTCCGGCTGTTTGTCATCATCTGAACGGCCCAGCCCGAGGAACCGGCGGCCGGCCTTTGCTTTCGCCTTGCCGACAACTCCCTGTTCCGCTTCCAGCTGGTCGGATGCCTGGCGGCTTGCCATGATCGCTTCGGCAGCTTCAAAATTACCGGCGCCGAGGGCCACGACGTATGAGTTGCCGTTCTCCTTCAAGAGTTTTTGGACCCCTTTGATCGTATACCCCTGATCATAGAGCAAATAGCGTATTCCCTTGATCAGATCGATGTCGCCGGGACGATAATACCGCCGCCCGCCACCGCGTTTCATCGGCTTGATCTGGGAGAATCTTGTCTCCCAAAACCGAAGCACATGCTGGGGTAGATCCATGTCATCAGCGACTTCACTGATGGTTCTGAACGCGTCAGGATTCTTATCCATACAACAACCCACGAGAACTGACTTGATTCGCCGCTCATTCCAGCGGGTTGCGCTGATATATTCAACCCCCGCAAAATAAGATCAGGGGATTAAGAGCCGATAATTCAGCCCTTTCTGTGCCCATCCAGAATTCGTTCCTTGAGCACATTGGATGCCTTGAAGGTCATCACCCGCCGGGGGGAAATTGGTACTTCCTCACCGGTTTTCGGATTTCGCCCAATCCGCTCCTTTTTTGACCGAACCTGGAACGTGGCGAAAGACGACAGTTTGACGGTTTCGCCACGGACGATGGCATCGCAAATCTCGTCTATCACCATCTCAACGAGTTGGGCGGATTCAGTTCGCGACAAGCCAACATTGCGGTAAACGGCCTCCGCAAGGTCAGCTCGCGTTACGGTTTTTCCGCCCATGGGTCTGCCTAACAATCAAGATTTGAACAATATAGTTGTATCAGATAGTTAACTAAAATGTGACGGCTCGGTCAAGAACTCATCCTCATTCAACGCCAAATTGTCCTTACCATCTGAGCAATACTGCTCCCCAGGTGAATCCGCCGCCCATTGCCTCGAGCAAAACCAGGTCTCCCGATTTTATCCGGCCGTCGGAAACCGCGCTTGCCAATGCAAGCGGTACCGATGCGGCAGACGTATTGCCGTGCTGGGCGACCGTTATGACGACCTTTTCGTCCGGTATGCCCATCTTTTTGGCCGACGCGTCAATGATGCGTTTGTTGGCCTGATGAGGGACAAACCAGTCCAGATCCGACAGCGGCAGGTTGGCCTTGGTGAAAACGTCTTCGACAACGTCGGTGATCATGCCGACAGCATGTTTGAACACCTCCCGGCCCTCCATGCGCAGGTGCCCTACGGTCTGGGTGCTGGACGGACCACCGTCAACAAACAGCTTCTCCTTGTGCGTACCGTCCGAGCGCAGGCTGGAGGCAAGAATACCATGGTCATCGGTGGTGCCCTCGCCTTCACCGCGCTCCAAAATCACCGCGCCCGCGCCATCGCCAAACAGCACGCAGGTCGTTCGATCCGACCAGTCGAGTATGCGTGAGAAGGTTTCTGTCCCGATAACCAGCACCCTGTTTGCTGCGCCGCCGCGTATGTGCAGGTCAGCCGTTGCCATTGCATAGACAAACCCGGTGCAAACCGCCTGCATGTCAAAGGCAAACCCGTGCTTCATGCCCAGCCGGTTTTGGATATCGACCGCTGTTGCAGGAAAGGTGTTGTCCGGCGTCGATGTGGCGACAATGATCATGTCGATGTCGTCAACAGACAGGGCGGCATTCGCCAGTGCCTGCCGCGCCGCGGTTTCACCCAATGATGCGGTCGTCTCGTCCTCGCCCGCGACATATCTCTGCTTGATACCGGTGCGCTGGACAATCCACGCGTCGGATGTATCGACCACGCCTTCCAGCTCATTGTTTTTTACTGCCCGTTTCGGCAGTGCAGAGCCGACGCTCCTGACAACTGACCTGATCACTCTTAGCCGCCCCTAACTATTCGTTGCCGCCGCATTTGCTTCCGGGGGCACGCCAACCGACTCCGGCAATGCGCCGAATATCTCCAAATCTTCGCGGATTTTGTCGAGCAGCTTGTTGCGAACCATGTCGTAACCAAGCTCGATCGCCGCGGCAAACCCCTCGTCGTCAGTGCCGCCGTGACTTTTCACGACAATGCCGTTCATTCCCAGAAAAACACCGCCATTGGCCTTGCGCACATCCATTTTTTCACGCAAGCGCCGAAATGCGTTTTGTGCAAAAAAGTAGCCGAGCTTGGCCATCATGGTCCGGCTCATTGCCGACCGAAGATATTCCGAGATTTGTCTGGCGGTTCCTTCGGCGGTTTTCAGCGCAATATTGCCGGAAAATCCTTCCGTCACCACAACATCGACTGTGCCCTTTCCGATGTCATCGCCCTCAACAAACCCCATGTATCGCATGGATTCAAGGTTGGCGGCACGCAGCGTTGCACCCGCTTCCTTGACTTCCTCCTGGCCCTTGATTTCTTCGACACCGACATTGAGCAAGCCGACGGTCGGCCGGTCGATTTCGAACAATGCCCTGGCCATCGCGGCGCCAAGAATGGAAAAATCCACCAGCTGGCGCGCGCCGGCGCCAATCGTTGCGCCGACATCGAGCACAACGCTCTCGGCGCGCAAATTCGGCCAGATCGCCGCAATCGCCGGCCGCTCAATTCCGGACATCATGCGCAGGCAGAACTTGGACATAGCCATCAAGGCGCCGGTATTGCCCGCTGAGACACAGAAGTCGGCGTCTCCCTCCTTTACCGCTTCAATTGCTTTCCACATTGAGGAAACCTTGCGACCACGCCGGAGTGCCTGACTGGGTTTGTCGTCCATTTGGACAGCAACGTCGCAGTGAATGAATTCGCTGGCGTTGCGAACCCGGGGAAACTGCTCAAGAAAGGGTTTGACCTTTTCTTCCTGCCCGAACAGCAGGAATTTCACGTCTTCGCGGCGTTCCAGCACTTTCAATATGCCCGGAACGACAACCTCGGGACCATTGTCACCGCCCATCGCATCTACAGCTATCGTGATCACGCTCGGCGTCTTTCCTCCGTCATTCGCCCGCCCACTTGATGACACCGATCTCAATCGGAAATGCCAAGTGGGCGGAAAATAGCTGTTTTCACGACCAGTACAATAAAATTCGGGAGCCTGCGGCTTTCAACCCGGAGTTTTCCATCAATGTTTGGGTTTCAGCTCGGCAAGTTTGGCAAACGGTCCCGGAATATTGTCATCAATCTCACCGGGTGCTTGGTGATCAACTGACGCCCCGTCCTTGCGCGGATACGGATCTATCGCGATTGCAAAAAACTCCTCGGCAATCGCGCCGGCGTCAACCATTCCACCGATGATGGCATCGGGCTCGTCCGGCCCCTCCGGATCAAGCACGATTTCCGCTTCGGCGAGGTCCGGTTGCGCAGATTTCCCCTCTCCTGCGACAAGCGTCAAATCAACCGGCTCATCGAGCTCGGATGCTATAGGGTCAAGCGAAACCACACAAAGCTGAACGATGCTTGCCTTGACACGGCCACGCACGCGAACCCCGTCAAGACGCCAGGGGGTGATCTGCAACTCCGCCTCAAACCTGGAAACACGTTCAAGATTATGAGCCTGCGCCAGGGCCAACCTCTGCGTTTCGTCGGCGAGAATGTGGACGGATTTTCCGGCTTTCGGAATTGATGTGACCTGGACCGGATGGGAGACCGCTCCGGGTCCTTCAGAAGTCGATAAAGTTTCGTTCATGCGGCACTCTCGGGACTCGGCATATATTTCAATTTGCCGGACAGGATGGTGCTCAAATCCTGGTTTTGCAGGTGCTCTGCCTGGTTTTCTATGATTTCAGCAAGCTCCGGCGCTGACGGCCATTCGTCCAGTTCGGGCTGCACGTTCCGCGCCAAGGCTGACGCCAGGGCCGTCCGGTCGGCTGCATCAAGCGCCTCACCATAGGCAACCACGCGGCCATAGAACATCTTCGAAAGCTTCTTCATCCTTTTCGGAACACCGATGTCGCCGATACCGAGTTCCCGCAGTGAATGGTCCAGATCCTCAAAGAACATGTCGGTGACTTCCTGGGCCAAATGCGCCGCAGCGCCGGTCTCGTCCTTCATCCGGCGCAAAAAGAGAAAAACATGCAGCGACAGCATCTCGTAACGCCCAAGCGGCGTGTCGGGAACATTGAGGCGCGAATAATAGGCCGGCTGCCGCGCCGCTGCCACGATTTCGCTGTAAACCGCAGCGGCAATTGCCTGATTGGTGCGGGTGGTTGAGCCGAACAAGCTTTTGAACATTCGATCCGCTATCCCTTGACGACTGAATTCAGTCGCTGTTTGCTGGAAAGAGTACAAGGTTCAGGTTGCATCAGTCTGGAAGCTGGTTTACCCGGTTTGGCGCACGCTACTAGCGGCCACCGGGGTACATATCTGGAGATGGTTTTGGTTATTCGCAAGTCCTTTTTCAAAGCACGCTTGTCGTTTTCGTTGATCCTGGTCGGCGCTGCTGTTGCTGTCGGCGGCTGCAACGTGACCGAGACGCTCAATCCGACAACGACACTGACGCAGGGCTATGTGGTCGATCAAGAAGCACTGGATCTCGTGCCGATAGGCTCCAGCCGAGAGCAGGTGCTGCTGGCGCTCGGAACACCATCGACGACGGCAACCTTCGACAATGAGGTGTTCTATTACATTTCGCAGAAACGCGTTAAGCGCGCCGCGTTCATGAAACCCAAGCTGGTGGATCAACGAATTCTCGCCGTCTATTTCGGCGAGGAAGAACGCGTTACCAACATTGCGCAATACGGTCTGCAGGATGGCAAAGTGTTCGACTTTGTCTCCAGGACGACGCCGACCGGCGGCAAGGATAACAATTTCATCGGTCAGCTACTCTCCGGTCTGAGCAGCGGAACCGCGCCGACACTGAGTAGACCATAAGCCTATCAGGAAGCCGAATCTTCAAACCAAGAAAAACCCGCGGAGATCGCTCTCCGCGGGTTTGTTGTTTTCGAATAAACGGTGATCAGTGTGCAAGAACCGCCAGGAGCAACAACGCGACGATATTGGTGATTTTGATCATCGGATTGACTGCAGGACCGGCTGTGTCCTTGTAAGGATCGCCGACCGTGTCGCCGGTTACCGACGCCTTGTGCGCCTCTGAACCTTTTTCGTGCTTGGCGCCATCCTTGTCGGTGAAACCGTCCTCAAACGATTTCTTGGCGTTGTCCCAGGCGCCACCGCCTGCCGTCATCGAAATGGCGACAAACAGGCCTGTGACGATCACACCCAGCAGCATCGCACCAACAGCAGCCAGCGCGTTGTTCTTGTCAGCGATCGCGTAGATGAGACCGAACACGACAATCGGAGACAGCACCGGCAAAAGTGACGGAATGATCATCTCGCGAATTGCAGCCTTGGTCAGCATGTCGACCGCACGGCCATAATCGGGCTTTTCGGTGCCTTCCATGATGCCGGGCTTCTCACGGAACTGCTTGCGCACTTCCTCGACCACCGCACCGCCGGCGCGGCCAACAGCCGTCATGGAGATGCCACCGAACAGGTACGGCAACAGACCACCAAACAGCAGGCCGACCACCACGTAAGGATTGGAGAGCGAGAAGTCGACCGCGACGCCTTCGAAGAACGAGCCCGGCGCAGCGTTGGCGGCGAAGAACTTCAAGTCTTCGGTATAAGCGGCAAACAGCACCAGCGCACCCAGTCCGGCCGAGCCGATTGCATAACCCTTGGTTACCGCCTTGGTGGTATTGCCGACCGCGTCCAACGCGTCGGTCGACTTGCGTACCTCTGGATCAAGTCCGGCCATTTCGGCGATGCCGCCGGCATTGTCGGTAACCGGGCCAAACGCATCGAGTGCAACCACCATACCGGCCAGTGCCAGCATTGTTGTCACCGCAATGGCGATACCGAACAGTCCAGCCAGGTTGAATGCAACAATGATGCCGGCAATGATCACCACTGCCGGAAGCGCAGTTGCTTCAAGTGAAACGGCCAGGCCCTGAATGACGTTGGTTCCGTGGCCGGTGACCGATGCCTGTGCGATGGAGACGACAGGGCGTTTTCCGGTACCCGTATAATATTCGGTGATCCAGATGATCAGGCCGGTAACGGCCAGTCCCGCCAGTCCGCAATAAAACAGGTGACGTCCGGTGAACACGTTGCCGTTCGAGGCGGTGAAATCAGTGCCGGCACCAAGCCAGCCCCAGACGATAGCGGCAAGCGCCACCGCCGAAAGAACCGCCGTTGCGAAAAACCCTTTGTAAAGCGCGCCCATGATGGAGTTGTTTGCGCCGAGCTTGACGAAGAACGTGCCTATGATCGAGGTCACAACACACGAAGCGCCGATAACCAGCGGGAACAGCATCAGCAGCTGAGCCGTGGCGCCATCGAAAAAGATCGAGGCAAGAACCATCGTCGCAACGATTGTCACCGCGTAAGTTTCAAACAGGTCGGCAGCCATGCCGGCGCAGTCGCCAACATTGTCTCCGACATTGTCGGCAATGGTTGCCGGGTTGCGCGGGTCATCCTCCGGAATACCGGCCTCAACCTTGCCGACCAGATCGCCGCCGACATCCGCACCCTTGGTGAAGATGCCACCGCCGAGACGGGCGAAAATCGAGATCAGCGAAGCGCCGAAGCCAAGGGCCACCAATGCGTCGATGACTGCACGGCTTTCCGGGTCCAGCCCCATCGGGCCGATCAGGATGTAGTAGTAGACTGCTACTCCAAGCAGCGCCAATCCGGCAACCAGCAGCCCGGTAATGGCACCGGACTTGAAGGCGATTTCAAGCCCGCCGGCCAGTGAATTCGAAGCTGCCTGAGCGGTACGGACATTGGCGCGCACCGAAATGTGCATGCCGATGTAACCTGCGGCGCCGGACAGTATCGCCCCGATCAGGAAGCCGATTGCGGCAATTCCCGACAGCAACCACCAGGCAATCAGGAACACGACGGCGCCGACGATAGCGATCGTTGTGTATTGGCGGTTCAGATAGGCCTGCGCACCCTCGCGGATGTAGCCGGCGATTTCCTGCATGCGGGCATTGCCCTGATCGGCTGCGAGCACAGACTGTGTTGCCCAGATGGCATAGAGCACAGAAAGCAAGCCGCAGGCGATCACGACGAAAAGCATGGTCATTGCCATTTTCCTCGGTTTGACTGATCCGGAAGTCCCTAGGTCATGAACTCACAAACAGGGTCAAAATGGCGCCGAAATCGCAAAGCAAACCTAGGAGAAGGTCGAAAAGCGGGGTCAATCCCCCAGTTGAGGGCTTCGACGAAGGTTTGGGAAGCGAGTTCGTGCGTCCTTCGGATATGGCAAATTTGCCCGGCTATTGCATCGCAAGCTTTTGAAAACCAGACGGTTTCCTGCAAGCCCGCTCCTAATATCCGACCAAATTTGGTCATACCATTGTTGATCCTGTTTGTGAGTCCATGACCTGGTCCGGACAAGATTGAAGTTTGCCGGATCACGCCATCTCGTTGGCGGCGTCACGGCCATCGCAGCGGCTTATGCGCATGCCATCGGCTAACGTCAAGACTTTGTTGTGGATTGCGTCTAAATGACTACAAATCCGGCTGATCTGTGCCCGCAACACCGGCAATCTGTGTTTTTCGCCCGGCGACAGACAGATAAGCCAGCGCAGAAAGACAAATCAGCGTCACCGGAATGACAATCCAGTTCAACAGATCCCAGCCGCCGAGATTGTAGACCTGACCTGACATCAGCGACGACAAGGCAACCAGACTGAACAGAACAAAGTCATGGAAACCTTGAACCTTGTTCTTCTCCGAGGGGCGATAGCATTCGGTGACGATCGCGGTCGCACCAATGAAGCCGAAGTTCCAGCCGATTCCCAGCAGAATGAGCGCGGTCCAGAATTGCCAAAGCGCAATGCCCGACAGCGCCACCGCCGAACAGGCGATCAGCAACAGCATGCCAACCGCGATGATCGTTTCCTTGCCGAAGCGGTTGATCAGCCTGCCGGTAAAGAAACTCGGCGCAAACATCGCCATCACGTGCCAGGAGATGCCGAGGGTGGCCTGGTCGGGGGTAAAGCCGCAGCCGACCATGGCCAGCGGAGCGCCCGTCATCACGAAGGTCATCATCGTGAACGCGCCAACTGCGCATATCAGTGCAGAAACGAATCGAGGCTGCATGATGATCTGGCTCAGTGGACGGGCTCGGGCATCATCATCGGTGGTTTCGATGACTTCATCATGTGAAAGCCGCAGAAAAGCGAGGATACCCGCACCAATTGCCGAAAGACCGATAACGCCTACAAAAGCACCCGCAAACATGACCGGAGCCAGCAGTTCGCGCGTGTAAATGGCCGTCTGCGGGCCGATGATCGCCGCAAAGACCCCGCCGCTCAAAACCCAGGCGATCGCGCTCGGCTTGTAATCGTAAGGTGCATTGTCGGCCGCCGCAAACCGGTATTGTTGAACATAGGAGGCGCCCATTCCGATGATCAGAAGGCCGAGGACGAAAATCCAGAAGCTGGCGTTGAACAATGCGGTCGTGGCGATTGCGCCGCCGAGGGCAGAAACACCGGCGCCAAACATGAAGCCTGAACGGCGGCCGGTCCGGCGCATGATCGCTGCGGCTGGCAATGCGCCGATTGCCATGCCGACGGTAAATCCGGTGATCGGCGCTGTCGCCAGCGACTTGTCTTCAGCAAGCAACTGATATCCGGCAAGTCCGCCCATCGAGATGGTGATCGGAGCGGCTGCCCCCACAAATGCCTGACTTGCGGCGAGAATGAGCGACGTACGGCGCGCCTCCTGATGGTTGACGCTCACCTGACGCCTTTCCTGACTCGCTTTGCAACGCGATCAAGCACGGCATTGACGAGTTTGGGTTCCTCATCTTCATAAAAAGCCCGCGCAATGTCGACATACTCGTTGACGATAACTGCGACCGGAACATCGGCCCGCTGCATCAGTTCGAAAGTGCCGGACCGCAGAATTGCGCGCAATGTCGAATCGAGCCGCGACAAGGGCCAGCCTTCCAGAAGCGACTGTTTGACGATGGGGTCGATTTCCTTCTGGTTATCGACCACGCCTGACAATATCGACCTGAACCATTGGGCGTCAGCGTCCCGGTATTGGGACCCGTCGATTTCCTTGCCCAACCGGTGAGCCTCGTATTCGGCAGCGATTTCCAACAAGCCGGTGCCTGCGACATCCATCTGATAAAGCGCCTGAACGGCTGCCAGGCGCGCCGCGCCGCGTTTGTTTGCGGAGCGCACGACGCGATCAGGATTGTCCTTCGTTTTTGTCACGTTGCGAGTTCCCGGCGCAATTCGATCATTCGCAATGCAGCGCGCGCGGCAAAACCACCCTTGTCGCTTTCGGACTTCTTCGCTCTCGCCCAAGCCTGCTCGGTGTTCTCGACCGTCAGAATTCCGTTGCCTATCGCCAGATCCCAGCCGATGGTCATGTCGGTGATGGCCCGGCAGGATTCGTTGGCAACGATCTCGAAGTGATATGTCTCGCCGCGAATGACACATCCCAATGCGACATAGCCATCAAAATCCCTGGCGCCGTTTTCGGCAAATGCGATCGCGGCCGGAACCTCCAGCGCGCCGGGCACGGTTACCACTTCGCAAGTGGCACCGGCCTCCGCGATCGCAGATTTGGCACCGTCCAGCAGGGCATCGGACAGGTCGTCGTAAAACCGGGCTTCGGCGATCAACAAATGCGGTTTCTTGGCTTCGGACATCAATTTCCCCGGAAAACACGGCCAATCAGTTTGCCGGTGCTCTAGGCCTCTTTGTCCGCTTCCGCAAGCCGTGCGGCGTAACGCGCCATCGTATCGACTTCGAGGTTGACCTGATCGCCCGGTTTTCGTTCGCCCCAAGTTGTCACCTGAAGCGAATGGCGGATCAAAAGCACGTCGAACTGATTGCCGTCGACACAATTTACCGTGAGCGAAGTACCATCGAGCGCAACCGATCCCTTCGGTGCGATGAACCGGGCAAATTCGACAGGCGCTGAAAGTGTGAAGCGGACCGCATCTCCTTCAGGCTCGACAGAAACA
Source organism: Rhizobiaceae bacterium (assembly GCA_040830725.1). Classification (GTDB taxonomy): domain Bacteria; phylum Pseudomonadota; class Alphaproteobacteria; order Rhizobiales; family Rhizobiaceae; genus JAWKWH01. Next base: position 33,449 of record JBFOMG010000052.1, read on the forward strand.
ACCTCCGCCATGCCATCGACGTGACCGGAAACTATATGACCGCCCAGTTCATCTCCGATCTTCAGGGCACGCTCCAGATTGACCGCGCTTCCAGAAGACCAACCGCCGGCAGTCGTCAGCCGCAATGCCTCTTCCCAGGCTTCCACTTCGAACCAGCGTTCGTTTGATCCTTCACCGGGCAGTTCAACAACAGTCAGGCAAACACCGGCACATGCGATCGAGGCGCCAATTTCAATTGTTGCGGGATCGTAGTCGGTGTCGATACGAAATCGCTTGCCCTCTGCAAGCGGTGTCACCGATGAAACCTTGCCTATGTCGGTCACAATACCGGTGAACATCAAAACCGTTCCTTGCGAACCCACTCCATGCAGCGGTCTTCGCCAAGTTTTTCTCCGCGCGCAAGTTCGAACTTGCCGGGAATGGTGTCTGCTTGAAGCGGAGACCTGATTCCGTCGTCTCCAATTGCCATATCAGCGGTGAACAGGACGATCCGGTCGACCAATTCCTCGGTCAGGAATGATGATGCGATGTTGGCGCCACCTTCGACAAGAACCGACATTATCCCCTGAGAAGCCAGGTCCTCCAGCAATTCAGGCAACGCCACTCGGCCCTCGAACGTTTCCGAAGCCAGTATTCGAGCTCCATATTCGCTGAAATCAGGCCCGTTTGACAGCATTGCGCCGCCCGTCGCCAGCCAAAGCGGAATTTGCCTGGCGCTTGAAAGCAGTTTGGACCCCGGGTGCATGCCGGCGACATTGCCGACGACAATTCTCACCGGCGATCGCTGCTCAAGTCCGGGCAGCCGGCAGGTCAATTCCGGATCATCGGCCAGCGCTGTTCCGCTGCCAACCAATATGGCATGGGTTTGCGCGCGCAACAGGTGCGCCCGCGCCCGCGCCTGGGCACCGGTTATCGCGACTTGCCCCTCGCCCTTGCGGCCGATCATGCCATCGGAAGAAACCGCCAGTTTCAGAATCACTTCCGGCCGTTTGTTCACAGATCGAATCAAATAACCGGCCATTGCATCGGCCGCTTCGGCGGCCAGAACGTTCTCCGTCACCTCGATGCCAGCGGCACGCAACATTGCGTATCCCCTGCCCGAGACCCGGTCATCGGGATCACTGGCACCGCCGACCACACGCGCCACTCCCGCAGTGATCAATGCTTCCGCACAAGGCGGTGTCCGGCCATGATGGGCACATGGTTCAAGCGTGACATAGGCTGTCGCACCGCGCGCCTGATCGCCGGCTTCGGCCAATGCAATCGGCTCTGCGTGTGGCCGCCCTCCCCGAGCGGTCACGCCGCGTCCCGCGATTATCCCGTCTGGTGTCACGATCAGTGTTGCGACCGACGGATTGGTTGCTGTCAGCCCGATATGCCGCCGCGACAGGCGGATGGCCGCAGCCATGTAGCGTTCATCTACGCGCGAAACCGGCAACGATCACCCTTCCTCCACCGGATCGCCGCTGTCCTCAAGTTCGCCGAGCACCTGCTGGAACTCGTCCAGATTGCGGAAATTGCGATAAACCGAAGCGAACCGGACATAGGCGACATCGTCCAGCGCTTTCAGCGCCTCCATCGCGGAAACGCCGATGTGGTCCGACGGGATTTCCTGGTCACCGGAGCTTTCCAGTTGGCGCACGATGCCCGAAACCGCCCTTTCCAGCTTTTCGGGATCGATGTTGCGTTTGCGCAAAGCCGTCTCCATCGAGCGCATCAGCTTGTCACGATCGAACGGCACTTTACGGCCGGATTTCTTGACCACCAGCAGATCGCGCAACTGGACACGCTCAAACGTTGTGAAGCGACCGCCGCACGACGGGCACACTCTGCGGCGCCGGATTGCCACACCATCTTCAGCGGGCCGGGAATCCTTCACCTGGGTGTCGTCAGAATTGCAATAGGGACAGCGCATATATGTCTAAGTGCCTCGCAGAATCCGTACCGCGAGGCTTATTCGATTTTTGTACGCAATGAAACGATGCGTAACGGTTTATCCCAAATAGCCATAGATCGGAAAGCGTGCTGTCAGGCCGCGCACCTTGTCGCGTACCGCCGCTTCTACCGCCGCATTGCCCTCGTCGGAATTGGCTGCTTTCAGTCCATCGAGAACCTCGGCGATCAAGTCACCGATTTCGGTGAATTCGGCCTCGCCAAATCCGCGGCTGGTTCCTGCCGGCGTTCCAAGGCGGATCCCGGAGGTGACAAACGGTTTTTCAGGATCGAACGGGATTCCGTTCTTGTTGCAGGTGATATGTGCCCGGCCGAGCGCAGCTTCAGCCCGTTTGCCGGTGGCATTTTTCGGTCGCAGATCGACCAGCATCAAATGATTGTCGGTACCGTCCGATACGATATCAAGGCCGGAATCCTTCAGGCTTGCAGCGAGCGCCTTGGCGTTGGCGACGACGTTTTCGGCATAAGTTTTGAACCCGGGCTGCAGCGCTTCCCCGAACGCGACCGCCTTGGCTGCAATCACGTGCATCAGCGGTCCACCCTGCAGGCCCGGAAATACCGCCGAATTGACCTTCTTTGCGATGGCTTCGTCATTCGAGAGGATCAGCCCGCCGCGCGGTCCCCGCAGCGATTTGTGCGTCGTCGAAGTCACCACATGGGCATGCGGCATCGGAGACGGATGAACGCCGCCAGCCACCAGTCCGGCAATGTGGGCCATGTCGACCATCAAATAGGCGCCCACTGAATCGGCGATCTCGCGAAACCGCTTCCAGTCCCAGAATCGCGAATAGGCGGTTCCACCGGCGATGATGAGCTTCGGCTTGTGCGCTTCTGCCTTGGCGGCGACATCGTCCATGTCGAGCAAATTGTCGCCCTCACGAACGCCATAGGAGACGACATCGAACCATTTGCCGGACATGTTGACCGGCGAGCCGTGGGTCAGGTGTCCGCCCGAGTTGAGGTCCAGCCCCATGAAAGTGTCGCCCGGCTGCAGCAAAGCCAGAAACACGGCCTGGTTCATCTGGCTGCCCGAGTTGGGCTGCACATTGGCAAAATTGGCGCCGAAAAGTTTCTTCGCCCGTTCGATGGCCAGTTCTTCGGCGACATCGACAAACTGGCAACCGCCATAGTAGCGCTTGCCGGGATATCCCTCGGCGTATTTGTTGGTCATCACCGAACCCTGCGCCTCAAGCACGGCGCGCGAGACGATATTTTCCGAAGCAATCAGCTCGATCTCGTCGCGCTGGCGGCCAAGCTCATCGCGGATTGCGCCAAAAATTTCCGCATCGGCTTGTTCAAGCGGGCGGTTGAAGAACGGATTATCAAGATTGACTTCGAGCATTGCCAACACCTTTACATCATGAAATCGGCTGCGGTCGCGCGGCCTCTAACACAGTTGATGATCGCACGCCATATCCTCAATGACGCAGCCCGATTGAGCATAAAATGCCGCCTTGACGGGCGGCATTTGCAATCATTCGTTCGGGTAGGTTTCTAAAGGGCGCTACAGGGTCGACGAAATTTGCAATTCGTCAACACCATCGCGGCGATAGATATCGTCGCGCAGATGCACGACCGCATCGCTGGTCGACCAGGCCGAGATATAGGTGAAATAGACCGGCACCGGTTCGGCCAGTTCGACAGGCACGCTTTCGCCGGACTTGATCGTCTGCTCAAATCTAGAGCGGCTCCAGCCTTCGGTGTCGCGGAGCAGCCAGGTCACCAGGTCGCGGACATTTTGTACCCGGACGCAACCCGACGATTCAAACCTTAAAAGCTTCGAAAACAGGCTTTGCTGCGGGGTGTCGTGCATATAGACCGCGTGCGGATTGGGGAAATTGATCTTCACCGATGCCATGGCGTTGATCTTGCCCGGATCCTGCCGGAAACGCAGATTGACCGCTTCGTCGGTCGACCAGTCGACCGCTGTAGGATCGACTTCGTCGCCATTGGGTGCATAAAGCCGGATATTGTTGCGGGTAAGATAGGTCGGATCCTTGCGCATCAACGGAATGATGTCGCGCTCCACAATCGAGACCGGTGCATTCCAGTACGGATTGACGATGATTTCGTTGATCTTGGAATTGAGGATTGGCGTCTGCCTGTCGGTCTTGCCAACAATTGCCGTGTGCCGCTGGGCAACGCGGCCATTCTCGACCGCCTCGATTTGTGCCGCCGGAATGTTGACCATCACATAACGGTTGCCAAGAAATCCGGACATGGAACGCAGGCGAACCAGATTGGTTTCCAACTGGCCAAGGCGGATCGGTGCGGAAACATTCATCGCGGCAAAGGAATAGCGGCCCATGATACCGTCTGCCGGAAGTCCGTGACGGGCCTGGAAGCGTTTGACGGCCGCATCAACATAGGTGTCGTATGATTGGGAGATTCCCGCGCGCCGAGAAAGATCACCGGAAATGATCAGCCGCTTGCGCAGAATTTCCACGCCGGGATCGTAAACACCCAGGCGCATCTTCTTCGTTGCGGGCACTACCGGCCAGCCACCGCTGTTGACGATGTTGATGTAGCGCTGGATTGCCTGCTCGATATAGCCGACCGTTTCGGGACTGAATATCGGCAAGTTCGATGCTACCTTGCCGTTGCCGGCCCGTGCGTCAAACTCATCGTTCCAGTTGCCGCGATCGGGAGATTTGAGAAGATTGCCGATCAGGTCGCGTGCCTGCGCGGACCCGGCGAATGACGTCGAAGCCAAAGCGCTGGCCATCATGAGAAATTTTCTTCGATCTGCCTTCATTCGTCACCCACCATAGGTTGTCCGATCCACGGCCCGGACATCAAACCCCTGCGATCCCATATGGTTACCGAACATATAATCCGCAACGTTAACAAAGCGCGAATCATATCTGCTTGAACGGTAATCATTGGCGCCGATCCCGGGATCGTGCTCCAACCCCGGCAATTCCACCAGAATGCGGCGGTATGGTGGCAATTGCGTCACGAAATCTTGAATGAACTGAAAACAGCAACGGGCCCGATTTACGGGCCCGCGCAAGCTGCCAATGTGGCGTTGATTCTAATTACATGCGGTAGGCAATAGTGTCGTTCCAGAAACGGTCGAGGCGCTGCAGTGCCTTGTTCATCTGGGCAAACTCATCGGCATTGATTCCACCGACCTGCTCGATCGATCCGACATGCCGTTCATAAAGCCGGCCAACCGTATCGGCGACTTCCTGGCCTTTTTCGGTCAGGCTGACACGCACCGAACGCCGGTCTACACGCGAGCGCTGGTGATTGATGAAGCCCAGATCGACAAGCTTCTTCAAATTGTAGGACACGTTGGAACCGAGATAGTAGCCGCGCGAACGCAATTCGCCTGCCGTCAGTTCCGCCCCCCCGATGTTGAACAGAAGCAACGCCTGGATGGCGTTGATATCGGAACGGCCGTTGCGGTCGAATTCGTCCTTGATCACATCAAGCAAACGGCGGTGCAGCCGCTCGACGAGTTGCAGCGACTCCAGATACAGAGTGCGAATAGCCTCTTGGTGATCTTCCTGCTCGGCCGGTCGTGCGCCGGCGGGCTGTGCATTCATCATTGTTATGCCTCATGTTCAACGCCCGGTGGTTGTTGTTTTTTGTCCACCTTGGCGGGCACAATATCGAATGCATCTAAAATTCGACTTAAACGCCAAGCTTAACAATAGCTTACGACGCCGGCAAAGTTCGCGAGAGCTAATATTCGGTTAACGGCGGATTTTGCGCTTGTGCAAATAGATGAAAATCCTGAATGCGCAATAGATTGCTGCAACCATGACGTGGGAGATGACCAGCGCCGGTTTGGCGCCGTACAAGTCGGGAAACCCGACATACATCACGCCTTCCACCGCAGCGCAGCAAAACCAGACCACAGGCCCCCAGGAAGCGGTGGTCCACAGGCCGATTGCGGCAAAGGGAAACAGAACTGCCAATGAGACCGAGGCAATTTGCCAGTAAACCGGCATCAGGTCGAAACGCCAGATATCACCCTCGTAAAAGCCGATGAGCCTGATCCAGTACGTCACACCGAACAGCAGGCAATAGGCGCCGATGACCCGGTGAAACCAGACAAACGACACTTCGGCGATCCCCGGTTTCAGGGTAGTTTCTTCGATATCCCCGTATCTCATGGCGATGGTGCCCCGTTGCCTTCTGCGGCAAGCGACAGTTCATGGCTGCCCAGTGGCGCAAAATACCGGGCAATTTGTGAAACGTCGACCTGCCCGACTTCACCAGGTTGCCAGACCGGTGCACCATCCTTGTCGATGACGGCAGCCCGAATGCCTTCATAGAAGTCATGGCCTTCAAGCATGCGGCTGACAATCCGGTACTCCATTTTCATGCATTCGGTCATGGAAAGCATGGCGCCGGCCCTGATTTGGCGGAATGCCACATGAAGGCTGGTCGGAGAGGCCTTCCCAAGCTTTGCCAGCGTTTCAGTAACAAACTCGTCATCCCTGTCTGCAGCGGACCGCAGGCCATTCAACAGATCACCAATCGTGTCGGCGTCAAATCGCAGATTGATATTGTCTATCTGCGCATCATCGATGACCCGGGGCACTTGCTGTGAATGGGTACCAAGCACCGCATTTGCGTCGCCTGTCTCCGACAGCCGATCGATGACTGCATTCAGATCACCCGATTCAACACAATGGGTTGCCAAACCCGACCAAAGCGAGTCTCCCCAGGCGAGCCTGGAACCGGTCAGTCCCAGCCAGAGGCCGAATTGACCGGGAAGGCGCGGCAAAAACCTGCTGCCGCCGACATCGGGAAAGAAGCCGATGGTTACTTCAGGCATGGCAAATCTGGCGTTTTCGGTAAAAACGCGATGACTGCCGTGAATGGAAACGCCGACGCCGCCTCCCATGACAATGCCGTCAATCAAGGCAACATACGGTTTGGAATAGGATTCGATGCGGATGTTCAGGCGATACTCGTCAGCAAAGAAATCATACAAGGGGCTGCCCGTGCGGCCGGCGCGGTAGATCGCCTGGATATCTCCACCGGCGCAGAACGCCCTGCCCTCACCCCGGATGATCACGACCGCGATTCGGTCATCCTCTTCCCAGTCATTGAGTGCCCGGGATATGGCGAGCGCCATGTTTTGTGTCAGCGCATTGAGCGCCGAAGGCCGCTTCAGCGTGATTATACCCGCTTTCCCGGCCCGTTCGAACCTGACCTCATCGCCTCCGCCGAAATCCAGCACTATTTTCCTTTCACATTGCCGATTCGCCAGCAATAGAAATGACACCCAGCCGCGTCAATGCGGCCTTTGTATCGATTGCGGCGCCATGATAGACAGCGCTATCCCGGAGTTGACCGAAATGAACAAAATCAGCCGAAACGTCCAGATTGGCGGACGCAGCGTCGATGAGATCACCGGCAGCAGACGCATGCGGCGGCTGCGGCGGTTTCCGTGGATTCGCGACCTGGTCGCCGAGAATGACGTTACGGTCAATGACCTGATCTGGCCGCTTTTTCCGGTTGACGGCGAAAACGAAAGGCAGACCATCGAGGCCATGCCCGGCGTCTTCAGATTATCGGTCGATTTGATCGTCGAGGAGGCAAAACGCGCCCGCGACCTCGGGATTCCGGCCGTTGCTACCTTTCCCTATGTCGACCAGAAGCTGCGCGATGAATTCGGATCCAACATCCTTGATCCGGACAATCTGATCAACCGGGCGACCCGGGCCATCAAAGAAGCGGTTCCAGAACTTGGCGTCATCACCGATGTGGCGCTTGATCCGTTCACCTCCCACGGTCACGACGGGGTCCTGCGCGACGGCATCATCGTCAATGATGAGACTGTCGGCATTCTGGCCGATGCCGCGGTGCTGCAGGCGGCTGCCGGCTCCGACATCATCGCGCCGTCCGACATGATGGACGGGCGCATCGGCGCCATCCGTGACGCGCTTGACGCCAACGGGTTTCACCACGTCTCGATCATGTCTTATGCGACGAAATACGCCTCGGCCTTCTACGGCCCCTACCGGGAGGCTGTCGGCACCGGCGGGCTGCTGAAGGGCGACAAGAAAACCTACTACATCAACCCGGCAAATTCGGACGAAGCCATGCGGGAAATCGATCTGGACCTGTCGGAAGGTGCTGACATGATCATGGTCAAGCCGGGCATGCCCTATCTCGATATCATCAACCGCGCCAAAGAGACATTTGCCATGCCGACCTTCGCCTACCAGGTGTCGGGTGAGTTCGCGATGATCAAGGCGGCATCCGCCAATGGCTGGATCGATGGGGAAAAGGCCATGCTGGAAGCGATGATGGCGTTCAAGCGGGCCGGTTGTGATGGCGTTTTGACCTATTTTGCACCGGAAATCGCCGAAATCCTCCATAAATAGCGTCTTTTGCCTAGCAATTTCCTTGAATTGGCGTCTCGCCGATCCCATCTCCATTGCACGCATGGGAAGAAAGGAAAACAACATGTCCGCCGAGGTACTTGAGGGCGAAATCCTGCAATCGCATCTGGATGATTGGCGCGCCTTTGAAGGGGTTAGAACCCGCCGCGTACTGGCCTTCTGCCTTGACTACATCTTCGTTGGACTGCTTTCGATCCCGTTCGCCATCGTCGTCTTCCTGCTTGGCATTATAACCTTCGGCCTGGGATTTGCCCTGTTTGGCATTCTCGTTCCGGCTGTCGCACTGATCTATGTCGCTTTCACGCTTGGCGGCACCGAACAGGCCACACCCGGCATGCGGATGATGGGCATCCGGCTGGAGCGGCTTGACGGCAAGCCCATTGACGGAATTTTGGCCATCGTCCACACGGTGCTGTTCTGGGCCGGCAATGTGCTGCTTACACCACTGATTTTGCTTGCGACTTTGTTTCTCGACCGCAAGCGCACCGTCCATGACATGCTGCTTGGAACGATTGTCGTCAGGCATCCGCAGGTTTGGTGATTTATTTCCGGCAGCGGTGAGATAGCGCCGAATTTTTCGCTGATTTTGCACAACGAGAAAATACCGCCCTTCTAAGCCGGTTTTTCAGCGGCTAGTATGCTCTGGACCAATGGCCGGAGCTAGAGCGTTTCCGGCGAAGATTGGAGCAGTTTGGTGGGACGGATTTTTCGTTCTGGCAAGGAGAGCACCACAGCGCGATGCCAATGCATCGGGCGAGGATCTCAACGCTGCCAGAGCGGAAAAGACGCCCAAGCAAAATGATGCGGATAAAGGTTAAACTGCAATCGTTTCGGCTTGGTACTTTGTGTGCTGGCTACGTTGCGTGCGGTCTCGCGGTGATCACACCGCGTCGCCGCACGCGCCTTGCCAACCCACAAATTCCCTGCGCCCAAACGATTCAATCTTTGCCGGAAGCGCTCTAAAATGGACCAATTCCATATCTGGGCGACCTATCTGATCATTGCGATCACGATTATCGCTTATGCCAGCGAGCGCTTCTCGCTGGAACTGGTTGCGCTAAGCAGCCTGGCGTCGATTCTGGCACTGTTCGCGCTTTTCCCGTTTACCAGCGGTGACACGACAATTGCACCCGACGATCTGCTCATGGGTTTTGCCAGCCCGGCGCTGGCAACCGTGCTTGCCCTTCTCATTGTCGGCCAGGGACTGTTTGCCACCGATGCAATGGATGGTGTCGTGAAGGTGATTTCGCGCATCGGCGGTTCATCGGGTTTCATGGCAATCGCCATAACGCTCATTGTCGCCGGCGCGCTCAGCGCGGTTTTGAACAACACGCCGGTTGTCGTCATCTTCATTCCCATCGTCTCGCTGCTCGCCGCGCAGCGAAATTTGTCGCCTGCAAGTTCGCTTCTGCCGCTGTCATACATTTCCATACTTGGCGGCATGACAACGCTCATCGGTTCATCGACCAATCTGCTGGCGGCGGGAGTGGCCGGCGATGCCGGCGTGAAAATCGGTTTCTTCGATATCACCGTTCCCGGCCTGATCCTGGCGGCGGTGGGCGCAATCTACGTTTTCGCGGTCGTGCCGCTTCTGTTTCGCAGTCGCGACATATCCAGAAACAAGTCCGGTACGAGTTCAGGTGCACAGTTTATCGGTGAAATCCGCCTTGGCAGCGAACATCCATTCATCGGGATGGAATCGAACGCCGGGCTTTTTCCGCAACTGCGCGAACTGATGCCGCGTCTCATTCTCAGGGGCAAGCAAGCGATCTACCCGCCGTTTGAGGACACGGTGCTTTCACACGGTGACAAGCTGGTGATCACGGCGACAAGGCAGGCATTCATGCGGGCGCTTGCCGGGGGGTCGGCAAGCCCGGCGTCAGGCCAGGATGATGACGACGCCAGCGCAACCGGTCCCACAGTCGGCTACCAGGTTGCGGAGACAGTTGTTGCGCCGGGGTCCCGCCACTCGGGCCGCACTATCCGCAATGCCGGCATTGAAACCAGCTATGGAGTCGAGGTCATCGCGATTCTGCGCAAGAGCCGGATGAACCGCATACCGTTTCCGGAGATCAGGCTGGAGCCGGGCGACACGGTGCTGGTCGGTGGCTCCGAAACCCAATTGCAAAACCTTCGCGCCAACCACGATCTGCTGCTGCTCGAATGGTCTGCTGAGACAGTTCCGCAGCGCCGAAGAGCCGGCATTGCACTGACCATCTTCGCAGCGATCGTGATCTGTGCGGCCAGCGGCGTCATTCCGATCGCTTCAGCTGCAATCGTCGGCGCTTTCGCGATGATCGCGACCGGCTGCCTGACACTCCAACAGGCGGCGCGGGCTTTTGATCGGCAGGTGTTCATCCTTGTCGGCGCTTCCATCGCGGCAGCAATCGCGCTTGAGCGAACCGGCGGCGCGATGCTTCTGGCAGAAGCGGTCGTCAATTTGCTTGAAGACTACGGATCGGTGGTCCTGCTCTCGGGATTTTTTGCCTTCATCGCCCTGATGACGAATTTTCTGTCCAACAATGCGGCAGCCGTTTTGTTCACGCCGGTTGGAATTGGAATTGCGAAAGCCACAGGTGCTCCGCCGGAAGCCTTTGTCGCTGCCGTGATCTTCGCAGCCAATGCGTCGTTTGCCACACCCATGGGATACCAGACCAACCTGATGGTCATGGGGCCCGGAAACTACCGTTTTTTAGATTTTGTGAAGGCCGGCATTCCACTCGTCATCATTATTTGGTTGACCTTTTCCATTGTCGGGCCATGGTATTATGGTTTGTAATGGCAGATGAAAGTAAGGGCCCGGATCACGATTCGATATGACGCATCACACGCCGCAATCGCCGCAATTCTTTCTGACCGCCCCTTCACCCTGCCCCTATATTGAGGGACAGCTGGAACGGAAGGTGTTTACCCACCTGGTGGGCGACAAGGCGCCGAGCATCAATGACCTGTTGACACAGGGTGGCTTCCGCCGTTCGCAGAACATCGCCTACCGTCCGGCCTGCGAACACTGCCGCGCGTGCATTTCCGTGCGTATTCTGGCGCAACAGTTCAAACCGACACGCAACATGAAGCGGGTGCTGCAGCGCAATGAGGACCTGGTCGGCAAGGAAATCAAGGCACAGCCGACGACGGAACAATACTCCCTTTTCCGCAGCTATCTCGATGCGCGCCATCGCCGTGGCGGCATGTCGGACATGACGGTTCTCGACTATGCGATGATGGTCGAGGATTCGCATGTTGATACGAAAATCATCGAGTACCGCAAACGCGGTGTCGATTCGTTTGTTACCGGCAGCGGTGAAGGCGAGTTGATTGCTGTCGCCTTGTCGGACCGGATGACCGACGGACTGTCGATGGTCTATTCCTATTTCACGCCCGATATGGAGGACCGTTCGCTGGGAACCTACATGATCCTCGACCATATCGAGCGTGCGCGAACCGCCGGGCTCGAACATGTCTATCTGGGTTATTGGGTTTCCGGGTCCCAGAAAATGGCCTACAAGGCGCGCTTTCGTCCGCAAGAACATCTCCGGCAAAACGGTTGGGAATTGTATCAAGCGGACGAATGATCCAACCGGCGCACTGCCGTTCAGCCATCTCGGAGCGTCCCCTTGTTTTCCACCCTGCCGGATCATGTGAAAGGTTTGCTGCTGGCGGCGGTCGGCGGACTAACATTGACCGTGGATATTCCGTTCCTGCGCTTGGCCAACGGCGAAGCGTGGTCTGTCATGTTGACCCGCAGCATCATTGTCGTTGCGGTGACCGTGCTTGTTGTGGCGGGCATGCGGATGGCCGGCCAAGGCTCCAGACGCATCATCCCGGGTGTGCATGGCTGGATTGTTGCCGCGCTTTACGGGCTGAGCACGGTCACCTTCATGATTGCGGTGTTCAATACCACGACGGCAAATCTGGTCTTCATTCTCGCTTTCAATCCGATGTTTGCCGCCCTGCTTTCGTGGATTTTCATGGGCGAGCGGCCAAAGGGCGTGACGTTGATTGCGATGATACTGATGACAATCGGCGTCTTCATCATCGTCGAAGAGGGACTGGGGACCGCCAATCTGTTGGGCGACTTGATGTCGCTGGCGGCTTGTTTCAGCATCGCTGCGGCCATCGTCATCACGCGCGCCAGCGGAAAAGACATGAGCTTTGCCCCGATGGTCGGCGCCGCCCTTCCCGCTTTGGTGGGCGGATTGGTCGTCGCCCAGCAGGGTTATGCCGTTGAACAACCCTGGTGGCTGCTGGTCAACGGCCTGATCATATTTCCGGTGTCGTTCATCGGACTGGCGGCTGCACCCCGTTTCATTCCCGGAGCGGAAGTTGCCATGTTCTACCTGCTGGAAACCGTGCTCGCTCCTGTTTGGGTATGGATGATCTTTGCCGAAATACCGACCCAACAGAGCGCCATTGGCGGCACCATACTGATCGCGACGCTTTTGGTGCATTCGATGTGGCAGTTGCACAGCGGGCGCAAGCGCAAGGCGGTGACCATACCGCGGCATCCGACCTAGAAACGCAGTTTTTCATATCGGTAGGGTGTGAATATCGCAGTGATCACAATCATCCACCACAACAACCAATATTAGAATACACTAATCATTGCACGGAATAGGTGCAAATTGTTAAGCTTTGGCGGTTATTGTCTTCCCTTGCAACGTGCACATTGCAATCGGGGGTCAACATGCTCACATTCTTCTTCAGCCCGGTCGGGCGAATTGGACGACTCCAATGGTGGATGGGCCACATAGCGGTCCTGGCCTTGACGGCAGCATTCGCTGTCTGGTTAGCCGACACCTGTGGCATTACCGATGAAGCGTCCGCGGAGTCCCTTCCGCCAATTATCGATATCATGTCTTTTGTTCTATTTTTCAGCACGTTATGGATCAATTGCTGCCTGACGATAAAGCGGTATCACGACCTCGACAGAAGCGGCTGGTGGCTCATAATAATGTTTATCCCCGTGATACAGTTTTGGGCCATATTGGAATGCGGATTTTTTTCCGGTTCCGATGGACCCAATGACTATGGAGAGCGTTTCAGCATGTTCGGCAGGCAAGGTCTCAGTGAAGAACTGGAAGCCATGCGCCGGAGAAACCGGCAGGCCATGGCGACCGCCCCATCTTCCTTTTCGATAAGTCCCCGGGAAGATTCAAGACCGGAACCTGGTGAAACCAGCGGCCAGACCCGGTTTGGACGCCTCGGCACGTAAGACGGGATCTGAAATTCACATACGGCATGGGCCAAATTGGTGCCAATTTGAGGGGGTACCACAATTGAAGCAATCCCGTCTGCGACGCTGTTGGCGCATTCAATGTGGCAGCCAAACAGCGGACGCAAACGCAAGGCGCTAATCGTTCCGCGCCATCCGACGCAGACCTGCTCATTTTCATAAGCGAATTCGCGCGCGGTGCCGGGCCCGACGATATCCGGCACCCGCAGCCGGATCGTTGGCGATTGGGCAAAAAACGACAGGCACACCACATCAAGTCATGAAACCTCACCCGCAACAAATTCAATATATTTGTAAACACTGTTACAAGCATATAAACAATCAATACTTATTATTATCTAATATGAAATTGATATAACTATTGTTAAATAATTTCTGCTATATTTCTATACACTCATATAGTGCAATGCGATCGGGGGGTCAGCATGCTCAGTTTCTTTTTCAGCCTGGATGGAAGAATCGGCCGTCTTCAATGGTGGCTTGGCCCGTTGGTGCCCGTGGCCATCATAGTTGCGCTCATTTTCTTCCTGCACAACCGGTATGGCAGCCTGGACGAGGAAGCAATTCCGCCGGTTGCCCATATCGTGCTCAATGTCCTTGGCTTGGTGGTCGTTTGGATCCAGTTTTGCCTGACTGTGAAGCGCTATCATGACCTCAACAAGAGTGGCTTGTGGATTTTGATGGCCCTCATCCCGCTTCTGTGGATCTGGATGTTGATTGAATGCGGGTTTTTCTCCGGCACGCTGGGACCCAATGACTATGGCGACCGGTCCCTCGGACTTGGTCAGCCCGGGCTCGATGAAGAAATAGAGGCCTTGCGCCGACAAAGACGACGGGAAATGGGGGGCGTCCGACCCTCCGTCACGAACGATTTTCAAGCTGTTCCTCAGCCGGCTCCCAAACGCAGCAAAGGCAAAACCGGATTTGGACGCCTCGGCACATGAAACCGATCGATATGGATCTTTCAGGTAACCATCCCGCGCCGTCCGACCCGGAGGCCGATCAGTCATCGGCAGTCAAAGCGGGGTGAACTCCCCTGCCCGATAGCCATCCCTGAGCGCGAATTTTTGAACCTTGCCCGATCCGGTCAAGGGAAAAGCTGAAACCGCAAACCACACTGTCGGGGTTTTTTGCGGTGAAATGTGATCACGGCAATGGCCTCGCAATATTTCGGGATCAACTTCGAAACCAGTGGCCGGTCTGACAAAGGCCGCCACGACCTCGCCCCACTTTTCATCCGGCAATCCGACAACGGCCACTTCAGCGACCGATTCATGCTCCAGCAGAACGTTTTCGATCTCGGCGGGAAACATGTTCTCGCCGCCGCGGATGATCATTTCCTTGACCCGGCCGGTGATGCTGACATAGCCGCGGCTGTCCATAGTTCCAAGATCACCGCTGTGCAGCCAGCAATCGGCATCAATCGTTGCGGCGGTGGCTTCGGGATTGCCGTTATAGCCGATCATCGTGCAATAGCCGCGGATGCAGATTTCGCCCTGCTCGCCGATGGCAACGACCGCGTTGTCGCCGACGCTTCTGATCGAAATTTCGGTTTGGGGTAGCGGCTGGCCGACCGTGTGGCAGATATCCTCAATCGTATCGCTGTCATGGTGCTGCGTGACGACCGACGAACATTCGGTCTGGCCATAGACGGTCTGAAATCCGCAGCCCACCCGATCACGAACCAGGCGAACCAGCTCCGGTGAAACCAGCGCTCCGCCTGAAACTGCCACTTTCACCGACGACAGGTCGAAGCTTTTCCGCTCAAGCACTTCGAGCATGGCGATCATCATCGTCGGCACGCCACCAAACACCACCGCCTTTTCGCTTTCGATCAGCCCCAGAATGACTTCCGGATCGAACAGTTTGACCAGCGGCATGCATCCGCCGACCTGCAATATTCCGAGCGTAATCAGCCCGCAGCCGCTGGTGTGAAACATCGGCAGGAAATTGATCCAGCAGGAGCCGTCGGGAATGCGGGCGCGAGCGGCCAGCATCCGGGCATTGTTGGTAAGGCCGCGATGGTGGAGCATCGCCCCCTTTGGAAATCCCGTCGTGCCGGACGTGTATTGTATCTGGGCTTCGTCATCCGGCGTCACCTCCGGCAGTTCGGGTTTGCGGTCTCCTGTTCGATAAAGCGCGTCGTGGTCCTCCAGATCGACCACCTCGCGGATCGTGTCCAGCCCTTCGGTTGCCTTGCGGGCGATATCCCCCATGGGATTGCCGCGATAGCTCTGGACGATGAACAGACCCGCCGAGCCGGATTGTTCCAGCACGTAGCGTAGTTCCTTGGCCTGATAGGAAGGATTGGCCGTGACCAGCGTGATACCGGAAAGCGCACAGCCATATTCCATCAACACCCATTCGGGCACGTTTGGCGCCCATACTGTCACCCGCTCGCCGGGCCGGTACCGGGTTGAAAGCGCCAACGCCAGCCTTTCACTGTCGGCAAGAAGCTGGCCATAATTCCACTTGCGGGCCTTCTGTCCGTCTTCGGTAATCTCCAGAAGCGCCGGGCGATCTGCATGTCTGCCGGCAATGTCGCGCAGGATCCCGCCGATGGTGGTTTCCAGGATCGTGTCGTCGGTTTGGGCGGGTACGAAAGATTCCGTCAATTGCAGATCATACATCGCCCGACCCCAAGCTCCTGGTGATCCAAAAGCCTCGCACAGCGGTCAGGCGATGACAATGAAGCAGCGGCATAGCCATTTTTGACTGGCAGGCTTTACAACCTAAACAAGAATGTATAGTGATATTCCCTCAACTTTGGGGAGTTGAATTCATGAAAACCGTGTCTGTTTCGATTGCCTGCGCACTTGCTGGCGCGCGCAAAGAGTCCTGAAAGCGCACAGGGGCGATGACAAACAACTTCAGCGGGTGAATGTGTATCAGCAAATTGAGGTGTGACCATGAGTGAGGGAAATGGCATTCCAAGTAAGAGATAGGGTAAAAATGACCCCCAACCTGCAAACCTGGATCGACAATCAGGACTTAAAAGACGAAGTTGGCGAAGTTACCAACGTGTTTGAAGATGCTTTCGGCGTGGTAAGGATCGACGTTATTTACCGTCACGGAAAAAGGTTCCTCGGTATGGAGCCTTCCCAGTTTGAGGCGGCGTGAAATTACGACTTCAGCCCCCTACTCCGCTGCAATCGGCAATGGTCGCGGCTTGTCTTCCAGCTTGGTCACATTCTCCGGCAGGGCAAACTCGCCCTCGGTCGGTTCGTCCACCGGATTGGGCTTGACCAGCCAGTTGAAGCTGCGGGCGATCAGCGCACCGAAGTCGTCCATCATCGTGTAGATCGACGGCACGAACACCAGCGACAGCACGGTCGAGACCAGAAGTCCGCCGATCACGGCAATGGCCATCGGTGCGCGGAATTCGCCACCATCACCCAGCGCAAGTGAAGCTGGCACCATGCCGGCCGACATGGCGATCGTGGTCATGATGATCGGACGCGCCCGTTTGCGCCCGGCATCAATGATCGCTTCTTTTCGCGGCACACCCCGTTTGACTTCCTCGATGGCGAAATCGATCAGCATGATGGCGTTCTTGGTCACAATGCCCATCAGCATCAGGATGCCAATCACCACCGGCATGGAGACCGCCGAATTGGTCAGCCACAGACCGGCGACCACGCCGCCGATCGACAATGGCAAGGACATCAGGATGGTCAGCGTGTGGAACACGGAACCGAACAACAGGATCAGCACCACGAAGACCAGCATCAGACCGGTGATCATCGCGTCGCGGAACGAGGTGAACACCTCACCCATCACCTCCGCGTCGCCGGTCTCCTGGATCGAGACACCGGCCGGCAGGCTGGTGACTTCCGGCAATTCCTTGATCAGCGCCAGGCCTTCGCCGATTTCCGCGCCATTGGCCATGTCGGCGCCGATGACAACGCGGCGCTGGCGGTTGAAGCGCTGGATGGAGGACGGTCCCTGGCTGAAGCTGATATCGGCAATTGACGCCAGCGGCACGACGACGCCGGACGGAGCCGGAACCGGCAAGGTGCGGATCACATCGATATTGTCGCGCGCCTCTTCGTTCAGCTGAACGCGGATGGGGATCTGCCGGTCGCCGATGGTGTATTTGGCCAGATTGGCGTCGATATCGCCGATCGTCGCGACACGCAGCGTCTCGGAAACAGCAGCGGTCGACAAGCCGAGCTCCGCAAGCCGGTCCATACGCGGCTTGACCACGATTTCCGGACGGTCGAGCGCCGCATTCGACGTGATCGCCCGGTATTTGCCGGTCGCTGCCATTGCCGACTGGATTTCACGCGCCTCGCGGTCGAGCACGGTGCCGTCGGTGCCCATGACACCAATTTCCAGCTCCCGCACGCCGCGGTCGTTGACGAAATAGGCCCGCAAATCGGGAACCTGATCCATTTTTGCCAGCAGGATCGATTCAAGTTCAAACTGCGAGATTTCACGCTCTGATTTGTGCTGCAGGTCGGCCACCATGGTGGCGCGGCGCACTTCCAGTGTGCCGACCGGATTTGATCCGCCGATGACGTAAACATTTTCCACCTGCGGCACTTCGAGCATCAGCGCGGTTGCCTGGTCGGTGACTTCGCGCGTGTCTTCCAACCGGCTGCCGGGCGGCAGCTCCAGCGAGAACACGATGCGGCTTGCGTCCTGCTTCGGCACGAAACCGGACGGCAGGAAGCCGATGGCGTAGATGGCGCCGGCAAAGAAGGCGACACCGGCCAGAACCGTCAGCCAGCGGAAGCGAAGCGTGACCGCCAGGAACCAAGTGTAAAACCGCATCAGCATGCCGTCTTTCGGCTCCGGATGGCCGTGATTGCGCATGAAATATGCCGCCATCATCGGGGTTATCAGCCTAGCGACGAGTAGCGAGAAGAAAACGGCGACGGCAACGGTCAGGCCGAACTGTTTGAAATACTGGCCGGCAATGCCGCCCATGAAGCTGACCGGTGCGAAGACGGCGATGATCGTGAAGGAAATGGCGATAACCGCCAGGCCGATCTCGTCGGCAGCTTCCAGCGCTGCGCGGTAGGGCGATTTACCCATCTTGATGTGCCGGACTATGTTTTCGATTTCCACGATCGCGTCGTCGACCAGAATACCGGTGACCAGGGTGATGCCGAGAAGGCTGACGAGATTGAGCGAGAAGCCCATCAGGTCGAGCACCCAGAATGCCGGAATGATCGACAGCGGTAGCGCCACGGCGGTGACGATGGTGGCGCGGAAGTCCCGCAAAAACAGGAAGACGACGAGGATCGCCAGACCGGCGCCCTCGTAGAGCGTCATCATCGCGGAATCGTAATTGCCAACTGTGTAATCGACCGAATTGTCAACAAGACCGATGGAGACATCAGAGCGGCCGGCTTCCAGCTGCTCAACAGCCTCGACCACCCGCGCATTAACCTCGACATCGCTTTGGCCCTTGCCGCGGAAGATCGCAAACGAGACCACCGTCTGATCGTTGAACCGCGCGAAGGACTTTGGTTCGGCGTAGGTATCGGTGACCGACGCAATGTCGGACAGGACGACCGTACGCCCGGCGCCAAGCGGGATCTCCAGCGCCCGCAAGTCTTCAACGGTTCCGGCCTGGCCAAGTGTGCGGATGGTCTGCGATCGATCGCCGATGTCACTGCCGCCGCCGGTCAGATCAACATTGGCTGCCCGCAGCGCACGGTTGACGTCACCCGCCGACACGCCGAGCGCATTCAGCCGGTCCGGATTAAGTTCCACCTGGATTTCGCGGTCGACACCGCCATAGCGGTCAACCCGTGCGACCCCCTTCAGCCCCTGAAGTTTGCGGATGACGACATCATCGACATACCAGGACAGTTCTTCCAGCGTCATCGCCGGCGCAGAAACCGCATAGGTCAAAATTGCCTGGCCCTCGACCTCGATGCGGTTGACCAGCGGTTCATTGGCGGTGGCGGGAAGATCGGAGCGAATGCGTTCGACTGCGTCCTTGACGTCGGCCACGGCCGTCTGTGTATCCACCTCGAGACGAAACTCGATGATCGTCGTCGACGTTCCCTCGGTCAGGTTGGTTGTAACGTTCTTGACCCCGGTGACATTGAACACCGCGTCTTCAACGCGCTTGGCAACCTGGGTCTCAAGTTCCGAAGGCGCCACACCCGGATCAGTAACGGTGACAGCGACAATCGGAATATCGATATTGGGGAACCGCGTGACCGGCAGCTTTGAAAAGCTCATCACGCCGAGAACCATCAGCACGATGAAAAGCAGGATCGGCGCAACCGGGTTGCGGATCGACCAGGCGGAAATGTTCCAGTTCATTGTTCAACCGCCCCGGTCTGCTGGTCGCGGATCGCCAGGACACGGTCGCCGTCAGCGACAAAAGTTCCGGCTCGGTACACGACTTCGTCGCCCGCCTCGATGCCGCTCACGATTTGCACATGCCCATCGGCCCGCGAACCGAGCACAACCGCGACCGTGGAAACGATGCCGTTTTCGACCTTCTGCAGAAATGCTTCCGAACCGCGATAGACAACAGCGGTTTCCGGGACTGCAACGCCCGTCGTGCGCGAAATCTCGATCTTGCCCGAAGCGAAGTTGCCGACACGGACACCTGCATTTTCAGGCAGCCTGACAAGGACGCGCCCGAGCCGGGTGCGCTGGTCGACTTCCGGAGCAATCAGGCGGATTTCACCTCTGACCGCTTGCCTTGATCCGGCAACAGTCACATCGACCGCCATCGTTTCAGTCAGCCGCGGCAGTTCAAATTCCGCCACATCGGCCGCCAGTTCGAGTTCATTGTCGATGGCGATGCGGAACAGCGCACCGCTCTGCGCTGAAACCACACCGCCAAGCGTGACGTTTCTCGAAAGGACCAGTCCGTCAGCCGGGGCTTTGATCGCGGTTTTGCCAAGCTTGACGTCCACGTCACGCATCTGCGCATCGACAACGCCGATCTGTGCCTCGGCCGATTTGAGCGCCATATGCGCCGTGTTCAGCCGCGCCTTGGCGCTGTCATGGGCGTTTACCGCATTGTCCAACTGTGCCTGGGTTGCGTGGCCTCGATCCTTCAACACCTGAACCCGCTCCCAGGTTTCAAATGCCTGGCGAACGGCAACTTCAGCGTCGGTTATTTGTGACCTGGCCTGGGCTACACCGGCTTCTGCCTGGGCGCGGTTGGCCGAAATCTGGGCCTTTTGAACTTCAAGCGGCGTGCGGTCGAGCGTTGCCAAAAGCTGGCCTTTCTTGACCATGTCACCGCGGTCGGCCTGAAGCATCATGACCGTCAGGCCGTTCAGGTCGGTGCTGACCATGGCTTCCTGCCGCGCCAGCACGGTTCCGTTCACGTGCAGTGTTTCGACCAGTTCGCGGGTATCTGCCGCGACTACGCGAATTGCCGGCGCTGCCTGCTCGGCGGCCACCGGCGCTTTTGCTTCGGCCGCAACGGACTGTACGGCAAACAGCAGCAGCGCACCCACCGCGATCAGAAATACAGGGAGAATGTTACGCATGATTCCGCTTCCCTCAGAAATCATTTGCCGGCGAATTTGCCGGCCGCAAATTGGCGGTTATCGCCGCCCGCATCAGTTTTTCTATTTGTTCCACCGGCACGCCTTTTGATGGAAGGTCGGCCAGCACCAGCCCTTCGCCAATCGCCATCATCACCGGCAACAGGATGTCCAGCGGTGCGCGCGGATTGATTTCACCGCGGTCGATGGCCGCCTGCAGATAGTTGCGGATGGAATTGCGGGCATGTTCCATGGATATTTCACAGCATTTGCGCACTGCCTCATTGCGCATGCCTTCAGCCCGCACCTCGGTGAAGAGCGGCGCGGCGCCGCTTTCGTGCACATGGACGAGATGTTCGATCGCAGCGGAAACAAAACCGTCAATCACATCGGGATTGTCGACCATCTTCTCGAAGATCTCGGCGTCTTCGGCCTGGTCAGCCTCGGCAATCGCCTCGATGATCGCTTCCTTGGAGGGGAAATAGCGGTATAGCGCGCCGGGGCTCATATCAGCCTCGCGGCAGATCTCGTTCATCGACGCGCCCTGGAAACCGGAGCGCACAAAGCATTTTTTCGCGGCATCCATGATGCGCGCGGTCTGCGCCTCGCGGCGGTCGGCACGTGAAACAGGACCGGTGGTTTCCACTTCGGCAGGCTCTAGCGTCGCGGTATCGTCCATTTTCATCCCCAAATAGAGCGAACGTTCATTCGCGTATATGAGAATGAACGTTCGCTCTGTCAACGCCCGGATTGCGGATATTTTCAAAAGCGCAGTAAAATCAGCCTTTTAACGACTAAATTCATTTGACAGGGTTAGTGGCGGGTTAAGGTTTTTTGAGCCTCAACCTCAGCAAATCCCACTGGTTTTGATGCTGTTTCCGTGCAAACTTCCGGGCCGGACAAACAGTTTGGAGGGAATTCGTGGGCAATAAAGTTGCAATTGTGGTCGGCGGCGGCAGTGGAATGGGCGCAGACGCAGCGCGCAAGCTGAAACAAGACGGTTTCGAAATCGCAATCCTGTCCTCGTCCGGAAAAGGCGAGGCGCTTGCCAATGAAATGGGCGGTTTCGGCGTCACCGGCTCCAACCTGGAGGTGGCCGATCTGCAACGCCTCGTCGACGGCACGGTGGAGCGCTGGGGGCGCATCGATGCCGTGGTCAACGGCGCCGGCCATGGCCCGAAGGGTGAGGTTCTCGCCATCCCTGATGAAGACTGGCATCGCGGCATGGAGGTCTACCTCCTCAACGTCATTCGGATGTGCCGGATCGTGACGCCGGTCATGCAAAAACAGGGCGGCGGTTCGATCGTCAACATATCGACCTATGCGACCTTCGAACCGGAGGCCACCTTC
This sequence comes from Rhizobiaceae bacterium, assembly GCA_040830725.1. GTDB lineage: Bacteria > Pseudomonadota > Alphaproteobacteria > Rhizobiales > Rhizobiaceae > JAWKWH01. Next base: position 55,825 of record JBFOMG010000052.1, read on the forward strand.
CCGACCTCCGGTGTATTTCGCGCAGGTCTGGCGGCGTTTACCAAGCTGTTCACCGACAAATATGCTGCCGACAATATCCGCATGAACAATGTGCTTCCCGGTTTCATCAACAGCCTGCCTGAATCGGAAGAGCGCCGCGAACGCATCCCGATGGGACGCTATGGCGATGTCACGGAAGTCTCCGAGTTGATCGCCTTTCTGGCGTCCGGCAAATCAAGCTACATCACCGGGCAGAACATCCGCATCGATGGCGGGATTACGCGATCGGTCTAGGGTAAGGCGCGACCTTCAACCCCGGACAAAATTGAGCGGACAGGTGCAAGGCTGCCCGTGTTATCCGATCATTCACCCCTTGACCGGCGAAAGCTGCTGGGATTTTGTCGGCCGCGGTAAAGACAGAAGGCGGGTCAAACATGCGCCATGCAGACACGATCGTCGTTGGCGGCGGGCCGGCCGGCTCCACCTGCGCCTCCCGGCTGGTGGCCAATGGGCACGACGTTTTGGTGCTCGACAAATCGCCATTTCCGCGCCTGAAACTGTGTGCCGGCTGGATCACCGAGAAGGCGATGGCCGATCTTGGCTTCACACCGGCGGACTACCCGCACTCGATCCTGAAACTCGACATTCGAACCCACCTGCCCCGCGTTCCGTTCGGCTTGAACTGGTTTCCTACACCTGGCGACAACTACTCGATCCGGCGTGTCGAGTTCGATGCCTGGCTTCTGGAGCGGTCAAATGCACCGGTGGAGATCCACGATGTGAAATCGATCCGGCGGGAACCCGACGGTTTCATCATCGATGACACTTTCAAGTGCCGTCATATTGTCGGCGCCGGCGGCAGCATGTGCCCGGTGCGCCGGTCGTTGATTGAGACCAAGCGCAACAAATCGGTGCAGATCGCCACGCTGGAACTGGAGTTTGACTATCCGCAGCGGCAGGACATCTGCCGCCTCTATTTCTTTCAGCGCGGGTTGAAGGGCTATGCCTGGTATGTGCCGAAAGGCGGCGGCGTGGTGAATATCGGCATCGGGGGAAAAAGCAAATATTTCCGCAAGTCCGGCACCAATATTCACGATCATTTCCAGAAGTTCCTGTCCGATCTGGTCAGCGAGGGGCGACTGGACAAGGACACTGCCGCATCGATCAAGCCGACCGGGCATCCCTACTATCTCTACACTCGCAGCGGGCCTGCCACCGATGACCGGTGCTATCTGATCGGCGATAGCGCGGGACTGGCCTCGCTGGATCTTGGAGAGGGCATCGGCCCGGCGATTGAAAGCGGGATGATGGTGGCCGATGAAATTCTCGGACAGGGCGTCTACGACAAGAACGCGGTCACCTATTACACGTTCAGCGGGCTCGCCCACCGGATGATGCGGCGCTTCATCCGGCCGAAGTGACGATTGTCTGCTTCGTGTCTTCTGAGGCGACCCATTAAACCTTCCGGCTTCGCAATTTGAGATTTCCGACAACTGAACGTACCGTTCCGGACACTCAAGCGTGCGCTCACCAAGGGTATCGATCAATGCATCCTGTCGACCTGTTCATCATCATCGGCATAGCATGCATGGTGGGCTTCACGCCGCTCATCTATGTCAAACACGATCTTCTGCTCGCAATCGGATACATTGTGCTGAGCACGGCCGGCGCCTTTGCAGGCGCTTATGTTGCGCTTTGGTATTTTCCGCAGTCCGACAAACCCGGCATCATCTTCGGAGGAATTGCCGGCGCAATTCTGCCGGTCGCCATCTGGCATTTTGTCATCAGGCGCCGCGACAGAGAATAGTTCGTTCAAAGAGGCAGCGGAAAAACCACCCAACACGGTCAGCGTGTCGTCAGCCCCGAAGCGAACTGAAGTAATCGTCCCAGCTCTGATGCGGGCGTCCGGCAGCCGTTTCGTAATCACTTGGATTATCCAGCGCACCATTGTTGATGCCCTGGTAGATACCGGCGATGACCGTGCCGAGAAATTCGCCGAGTTCGGTGATGCGGGCCTGCCGGTAATCGTCGCCCGACATCGGGCGATAGGCAAGCTCGGTGCCGAAGGTCTGGTTCAGGTAATCGACCAGTTCCGCCTGTGTAAGCGGCCGGCCGTGCAGATTGTAGGTTTTGCCATTGTGCCCGGCTTCGGTCAGCATGCAGGCATAGGCTTGGGCCAGTTCCGGCCGGGTCGTATAGGCACACAGCCCGTCGCCGGCGCAATTGGCGATCTCTCCGGCCTTGCGGTAACTGTCGATATATTCCACATCCGGCTCGATATAGATGCCGTTGCGGCCGATGGCCCAGTTCAGCCCGCTTGCCCGGACATCCGCCTCGGTCTGCCGGTTCGACTGGATAATGGGCGAAAAGCTCGTGCCCTCTTCAGCGCCCTGAACGCTGGTGTAAACGATCTTGCTCACGCCTGCGGCCCTGGCGGCATTGATGACGTTGCGATGTTGGCCGATCCGGTCTTCCGGTGCGGCCATGCCGGACACCAGCAGTAGCGTATCGACACCGGCCAGCGAGGTGCGAAGCTGGTCTTCATCGTCATAGTCGCCGGGACGGATCTCGATGCCCAGATGGCGGGCATTGTCAGGATTGCGGGCCAGGCCGATGACCGGTTCCCCGGTCTGCATGTCCAACAGCGCCTTGATGATCTCGCTTCCCAACTGGCCGGAGGCGGCGGTGACGGCAATGGTCATGATGTGGCATCTCCCAAACACCCTTGATTGCGGAGGATAGCACAGGATGGCCGGTTCTTTGATCTGCGTTCAAAAACGTTATCCGGCGGCGGCATTTCATGCCGGCTTCACACCGGTCAACTTTACTCCCGGCTACAAATGCATTATTGTTTGTATGCAAACAAATAATCGGGAGGATGCACCATGAAACTGTCTGGCTCGGATGTTCTCGTCGTTGTCGATATGCAAAACGACTTCTGCGAAGGCGGTGCGCTGCCGACCGCTGACGGGCATGAGGTGGTGCCCGTGATCAACAAGGTCGGACAGAAGTTTCAGAACGTGGTGCTGACGCAGGACTGGCATCCTGAAGGTCATGTGTCCTTTGCTTCCGCCCATCCGGGAAAGCAGCCGCTGGAAACGGTGAAGATGCCCTATGGCGACCAGATCCTTTGGCCCGATCATGTGGTGCAAAACACCTGGGGAGCCGAGTTTCATCCAGACCTCGACCTGCCTCATGCGCAACTTGTCATCCGCAAGGGGTATCTGAAGGATGTCGACAGTTATTCCGCGTTTTGCATGGTCGATGGCAAGACAAAAACCGGATTGGCAAGCTATCTCAACGAGCGTGACATCAAGCGCGTTTTTGTGGCCGGTTGCGCGATAGATTATTGCGTCGGCGGGCTAGCGACCGATGCGGTCAAAGCCGGTTTTGACACCTACATCATCGACGATGCGACGGCGTCTATCGACCCTTCCCCGGATGCTTCCGCGGACAAGGCCTGGCGCGAAGTGGGAGCGGCCGGCGTGACACGGGTTACAAGTTCCGACCTCGATTGACGCTGGCCGGGTTTGGTTGTGGCGGCCTCGCGCCAAGGCCGGGCGATGCCGACGCGCTTGCGTGAAAACTCACCGCCGGGCTCCAGATGATCCAGCATCACGGCAGCCACATCGGCATAGGGAACGGTGATTTTGCCGATGACCCTCGGCAGAAACGGCATGGTCGCCAATCGCGGCGCTGACGGGCTCTTCGATTATGGGCGCATGGAATCAATGATTTTTTTCATCAGTTCGATGAAGAGGGCTTTTTCAGCGTCGCTCAAACCGGACAGTGCGTCCAGGTTGGTCTGGGTTGCCGCACGATAGGCCTCGGCCTTCACTTTCGATGCCTTTTCAGTCAACCAAACCTGCTGCGACCGGGCATCGGCGGGATGTTTTGTGCGCCTGATCAAGCCGTCCCGTTCCATGCGGGTGAGCGTGTTGGCCAGCGTCGCCTGTTCGACGTCGATTTCCTTCAACAACTCTCGTTGAGTGATACCGTCCTTGCTCCAAAGTTCCAGCAACACCGGGAACTGACCCGGAACGATGCCCAGTGGCTTGATCCGTTTTTGGAGCTCTTTTGCGAACAGGCGGGCCAGATGATTGATCAGGTAACCCGCTGATTCCTCTTTTTTGAATGCCATGGCTCAAAATATCATTTGCATAGCATGCTATACAACTATATATAGCTTGCTATATAGTTAACTCAATAGGAGCAGATTCGTGAAAATCCAAATCCTGGCCGCCCTGGCCGCGCTTTTGCTGGTCACTGGTTCGGCATCATCGTCTGTTGCCGACAAGGCGCCCGTCACACTGATCAACGCCTTCATCGTCCCCGCGGACAGGGAAGCCGAGGCAATCCTGTTTTGGGAACGAGCCGCAGCGTTCATGAAGAGACAGCCCGGCTATGTTTCCACCGCATTGCACCGCGCCATCCTGCCCGATGCGAAGTTCAAACTGATCAACATCGCCAAGTGGGAAAGTGTCGACGCCTTTAAAAGAGCGAGCATGGCGCTACGCACTACTGGCGGAATCAAGCCGGTCGATGGGGTGGTTTCTGCACCGTCGCTTTACGAAGTCATCAGAGCGGATTGAGGACGGTCCAATGCCTGCAAAAAGCACCAAGTCCACTTACGGCACGATTGCCGTAACCATTCACTGGTTGAGCGCGCTTCTGATTATTGCCCTGCTTGGATCGGGATTTCGGGCTGCCAGCACAGCCGATCCGGAGGCGAAGGCACAGATATTGACCGTGCACGCACCGCTTGGAATCGCCATTCTTGTTCTGACCGTGGCGCGCATCGCCTGGTGGTGGTTTGCTGACCGCAAACCCGCCTCCATACCGGATATGCCGGCCTGGCAGGACATCAGCGCCCGTGCGGTCCACCTGCTTTTCTACATTGTGATCCTCGGCATGGCGGCAAGCGGTATCGGTATGTTTGTCCTGTCCGGCGCCGGTCCGATCATCTTTGGAGGTGCGGCCGGTCAACTGCCTGATTTTCAGCAGTTTCTGCCGCGAATTCCGCACGGATTTGGCGCCAGAGCCATGGTTTTGCTGCTCGTGGTTCACGCCGGTGCGGCGCTGTACCATCACTTCGTCAAGAAGGATGGGTTGCTGAGGCGGATGTGGTTTCGCGGTGGTAAAGTTGGCTGAAATGATCTGTCCGGTTTGCGTATAATTCCCAAATCCCGACTTTCGCTTCGCCATCACCGTGGACTGATCCTTCGCGCGGCACCGCCCAACCCGTTGTTTTTGCAGCCGAAGACTGACAATTTGCTGCGCACTTTATCCACGCGTCCGAACCCTGCCGTATCATCCTCCCCATCGCTCCCACGGGAAGCCGGGTCATGAACCGGGGTCTGGCGGGGGCGGCGGCAACCTCCCCCCGGTGATACGGTTTCATCGGGCATGACGAGGGCCGGGCGGCAGGCTGGAGGCTACGGGTAGAAGCCGGACGGTGAAAATCCGATCCTCTCCGTAGTTCCGGAAAAGCCGGGCCCGCCCGTGGTTTTCAAGAAAGATCACGGGCCGGTAAGACCAGCCGACAGGACCGGACAGCGGCCGGACGGGTGATCGGAAGATCGCACGAGACAAAAGAAGAAACCCAAGACACCCCGGTCTTCCGATCGCCCGTCTTCCCACTCTATTGAACAACCCGGATGAGAAATTCGCGGGAGGGTTTTGGCATGCGTTGAATGCTTCGCCCCCCTTGAGGGGGAGAATGGAATTTCAA
>JBFOMG010000053.1:0-62803 GCA_040830725.1 Rhizobiaceae bacterium
CCCTCTTCACCGCTCTCGCCCCCGGCGGCGTTTCCATCCCCTGTGGTTTTCTCGGCGCTTTTCCCTTTGCCTCCATGTTGCCCGTGGCCCGGGTGGCCCTGGGTTTGGACGCGCTTTTCGTGGCCCCCCTTCGGGTCCGCCCCTTTCCATACCCGACCGCCGGCACCTCTTCCGGTTCGACAGACATCAACTGGCAAGGATCCGTCCGGGCCAAGGTTGGCTATGACATGGGCCAGTATCTTCCCTATGTGACGGCCGGTGTGGCATTCGCTGATGTCGACTATGGAGGCGGACCGCTTGGCGGACCGTGCTGCGGATATTCATCGACCGCAGTTGGATGGACGGCCGGCGCCGGGATGAATGTGGCAATCACTGAAGCGATTTTTGGCGGTTTTGAATACAGATATACCGACTTTGGAACGGAATCGGGTGGTCTGGCGCCAACATTTCCTACCGTGATCATGCCGGTGGATCTGCAGACGCATACGTTCCGCGTATCGCTGAGCGTCAAGCTCGACAGCCTGTTTGGCCAATAGGCATTCAGGCGCTGTCAGCGATCCGGTTTCTAGAAGCTGCGTGAGCGCCGTGCTCACGCAGTGGTCAATCTGGTGGGCATGGGTCCGGCATTGAATGCCAGACCCGGTCCCATCCCCGGAAGCGGTCGGTTGCCGGAATTCCAAAAAGCGGTATCGCACTGAAACTGATCTTCCGGCATTGGCGCAACTAGGATAGTTAGTCGGTCTTACATTGTCCGCTATCCAGAATTTGGAACTTTCTGACCACATCGGTCAATGTCCTGAAGGGGCTTAAAGCTGCCGATCACCGCGCTGCCCTCTGACAACTGCTTCGCGCCCCCAAAGCAGACGTTCGCTGGCTTTCTGCCAGATCCTGAAAGCGGACACCGCAGTTTTGGGATTTCAACGTCTACAGGGCGGACAAGGCAACTAGTACGATCTCAATGGATGGACCGAATATCAACGAGACAGGACTGCTTGCATACCTGGAATTCGGCGTAGTCGCGGTGATCGCAAACGATTGACTGGGTTCAGGACTGGATTTGGGCGGCTATAAGGCTTCTCCGGAACCTTAAGCTGACCCATCAACTTTGCTTGGACTTTCAGCGATCTGCTTTGGTGAAGCTTGGCCACTTGATACGCTGAATTGAGGAACAATTCTCTGGGAACAACGCCGGACACTTCCCGCAATCCGGAGTCGCGAAGCGCGTCGCGCACAATACTGGTGCAACTGCGGCGAACGTAGTGGAAGTCCCGGTACTTGTGCGGACGCCCATGATCCCTGGGCGTCTCGTGTATAGTCCTGATTTCGGTGCGTAAGTTCTCGGTTAGTCGATCGGTGTGAAGTCCCTCAATGCGAAGGGCATGAATTGTTCGCATGAAGCGGCGACCGAACTTGTCATAGAAAGGCCGGTCGGGATCGTCGACATTGAATTTCAGTTTGTCCGGATGGCCAGAAAACTCGCCCAGAGCGGGCCGGTAGAAAAACTCATCCACGGACATCTCTTCGTTTTCGTTGAGTGTCTCCGAGAAGCTGAAAATCCTGCCGTCAACATTAATCGCGAAATGACCCAGCATGGACGATACATATCCAGGCAGTGACTCATTGTAGTAGAGTTCAATATAAGGCTTTGGTGGTTCTGGCTTGTCAGGTGCAAGAAGGAGGATTTTCGCACCTGTTGAATAATCACGTTGCGGCAGCCTCTGCACGCGTACCCGCTGGCCAAGCCAGTGGATAATATACCCTTCCCAGATACCTTCCGGCATGAGGACGCGGCTTCCATCGTCGGTTTCAACGTAATCTGCGCCATCGTCACGTCCAAGAATCCCGTGTGCGACGAACTCAGGCAGTTGGTTTATGCCGCGTTTATCTGCAACGCTGATTGAACTTGGTAGATGCATTGTACCCAAGGATCCTTGGATAATACACGGGTTGGTTTCCAGTATCTTGGCAAATAGTCAGCCTCAGGATCAAATGAAATAAGTACCCGGCCGGCAATCGCGGTCGCTCAAAGAGGAACTACCCAGGGTCAGGGGCCTTGTATGCCCGTGTGAATGCCAACAAATTCGGGTTGTTCGTGCTTTGAAAGGTGACTGTTCAAATCAGGCAAGTTTCCGAACCGTCCCAACCTCTATCTCCCGCCCTGTCTGGCGTGAGTGCACGGCTGCAAAGGTCAGCGCCAGAGACTTCAGATTGTTCCGGGCGGAATTAACCGGCTCCCTGCCCTCTTCGATGGAACACAACAATTCGCCCATGGCTCCCTGGAAGCCGTCATTGAACCACTGTCCCCGGAGCACAGGACGGGCAATTCCGTCTTCTGTCGTGAGCTTGAGCGCCTGCTCGCTCAGATCGGGACCTTCTGAAGCCAGACTGCCTTTCGTGCCTGCGACAAAGGTGGCATCGTTTGGTCCGTGTGGCACGCCGCCATCGAATATCAAACTTGCCTGGCCTCCTTCAAACCGGATCAAAGCTTGCGCCAAAAGAGGCGCTTTGTTCGCCTGGCCGCGCGCTACGGATGCCGTGGCAAATACGCTTTGCGCTCGATCCCCGATCAACGAGGAAACGAAATCAAACCAGTGAATGCCAAAATCATAGAGGACGAGATCTTCGACCTCGTCAAAATGCGTTCCAGCCGTCCAACCGTGATTCCAGTGGATCGAAACATGCGCCGACAGGACATCGCCAATCAGAGCGGTCGAAACCGCGTTACGCATCCAAGACATGTGGGGCGACCAGCGGCCATTTTGGTTCACAGCAAGCAGCAATCCACGATCTTCCGCCAATTGGACCAGTTCAGTTCCAAGGTCGAGATCGGAAACAAACGGTTTTTGGCTTAGCACATGCTTGCCCGACTGAAGCGCTGCCTTGATGAACTCGGCCCGGTGCTCTGTCGGCAAGGTGATGTCGACCACATCGATGGACTGGTCCTCAAGCAAAGTCTGCCAGTCGTCTTCAACCTTCGCCTTCGGACAAAACTCAGCCGCTTTCTGTTCGGCTTTGTCGCGTGTGCGGTTCCAGAGTGCGGCGACTTCCCAGCCCGCGGCCCGGTATGCATCGAGATGGCTGTTTGAAATACCGCCGGTACCAATCATGCCGATGCGCGGTGAAAAGGATTTTGGTGATGGAGGCAGATAAGCCAGGTCAGGCGCGGATATCTCGCTCAGCTTGGACGATTTTAACGCATAAGTGTCGGTATCGGCGGCGTCGCTCATGGAACGAGTTCCAACGTTCGCTTTTCAATTGCCGACTGTGCTGCCGTGTCCACTATGCGTTGCCCGACAAGGCAGAGATCCGGGGCGAGCGGGCCGCCGACATTTTCGCCACGCCTAATGCACCCAATCACATATTCTATGGCGCTTCTGGCACCTTCCGGCAGCGGATCGACGGCGATATCGTGGCGCTCCGGCCGTGCACGGGTTTGCACAGAAACATGGCTGGCATAGTCGGGTGAAGATATGGTCCCGTCAGTTCCGACAAAGGTGAAGCCGCATGTCGGTTGCGGCTGGGTTGTCCAGGGGTCAGTGAACGTTCCCCATCTTGTTTCCATCTTCGACAGTCCGCGGGCATAGCGGCAAACGGCAATGGCATGCTGGTCAACTTCGATCCCGGGAGTTTCGTCAACCGTACATGTCACTTCCAGCGGCGCTTCGCCATTCATGAACCATGTTCCAAGTGTGGCGCCATAACCCAAATAGTCCAGCAGCGAACCGCCTCCCGAAGATTTCTTGTACCACCAGGAATCCGGTTTCTGGCGCTCAACCTCTTCCGGGCTGACTTCGACTTTGTCGGCCAGGTGATAAAGTGGACCCCGGTTACCGTCGTAGAAGTGAATTTCGATGAGTTCGCCGATCACACCTTCGTCGATCAGCCGCTTGGCGGTTACGTGGCTTTCGACCCATCGAAGCGGCCAGTTGATGACCAGCTGCTTGCCGGTGTTCTCCATCGCCGCGATCATTTGACGGGCATCGGCTGCTGTTGCCGCAAATGGTTTCTCGACAAAAACATGGACCCCATGTTGCGCGAGCTTTTGGGTGAATGTCGCGTGATCTGCGGTCGCGGCGCACAATATCGCCATGTCGTATGGACCCGCCGCCATGCAGGCATCGAAACTGGTAAATACCTTTTCCTCGCCAATTGCGAAACTGTCGATCGCGGCTTGCATTTTCTGCCTGTCCGCATCGTAAATCCCGGCGATTTCTGCATCGGGATGCTCGTCCACCATGCGAAGAAGATCTCCCATGTGCATATGTTCAAAGCTGATGCCGACTACACGGAATCTGGACATGCGGGTTCCTCCCTATCTGGAGCCGGTGATCCGGACATAGATCGCGGTCACGGCCAGAATGATTATCCCAAACAAGGCGGTCCTTGCACCTTCGGGCATCTGCATCAGCGTAAGGACCGTATCGAGCACGCGGATGATCAGCGCCCCGACAATCGCGCCGGCAAAGCTGCCGCGTCCGCCGAAAATCGATGTGCCGCCAATGACGGCTGCAGCGACCGACGGCAAAAGCAGAGGATTGGCAAGGCTCAGCGACGTTTGCCGGATCATGCCGAGGTACAGCAATCCCGCAATCGCGGCGATCAGACCCGACAAAACATACAAGGCAACATAAACCTGCCAGGATCGGACGCCGGACAATTTGGCAGCGTGCTCATTCGACCCAAGCGCAAACAGCAGCCGGCCAAAGCCGGTCATTCGCATCAGCCAGAATATGAACAGGGCAAAGGGAATGAACAGAAACAGACCGTTAGGCATTCCAAATGTGCGCCCGATACCCAGCCATTCCAGGAACGAAGGTATCTCCGATCCGGCATTTATGACCAGCCTCTGATACACTTGCAGACAACCGGTGGCGATCAATCCCGTGCCAAGCGTCATGATCAGCGGATGAACCCGAACCAACCCAACGCCTATGCCGTTGACAAGCCCGACCATCAGCCCCGTGGCAAGGGCGACGAGAACCGCGGGCGTAACGCCCCAAATCGCGCTCAACGTCGCGCAAACGAAGGCAGCAACCGTGGCAACAATGCCCACCGACAGATCAATGCCGGCCGTCAACATGGTCAGAACCTGGCAGGCGGCGAGCATGGCAAGCGGAATGGCGAACTTGATCAGATTGCCGGCCCAAAAGGTCGAGATGATGCCGTCACGCCCCGCCCGGAAAGGAGTGACAATTCCCGGACGCATGATCTCCAGCGCAGCAATCATCAAAAAGAGCAGGACAAGCAGCGGAATGACCGGATTGTCGCGCAGAAAATGTCCGAAACGGACCATCGGAGTATCGGGAGTGACCAAGCTCATGATCTTGCGCTCCGCAGGGTGGCGATCGTGCCGAGCATCACCACGCCAACCATGATCGTGCCCTCAATGATGACGGTGACATTGGGATCGACTGCCAGAAGTGTCAGGTCTGTGCGCACGATGCGAAGAATGAAGACAGCAATGATCGGACCCAGCAATCCGCCGCGCCCGCCACCGAGCACAACGCCGCCAAGCACAACGGCGGCAACCGAAGCCAGCAAATATGGTCCAGGGACCGGTTCTCCGATGCCCGTCAGTGCTGCCAGGCTCAACCCACCCATTGCACAAAACAGGCCGCAGATACCGTAGGCAGCGATTTTTGTTCTGCCAACTGCGACACCCGACCGGAACGCGGCAAGTTCGTCCGAACCCGTGGCGTAGATGGACAGCCCGAGTTTGGACCGGCGGATTGGGATCCAGACCACAGCAATGCAGACAGCGATCACGACAAGCGCGGCCGGAAATCCCGGAATGACGAAACTGCCGCGAATGCTTGACTGCAACCAGTCGGCAGCCGACCCGCCGGGGGTTTCCAGGATCAAAAGGGCAACGCCCTCCCAGACAAACAGCATGGCCAGTGTGACAACGATGTCGGGCACTCGCGTCAGCACAATCAGTGCTCCATTGATCAGCCCCATGACCAGTCCAAATCCCAACACCAGCAGCACCGCCGGAATCCCGGCCATCCGCTCCATCAGCACAGCAGTCGACACGGCGCAAACCGCCATTATCGACGCAACCGACAAATCGATACCGCCGACAATGACAACAACCGCCATTCCGGCGGTAGCAAAGGCGAACGGGAGCGCTGCCCGGGCGATGCTTTCCAATCCGGATGCACCGAATGAAGGCTGGAAAATTCTGGTCAGCGCCAGCAGCACGACCATCAGCGCCAACAGACCCAACACCCATCCGTGTTTTCGGGCAAACTCGTTCATGCCGCGCCTTTCTGCGCGACAAGACCGTAGGCTGCCCGCATCAGCGTCTGCTCATCGGCATTGGCAGCGTCGATCACGTCAACCACCTGCCCGTTGAATATGACGACCACCCGGTCGCATGCCAACGGCACCTCTTCCAGCTCTGACGTGTAGTACAAAACCGAACCGCCCTGTGCCGCAAGTTCCCGAACCAGCGGATAAATCTGCCGCTTGGTGCGAACATCGATGCCGCGCGTCGGATCGAACAGCAAAAGCGTCTGCACACCCATGGCGAGCCAGCGGCCAATGGTCACTTTCTGCTGGTTTCCGCCAGACAGGCGCTGAACCTCGCCCTGCGCCCTGGTATCGATTTGGAGTTTGTCGATGGCGTAACCAACCCGTTCGCGCTCGCTCTTCCACTTGATACGCCCCCAGTTTGCGATGCGTGCTGAAAATGGAAGCGAGATGTTTTCGGCAACCGAGCGTTGGGACAGTAACGCATCCGACCGGTTTCCCGGTACAAATGTAAGGCCGGTTCGTATTGCATCGGCGGGATGCTTGAACCGCACCGGCTTTCCTTCAACCTCGATTGTTCCGTCGGTTGGCTCGCGGAATCCGGCCAGGCAATCAAACAGCTCATCCTGCCCCTGCCCTTCAAGCGCCACGACTCCGAGAATCTCGCCTGGATACAATTCGAAACTGATGTCCGAAACCTTCGGGGCGATTGCCAGCTTGTCGAGTTTCAGCCTCGGAGTACCCGTTTGCGCTTGACGTTCGGCAGAGTGCTCGCGCTGTCCGAGGTCAATTTTCTGCCCCAGCATCAACTCGACTGCCCGCTCCTCGACGCCCGGTTCGATATCCAGATCACCAACGGTTTTTCCGTCACGCAGGATGCTCGCACGATCACAAAGTTCCGAAATTTCGCTGAACCGGTGGGACACATAAATGACGCCCATGCCGTCATCAGCGCGTTCGCGAACAACTTTCAGCACCCGTTCCACGAGGTCGGTGGGCAACGCTGCGGTCATTTCGTCGAGCAGCAGCACATCCGGCTCGCTTGCCAGTGACCTTGCCAAATCCAGAATTCGAAGCGTGGCCAAAGGCAGCTCACCTATCATTGCCGTGAGGTTGAGGTCCTTGATCCCCAATTCATCGACCCATTGTCGAAACGGTTCGACCGGCGTTTGTCCGAGACGAAGATTATCCAGAATGTTCAGATCCGGGATGAGCGACGGTTCCTGATAGACCGGAACCAGCCCTGAGCGCCGCGCTTCGGCAGGACTGCCAACGTGCGCCTGTTCACCGCGGATCAAAACCTGTCCGCTGTCTGGCCTCAATGCACCCGTGATGATCTTGACAAAAGTGGACTTGCCGGCCCCATTTGCGCCCATAAGAGCGACGATCTCGCCCTCGTCGACACGCAGGTTGGCATCGGTCAGAGCGCGCACAGCGCCAAAACTCTTGGCGATCCCGGTCGCATCAAGGATATTGGTGCCGCTCATCTGAAACTGGTTGCCCTGACCTGAAACTTATAAGCCTCCGCCCGATTGCGGGCGGAGGCAAGCTATTTACGATCAGTTGTCGCCAGGACCTTTACAGGCAATGATCTGATCCATCGTGTAGTCGGTCCAGCCAGGTACCGTTACCGATACCGGCCATTCAGGATCAAGATTCGGATTTTGTGCAGCCGTGATCACAGCCCGACCCTCATCTGTCGTATTTTCCCAAAGCACCGGATCGACCAGCACGGTTTTTTCCGCAGGCGCATTGCCGTTCAAGATATCGACTGCCAAGGCAACGCCAGCGCCACCAACGGATCCGGGATTGGTAACCGCGGCACCCTTCAGGCCGTCAACACTGGTCAGATATTGAACGAATCCGGCGTTGTCCGCACCAACGATGGGCACGAGCGGTGCACCCGATTCCACGAAAGCATCAACGATCACATTGTCGATGCCGCTGGTCCAAACACCATCAAATGGAATGCCGGTCGCCAAAAAATCAAACATCTGCTGTTTGCCCTGGTCCTGCTGCCAGCCGGTGAATACTTCGTGCACCACCTTGATGTCCGAAAACTCAGCGAGCGCGCGCTTGAAGCCGTTATCCCGGTCGGTATCGGCAGAAACGCCGGCAATGCCGCGCATATAGACAACATCGCCTTTACCGCCGAGCTGTTCGAAGAGCCACTTGGCGCCGAGGTAAGCGTATTCTTCCTGGTTGTTTGACAGGATGTACACGCCTTCCGCAGTCACGCCCGCATCCACCGCAACAACCACGATATCTTTGGCCAATGCAGCCTCAAGAGCCGAATTCAGGGCATCTGGATTGGACGGATTCAGCACGATCGCATCAACGCCTGCTTCGATCAGGTTATTGATGTCCTCAAGCTGTCCCGCGCTGTCGGTGTTGCGGTGCGCCACAATCACGTTGTTTACGTCGCCCTCAACAAGCGCCTGGGCGCGCATGGCGCAGATCATCTGCTCGCGCCAGCCATTCCCTTGCACCGTGTTGGACACGCCGATCGTATAGTTCTTGTGACCACCCGCGAACGCAGCTGGCGCCAATGCCGCTGCCACTGCAATGGCGGCGATTGATTTGACTAGTCTCTTCATCAGGGTTTCCTCCCATTGGTTTCAAATTAATCGGATACGGAGCTTTTGCTCTTCTATTTGATGAACGGATTTAGAACGTCTCGCGCTAAAAGAAATCCGCGCTTCACCTTGTCGTCGGTGCCTTCAAACAGTCTGTCCTCATGCTCGATAATGATGGGACCATCATAACCGGCGCGGTAGAGAGCCGAAAAGAAATCGGACCAGTCCACATCACCAAGCCCGCAGAGCCGCGGAACCTGCCATCCCATTCCAGCCGACATGATGCCATTTTCGTAAAGTCCATCAGTGTCGATCATCAGGTCTTTGGCGTGAACATGAGCGATCTGCGGACCAAACTCGTTGATGAAACGGGTCTGATCGATAAACTGCCAGATCAAATGCGAAGGGTCGAAATTCATTCCGACATCATCGCCCCATTCTTCAAATATCCGCCGCCAAATCTTCGGCGAATAGGCAATGTTGTGCCCGGCTGGCCACTCATCATAACTGAAGATCATTGGGCAGTTTTCGAAGCACAACCGCACCCCGGCATCCCTCGCGTGCCGGACGATCGGCGCAAATATCTCTTGTGCCCGCTTCCAGTTTTCGTCGACGTTCAGCGCACGGTCTCCGCCGACGAATGTATTGACCACAGGCAGCCCCATCACACCTGCTGCGGTGATGACCTTTTTCAGGTGTCCGATCACTTCCTCGCGGTGATCTGCATCCGCATGAAGCGGATTGGGATAGTAGCCCAGGCCCGAAATGGTGATGCCATGACTTGCCAGTTGCGCAATGATATCAGCGCCTTTTTCGGCAGTCAGTCCATCAACGTCGATATGGCTGGTGCCCGCGTAACGGCGCTTTTCGCCGCCTGAAGCCGGCCAGCAAGCAATTTCCAGCGCGGAAAAACCATTGCTCCCAGCCCATGCCGCAACGTCCTCCAGTCCCGTATCGTCGAAAGGTGCAGTTAGTAGTCCCAGCTTCATTTGTGCCCCTCAAACCTCACTCAATTCCACCCAACGGTCTTCGCGGGCTGATTTCAGCACCGCGTCACAAAATACCATTTCATAATGTCCGTCATCGAATGTTGCCCAAGTGCTTTCCGCACCGCGCTGCCCGGCGGCGACGTCGCCGTAAACCGCTCTGAAAAACGCGAAGAAGCTGTCGGCAAACCCCTCGACATGGCCCGGTGGCAAGGTCGCAGCCGCGGTGCCAGTCGCGTTCATCAGACCGAAGTCGCGCATCAATGTTTGGTTTGGCGCATCGCGATGACCGACGAACAGATGGTCCGGCGTTTCGCTGTCCCATGCGGCGCTAGCCTGTGAACCGGCAATGTCCCACTGAAGCGAATTCTTCCGCCCGACATTGATCTGCGATGTGCTCATCAACCCCCGCGCGCCGCCCTCGAACCGGATCATAATGGCCGCTGCATCGTCGGTGCTGATTTTTACCGCTTCAGTTTCACCCTGTGCAGCAGAAAAGGTTTCGACCGGGCCGATGGGGCGCTGCCGTACGGGCAGGAAGGTGGTCAGTTCCGCCATCACGGACTTGACCTTAAGTCCGGAAATGAAACTGGTCAGGTCTATCCAATGCGTGCCGATGTCGCCTACTGATCGCAGTGCTCCGCCGACTTCGGCCTGCAATCGCCAGTTCCAGTCAGTCTGCTTGGCAAGCCAGTCTTGATGATAGTGGCCGGTTACGAATTTGACGTCGCCCAGTTCGCCGTTACGGACCATTGCATGAGCGTGCTGATTGAGCGGATAGAACCGGATGTTGTAGCAAACAGCGCAGATCAGGCCCGAGGCCCGCGCCAGATCAGCCATCTCCGCCGATTCCGCACTCGTCATGGAGAGCGGCTTTTCGCAGACAACATGCTTTCCCGACTGGATGATTGATTTTACCTGCGGATAGTGCGCGTGGTTGGGCGAATTGACGTGAACCACATCAACGCTGTCGTCGGCCAGCAGGTCCTCCAGCGTATCGTAGGACCGCTCCACGTGCATTTCGGCTGCGCGTTCCCGGCCGCGGTCGGGCGATGATCCCAGTACGCCGGAGACACGCACACCCAGGCGGCGCAACATCTGCACGTGCACCGATCCAATGAATCCGGTACCGATTACCGCGGCACAAATGTTTGAAATTTCAGTCATGATAGGCACCGTTAAACAACTGAATAACCTCCATCCACCGGAATGCAGGCGCCGGTGATAAATGCGGCAGCGTCGGACGCTAAGAAGAGCGCAATTCCGGCAATATCCTCAGGTTGGCCCCAGCGACCCAAAGGGGTCCTCGACTCGATTTGGGCAGTAAATGTTTTATCTTGCCGGGCACGCGCTGATTGCTCGGTGACAATAAATCCGGGGGCTATTGCATTGACGCGAATCCCCTCTTCTGCCCAGGCGATCGCCAATGATTTCGTCAGCTGTTCAACACCCGCTTTTGACGCACCATAGGCAGGATTTCTCGGCGAGCCAAAACGCGCATACATGGATGCGACGTTGATGACACGTCCGCGGGCTGACTTCAGCGCTGGCAACAAGGCGTTTGCGCAACGGAACGAGCCGGTCAGATTCACGTCCAGCACGGTGGAAAAGAACCCGGCCTCCATCTCCTCACCCCGTTTTGTGATGGCCGCGCAGTTCACCAGCACATCCAGACGATCGCGCGAACGGGCATAATCGAAAACGGCATCCGTATCGGTCACATCCAGCTTCTCATAGGAAAATCGTGAGGCATCTTCCGCAAGGCATTCGTTCTCGATGCCTGTGATTTCGACAGTGGCGCCCGCATCCTGAAACGCCCTGGCAATCGAAGCGCCAATACCGCCGCGACTGGCGCCGATGACGGTGACCTGCGCACCGGAGAAGTCAAATTCCGCTTGCGAATTCATGCGATTCTTCTCAAAAATCTGCGGACTGCAACGATCATCAGGTTCACTATTTTTGTAGACTGTTTGCCTTATGAAATCGATTTCATTATCGTCAGGCCGACCAAATCTTGTCAACCCGGATTGTGTGAAAGTCACGTAAAGCGATGATTCAAAAGACGATAACCATGCAGGACGTGGCACGAGAGGCAAACGTTTCGCCGGCGACGGTCAGCCGTGTTTTGACCAATCCCGGATTGGTTCAGGAGCCGACGAGAGAAGCCGTACATGAGGCGATCCGCAAGACCGGCTATCGTGTCAATCAAGCGGCCCGAAATCTCAGGATGCGCAGAGCCAGCGCAGTTCTGATCCTGGTTCCAAATCTCGGAAAACCGTTTTATTCGGGCATACTGGCAGGCATCAGCGCCGGATTTGCCGGAACGGGATACGCAGTTCTGATCACAGATACCGAGAACGACCCGATCCAGGGTTCAGTTCTTGCAGGCTACTTTCTCGACGGTCGCATCGACGGGGCGATTGCCCTGGATGGCGGGCTTTCGCATGAGGTACTGCAAGAGTGCTCAGATCACGGCGTCGGAGAGCGCATCGTGTTCCTTTGCGAATGGGTCGAAGGTGAAACCTTCCCCGTCATATCGAGTGACAACGCTGAAGGCGCGCGTCTCGCTATCCGCCACCTTTATGAATTGGGCCATCGCAAGGTTGCCCATGTAACCGGGCCGGAGGGGAATGTTCTGACCACGGCGCGCCGAAACGGTATGGTCACCGAACGCGCCCGGTTGAATATGCCAGCGCCACCTGAATGGATCATTCGCGGTGATTTTTCGCTCGAATCCGGACGTGCAGCGGCGGCAAAAATTCTTGGCATGAGCAATCGCCCGACCGCGGTTTTCTGCTCGGCAGACATGGTTGCAATCGGTCTGATAGCCGGTTTGCACGCCGGCGGGCTCAAAGTGCCGGAGGACATATCGGTTGTTGGATTTGATGACATCGAGATGTCAGAACACTCTATTCCCGCGCTGACAACAATCAGACAAGACCGGCACCGGCTGGGCCGTCGGGCAGCGGAAGTGCTTCTGGATCGCCTTTCGCAGCCAGATTGCGCGACAGACCCTGACCCGGCCATCCCGGTTGAGCTGGTCATCCGCGACAGCACTGCTCCTCCCAAGGCGTAGAGCCTATCGATACTCCGGGATTTAAACCGGCGCGCCAAGGACCTGCTGTGCCAGGTCGATAGAAGCTCCTGACAAAGGGGCGGACACCGGGTCGAGAAGATGTACCGCGAGTTTCGCAGCTTCCTCCGGTTGCAACAGCCGTCCAAGCGGCGTGTCCGAGGCAGCGTTTTCAGCCCATTCCTGGCCGAGCCCCAAAATATCGGCCTGCATATGGTGCTCGGCCTCCGTCAGTGCCCAGCCCAGATTGATGCCGTTCACACGAATGCCATCCCTCATGTGAGCATTTGCTGCATTTTTGGTCAGCGTTTGGAGCGCCCCCTTGGACGCGGAATAAATTGCCAGATCAGCCGCCCCACAATGCGCATTGACCGACTGAATGTTGACGATGGAACCGCCTGTGCCGCGCGAATGCATGTCCCTGATCGCAGCCTGCATCAAAAGATACGGTGCGCGTGCATTGATCGCGAATATGCGATCCCAATCTTCGCTTGTCCCCTCAAGAAAACCGGCACGCGTTGTAACACCAGCCGAGTTGACCAGCCCGTCGATGCGACCGAAGGCAAGGATGGCAGCCTTTGCTATTTCGTCTGCCGCCACAGCATACGAAAGATCGGCCACAATGGTTTCTACGCGCCCTTGGCAAGGCAGAGCCGATGCAACGTTCTGCAGCATCGGTCCGTTGACATCGGCAAGCAGCATTTCACCAACACCACGCTCAGCGGCTTCTTTTGCAATCGCATGGCCAATTCCGCTTGCCGCGCCAGTGATGATCAGCGCCATGTCTTTCAATGTTCCAACCATCTCACCCTTCATTGCTGCGGAATGTTTTCTTTTAGAATAATTCTCGGCTCTATGTGATGCAGAGGCAGATGGTCTGAACTGGAAGCAATTGCTGCAAGCAGCCGCAGCACTGCCTGCTCACCGACAAGTCGGGCGTTCTGGTCGATCACCGCATCAATGCGGTCTTCGGCCAGCCAGCGGCGTGAATTCTCGGTGAGGTCGTGTATCACCACGGCAGGCCGTCGGTCGCTTTCGTGCCACTCCAGGGCCTGTACGAGACCGGCTCGGCCAGCGCCAACGCAGTAGATACCACGCAATTCCGGTTCGGTACGCAACAGCCTGGCCAATTCGCCATACAGTCTTTCACCATCTTCTCCGGTCTCGATGGGCGGGAGAATCTGCAACCCAGGATGAATTTCTGCCAGGCACGACCGAAAACCGGCTTCCCGTTCAAGATGCCCGATATAGCCCCGGCTTCCGAAGAACACCGCTACTTTGCCTTCACCAGCACCGATCGCCATGCTCAGCACCTGCGCCGCGGTGCGGCCGGCAATCGTGTTGTCGACGCCAACATAAGCAGCGCGCGGCGTAGCCCGCACATCGGAAGCGATGGTCACAACCCTCACCCCTGATTCACAAACGCGTCGAAGTGCGTCTCTTGTTCTGGGATGATCGGTTGTAATGACGCCTATCCCTTCGGCATCATCCGGCAGCTGGTCCAACCCCGTTGCCAGATCGTCAGAACCGATCCCCTTTAGTGCGATGACCGTACAATTCTCGACCAGAGGCTGTTCGCGGGCGAAATTCCGGATGCTTTCGGTGACTTCGTGCATGAAGGCGTTTTGCCCGATGGGGATCAAAAATGCGAGCCGCGCCGGCCGCGATGGAAGCGCAGTTGTTCCATCGGAGGGAAGATAGCCGAGATCTCGCGCAGCCCGCATGACCCTGTGCCTGTTGGCGGCGCTGACACCCTTGCGGCCGTTAAGCGCGCGGTCGACCGTCGCCGGTGACACACCAGCCCGGCTGGCGATGTCAGTTATGGTCGCACGCGCCATTTGGCTACTTTGTCCATTTCAATGCGACTGACTGCTGAGTGACGTCCAAAATCATCGATGTGGCCCTGAAGAACATCAGATCACATCAGATACAAGGGATTGTTCAAAAATCAAATGCCCACAAAATCTGCAACTTCGAGCAGTTCACCTGCATGTCCGGCGCAAAATGTGATGTGATCTGATGTCCTCAAGGCTTGAAGTTACCGATTGCGAGCGACGACAATCGCACCGGATTTGACTTTGATAAATCACACCATTTTTGACCAATTTGTTGTTCAAGCTGATGAGCGATACCGCCCTTAATCAACGTACATCCCCCGCGGTCAGGGATTACTCTCTGACCGGTGCATCCGCGCGCCGGGCCATCGAAGCCGGGCTGAGCGCGGCGCAGTGGTATCACAGCGATGTTCCGCGCAAAACGATCAAGGCGCTGATGAAACGCCGCGATGGTCCTGCCATCCGCGATACCGCCCTTTGGATTGCGCTGCATATCATCTTCGCCGGTGGTGGAATTTACTTCTGGGGCAGCTGGATCTCTGTGCCGTTCTGGTTCGCCTATGGCGTCCTATATGGATCGGCTTGCGACAGTCGGTGGCACGAATGCGGACATGGCACCGCCTTCCGTACGCGCTGGATGAACGATGTCGTCTATCACATTGCTTCGTTTCAGATCATGCGGAATCCGGTGAACTGGCGTTGGAGCCACGCGCGCCACCATACCGACACGCTGATTGTGGGGCGGGATCCGGAAATCGCCTGGATGCATCCCATCAACCTTGTTCTGAAGACACTTGCATTTGTCGGCATCTATGAGACCTGGTTGTCGCTGGTGGCGTTGTCGCGCCACGCAATGGGCCGGCTTTCTGACGACGAACGCGACTACATTCCCGAATCCCAGTGGCCAGATGCCTATTTCTGGGCCCGGATACATATGGGCATCTATGTGCTGGTTGTCATGACGACAATAGTGATGCTGGCTGGCGGCGCAGGTTGGGCAGCGGTTATTCCTTTACTCCTGATCGGCGGACCGCGCGTCTATGGATGCTGGCATTTCGTCATGACGGGACTGTTGCAGCATGGCGGACTCCCGGAGGATGTCATCGACCATCGCCTGAATTCGCGGACGCTTTACATGAACCCGGTCAGCCGCTGGCTTTACTGGAACATGAACTACCATGTTGAACACCACATGTATCCGATGGTGCCCTACTACGCGTTGCCGGCGCTGCATGAAGAAATCAAGGATGACTTGCCTGCACCCAATCGTTCAATCTGGGATGCTTACCGCGAAATGATGCAAGCCATCATGATCCAGCGGAAAAATCCGGATTACGTATTTCGCAGGCCACTTCCGCCCACAGCCAAACCCTATAAGGAAAATCTCCATCAGGTCACTCCTGAAAGACCGGTTGAGTGAGCCCCAAAATGAATACGGAGGGAAAACATGAACTGGATTGTCGCTTGCGCCGAGGATGATGTCGAAGAAGAAGACGTCATGCGGTGGGACCATGGAGGCAATACATTCGCCATTATCCGCAGCGCCGATGGCGACTATTTTTGTACTGACGGCTTGTGCACACATGAGCAGGTTCATCTGGCGGACGGTCTGGTCATGGATTTCGAGATCGAATGCCCACGGCACAGCGGACTGTTCGATTACCGATCCGGAAAGGCAATCCGCACGCCGGCCTGTGAACGCCTCGGGACCTACGAAACCAGGCTCGAAGGCGGCAAAGTATTCGTACGTGTGCCATGAAGACGCCTGAACGAAAACTGCCGACAGTAGCCGATTTGCGCGCGCTTAAAGGAAAGAAGCAACTGACCATGCTCCGCTATTTCACGCTGGATGAAGCAGCCGCTGCCGAAGCAGCGGGCATCGATATCGCTTCGGTTCCGGCTGAAATCCTGTTCCATCCCAACTATCGTGATCTGGCGCCCAGCGTATTTTCGATGACAGGCCAAACGCATAGTGAGTGCGGGTCGCCAGACGATTATCTTCGCTGGTGCAATGCAGCGCTCGAGAAGGGAGCGGATGCGCTTTACTGCTCCGGCTCGCTCGCCACTGTCGAGATGCTGTCGCGCGAATATGTCCCGGTGGTTGGCCATGTCGGACTTGTCCCTGCCCGGGCGACGTGGACCGGTGGTTTTCGGGCCGTCGCCAAAACCGCGGTCGACGCCATCAAACTGTTTGAAGAAGTTAAAGCGTATGAGTCCGCCGGCGCAGTAGCGATCGAGATGGAAGTCGTCCCGGAAGAAGTCGCCACCGCCATTTCAAAACGGGTCAATATCCTGGTCTGGTCCATGGGTGCCGGCGCGGGTTGCGATGCCCAATATCTCTTTGCAAACGATATTCTCGGCTATACCGATGGTCATGTTCCCCGGCATGCCAAGACCTATCGGGATTTCGAGGTTGAATATGCGCGTCTTCAAAACGAACGCATCTCGGCATTCATGGAGTTCAGATCAGATGTTGAAAGCGGCCAGTTTCCGAAAGATGAACACCTGGTTCGCATGCCGGAAGATGAACTGAACAAGTTCATGGATGAATTACAGAATTATCCGTAAGCCGGAGGGCAACCTGCGTTGATTGAATTGACGACCGACGGCATAAGTCTTTCGTTTGATCCCGCCATCGGACAGATCGTTCGGTTTACGGTCTTCGATGACAGCCGGGAAATTTCACCGCTTCATCAGGCGCCCTGGGTCGGAACAGGTGAGGATTTGCCGGATGGGATTGCACCCCATTTGAAAACGCTGGGAGGCGATTTCTTTTGCGCGCCCTTCGGAAAGGAACAGGATGGCGCACCGCTTCACGGCTGGCCGGCGAACTCAAACTGGTCCATTGACCACCAGTCTGATCATTTCGTCCGTGCAAAACTCGATCGGCAGGTAAACGGGGCGTCTCTGGTCAAGGAAATCGAACTTCGGCCCGGTGAGCCCTTCGTCTATCAACGCCATACGTTCATCGGTGGATCAGGAGACATAGAGGTATCAAATCACGCAAATGTTGCCATTCCGGATAGTGGGCTGATCAGAACCTCTGAGAAACAATTCTGGACGACACCGGCCGAGCCGCTGGAGACTGATCCGGCACTTGGTAGATCAGGCCTCACTTACCCGGCAAGGAGCAAAAACCCGCAAAAGTTTCCTGCCTCCGGCGGAACAGCAGATCTGACTTCATTTCCGTGGTTTCCGGAGCAAGAGGATTTTGTTATCGGGCTCGAGGCTTCCGGTCATCAGCTTGGATGGACTGCGGTAACCAGGCCTGCTCAGGGCGATCTTTTCCTGTCGCTGCGAGATGCCAGATCACTTCCCATGACAATGCTCTGGCACTCAAATGGCGGCCGGGACTATCCCCCGTGGTCGGGACGGCATTTCGGCTGTCTCGGTGTCGAGGAAGGCGTTTGCGCCAGCTTGATATCATCATATGGGCAGAATCCCCCATTTGTCTCCGGTTCAATTTCGCTGGCTAATGAAAAGAGCTCAACTGTTTGCCATGTTATCGGTGCCATTGCGTGGTCATGCGAGGAAGCGGTCCGATCCGTCACACAACTCCCCGACCAGATCGTCGTTACAGGTGATGAAGGTACGCGCCGTAAAATCCCGTTTCGTGGACTATGGCCGGTAATATAACAGTCCGCCTACTTCCTTCAATTTGGTATGCACGACCTCACTTGTCATTTCTGATATTTCACCTTCGCGGGCTTCCGTCGCATCAGCATGCGTTGCCCAGGGCAATCGAAGCTGGAAATGGGTTCGGGGATCAGACTTTGCGAATTGCGCGTTCGGCCAAAAAAGGCCGTTCCAATCATGTCCATTTCCGCCTTTTCGGCGGTGGCCGCTTACACTTCCCGTGCGGACTGAACCCAGGCCAGTCAATACTTGCCCTTCGTTTCCGTTAGGTCCCAGGGTCAGGATCCGTTGACCTCATGTACCCATGATCTTTCTGCGGCGTTCCTGCATTCGTTGATTGGCTTGCGGCGTACCGTCGTGAAAAGAGCCGAAGAATTTATCCCAGGGCACCTCGAGCGAACCGTAATTACACTCGAAATACCGGTGGTGCATCTGGTGGTGAAAGGTCCCCAGTTTCAGGCGGTTTTCGTCCTTCATCAGCAGGCCTTCAAATCCGCAATGGGTCGTTGCCGCTGTCAGTGTCAGGTACTGCATGTGATAAAGGATGTGGACCGGGTTCGCGGGCACGACGAAGTGGATAAGCACCGAACCGAGAAAAATCAGATGCTCCACCGGATGCATCGACATCCCCGACCAAGGTCCGACATTGATGTTGCGGTGATGAAGCGAATGCACATGCTTGTACAGCATTGGCACATGCAAAAACCGGTGAATCCAATAGAAGTAAAAACTCTCCCAGACCGGGATCAGTAGAAACAGGGCGACAAACCAGATCGGGCTGTCGGCCCAGGTCAGAACCGGCGCGTAACCGTTTGCCATTGCCCAGAACATGATCACTTCATAGGCCGTCCAGAATCCGACGCCGCTCGCAAGCGTCCAGAACATGTTGTCGCGGATTTGGCCACCGAGAGTGAACTGCCTGCCATTCACCATCAGCGGCCGCGAATCGTATCTCAGCTTCTGCCCCTGTTTGGTGAAAGTGTAGAAATACAGGTGGAGGCCGCCCGCCACGAGCGTCATCAGTACCAGATTGCGGACGTAGAGTTCGGCGATCCAGCCGAACGAAAGCGTTGCAGTTTCCCCCAATGGGGGTTGAAACCAGTAAAAAGACACAAACGCGACGCCGACCAGAATCAGCCGTTCTGAAATCAGGAACCAGGAATTCCAAACCCATTTAAGCATTTCAACCGGTCGCAGCGGCCACGCGAAGAAAGGTGAGACCTTCAATGGAGTATCGGGAATGTGGTTCCAGCCTTTCAGCGGCGCTTCATCCATCTCAGTGTCCTCTGCGGGCAAGTCCGGGAAGTCGGAAGTTTCACTATGACCAATTGCATTACATGTGAAAAACAGTTTTTATCGCTCTAATTCATCTGATTTTCAGAGGTGTCAGTGACGATCACGCTCAAATCGATGCGCTACTTCGTATGCGCACTGAAACATCGCAGCATTGCCGAAGCCGCCGGAGAACTGAACATCGCCGCGTCTGCTGTCGCAGCAGCCATCGATCAAATTGAAACGCATTTTGAATTGAAACTTGTTCAGCGTCATCGTTCGCGTGGTGTCGAGCCGACCGCCAGCGGCAAGACGATGGTGCATCGGTTCAACGCGCTGCTTGAGGAGTACGACACGCTGCTGCTTGATGGTGCGAAACTGAAACAGTCACTGAGCGGCAACTTGCGGATTGGCTACTACGCACCGGTTGCTCCGGCGTTCCTTCCGAGAATCCTGGGCACCTTGATGGATGCAGACGGTGGCCTGACGATCGATTTGGAGGAATGCGACAATGACGTTGCACAGAACGGCCTGTTGGACGGCTCCTATGATGCAATTTTGTTCGTCAGCGACTCGGCTCATCCCCGGGTGGAGTATGACACCCTGATTGAGGCGCCGGCTTATTGTCTAATGCCGGCAGAGCACCCGATGGCCTGCAAGAAGCGCATCAAGATGAGCGAAATCAGCAATTCCCCGATCATTGCCTTAAACCGCCCTGTCGCATCGGATTACTACTCCGGGCTATTGTTGTCGGCCGACAGCAAATACCGGATCGCGGCATATGCCAATTCGACCGAAATGGTGCGCAGCCTGGTCGGCGCCGGCCAGGGTGTCGCGATCCTGAACATGATACCTGCAACGACGACCAGCTACGCAGGCGACCCACTGGTAAGCCTGCCGATTGCTGATCCTTTGCCGCCACTTACACTTTCGGTTGGCTACGGAAAATCAAACGCCCGAAAACTGGTCAGACATTTCGTCGACAGTTGCCGGTCCTATTTCTCCGATGAGAATATCGATCGTTGCATCGTCCGGGCGTTGGACGGATGATTTCCGGGTAAGGGGCTTCGCAAGCGTGCCGCAGGTCAGGCAGTTCTATCTGGTCGCCAGGCCCGGTCAGCCGATCGCTACCCGGCTAAAGACCGGCGCGCGCAAGGTGGACTTGTCGGGTCTCAGATTTGGTGAATCCTTAGATGAAATCCTTCTTCTTGCGAAGGCGGCACGAAGAACCGCGTAATTAAGTCAAATTCTTCTTCGTTGGTCTGATAAGCATGTTGACCGGATTTGTTCCTTTCCCGTAGCCGGCGTTTGCAAACATCATCGGGAACATCGACAAAGTGCAGTTCGTTATGGACACCTGAAGCGACACACAAGCCGTGCAGCCAGCGTCTTTGTTTCAGGGTATTTGCCGGAAAATCCATGACCACTGACAATCCTTCATTCAGCAGATCAACTACGTGGGGCTCAAGAGCTTTTTTAAGCTTGGCGGAATAACGAACATAGTCATCCAAATTCAAGATTTCGCCCGGATACAAGGTTGATAGCCAATGATCCTCGCTGATCAGAACCGTCGCCGGCCTTGCCGCCAGCTCTTTGGCAAGTGTTGATTTTCCAGCGGCAATTTTCCCGCAGACCAGAAACAGCGTGGTCTCGTGTTCCAACATCACTCAGCCTCGACGATAAAGTGATCGAAACGGCCCAGCCCGGCGGTGCCGGTGGGCCGCTTTTCGAGTTGCAGTATTATCCAACCAGTTTCTCGACGAAACTCTCCAATTTGACGCTGCCTTTTCTCGCATTCGGATCGAGAAAATCGATGCGTCCATTGTTTATGTTCTCGTGCATCTCCGACATGCTCTCTGCGGACTGTCGGGATAGCCCAGCTTGTTTGAACACATCGATCCAACTTTCCTTCGGCACCGGTACTGCCGTGATCTGGCGGTGAAGTGATTTGGAAAGTGCAGCGGCAATGTCTTCGGCTGAATATTGATCTGCCCCTTTGAGCTCAATCACCCGGTGAGGGAAAGTCGGCGGATTGATCAGCGCATCTGCAATCGTTTCGCCAATATCCCTTGTTGCCACCATGTCAATTTTGAAATTCAGCGGATGGATCATACTGGGATAAATGCCCTCGTGGAGAACAGCGGGCATGACATCTTGAATATTCTCGAGGAAGTAGCCGGGGCGAACGGCGCTCACTGGAATGCTGGCGGCGACGAGCTGCTTCTCCAGATAGGCAATCGTGGATATCGGGCCGACTTTGTCGCTGTGCTGGGCTCCAACAGAAGACAGAATGACCGCGTGGGGCAAGCGTGCATTTTTGGCAGCCTCCACAATCGATTCCGCCCGCCTGTAGCTATCGCCGATAAAGTTCTCGTTTGAGAGATCGGGCGGCAACAGGAAATAGGCTCCACTTGCCCCTTCAAGTGCCCGGATCATGGCGTCTGTATCCATAATCTCAGCGATGGCCACCTCGGCACCCTTTGCTTTCCACGGTGCGCCTTTCTCTTCGGAGCGTACCAGAACGCGGACGGGCTGGCCTTGGTCGAGGAGTGTTTGTGCGACGATTGAACCTGTGTTTCCAGTAACACCTGAAATAACGAACATGATGGTTTCTCCTTGGTTTGCGTAACTTGGATGCGCCAAACCTAAGGTCGTTAATTGAATTATCCTAATGCATGTTTTATATACAACACATGCACCAAACGTATATTTCCAACATCGATCTCAATCTCTTGAAGGCCCTCGAAGCTCTGCTGGAAACAGAGAGTGTCAGCAAGGCCGCGATCCGCACCAACCTCTCCCAGCCGGCCATGAGCCGGGCACTCAATCGTCTGCAGCATGCCATCAAAGATCCGCTCCTGGTGCGCTCTGGCCGGGGAATGGTTTTGACACCGCGCGGTGAGGCTCTTCGCATGCCGGTACGGAACGCGTTGGCTCAAATATCGCATGTGTTCAGGCCACAGGCATTTGATCCGTCCATGGCGCAAGACCGCTTCCGTATTATGGCGCCTGACTATTTGGCGCAGATGATCATGCCGTCCGTGCTCAGCCGGATATTCAATCTGGCTCCGGGAATACAGATCGATATGGAGAACCTCTCAGCCACCGGCATTACTGAGATGTGCGAAGGGAAAATCTCGCTCGGATTTGGCGTCGTGAACGACGGGCCTGATCTGTACAACGTTGCCGCTCAGGCCCTGTTTGAGGACCGTCAAGTCTGTTTAACCCGCAAGGATCACCCCGTACTCAAAAACGGGATCAGCCTCAAAGACTACGCCGCATCACCGCACGCATTATTGAGTATAACAGGAAGAGGCGGTGGCCGGATCGACGAGGTCTTGAAGGAGCGAAATCTTGCAAGAACGATTGCACTACGGATTACTCATTTCATGACCATTAGCAGCGTTATCGCTCCGACGGATCTGATCATCACTGTTCCTGAGCATCTCGCTAAACAGGTGATGACTGACGAGCTTCAACTGTCGCCGCTGCCGAAAGAGCTTCAAACGCCCCCTTTCACTGTGTCGCAAATCTGGCATGAACGATTCACTCAAGATCCCGCCCACCAGTGGCTCAGGCGCTTGATCAAATCCGCATGTCAAGCGAGGCAGTAGATCTGCCTACCTCGCGATTGGGACACCAATCTGTTGAAGCGGTTGAAATGTTGTTCGAGATTTCTCCCAATGAATTGGTCCCAACCGAACAACCTGAAAAACAAGGATCGCAGACGGCGGGAATACCTCGCAAAACCGGGAAGATCATTGCGAAGTTGCGCCAGGTTGATATCCAACACGGTCAATCCGGACCATCGCGGAGAGCCAACAAACAGCATCGATACTGCATTGAACGAATGCCTGGTGGACACCCCATTCTGCCGGGCCGGGAAGGTGTACAACTAGCGCTACGAATTCACAGTCGGCTTTCCAATGATCGCAGAAACTCCCGCGCTTCTTTGACGTTTGGAACAGCCTCCGTTAGCGATGATGGCCGCTCCGGTCTGTTCTCGGCAAATACACGTATGTTCTCGCCGGCCGAAGACAGATCAAATCCGAGCTTTTCCAGAAGTTCAGCCGCCCTTTTCCGCTTGTAGGGTTCCTCGTAGAGGTATTCATAGCTGAATTCCACACCGCTCACGCCAAGGTCATCCAAAGAGCTCACCATTAGCTGCCAAGCGTGATGATCCTTCCGGGCCTGTTCTTCCATTTCAGCAAGATCAAACGGGAAAAGGATTTTGTTACCTTTGGCGATTTCGTCAGCGAATGCCTGCCGACCCTGGTTTCCCCATATTGTTGTTTGCTTGGCGACAAATAGCGAGATGATGCGGTTAACCATGCTCTCACGGCGCCAAAGCAGGAAACGGTAGTTCAGCCGGGTACAATTTCGAATTAGTGCAGTTGTAACCGGGGCAGGCACTGTTTCGACACAATGTTTGAGATTGGGCCGTTCGGACAACGCATTGCCCAATGCCTCGTCGAGCCGCGCATTATCGGTATTCTCGACGAATGCCTTGGTGATGTGACCGAGCGATCTGTCGATGTTGAGCGGCTCATGTTCAAGGCTCGGAAAACTCGAACAGGACTGCAGCAACATCATCATCGATGTCCCGCCGGTACGCCGCAGGGTCAATACGACCACAGGGTTTTGGGTGCCGGAGCCGCTCATTTGTACCGGTCTGCGCTTGCATCGGTATCTTGTGGTTCATTGCCACTTTGAGACCGTGTCAGTTTTTTCGTTGCGGACAGCGCGTTCGCATGTTCCTCATACTTGTCCGATGTTCTCATCCATCCCAACCGTACAAGTTGGTCTGTTCCCTCGTAAAAAACCGACTGTTCGTTACGGAAAACGATGTGGGGATTTTGATCGATCTCGTCCAAATAGGCTGCCCGTTCCTGGAGGCTTTTTTCGACCACTCCGGTGTTAGCCTTCACTTGAGCTTTTGATGTTTCGACAAAACCTTCCAAAAACTTGAAATGCAGAAGATTTCCCGTCACAGCCGACAGTCTGGCGCCGCTATGGAAATGCATTGACACCAGATACTTCATTCCTTTTCGCCATTTGATCAACGGGATCTTGTTCAGGCAGGGCGGTGTTTCATTTCGTTTCTCGCCCTTCCAAAAAACCCGCTCACGAACGCCACCAAACATCTGATCCTGCGGGCACTCGCCGTCTCTCGGCCATATCCAGCCGGGTTCGGGATCGAAATACCGACAGGATTCGATGAACGGACTGCCGGGAGCGTAATTGGCCGCCGTCACAGGGCCGTCCGGATACATGTCGATCATTGCACAGTACAGGGCCTCATCTCCGCAACTTTCCAGATAAGCACAGAACTGCCGCAAGTCGACATGCTCGGAATGCGGGAAGACAAGAAGCTCGTCGGCATCAACCGTCAGGCACCAGTGACCATCACCAAATACATTCGCCAAAGTATTGGTCCAGGCCGGCGGAGAAATGTTCTCAACGAAATATGCGCCTTCGGTGTTGTACCGGTAACAATCGTCTTGTGCGTCCAGATATTCTTTTGTTCCGTCGCTTGAATCGTTGTCGGCAAAGAAAAACTTATTGACCCCGAATTTTCGGTAATAGTCGACGAAATGGTCAATTCGAAGCATTTCGTTGCGGACTGCGACAAAACACAAAATGTCGTCCGGTTCGACAGCGATCTCCTTGTCATCGGCCTTAACCAATTCGCTGATTTTCATCGCATTGCCCGAGTCGATTGACTAATATGAGTTTCGATGGGGTCGATTGTAACATCCGGTGAATTCTACGCAATTCCGGATCGGCATACCGGTTGGGATCGGGGCAAGCCGAACTGTTGCGAACGAACTGACAAATTTGGCGAACACTTTGGAACGTCTGCAATATGAACAGCGCAACAAACACGAGCCAACGAAAGAACAAAACGAATAAGCGCCGTCCGCTGAATATTTGTTATGTCACCGCCGAACTTTTTGGATGGGATGTGGCCAACGAGTACAATCGCGCGATCTATGGACTGGCACAGCTATCGGCGACACTTGGCGACAACGTAACCCTGGTGTGGGCCCCGCTTAAGGAGGCCCGAGGTAAGATAAGCGCGGATTATGAGCAGTGGCTGACAAACGAACTCTACCAAAACCACCTCATCAAGCTAGAGCTCGTTGGCGGATCGGATGACCTGCTACCGGGACTTGAAATCGCAGAAAAGGCCTCCGTCGCGGTTCACCATTTTCTGGAACTCAACGAATTCGATGCTGTCTACTTCGCGCTCGAAGGAGGTCTTGCCTATTATCCGCTCTTGGGTAAGGAGTGCGGCTTATCACACACATCCACGCCCATGCTGGTGGTCGGGACCGAACCGCTTGAATGGCGCAACGAGGCGGACCGCACATTTGTCGCCTCAACCCGCGAAGTGGCAGTATCGCATATGGAGCGGTATTGCGCGCAATCCTGCGACCGCCTGATCCTCAACAGCACTTACTTGAAGAAATGGATGAAGGCTGCAGGTTGGAACATTCCCGCCCGCACGGAAGTGCTCACTGCGCCCTTGCCATTCAGTAGAACGGAAGAACAGAAAGACGCGGTGTCTGAGCTGGCAAACATCGACGAACTGGTCTTTGTCAACGGGTTTGGCGAGCGATTTGGATTTCAGCTGTTCTGCGATGCTCTAGACAGGGTTGCGAAATCGCAACACCACCCAACCGTGACCACACTTGGTTACTTCGGGAAATTAGGTGGAGAACATACCGGCGGTATGCTTTTGCGGCAGGCACGCAAATGGCCATTTGCAGTCAGGATGTTGCCTTGGATTTCCGAACAGGACACTCTTCGTTACGTCCGGCAACGTAATTGCCTGGTTGTCATATCCAACACCGCGGCTAATCAACCCGCGCTCGTTCAACAGTGTCTGAATGCCGGCCTGCCCTTCGTTGCAACGGATGTCGGGGGCATTTCGGAACTCATCGACCCAAAAAAGCGCAGCCGATGTCTTTCAAAGTCTGAACCGGACCTGCTGGCTGCCCGTATCGTCGCTTGCCTGGACCAACCGCCATCGCCTGTACCGCCGCGAAAATCTTTCGAACAGCAACGCGCAGCGTGGGTTGAGCACTTTGCCGCCATGGCGTCTGGTGCAACCGCTTATGCACTTGCGAAGTCCCGGTCGTTGTCCGCAACCACCCGGCCCAGGCGGCGCAACAGGGCAAAAAGCCCCTTGGTGACGATTATTCTTGTCCACCACAACAGGCCCGGCTTCCTGACGCAGTCACTGGCTTCAGTAAGGCGTCAGGATTATCCGAATATCGAGTTGATCATCGTTGATGACGGCAGCACCGACCCGGAAGCTGTGGCTTATCTTGACGAGGTAGAAAAGAGCTTCGCCAGGAAGAAGGGGTGGAGGATCCTGCGCGAACCGAATCGCTATCTTGGCGCGGCGCGAAACGCCGGGATTCGAGCTGCAAAAGGCGAATATGTCCTGTTTCTTGACGACGACAACGCGCTTTTTGACGGCGCCGTCACCTCATATGTGACCGCGATCGAAAGCAGCGGCAGTGACATTTGCAGTGCTTTCAGCAAACTGCTCTACGACCCCAATGTCCCGGCCACCGAAAAGAAGGGGTACATTCAGTATTTCCCGTTGGGCGGTTGCCTGGATCTGGCGCTAATCCACAATTCGCTAGGCGATGCCAATGCGATAATCCGCAAATCGGTTTTCAAGAAGATTGGCTTTCTTATTGAGGATTGGGGTTATGTGGCGCAGGACTGGGAATTCTTCTTGCGGGCGGTGTTGGCTGGCCTGAAGCTTCGCATCATTCCAAAGCCACTTTATTGGTACCGTTCCAATCCTCAAAGTATGTTTCGCAGCTCCAACTGGTATCAGACGCGTCTGCCAATACTCGAAGTGTTCCGGAAACATAAATTTGTCGGCGCCGAGAAGGCCATGGAGTTGTTCCTGTCGCAGAATGTCAGCGACGCAGACAGAAAACTGCAACTTGAAAATCTCTGGTATGACTTGTCCGGTGAACGTTATCGCAAGCTTGCGGAGATGGATTCAAACTCGCGTGAAGCTGTGTTGCTGCTTGCAGAGATCGCAAGCGCCGAAAACCGGCCCGATACGGCATTGGCGCTGCTCGGGCAGACCGACAACAGCAACTTCATTGACCGGGTACAAAAGACGCTGGAATTCCAGCCCCCCTCAGACAACGCGATCGCGTTGCTCGCTGCTCCCTTCAGCAAATGGACGCATTTGCCGCACGCGCAATTACGCGATTTTACTCTGCTTTCCAGTTCAACGGGAGAACAGGAAGCGTTCTACATCGGCGATCACAACAATCTTTTCGTCGAAGCGAAGGGAACAGCTGTCACAACTGCATGTTTGAAAGCTGGCTGTCCGTCGGGAACGCTGGCCGTGAGCGCCAAGATTGAACTGGGAGAACACACAAGCGGGGCCGCCGAAGTGTTACTGGCGGTTGTTGCCGACGGGCTCGAGATCGATTGGAACCCCGCCGACACATCAAACACGCTGGTCGAGGGAAGTTCCGATTGGTTCAGGATATCGCGCCCGGGGACAACGCGGGAAGTAGGTATCACGCTTGAATCGGCTACATCTCGTCGCAGAAACCTGCTTGTCGCGGTTCGCTGCCTGGAATCGGGCAACGATGCGAATTCGCTTATTTGCATCAAGTCCATTTCGATTCGCAGGACGATTCCTGCAAAATCGCTTGTCCGGCCGCGGCTTGGAGCGCCAATAAATCGTCAAAGAGCTATTTCGCTCGGTGAAGATGAGTTCAACAAGGCAAACTTGATGACTCCCTATCGGTCCAAGCTCCCATTGCTGCTGGTTGACCGGAAAGGGGGCGGTCTTTTTCTGCGGCCGCACAAGAAAGGCCCGGTCGTCGCTACCATTCACGACGTGTTTCCGCCATTCGCCAAACGCGTGATTGCGAGCGTGGAAATTGCGCACGAAGAATCATCTGACTTTGAGTTCGGCTTGGCCCTTTTCAGGCCGGAAAACGAACCGAACTGGAAGAAAGATTTCGAATCCAAGGTTATCAGTTTTTCAGGCTGGTATCGCCAGGATGCCCGCTTCTCCCTGCTTGAAGTTCCTTTGGAACTTGACACGCGAACCAAAACCAGCCTCTCCGTCGCGCTCGCCATACGGCTGCCAAGAGGATCAAATCCGGATCCGGCCAATGCGTTTTTCAGAAAGATATCGATGGTGTGGAATGAATGAGCACCCACACGAATGGCTGGAATGTCCCGCCGCTTATGAGCAGATCAGCAACCTAGCCTGAAATCAACCGCCGTAGCCGCCGCCCGGGCCTCCGCCGTCACCTGGACCACCGCCGCCCGGGGCGTTCTGTCCAAGCGCGTTTTGCGCAAGAACGAGGCAGGAAGTGCTTGCCCACTGGTAGTCACGCAAAAATGCTTCCAGCGCTTCGATTGTGTCTTCTTCCAGCGCCCGGCGACAGGCGGCTTCGGCCTCCTGTTCCATCTCGGCGGTGATAACCAGTGCCTGCGCGGAAGCTGAATCCACAGCGGGAGAAGCCGCCAGCCCCGCGGCGCCAACTAATGTTGCTAGATACTTTACAAACCGCATGACCCATCCTCTCGATTGGTCACTCGTCAAACCGTTAACTAACTGTTAACCTGTACCTATTTGCTTCCAGTGTCAATATCTATAATCGAAGGCTCAATATCGGCGGTAAATTAATGTGCCGATATGTAAACAAAAACTGATGGACTATACTGATTTGTTCAATTAATTTCCATAAATACAAAAATGTTAAGCGAAATTAACCATATTTAATTTGCAATAAAAACAAACTTAACGGAAAATAGCTGATTCAATACAAATTGTTTTCTTTTGAACTTGGCACATTGATGTTATATTATCGTATATTTTTGTAATATTATAAAATTCAAAAATATTAATTAGTGAAATTTCGATCCAAATGAAATATGTCTACGAATATTATTTCAGTGTAGCCACCTATCTTTTCAACTTTGAATTGATCGAGTTCTAAACTGGTATTATCATGCAAAAATTCTGGAGAATTGCGTATGAGAATTGTTCGTATTTGTACCTTTTGGATTTTGGTCGCGATGGTTGCTTGGCCAGGAACGGCGGCAGCTGTCGAAGATGGTGATGAGGCATTTCTCTCCTTGTCCAGTTTGCGCGCTATCTACGTTGGTTGTGTTCAGTCGTCACTCAACAAACTTGGTTTCAACGCCGGGGTTGTCGATGGGGTGGTCGGTCGACGTACCAGAAGAAGCGCGCGATCCTATCAGCGAACGTTTTCACAGGCATCCGACCTGCAACGGCTGTCGACCGCAACTGCGCCACAATGGTGCGAATATTTGTCCGGCGCACACGAGGAAGTGGCGGCAAACTTTGCGAGGGTTAAAGAACATATCGACAGCATTCCCGGTCTGCACATTGTCTCCGGTGATCCCGGTGTGATTTGGGTACAACTGTCATCGCAAACCAACGATTCCATTGCGTCGGCACTCACAGAACTCATTGGTAAATCTGAAACCGGAAGGGTGCGCGGCAATGGCAAGCAAAACACGCTGTTGGTGGTATTTAACAATTCATTGAAGATAGGTGACAAGGTCACCGTTCAGCATCGTTATGTCCGGCCATGGAGCAGGAGAATTCCGCCAATCCGGTTCGACTACAACATCAACAAAAACACGCCGCAAGAACCACTGATCATCATGAATTCGGCCACCACTCAGGGGAAAGGCGGGAGCCTGATCATCTCGCTGTTTGTCAATGAGAAGATCATTTCAGAATCCACTTTTCCGATCGTAAACTGACCACCAGCCGGGCCAGGATTATGAAACTGCCAGCCAGAACAGTTGCAGCAATGGTGCTACTCAGCTTTGTGGGTTGGAACACGCCAGTGCAATCCGCCGGTACTGAAAACTGGGGTGTTATAACGCGTACCCAATCTGCGAATCTTGGAACGATCAGACGCTCGCATTCTTTGAATTGGGGCATATTGCCAAGAGCTTCCAAGGACGACGAAGAACCTGCGGAAAAATCAGATCAGCAGGACAAGCTTTCCGAATGAAAAGATGCAAGTGTCCGGAAGTTGGAATCAGCCAATCCAAATCCAGTGCAAGCCTCAGAATTTTTTACTCCTGCCAACTTAACCGGCATGTCCTAGGAAATGACGAGCTTGATCAACTCACCGCTGCGTCAAACGAATCCACCGACGAAATGCGAAAATCGGGGTGATCTTTGCTTTGATTGTCCTCGCGGGTAAGCAAGTCGGTGTAAAGACCTGACTGAACTTGCTCTGGACGGCCGAGCGAGATCAGGCGTATGCCGTGTCTGCACGCAAAATTTGGATCGAATATTCCCCGAAGATCGACAACAGTTGGTGAGCGCATAATCTTGCCAAGGCTCTCAAGTTCCAACTGCCGGATCACTGGCCAGTCAGTAACCACAACAGCCAGATCAGCATCTTCGGCACAGGAATTCGGGCAATCATGGTATGTAACGTCCGAAAGAATCCGCTGGGCGTTTTTCGCTGCTTGTGGATCGAATGCGTGAATTTCTGCGCCCTCGCGTTGAAGGTTTTCGATCAATGACAACGCTGGTGATTCCCGGACATCGTCAGTCCCGGACTTGAACGCAAGACCGAGCACTGCAATCCGCATACCATCGACCGATCCGCCGGCCGCATCTTTCGCCTTTTCAGCCATTCGGAGTTTCCTTGCATCATTTGCAAGGACTGTCTGGCGGACAATACTGAGCGGCACATCCAACTGCTCGCCGGTTTTTAGCAGCGTCAAAGTGTCTTTTGGAAAACACGAGCCGCCATAGCCCGGCCCGGCTTCGAGAAAACAGGAACCGATCCGGCTGTCCAGACCAATACCCGCGGAAATCTCGCTCACATCAATTCGGGCCTTCTCGCACAGATCAGCAATCTCATTGATAAATGTGATCTTGGTGGCAAGGAATGCATTGGCCGCATATTTGATCAGTTCGGCTGCATTGCGTCGCGTTACCATGACCGGGACACCCGCAGCTGAGAGCGGTTGGTAAAGCCGCTGCAATCGATCACCGGCGGCACGATGATTGGCTCCGATAACAATTCGGTCGGGATTATTGAAATCGCTAACCGCGGTTCCCTCGCGCAGGAATTCCGGGTTTGATGCAACGACCAACTTTCCGCTGCGCCCCAATCGGTGAATTATCTGCTCGATCTCATCACCGGTGCCGACAGGAACCGTTGACTTGGTCACAATAACGGAACCGTCGCTCAGAACTTCTCCAAGTTCCAGGGCGGCCGTGTAGACCGCGCTGAGGTCAGCCGATTTGTCCGGGCCGCCGGCAGGTGTGCCGACGCAGATGAACGCAAGGTCTACCCCTGCCGCATGTTCAGAACAATCTGCGGTGAAGGTCAGCAAACCCGACCGCCCACCATTGGCGACATGTTCGGCTAGTCCGGGTTCAAAAATCGGCAGGCGCCCTGCGTTCAGATCCGCAACTTTGCCTTCATCGATGTCGGCGCAGACCACCTGGTGGCCCCAAGAGGCAAGGCAGGCGCCAGTAACAAGCCCAACATAGCCGGTTCCAAGTACAAGAACTTTCATTGACTACCCAAACTGCAAACGTTCAGCCTCATCCAGTATTCAAACCGCAGCAACTGACGCTGCCTTTCGCTCGGTGAGCGTATCGCTGAAATAGGCGATTGTATTTTTTAGACCGGTTTTGAGTTCGGTTGTTGGCTGCCAGGCCAGCGCCTGATTTGCCATGCTGATATCCGGCCGACGCAATTGCGGATCATCGACGGGCAATGGCAAATAGGTGATTTTGGATTTCGAGCCTGTCATTTGCAGCACGAGATCCGCCAACTCGCGAATCGTGAACTCGCCAGGATTGCCCAAGTTGATTGGACCGGTTACCGCACGCGGTGAGTTCATCAATTTTATCAAGCCATCGATCATATCATCGACGTAGCAGAAGGATCGGGTCTGTTCGCCGTTGCCGTAAATCGTGATGTCTTCACCCCGCAGGGCCTGCACAACTAGATTGGATACAACGCGTCCGTCATCGCGCCGCATACCGGGCCCGTAGGTATTGAATATGCGTGCAACCTTGACCTTTGTTCCTTTGGTTCGGTGAAAATCGAAGAACAGTGTTTCCGCACAACGCTTGCCCTCATCATAGCATGCACGCGGTCCGATCGGGTTGACGTTGCCGTTATACGTCTCGCATTGAGGATGCTGGGCAGGGTCCCCATAAACCTCCGATGTGGACGCCTGCAGGATCCTGGAACCGTTCTTTGTTGCCAGCTCCAAAAGGTTCAGTGAGCCATTGACACTGGTTTGGAGTGTGTGGACCGGATTTTCCTGATAGGCGGGAGGAGACGCAGGGCAGGCGAGGTTGTAGATGGCATCGAGCCGCCCGATTACTGGTAGAGGTTCGACAATATCGTGCTCAAGAAACGTAAAACGTGAAAAACGCCGGAGCATTCTCACATTTTCAACCGATCCCGATTGCAGATTGTCTACGCAGACAACCCTGTTACCGGCTTCAAGAAGCCGCACGCACAGGTGCGAGCCGAGGAAACCGGCTCCTCCGGCAACCATTATCGAATCGGATCTCTTGGTTCCCGCACGAAAAATTCGTCGACTGGAACCGGATGAAGCCCCGGACTTCGCATACATCCCAAGCACCACAGTCGAAGCGAAATACTGTCAGCAATAATTGGCGTACAACTTCAGATTTTATATTTCGATGGTATTTAATTTAGTTAAGTTTTTATTAATGTTACGCCTAACTACTGTACAGATACTGCCTCGACTCCCACGTTAATTAAGCCCATTAGAATATTAGTAATCTACCCAAAGTTGTCAATAGGCGTTGTCTCCGTTGAATTTCAAGCCAAGGTGGGTTTGATATCAACCAGCGGTTGGTAAAGCCGCGACAGGTAATGGTCTTCCAATCGGGATCAACACGAGCTTTGCAAATGCTGTTGGACTTCAGGCACCGCATTGTGACGGTCGAACTGACTTATGGAAACTGGCGACACAACCGCTTGACAGGCCTGTCACATATTCCGGACGCTCTAAGCCACCAGGCAATCCATCCTCAAAAACCGCGACCGGAAAAGGCCCTGAATTCCGGCAATTTTGGCCTGTTTCAGCAGGCTTCGCGCTATAAGCGGACTTCTAAGACTCCGTGTCCTGGACGCTTTGCCGCCACGACCAGGCGGTCCGGATGATATCTTCGAGACCTGATAATCGCGGTCTCCATTGCAGCTGATTTTGTGCCTTGGATGGATCGGCAACAAGCGAAGCAGGATCGCCCGGTCTTCGCGCACCGGTTTCATAACAGACCTTCAGGCCTGTCACTGTGTTAACCATATCAATAACTTCCAGGATCGAATGTCCCAGACTGGTGCCAAGATTGAACACCTCAAAGCCGTCATGGTCGTCAATCGCGTTAAGCGCCCTGACATGGGCCTCGGCCAGATCAGTAACGTGAATATAGTCGCGGATACACGTTCCATCGGGCGTATCGTAGTCGTCGCCGAAAATCGTCAGAGGAGTACCACCGCTTGCGGCATCGAGTGTGAGCGGAATCAGGTGAGTTTCCGGATCGTGGTCTTCTCCAATATCGCCATCCGGATCCGAACCAGCTGCGTTGAAATATCGAAGGGCGATGGATTGTAGCGAGTGGGATCTGCCAAAATCCCTCATGATCCGTTCTACCACAAGCTTTGAGTATCCATATGGATTGATCGGTTTCTGCTCACACGTTTCCAATATGGGCAGTGTGTCCGGAATTCCGTAAGTCGCACAACTGCTCGAAAATACCAGCCTGTTCACGCCGGCCTTCAGCATCGTCTCGATGAGGGTGAGGCTGCCGGTGACGTTGTTGCGGTAATATTTGCCAGGATCGATGACCGACTCGCCGACATAGGCGCTACCGGCAAAATGAATAACAGCTTCTGGATCATGCGCAGCAAATACATCGCCAAGGCGATCGTGATCCAGGATATCGCCTATCTCCAGTGGACCCCATTGAACTGCCGACTCGTGTCCTTGGGAGAGGTTGTCGAACGTTACAGGGCAGTAGCCGGCAGCGGCTAGCGCTTTGCAGGTGTGGGAACCGACAAAACCCGCTCCACCGGTAACCAGAATGGACTTCATGGGCATCCTCTCGAGTTGCTACAGATTAATCTTACACACGGCCAGATCAACCGGATTTCCGATCCCGGTACAACTCGGTCGATGTCCTTGCCTCCCAACTGATCTGGGGAGACAACCTCTCATTTGCAGCCAGCATGATCAGGCCACACACTTCCAATCGTTGGCTGTTTGCGAGATGACTCTCACCTTTTGTTAACCATCAAATTTTAGTTTTAGTGCAGAAATCGCCACCAGAAGAACATGAGCGGGAAAGGTTGTCGCGCATCGGCGGAAATTATAGAGTTTTTTCAGCTGCTTACACGAAGTAGATGCAAGCATCTAGCAGAGTATCCCGTTCTTGTAACCAATAGTTCCGCGTGTTAATTCACCTTTGGGCAGGGGGTGAGGGGACCCTTATGGAATTTGTTGCAAGAGTGGTCGCGCTTTGCGGCCTTTCGTTCATTTCTGTTGCCTGCACCACCGGATCTTCAGAACTCAACGCTAACAATGATCGCGCTTCTTTTCATCGATCCGCGGACGCAACGCGCTCCTCTCTCAGTGAAAAGAAGCGATTATCTCGCACATACGCAAACTCCGATCGGCGTGTCGTAAATTTGTACCCGCCCGCAGTAACCCGCAAAAAGGCTCGGGTGGTAACAATCCGCAACGATAGAGGCGGACAACTGTTCCAATATGCAAAGCGGATAAAACGCGCATCCGACCGTGGTGATTTGGTGCGAGTTGCGGGAAATTGTGACTCCGCCTGCACGATGTTCCTGGCCTTGCCCAAAAAGCAGCTTTGCCTCACGCCGAGGGCCCAATTTCGTTTTCACCGGCCCTACGGTGCTTCGCAAAAATCCAACCAGGCAGCCTCTCGGTTTATGATGCGCACATACCCGCATTGGGTGCGCCGCTGGATTGTGGCAAATGGTGGTTTGTCGAGTTCATTGAAAACGATGAAGTATAGTTACGCTTCCCGCTATCTGAAGACCTGCCCTAGCCGCAATGCGAATGATCGCAAACTTTCGATTCCCCGCGAGATCAAGCGCATTCGCCAAATTTAGGCGCAAAGGGAATTGTCGCGAGATTCAGGACAGATGTACTGCGCAAGCAATCTTGCTCGCACTAGATTGTTAGTTCCTGGCATTTCAACCCGCTATCTCCGGATGTCGGACTGAAACCTCTCATACTTTTTCTTTACGTAATTACCCGGTACGAACTTGGAATAGGGATCCTTTACCCTCGGATTGAATGAATTGAACAGATACCACTGTCCATCCGGTTCGCGGCGCTGGTAGGTTGCCGTGTCGTCAATCCGATGGGTAAAACAGGTCAGGTCTTTGGTTTTCCGCTCTTTGCTTTCCCAGACTGCGCGGAAACACATTTTTCCCCTGCTTGTCGGAAACCACGTGCCGGTCGCAATTGTCTTCCGCTTTTCGTTGGTCCAGGCGATGAATGTAAGCTGTTTGGCGGCAAAATATGCCGCTCCATGTTTCCAGAACCAAGTCCGGTTTTCGTATGTTCTGAAAAGTTCATCGACCGTCATCAGACGCGCTTCTTTTACCCGCTCCTCGACGGTGGCGGCATTGGTCTCAAAATTAAAGCAGCATAGCGTCACAAGCGCAGCGCCGAAAACATTCAAAATTCGATTGCCCATTCCCATTTTCTCCATCACTGACGATGTTGGTCCCGCAGCAATACTAGCATGATTTACTCTCATGCTCAGTTGAATTGGAACTGCGGT
This sequence comes from Rhizobiaceae bacterium, assembly GCA_040830725.1. GTDB lineage: Bacteria > Pseudomonadota > Alphaproteobacteria > Rhizobiales > Rhizobiaceae > JAWKWH01. The sequence continues at coordinate 36,507 of JBFOMG010000053.1, forward strand.
TAATACCTGAACCTTGTCAATCTGAACGAAAATTGCCTTCTCCAAACGCCTTGCTATCATCAGATTGCCTGCGGCTGCTGGTTGATGTCCGGCCACAATGGTCATCTAGCCGCGGCGGAGCTAGCTGGCCATGGTCATTGTTCGATGCACATTCAGGCGTGGTATCAGTTTCTGACCGGATTACCTGATGGTTTGGATTGCAGACAGAAATTCCGGGGCTACACGATTAACGATCCGCTTCCGTTGAGCTCTTCGGCCCACGGAGGATCGGCTCCTTTTCGCGAAACCGTAATCGCCGCTACTTCGTGGGCGAATTGCATCGCTTCGCTGACTTCCAAAATACTCAGGCGATCGGGCAAATCGGCCCCAAGAATTTCACGATTATCCAGGAAACACAACAAACCGGCATTGAATGTGTCCCCCGCACCGACCGTATCGACCACACTGACGGTTTTCGCGGGCACTTGCACAACCTGATCGTTTGGAAGATAGGCCGTCGCTCCGCCGCCACCTTCAGTGACTATCTTAATTTGCGGATCCACAATAGACCGGACCTTGTCCTCGGACGACGCGCCGGAAGGCTGCAACCAGTCCAGATCCTCGTCGGATATTTTCAGGATGCTGCAGACCTTCAACACGCGAGCGATCCGCGCACGATACGCAGCTTCATCGCTGATGAAATCGGGCCTGATGTTCGGATCGAACATGACTGTCCGCTGTCCCGCCTCGCGCTCGATCATTTTGACGTAAGCGTTGGCACCTGGTTCGACCGCGAGGCTGATGCCTCCGCAAAAAAGTGCTTTTGATTGGGCCGGCAGGATCGGCATGTCACCTTCGGACAACATGCGCCCGGCAGTGTTTTCATCATAGAATGTATAGCTTGCATGACCATCCGTCAGTTTGACGAAGGCCAATGTCGTCGGGCGTTTTGAATGGACGATCAGCGAGCAATCAACATTGGCGTCGGTCAGGTCGGTCTCCAGCATCCGGCCGAACAGATCACTGGATAATCCTGAAACAAGCCCGACACGGGCTCCTAGCCGGCCCAGCGCAACCGCTGTATTGAACACCGAACCTCCCGTGTGAGGCACGTAGGCATCCTGTCCGTCCTTGGTACTTGCCGGAAGCATGTCAATCAGCGCTTCACCGCAACAGATAATCATAGTGCAACTCCAATCAACGGACTTGAGGGAAGAGCCGGATCATGGGAAGGGCATGAAATATCCAGGCGTCTCGTTCAGCCGTCGGTGTAGGCGCTGATTGTGCCATCCAATCCCTTTGAATTAAGGTTGTTCAACCACATGATGAAGGCGTCGGCAAATCCTTGATGGTGGGAAATGTCGCCGTAATAATTGCCCATTTCAAGCCAAGATACGGGATTGTGTTTTGCCCGTTCAGCCACGGCTTTCAGTTCGCTCCAATTCGGATCGTTTGCTTCTATCGTGCCGCCATCCTCGCGTTTACCCTGGCAATACCGGGCCCAAATTGCCGAAACCAGGGCAAGGCCGTTTACCGATACACCGGAACTCAATCCGTCCAAAATTGACGGCACAATAAATCCCGGTTGCCGGCTGGAGCCGTCATAAGCGACGCGCCTGGTTGTATCTCCGATCAGTTCATTGCTAAATCGGCGCTTGATCAACTTGAAATACTCCTCGGGAGTTACTCCGGGCACTGCGGAAACGTGCGGAATGATCTCCTCGACCATGACTTTATCGAGAAGGCGCCGAATTGATGAGCTTCCCATCACTTCGGCGATCGTTTCAAAACCCAACAAGTCCCCTGCCGCAGCGATGATCTGGTGGCCGCCATTCAGGATTCGCAGTTTCATCATCTCGAAAGCGTGGACATCGTTCGAGAAAACGACGCCGGCTTTGCTCAAGTCCGGTCGGCCCGCGCAGAAGTCGTCTTCGATGACCCATTGGCGGAAGTCTTCGTGCGTGACTGGAACTGCGTCATTGATACCGAAGCCACGTGCAAGTTCTATTGCCTTGGCTCCCGTTGCCGGAACAATGCAATCCACCATGGAGTTGGGAAAACTGCAGTGAGTCTCGATCCAGTCTGCCAGACCGTGATCAGACATTCTTGCAAGTGAAACCACGGTACGGCGTGTTACCGTCCCATTGCCTCTCAGATTGTCGCAACTCAGCACGGAAAATGGCCCGCTCTCATGCTCGCGCCGGAGCTTCAATGCGGCAACGATAGCACCGAAGGCTGTTCTTGGCGTTTCCGGATTCGCTGCATCGTGCACAATGTCGGGGTGTGATCTGTCAAAAGCTCCCGAAGTCGGGTCGGCAAAGTAGCCCCCTTCTGTCACGGTAAGGGAGATAATACGGACTGCTGGTTCGGCCATCTGAGCGATCAAGGACACATTGCCCCTTTCGACCGGAGCATATCCAATCATGGATCCGCAAATCTCGGCTGATATTCCAGCAGGGGCCAGTTCAACAAGGGTGGTCAGACAATCTTGTGCCAGCAGTTTTTCGCGCTGAACGAAGTCATGATCTCTAACACCAGCGCCAATGATGGCCCACTCATATTCAAGGCCCTCTTCGAACAGGCGATGAAGATACCACGCCTGGTGCGCGCGATGAAAATTGCCGACACCAATGTGCACGATCCCGGCCGTCAGTTGGTTGCGGTTGTACCGTGGAATTCGAACATTCGACGGCAAACTACCAAGCGTCGCATCGCAGATCGGAATTAACTCATCCATTGGCCGCCATCGACATTATATGTTTGAGCGACAATGTAGTCGGCTTCGTTACTACCCAGAAAAACAGCCATTCCGGTCAGGTCTTCTGCCTTGCCCATGCGTCCGAATGGCACGGCTGCGCCGACCTCCCGCTTCTTCTGTCCGGGAGACTTGTTCTCGTACTTGGCAAAAAAAGCGTCCACACCATCCCAATGCTCGCCGTCGACCACACCCGGCGAAATAGCATTGACATTGATGCCATGCTTGATCAGGTCCAGCCCGGCCGACTGCGTTAGCGAGATGATGGCAGCCTTTGAAGCACAATAAACAGCGACCAGCGGTTCACCCCGCCTGCCGGCCTGACTTGCCATGTTGATAATTTTGCCGCCTCCTCCGCGCTCGATCATGTGCCTTGCGACAGCTTGCAGAGTGAAGAGTGTGCCGGCGACGTTGACATCAAAAATTCGTGCGTAGTCATCACGGGCGATTTCGACAATCGGCGCAGCCGTGAACAGCGCGGCGTTGTTGATCAATATGTCAATTTGCCCCATCGTTTCAATGGCCTGTCCGACCGCACCGTCGATGCTTGCCTGAGAGGTCACATCCATCTCGACGGCAAACGCGTTCTCGCCAATTTGATCGGCCGCTTGCTCCGCTCGGCCGATATCAATATCAGCAATCGCCACTTTCGCGCCTTCGTCCACATAGGCCCGTGAAAACGCATAGCCGATGCCACGCGCCGCACCGGTGATCAGCGCAGATTTGCCGGTGAGACGATTCATTCGATCCGCATTCCCTTCTGGTCGAAACGATGAATCTTGCCAGCTTCCGGCGTAAGCCAAACGGTATCGCCATGCCGGACATCAAACTCGCCACCAACTCGGACGGTAACTATTTCGGCCAGCCCCGTTTCGTGAACGTGAAGGAATGTGTCAGATCCGAGATGTTCGGCCACGGCTACGACACCTTTCCACTCACCCTTATCAGCCGAAGCGGTGATATGCTCCGGCCTCACGCCAATCGTCTCCGCATCGTGCTTTTTGGCTTCACTTCCGGATATCAGGTTCATCTTCGGAGATCCGATGAATCCGGCGACGAAGGCATTGCGTGGTTTCTCGTAGAGCTCAAGCGGGCTTCCCACCTGTTCAATAACGCCCGCATGCAGAACGACGATCTTGTCGGCCATGGTCATGGCTTCAACCTGGTCATGAGTCACATAGATCATCGTTGTCGCAAGCCGTTTGTGCAGTTCGGAGATCTCGAGCCGCATACCGACGCGCAGCGCTGCATCAAGGTTCGACAACGGCTCATCAAAAAGGAATGCTGACGGTTCTCGGACAATCGCTCTCCCGATCGCCACACGCTGGCGTTGTCCGCCGGATAGCTGTCCGGGGCGGCGATCAATGTAGTCGGCAAGGTTGAGCACCTTGGCGGCACCGTCGACCCGCTTGTCGATTTCGGCTTGATCCATCTTCGCCATTTTCAATGGGAAGGCGATGTTCTTTCGTACCGACATGTGCGGATACAGCGCGTAGGACTGGAACACCATGGCCAGGCCGCGTTTCGCAGGCGGGATGTTGGTCGCCTCGTTACCGTCGATTTCAATCTTTCCGCCGGAAACGTCCTCAAGACCGGCAATCAGTCTGAGCAGTGTGGATTTGCCACATCCTGACGGGCCGACGAAGACAACGAACTCGCCGTCATTGATCTCAAGGTCGAGCGGCGGGATGACCTCGGTCGATCCAAAGCTCTTGCTGACTTTATCGAGTACTATCCGTCCCATGATCTTTCCTCACTTCACCGCGCCGAATGTCAGGCCGCGTACGAGTTGTTTCTGGCTGAACCAGCCAAGGATCAGAATTGGCGCAATCGCCATTGTGGATGCCGCGCTAAGTTTCGCGAAAAACAGGCCTTCGGGACTGGAGTAGCTGGCGATGAACGCTGTTAGCGGGGCAGCGTCGACCGCGGTCAGGTTGAGGGTCCAAAACGCCTCGTTCCACGCCAAAATGAAGTTCAACAGCAACGTCGAAGCGATACCCGGAACAGCCATCGGCGTAAGCACGTAGAGCAGTTCTTCCTTCAGCCCCGCTCCATCCATCCGCGCAGCTTCGAGAATCTCGCCGGGAATTTCCTTGAAGTAGGTGTAGAGCATCCAGACGATGATCGGCAGATTGATCAGCATCAGCACAATGACAAGGCCAATGCGGCTGTCGAGAAGGCCCAACTGGATGAACAAGAGATAAATCGGGTAGAGGACACCAACCGCCGGCAGCATCTTTGTCGACAGCATCCACAACAAGATATCCTTGGTGCGTTTCGAGGGAACAAAAGCCATCGACCAAGCGGCAGGGACCGCAACGATCAGGCCCAGGATGGTGGATCCACCAGCCAGGAAGATCGAATTCCACAGAAAGCGCATATAGTTCGAGCGTTCCTGGACGACCGAATAGTTTTCCAGCGTCCAGTCGAAGAACAGGAAGATTGGCGGGTCAGCGATTGCCTGCGCTTCGGTTTTGAAGCTTGTCAGGATCGTCCACAGGATCGGGAAGAAGATCAGGAGACCTATCACCCATGCGGCGATTGTGTTGATGGATTTGCGTTGATTTGTAACTGCGCGAGCCATGATTGTTTCTCCTCACGCGTCCAGGTTTTTGCCGACGATGCGCATCAGGAAGATGGCTACGATGTTGGCGAGAATGATGGCGTACACACCTCCGGCCGAGCCAAGACCGACATTCTGACTTTCCAGCACCCGCTGGAAAATCAGATAGGAAAGGGTTTTGGTTCCGAAAGCGCCGCCCGTGGTAACGAAAATCTCGGCGAAGATTGCGAGCAGGAAGATGGTCTGGATCAGCAAGACAATCGTGATGGCGCGGCCGAGGTGCGGCAGGATGATATAGAGAAAGCGTTTGTGTACCGGCGCGCCGTCCATCTCGGCAGCTTCCAGCTGTTCGCTGTCCAGCGACTGGATCGCAGTCAGCAGGATCAGCGTGGCAAATGGCAGCCATTGCCAGGACACGATTATTATCAAAGAGGGCATCGAGGCCTGACTTAGCCACTCAACCGGCGTTGCTCCGAAAAACTTCCACAGATGGGCAAGGATACCGTTCACCGGATCCATGAACATGTTTTTCCAGACCAGGGCGGAAACCGTCGGCATGACGAAGAACGGAGCGATCACAAGGATCCTGACGACACCCTGACCCCACATCGGCTGGTCAAGCAGGATCGCCAATGCGACACCAAGGATAATGGTTATCAACAGAACGCCGCCAACAATGACCAACGTTGTGTAGACGCTCGGCCAAAAGGAGCTGGAGCTGACAAAGCGGACATAATTGTCGAAACCGACCCACTGCAGCCCATTTTCCAAAGAATCGCCGCGCAATGGCAGGTATTTCTTGAAGGAGAAGAACAGTGTCATACACAAGGGCACCAGCATCCAGCCAAGCAGCAGGACCACCGCCGGTGCCATCATAAAACGGGCTGCGCTTCTGGATTGTTGGGTAGCCATGGATACACCTCTTCCGTTGACGGCACTCGGCCATCTCAGCGTCATTGCTCACATGTTTAGAGTATGGGGCCCGGGGACGGAATTATTCCGGCCCCGGGAGGAGGATACGCTAGTTGTAACCAGCCGCTTCCATTGCGTCGGTAGTCAGCGCCTGTGCTTTCTCAAGCGCTTCCTCGACCGTCTGTTGTCCGGCATATACCGCCGAGAATTCCTGGCTAACTTCGGTTGCTATTCCAGCAAACTCCGGAATGGCGACAAACTGAATGCCAACATAGGGCACCGGTTTTACCGTCGGGTTGTTCGGGTCAGCCGACAAAATGGAATCCAAGGTCATTTTTGCGAACGGAATGTCTTTGTAGTTTGGATTCTCATAAAGCGAAGTCCGCGCACCCGGAGGCACATTGGCCCAGCCTTCTTTCGAAGCCACAAGCTCAATGTACTCCTTCGATGTGGCCCATTCGATAAACTGCTTGGCAGCGTCGGTTTTTTGCGTACCGGCCGGAATAGCGAGCGCCCATGCCCACAGCCAGTTCGAACGCTTGCCCAAACCATTGTCCGGCGCCAGCGCGAAACCAACCTTGTCAGCAACGGTGGAATCGTTCGGATTGGTCACGAAGGAAGCGGCCACGGTTGCGTCAATCCACATGCCGCACTTGCCTTGCTGAAACAGCGACAGATTTTCATTGAAACCGTTGGTCGCGTATCCCGGAGGTCCGGATTCCTTCATCATGCCGACAAAGAAGTTGAGTGCATCTGCCCATTCCGGTTGATCGAATTGTGCGTTCCAGTTCTCATCAAACCACCGTGCACCGAAGGAGTTGGCGGTAACGGTAATGAATGCACCACCCTCACCCCAGCCGGCTTTTCCACGCAAGCACACACCATTGATTTCATTGTCGCGGTCGGTCATCGCCGCCGCAGCTTTGCGGATGAATTCCCAAGTTGGCGCGTCCGGCATCTCCAAGCCGGCTTTTTCCATCAAATCGGTACGGTACATGACCATCGAGCTCTCACCATAGAATGGTGCAGCATAAAGTGTTCCGTCAAAGGACAGGCCACTACGCATTGCTGGCAAGATGTCGTCAACATCGTATTCCGCAGACAGGCCATCAAGCGCTACAAGCCAGCCATTCTTCGCCCAAATCGGCGTCTCATACATGCCGATGGTCATGATATCGAATGCACCACCTTTGGTGGTGATGTCAGTGGTCACGCGCTGGCGAAGGACATTTTCTTCCAGCGTGACCCATTCGACTTGATGACCAGTCTTCGCCGTAAAATCGTCGGTCAAACCCTGCATGCGAATCATGTCACCGTTGTTCACGGTGGCGATCGTGAGAGTCTCGGCAATTGCGCCGGACGCGGTGAGAACCGCCAAAGCGGTCGATAAGCCAAGTACTTTCTTGGAAAGCATCCGTATTCCTCCCTTGGTTGGATGTCACAGGGAGAGTAGTCGCATTGCTACGCGGTGTCAATAAAAATTTTACGCGCGTAAAATTATGCTGACGCCCGCATTACCAGATTGCCTTCGAACAGCTTTTCGATGCGCCGCTCCGATCCGTCTCCTCCCTCGATCAACGCAAGCAGGGTCCTGGCAGACTTTTCAGATATTGCTTCGTAGTCATGCGCGACTGTCGTCAGCGGCGGACAGGTAAATCGGGAAAAAGGGTGGTCGTCGAGGCCGGCAACGCGAATATCAGATCCTTGCGCGATACCGACTTGCAAACCCTTCTTGAAGCAACCCGCCAGAAATCCAATCGCAAGGCGATCGTTGGTACAGAGAACTGTATCGGTCTTCAGCAACCGTTCCTCAATCACCTGCTGGCTTCCCCGAAAGCCGATATCCTCCAACTTCCACCCTTCGCCTTCAACGCTGACGATACATGGCTCCACACCTGCCGCTGTCATCGCAGAAATGTAACCATCGCGCCGTTTGCGAGTATTGGGATTGGGCGGCGTTTTCATCTCAAAGTAACAGGGTGGTTCACCGGTGCGGCAGAGATACTCGACAATCTGTGAAGTGAACTGGGGATTATCCGATCCGATAAATGCGTGCCCGATCCCTTCAATATTGCTGTCGAACAAAACAGTTGGGACTTCGGCGCAGAATTTTTCAATTCGGGACCGATCGGATGCACGCCCCAACGGTGCAAGCAACACACCTGCCGGTTTCATAGAGCGCAGGCTGTCCAGAATATCGTTTTCCAGCTCTTGCCGGCCGTGAGAGCTGAAAAGCGTCGGTGAAAATCCCGCATCAATGCAATGATGCTCGATTCGGCGTGCAATTTCGGCAAAAAACGGGTCCGCAAGATATGGAACAACAATGCCGATATTCTTGGTCAGCCGCCGGTTTTGGTTGATGGCGTAGATATTCGGGCGAAAATCGAATTGTTCAAGCGCTTCTTCTATACGCGCACGCGTAGACGGTTTCACGCTGTTGGGATCATGAAAGTATTTCGATACGGTTGGCCGAGACACGCCGCATTTTGCAGCAAACTCTTCCATGTTCTTGATTCTGCTGCCATGCATTCGAGTTGCCCCTCACATCCGGCACGGAGAAGTACTGCTTTCAGTCGCTCAACATAATTAACGCGCGCAAATTATCAATTTACAATAGGAAATAAAAATCTTCGCCCGTCAAATCGGAAACAAGAGATTCAAAAGTAGGCAGGTGGTCTGCTCAGCCGGCAACCCGAATTTTCCGAACGCCCTTGACGCTGCCATCCGGGGCAAAATTGGCCAAGCCTGATATCAGCTTAAACGACTTTCGAAAATCGCTGGGTCTGGTCGGTGAGATAGGCATCGAATTCGGCTGCGACCAATCGGACGAATGGCTTCATCTGTTCGACCATCTCAAGCCCAGTTTTCGTCATCCGGCAAAGCATCGGAATACGCTGATTAGCGACCATATGCATTTCCTCAACATACCTATTCGCCGCATCGCCGAATTTCTCCTCAAGCCGCGCCACATTGATCGAAAAGTTGCACATCAGGTCCTCTATCATCAACGCCCTGATTTGGTCGTCGAGACTGAGCCGTTTTCCTTTCAACGCAGCAAGTTCACCAGCTTCGATTTTCGATTGATAAAGCGATGTCGGCGGCAGGTTCTGCACATAGGCCTGCGGAGACCGGCTGATCGCAGATGCGCCCAATCCGATAAGCGTATCGCAGCAATCGGTCGTATAGCCCTGAAAGTTTCGTCGCAGCCGTCCCTCCGACATGGCCTTGGCAAGTTCATCGCCCGGTAATGAAAAATGATCAATGCCGATTGCCACGTAACCAAATTCCCGGAACCAGGTGCTGGCCGCTTCAGCCTGCGCAAATCGTTCCTCAATACCCGGAAGCGCGTCTTCGGGAATAAGCCTTTGATGCTTCTTCAACCAGGGAACATGGGCATAGCCGAACAGAGCTATCCTGTCAGGTCGCAGTTCATTGATCAGTTCGGTGGTCCTGCGCAATGTATTGGTTGTCTGGTGCGGCAAACCGTAGAGTGCATCAATGTTGAGCGAAGAAACGCCGGCCTGCCTCAATCGGTCCGCAGCTGCCTTGGTGCTCTCGAAGCTTTGCGGCCGGTTGATAGCCGACTGCACTCTTTCATCGAAATCCTGAACGCCGATGCTGGCGCGCGTAATTCCAAGTGCAACCAGCGCAGAGATATCGGCATTTTCAAGGTCGCTCGGATCAACCTCCACGCTGACTTCAGCGCCGTCGGCTATCAGAAAATTTTCTTCGAGCGCCGACCGTAGCGCAACTGATTCTGCTTGCCTCAATATGCTGGGGGATCCCCCACCCCAGTGGATCCGCGAGACCCGGATCGGTTTTCCTGCCGAACGCCGGACCAACTTCATCTCGCCAATCAGTGTTTCAACATATTTAGCGACAGGTTCGTACCGGCGAATTTGTTTGGTGTGGCAACCGCAAAACCAGCATAGCCGGTCGCAATACGGGACATGCAAATACAAAGATGCTGGTCCGTTTGAATTTGCGTTTTTGATGAGCGCATCAATAAGCTCTTCGCCGGCACCTGTTTCAAAATTGGGAGCTGTCGGATAACTCGTATAGCGGGGTGTCGTCCGCGACAGGAGCTTCATTTGATCCGCATTCATTTGCGTCGGCATCCAAATACTCCCGATGAACTGCCTGCCGGATCTGAAAAAGCGGGCATGATGGCCGCCAACACATCCACGGCCGACGGTTCTGTGGAACATTTCAACGGTAGTGGGATTGCACCTTGCGAGAAACGGCGCCTTGATCCGGATCAAGGATTGCCGACTCTTCGGTTCAGATCAGTAATTCAAGTCCAAGTATAGGCGATCTTTCGCAGGGCCTTCTGGTCGAAAACCTCTATGCCTTCCGCGCTATCGAAGCCCCCGGCGCCTTCGTAAAAGGATACCGCGCCAGCATTGTCTTCCAATGCCCAGACAACCAGGCCCTTCAATCCGTGATCGGACAGTTTTCGCCGCGCGGCTCGAAACAACCGCGTTCCCAATCCAACCCCCTGATATTCGGGAAGGATATATAGTTCGTAAATCTCGCCTTGTTGCGGCAATTGGTTGGCCCGGTTCCGTCCCAAAGTCGCATAGCCGACAATTTCGCCGCCCATTTCGAGAACCAAAACCGACGCAACCCGGCGAATGGCGCTTGCCCACCACCTCTCACCGCGTCTTGTAATCATCGCCGACAATGCCTTGTGGGGAATAATTCCCGCATAGGCGCCATGCCAAGAGCGATGATGAACATCAGCGATCGCCGCGGCATCGCCCGGTTCGGCACGTCTTATGTCAATGGTCAGCGTATTCATGGTTTGTTAACCTTATCCGCGCGAGCGGGAAAGGCAAGGTTTCGCGGCGTCAATTTTCTGCAAATTCGGAAAACGGGCGCGATCAAATTTCGACCAGATGGTCCGTCAACTCGTTTCGGTCTCCCGGGTTTGCCGGGAAGTGTTGCGTTAAAACCTGCCCCACTGCCTTAATGGCTTGAACATAACCTTCCGCAAGCCGGTTTTCAGCAGCAGATGCTGTCAGATCGCCGATAATGCTGTCCCAGATATTTTGCTCGACTTTTTTGTTGATTCCGCTGTCAGCGACAATTTCCCCGTATCGTTCCGCTAATGAAACAAAAATGAGAACACCAGTGCGATTCTCGGTAACATGAATGTTGTGGCTCAGGAATTGCGAGACCGCATTGGCGGATGCCCGGCGAAATCGAAGGTAGCGTGGAACGAAGTTGATCCGCAGAGCCGGTGCAAATCTCAACAATAAGAGCGCCGATACCAATGCGGCGACCCCCGCAACAGGGAGAACCATATGGTGTGGCGGATCCCATCTACTTGCAGTCACATAGGCGGCGGGAACCATGGCGATAATGATTGCCAGCGAACAAAAGAATGCCGCCGGGAAGAAATAGTCATCGCTCTTGCGCGCGACCACGCAATAGATCTCTCCGCTGGTGGACTTTTCTGCATTGTTGATGGCTTCCGCTATCCGGGCATGATCCTGTGCGCTCAACACTGCTTTGCTCGTCATCAGTTCACCTCACCAACTGCCCGAAGCTCCGCCGCCACCGGATGATCCGCCACCGCCGGAAAAACTGCTGCCACCGGATGACCAGCTACTTCCGGAGCTGGACGACCGGCCCGACGACGAACCGCCATGAGAAACCGTCATACCGAGCCATTTGTAGCGGCCAGGTCCGATCTTTGTACCGAAAATCGGTGCCAGAATTGCCATTCCGAAGATGGAGACAAACAGGCTTATCCAAACCGCGATGAATATCACCGGAACATAGGAGAAAACGTCCGTGCTCTCCTCATACGCTGCAAAGCGCTGCTGAAGCTCTTCCCCGTTTCCCGCAAGCACGGAAAGTATGTCATCAACACCAGCCGATATTCCCGCTGCGAAATCTCCGGATTTAAATGCCGGCACGATAATGTTGTCGATGATCAGCTTCGAATGCAGGTCAGTCAACGTACCTTCAAGGCCATAACCGACTTCGATCCTTATCTTTCGATCGTTTTTGGCGACCAGCAGCAATACGCCATTGTTCTGATCCGCCTGCCCCAATCCCCAATGCCGGAAGAGCAAATTGGCATATTCTTCGAGCGCTTCGCCCTCCAGGCTGATTATCGTCGCGACTACCACCTGATCGGAAGATTTTGCTTCGTGTGCCTGCAGCTTTTGTTCGATCGCTGTTTTAGTTGCTGTGTCAAGCAATCCGGCATTGTCGACTACCCGCCCGGTCAGTTGCGGAAACGAAGCTGCAACCGCCGCCACAAGCGCAAAAAGCAGCATCCCCGAAACAAGCCCGATTTTCATACAGGGAATCTGATCGGCTGAGTTGATCAGCGTTTTCACGGCAGCGCGCTCAACCTTTGTTGTCAAATTCGATCTTTGGTGCTTCCATCTTGTCATCGGCGATGGAAAAATTCTGGTACGGCTGATTGTCGGTAAACCACAGGTTGGCCCAGATCATCGTCGGTAGCGTCTTCAGGGATGTATTGTAAACCCTCACAGCCTCGATATAATCACGCCTCGCCACCGAGATCCGGTTTTCGGTTCCTTCCAGCTGTGCCTGCAGGGCGAGAAAGTTCTGGTTTGCCTTCAGGTCCGGGTAGTTTTCTACGACCGCCAGAAGACGCGACAATGCTCCGGTCAAACCCGCCTGCCCCTGCTGGAATGCCTTGAAGGCTTCCGCATCTGTCAAACCATCGGCCGATATCTGCACCTGAGTTGCCTTGGAACGCGCGTTGACCACTGCTTCCAGCGTCTCGCGCTCATGGGCGGCATAGGCTTTCACCGTTTCGACCAGATTGGGAATGAGATCCGCGCGGCGCTGGTATTGGTTCAGCACCTGGCTCCAGGCGGCTTTTGCCTTCTCCTCGTTTGTCGGAATTGTGTTGAACCCGCAACCCGCCAATACCGGGAGCAGAACCAGCACCAGCAACATTGACCTCAACCGTGCAAAATTGTCACCAATGCGTTGTGTTGGCAGTGTCATGAAAACCCCCGGTTTGGAATGATGGCGCGTTGCCCGTTAGTCTAGGTCAGTTGACCCGCAGAATGAAGTCGTGCGTTGTCTTCGTCACAGTTCTTTCAGATTGAAAACCGCAAATGAAACCAGATGAAGCAAAACCTGCAGTGGTCGTTATCTCCAGCCATGTTGCCCGTGGCTCTGTTGGCAATCGGGCAATCGTGTTTGCGCTTGAAACGCTCGGCTTTCGGGTTTGGTCGGTCCCGACGATCATGCTTCCCTGGCATCCGGGGCATGGGCCGGCAACGAGAATCATCCCCGATTCTGCTGAGTTCAAAAGTTTTCTTGACGATCTTGCGGCAGCGCCTTGGCTTGACGAGATTGGCGCCATTTTGACTGGCTATCTTGGTCATGCTGATCAGGCAGGACCAATCAACCAGCTCATCGACACAATTCGGCAACGCAATCCCGGTCTCATCTACCTGTGTGATCCCGTCATCGGTGATAATGGCGGACTTTACGTGCCGGAGAAGACGGCAGAGGCGATACGGGATCAACTGCTTCCGCTTGCCGATATTGCCACGCCAAACCGTTTTGAGCTGGGATGGCTCGCCAACGACGCAGGTAATGATGCGGTTTTGATGGCCCGATCGCTTGGCCCCGCCAACGTGCTGGTTACCTCCGCTTTCGCCGATGGTGAATCGGGCAACCTGCTGGTAACCACCGGTGAAACACTCAAAATCGGTCATGAGGTTGCGTCCGCACCTCCAAACGGGGTCGGCGACCTGACGGCGGCGCTGTTCCTTGCCCGCAAGCTGGAAGGCGACGCGAACGCCAAAGCGCTGCGCAAAGCAACCGGTTCGGTCCTTGCACTCATCGGGCACAGCATATCACGGGGCTCCGACGAGCTGACGCTAGCCGCCGACCGGAATTGCATTACCGATCCACCGATGAACCTTGCGGTCGACTCACAATGACTATCGAAGCAAAGACAGCTTGACCAATATATCGCTTCGGTGTTTCTGCCTCGATCAATACATCAGAGTGAATAGCGCATGAGCCACTTCCCACCCAAACTTGCCAACGGATACCGTAATTTTATTGCGGGCCGTTACGCTGATGAATCGAACCGCTATCGCAAGCTCGCCAGCGAAGGACAAAAACCGGAAACGATGATCATCGCGTGCTGCGATTCCCGCGCCGCGCCTGAAACAATCTTCGATACGGGCCCCGGCGAATTGTTTGTGGTTCGAAATGTGGCCAATCTGGTGCCGCCCTACTCTCCAACGGGGAGTTTCCATTCCACTTCGGCTGCGCTGGAATTTGCGGTTCAGAGCCTGAAGGTCAAGCATGTCGTTGTCATGGGCCACGGCCGCTGCGGTGGCATAAAGGCCGCACTCGATCCCGCAATGGAACCGCTGTCCCCCGGCGACTTCATCGGCAAATGGATGAGCCTCATCCATCCGGCCGCAGAAGCCGTTGCGGGTAACGAATTGCTGACTGCGGGTGAGCGTCAGACGGCACTTGAGCGCATTTCCATCCGATATTCCGTTGCAAATTTGCGCACGTTTCCCTGCGTCGATATCCTGGAGAAGAAGGGCCGGCTTTCATTGCACGGTGCCTGGTTCGACATTTCCTCTGGCGAACTGTGGATCATGGACAACGAAACAGGCGATTTTGCACGTCCGGATGTGGACTGACGCCGCTCCGGATCTAAATCTGTTCACATTCATTCCTCCAAACCGGTGACCTGCTGATGCCGACTGACGAATTCGATCCATCAACCACAAATCCATCCCTGACCGACTGGAAAGGGCCATACGGACTACCGGATTTTCCATCGATTGGAGATGGTGATTTTTCTGCGGCTTTTGACGAAGCGTTGAAGGCGCATAGTGCCGAAATCGGCGCGATCGCCGATAATCCGGAAGCGCCGACAATTGCAAACACGCTTCAAGCTCTGGAGCTCTCTGGCGAAGCTTTATCGCGTGTTGCATCGATCTTCTGGTGCAAGGCCGGGGCAGACACCAATGATGTTATCCAGGCGCTGGAGCGCGACATAGCGCCCAGGATGGCGCGTCACTACACGGCAATCGGCTTGAATGAAAAACTGTTCGCGCGCATCGACACGCTCCATGGGTCCCGCGGGCAGCTGAATTTGGACGCAGAAACGGTACGCGCTCTGGAGAAGAGCTGGAAAGGGTTTGTCAGGGCTGGTGCCAATCTCAAGGGTAAGGCGCGCAAGCGTTTCGCGGAAATCAGGGAAGAACTGGCTTCGCTGGGCATCACATTTGGACAGAATGTTCTTGCCGATGAAAGCGAATGGCAGCTCATCCTGGATGAGGCGGATTTGCAGGGACTTCCGGAATTTCTGCGCGAATCCATGTCAGCCGCCGCAGAAAGCCGCGGTCATGAAGGCAAGTTTGTCGTCACCCTGTCGCGCTCCATCGCCGAACCGTTCCTGGCATTTTCTGAGCGCCGCGATCTGCGTGAAACGGTACACAAGGCATTTGTCGAACGCGGCGAAAACAAAAACTGGCCTGTCATCGAAAAAACCCTCCGCCTTCGTGTCGAATTGGCGAAGCTGCTGGGATACGAAACCTTTGCCGCATTCAAACTCGATAACACAATGGCCAAAACGCCCGATGCCGTGATGAAACTGCTGGAACCTGTCTGGGAGCGGGCCAAGGCGAGCGCAGCGGAAGACCAAGCGGATATGGCGCAAATCGCGGCATCCGAAGGCCATAATCATGATATCGCCGCCTGGGACTGGCGGCGCTATGCCGAAAAGCTCAAAACAAGCAAGTTCGACTTCGACGAAGCGGAGCTGAAGCCTTATCTGAAACTGGAAAACGTCCTCGAAGCCTCTTTTGCAGTGGCGACCAAACTGTTTGGTCTGGAATTCAGAGAACTTGAAGGCACACAGGCTTGGCACCCTGATGTTCGAACATTCGAAGTCATCAACAGGGATGGCAGTCATCGCGGCCTGTTTCTCGCCGACTATTTCGCCAGATCATCCAAGCGCTCCGGCGCCTGGATGAGTGCTTTGCAATCGAGCCACAGGCTGGGCGAAGGCGAAAAGCCAATCATCTATAACATCTGCAATTTTGCAAAGCCGGCAAAGGGTCAACCGGCCCTGCTGTCTTTGGACGAAGCCAATACGGTGTTTCACGAATTCGGCCATGCCCTGCACGGCTTGTTGAGCGAAGCGACCTGGCCATCCTTGTCGGGCACATCCGTATCGCGAGATTTTGTCGAACTGCCGTCCCAACTTTATGAGCACTGGCTGACCACGCCAGAAATCCTTTCTGCTTATGCGCGCCATTTTGAAACCGGCGAGCCAATGCCGGACGCGCTGCGCGAGAAATTGCTGGCGGCAAAAACGTTCAATGCCGGTTTCAATACCGTTGAGTTCACGGCTTCCGCGCTGATGGACATGGTCTATCACGGCAGTGAAGTTTTGCCGGAAAACCCACAGGCGTTTGAGGTGGAAACGCTCGTCAAGCTTGACATGCCGGACGCGATCGCCATGCGTCATCGCTCACCGCATTTCCTGCATGTCTTTGCCGGTGACGGTTATTCTGCCGGCTATTATTCTTACATGTGGTCGGAGGTGCTCGACGCCGACGCCTTCGCTGCATTTGAGGAAACAGGCGATGTATTCTCGGCCGAGACTGCCGGCAAATTGCTGAAACACATCTATTCGGCAGGCGACACCGCTGACCCGGAAGAACTCTACCTTTCTTTCCGCGGCAAGATGCCAACTGCCGAAGCCATGATGGAGAAGCGCGGGCTGAATGAGCCTGTCACAGCCTGACCGGCTCGTCCTCATAGCCGACTACCTTGCGGTTGCCCTTCCACCATTCGGCCGTGTCGTAAAAATCAAAGCCAAGCGAAATGCCGTTGATAATCAGAACGGCGATCGCCAGCCGCCATTCTGACGTTGCAAGATCACCCGTCATCACAAGCCGCAGCAAAATGATCTCCAGCGGTATCCAGAAGATCAGGTGCGGGATCGCCAAAACCTTCGATACCCCGCCATTGACCAGCACCGGGATCATATTGACGATAATCGCTCCGGCCCCGAGCACGCTGACCCAGAACCCGACATCGGTGTCGAGAAACCAGAAGCCGGCAAAGTTGGCCGGCAGCAGGAACACGAAAATCCACACCAGCACCCAGACCGGCAGGGCGAATGTGGATTTGAGTATTCGAACGATCCAGGCCACTGCTGCGCCGGTTCTGCCGATCAGGCAGCCTTTTTCTTCGGCTCAATCAACCCGCGTGCCAGCAACAGTTCAGCGATCTGCACCGTGTTGAGCGCTGCGCCCTTTCGCAGATTGTCGGACACAACCCAGATGTTTAGCCCATTATCGATGGTCGAATCCTCTCGAATCCGGCTGATGAAGGAGGCATCTTCGCCCGCCGATTCATAAGGCGTTACGTATCCGCCATCCTCACGCTTGTCGACGACCAGACAGCCCGGCGCTTCGCGCAGAATTTCGCGCGCTTCATCGGCGGAAATGGGCTTTTCAAATTCGATATTGACCGCTTCCGAATGGCCGATAAACACGGGCACCCGCGCGCAGGTTGCCGTCAGCTTTATCTTCGGATCGACCATCTTCTTGGTCTCGGCCACCATCTTCCATTCTTCCTTGGTGGCGCCGTCATCCATGAAATCGTCGCAATGCGGAATGACGTTGAATGCAATCCGCTTGGTGAATTTTTTCGGTTCGATCGGATCGGCGACAAAGACGGCACGGCTCTGCTCGAACAATTCGTCCATGCCTTCCTTGCCGGCTCCGGAAACCGACTGGTAGGTCGCAACAACAACGCGCTTGATCTTTGCTGCATCATGTAGCGGCTTCAAGGCGAGCACCAGTTGCGCCGTCGAGCAGTTCGGATTGGCAATGATGTTCTTTTTGCGAAATCCTTCCACGGCGTCCGGGTTAACCTCCGGGACGACAAGCGGAACATCCGCGTCGTAGCGCCAGGCCGAAGAATTATCGATGACCACGCATCCCTGCTTGCCGATCCGGGGTGAAAATTCTTTCGAGACGCTCCCGCCTGCAGACATCAGGCAGATATCGGTATCGGAAAAATCGTAGGTCGCAAGATCGCGAACCTTCAGCGTTTTGTAGCCATAGGATACTTCCGTCCCGACCGAACGGCGTGACGCCAACGCCACGACCTCGTCGGCCGGAAATCCGCGTTCTTCCAGGATGTTGAGCATTTCGCGGCCCACATTTCCGGTGGCGCCGGCAATCGCAATTCTGAAACCCATTTTCGCTAATTCCTGTTTGCCTCCCCTCACTCCAAACCCGCGTGGCCATATCGCGGGTCCTCGCTTCCCCGGCTTGTGCCCCGGGGAGTTGCGGGCAGGCCAGAGAGGTCAGACCGGTTTTGTGGTCGTTTTGGCCGTGCGTTTGGTGGAAATGGCACAGCAATTCAGGCCGGCCTGTTCGCCGACACTGCATGCAACAACAATGTCCGATCCGTAGATATGCATTGTTTTCTCCATTTCGCCGCTGCTTATGTTGCGCTTTGCCGCTTGAGTCAATCGGTCGATTGCCACGAAGTGTTTTTTCGGCGTCTCTGCTGTGCTACCCGCCACACATCACATCACGGCTTTTAAAACCCGGCGAGAATGTTTTTTATGGATGACACACCAAACGATATTGTGACCATCAGGTCCAATTCTGCCGCAATTGTAAGTTCGGTCGAAGTTGCAGCCGGCAAAATTGTTTCCGCCGATGCGCTTTTGCTCACGACCGAGCTGATGAAGATGCGCCAGGAAATTCGCGCTGAGCAAGCGGGCAGGGTGTTGGCAATCCATGTTAGCGAAGGAGATGCCATCGAAGAAGGTGCCATGTTGATCGAGCTTCAGCCGGTCGCAGCGGAAGAAACCGACGGCGCGCAATCCACCGCGACGAAATCTGCCGATATCAGAGCCGATCTTCAACAAACCCGGATCGCCAATGATGCCACACTCGATGAGGCCCGCGCCGATGCGGTTGCCAAACGGCATGCAACCGGCATGCGCACCGCCCGCGAAAACATTGACGACCTCGTCGATGAAGACAGTTTCATCGAATATGGTGGACTTGCGACAGCCGCCCAGCGCAGGAAGTTCTCCGATGAAGAACTGACCGCAAAATCGCCTGCCGACGGCATTGTCACCGGGATCGGTACGATAAATGCCGGAATGTTCGGCAAAGAAGGATCATCCTGCGCCATTTTGGCGGTCGACTATACGGTGATGGCGGGCACGCAAGGCTATTTTCATCATAAGAAAATTGATCGCCTGCTCGACGTTGTGCATGAAAATCCGATTCCCACCATCATATTCGCAGAGGGCGGCGGTGGCCGGCCGAATGATGTCGATGCGTTCGATATCTCTTTTTCCGGCCTTGATGTTCCGAGCTTCTACCGGTTTGCACAGCTATCGGGAAAAGCTCCACTCATTGCCGTCGTCGCCGGGCGGTGTTTTGCCGGTAATGCTGCTTTCCCCGCGGTTGCCGACGTTATCATCGCGACCAAAAATGCCAATCTCGGCATGGGAGGCCCCGCCATGATCGAAGGCGGCGGCCTTGGAACATATACCCCGGAGGAAATTGGTCCGTCCGATGTGCAATCGGCCAATGGCGTCATCGATATCCTGGTTGAAGATGAAGCCGATGCGACCGCCGCGGCCAAAACCTATCTGGGCTACTTCCAGGGCAGCTTGAAGGATTGGAAGGCGCCTGAACCAGACACCTGCCGGCGAATTGTGCCTGAGGATCGTCAACTCGCTTATGATATGCGCAAGGCGATTGCGGCGATCGCGGATAGTGATTCCATTCTGGAACTGAGAAGTGGTTTCGGAACCGGAATGATAACTGCACTCGTTCGAGTGGAAGGCCGTCCTTGCGGTTTGGTAGCCAACAATCCGATGCATTTGGGAGGTGCGATCGATCCGGAAGCGGCGGACAAGGCTGCGCGGTTTCTTCAACTTTGTGATGCCCATGGACTGCCGGTGATTTCGCTTTGCGACACGCCGGGTTTCATGGTCGGTCCCGATATCGAGACCAGGGCGCAGGTCCGCCATATTGGCCGCCTGTTTCTTGCCGGGGCCCAGCTCTCCGTACCTTTGTTCACGATTGTTCTGCGCAAGGGGTACGGCCTGGGCGCCCAGGCCATGGCGGGCGGCAGTTTCCATCGTCCCAGTTTCACCGTCTCCTGGCCGAGCGGCGAGGTCGGCGCCATGGGGCTTGAAGGCGCGGTACGCCTGGGAGCGAGGAAAGAGCTGGAAGCAATTGCAGATCACGAAGAACGGGAGACTTTGTTCAAAAAGCTCGTCGCGAAGGCCTATGAAAAGGGCCGGGCGATCAACGCAGCCCGCAAAGTCGAATTCGATGCTGTCATCGACCCGGCCGAAACCCGCAAATGGCTGGTTGCCGGACTGAACGCCGCTGGCCAGGTCAAGCCATCAGGCGGCAGGCGCTTTGTGGATGCCTGGTAAGTAACTTTACCCTCATCATTTCAACGTCATAATGGCGAATCATTCGGTAATGGACCGGTAGCGGGAAAAATCATGCGCGGCGAAGTACTCCACTATGACGATAATATCGGCCAGGGTTTCATCAGCGGTGATGACGGCAATCGCTACGCCTTCGCTCGCGCTGACCTGCAGCAATTGCAGCCGTTGTCAAAAGGCTCGCGCGTTGATTTTCGTACCGATGGCGATCTGGCGCGCGAGATTTTCATTGTCGAAACCGCTCGCGCCGTCCCTTCCGTACAAGCTGCAGCGGCACAACCCGGCGCTCCCGCCGCGATGCCGGTCTCAGAAGACCTCGGCGGCGCATTGAGCTTGTTCGGCTATTTCAAACGGGCAATCACCACCGACTATGTCAATTTCCGTTCCCGCGCCCGGCGCAAGGAATTCTGGGGGTTCGTGTTGTTTGTCTATCTCGGCCTGGCAGTTTTGGGGGTCATTGGAGTGGCGCTGGATTTTGCCATTGGCAACATAGACTATGAAGAGCCCTACATTACCATTGGCGTTGTGGTTCTGGGCTGGTTGGCGATCATCCTGCCGTCCATCTCCATCATGGTGCGGCGGCAACACGATATTGGCCTTTCAGGCTGGTTCTATCTTCTTGTGTTCGTCCCCTATGTGGGCGGATTGATCCTGTTTGTCTTCGCACTCATTCCATCGCAAAAACACGACAACAAATGGGGCCCGGTTCCAGCCGGTGTGTTGTGATCAGCATCCGGATTTGGTTTGACGCAGGTCGCTTCACTCAACAGCAAGCTGAAACTTCTCGAACCTGTCGAGCTCGGCCTCGATTCTCTGTTGGATATCCGTGGACCGGTAATTGCCGATCCAGTTCCACTGCTTGATCTTCAGCTCTCCAGCCTGCCGGTCGGCTTTCAGGTCGAGTGCCGCGACGATTTCATCGCCCACCAGTACAGGTAGCGCAAAATAGCCGAAGCGCCGTTTTTCTTCCGGCACATAGGCTTCGAATATGTGGTCGTAGCCAAAGATTGCAGAGGTCCGTTTGCGCTGAATAATCAAGGGATCGAAGGGCGAAAGAATGTGCGTCAGTTCACCGTCAGGTGAAAGCCGCTCATCCAGATTTTCGGGCTCAGCCCAATACTGCGTGTCGTCTTCCTCGATCAGAACCGGTTTGAGCTTACGTGCTTTCACCCGCCTCTCAATCAGCTCGAGAATTGCCTTTTTGGCCGGCGCGTTCAGATGACAGATGGAATCGAGGCTGACAAAACCCTGTGACCGCAGGGCGCGATCAAGCAGATAGGCGGTGATTTGCCGCCCGGTCGCGGGTCTGGGTGGCTTGTCCCAGCCGAAATGACGTTCCATCAACTCGTAGGATTTGATGATCCCCGATCGTTCGGCGATCGCCAACCGGCCATCGAAGAAGCCCTTTTCCAGCGCCTTCTTGGAGGGTTTCTTGCTGGCCCATTCATGGCTTTTTGCTACCAGACGCTTGTCTTCTATATCCCGGATGGATAGCGGGCCGCGCTTGCGCACTTCTGCCATCACGCGGCGCATCCGCGACGGCGCGACCGAGGAGAACCAATTGTCGGAATCTGCCCGGTGTGCCTTCATTGCCGGCAGAAAATACCGCATATCGCTGGTCGGGATGTAGGACAGCGCGTGGGTCCAATATTCGAATACAGATTTGTCGCGGCTTTGGGCACAGACGAGGTCGCCGCGCCGATAGGCCGGAATCCGGCTAAGCAAAATGTGGTGGTGGCAGCGTTCGACCACATTGATTGTGTCGATTTGAACGTAGCCCAGCTGCGTAACGGCTCGCAGCACCGCCTCCGGACCGTGGCCGAACGGGTTGGTTTCATCAAGCCGCTGCGCGCGCAACCAGATCGCACGTGCTTGTCTGTTGCTGATTGAAACCGGCCGGGTCATGGCGCGATAGCGTCACCGGTTACGCGATTCGTCAACCCGATAGTTGCCGGAACCTGGTGAGCACCGCTTCGCCCATTTCGTTCGTGCCGACTTCCGTCATGCCGTCCGACATAATGTCTTTCGTGCGCAGGCCATTGTCGAGCACGTCGGATATCGCCGCCTCGAGCCTGTCGGCTTCCCCAACCATGTTGAACGAATAGCGCAGGCACATGGCGAATGAGGCGATCATTGCGATCGGATTGGCGATGCCCTGGCCGGCAATATCGGGCGCTGAACCGTGCACCGGTTCATAAAGCGCCTTGCGGCTGCCGGTCTTGGGATCGGGCGCTCCCAGTGAGGCTGACGGCAACATGCCGAGCGATCCGGTCAACATCGCTGCAACATCCGACAGCATGTCGCCAAACAGATTGTCGGTGACAATCACATCGAACTGTTTCGGCCAGCGCACCAGCTGCATTCCGCCGGCGTCGGCCAGCATGTGACTGAGTTCAACATCGGAATATTTGGCCTTGTGAATCGCGGTGACGACCTCGTTCCAGAGCACACCCGATTTCATCACATTGCGCTTTTCCATCGAACAGACCTTGTTGGCGCGGGTTCGCGCCAGCTCGAAGGCAACGCCGGAGATCCGTTCGATCTCGAAAGTATCGTAGACCTGGGTATCGACGGCGCGTTTCTGGCCATTGCCCAGATCGGTGATTTCCTTCGGTTCACCGAAATAGACACCGCCGGTCAATTCGCGGACGATCAGGATATCCAGTCCTTCCACCACTTCGGGCTTGAGGGAAGACGAAGCAGCCAGCGCCGGATAGCAGATCGCCGGGCGCAGAT
Source organism: Rhizobiaceae bacterium (assembly GCA_040830725.1). Classification (GTDB taxonomy): domain Bacteria; phylum Pseudomonadota; class Alphaproteobacteria; order Rhizobiales; family Rhizobiaceae; genus JAWKWH01. The sequence goes on from JBFOMG010000053.1 coordinate 59,937, forward strand.
TGGCAAACAGCGACATATCCTTTCTGAGGCGCAGAAGCCCTGCTTCGGGGCGAACCTCATAGGCAACGTCATCCCATTTCGGACCGCCAACCGCGCCAAACAGAACCGCGTCGGCGGCAAGCGCCTTTTCCATATCGGTTTCGGAAATAGACTGGCCATGCGCATCATAGGCCGATCCGCCGACGAGACCCTCATCAAGCTCAAATCCGGCACCCATTTCATTGTTCATCATGTCGATGAGTTTCCGGACCTCGCCCATGGCCTCCGGACCGATTCCGTCGCCTGGAAGAAGAAGAAGCTTGCGCACCGCCATCAAATATCCTTTCCTGTCACAATCTGCGAAAGCCTGTAGACCGGCCAGCGGCGGCATGCAACCGGGTGATTGGGCGCTTTCAGGGTAACACAGTGATCAGCTACGGGGAGAAAGGGCGGGCCGCCGATGGGCGGTGCAGCGAGAATTCCGGGGATTGCGTTTCTTGTTTTGATGGCAGGACTTTCCCGGACTGCCGCTGGCGAATTTGCCTTCCCCGCCAATTGCACAATCGGCGATAACTGCTTCATCCAGATGATGCCGGATATGGATCCGGGCCGCCGTGCGACCGATCCGTTTTGCGGATCCGCCACACGCGACGGGTATCCGGGAACCGACATCCGGCTTATGTCCATGGCCGAGGTCGCCCGGGGTGTTGAAGTCTTCGCCATGTCCGCCGGAACGGTGATCGAGGCGCGCGATGGTCTCGCCGGCAAAATCGTCCGTAGCAAGCAAGATGCCGAGAATGTCTTTGGCCGGGAGTGCGGAAATGGCGCGGCCATCGATCATGGCAATGCGACCGTCGCCTACTACTGCCATATGCGCCGGGAAAGCGTGGCAGTTGCCGCTGGCGACACGGTGGTCAAAGGCCAGAAGATCGGCGAGATCGGCGCGTCCGGGATGGCCTACTATCCCGGATTGCATGTTGCCGTTACCCGCAACGGCAATATTGTCGATCCCGTCTCCGGCAGGCTGTCCGGTGAACCGTGCTCAACAACCGCAGATGCCGGCAAGTCGTATTTTTCCGGCACCAAATTGCGTGGGGCGAAATTCGGGGATACCGAGTTTCTCGGTTCCGGTCTGACCGGCGCCAATGTCGCTGCCGGCAGATTGTCGAAACTGGGCCCGCCGGAAAAAATCACCGCGCAATCAGCCAGAATGATTGCATGGAGCTGGCTGGTAAATATCCGCCGCGGCGACCGGGTTCAGTTGCGGCTGTTCGGTCCGGCAGGCGGGATCGTCGCCGCCAAAACCACCTTGCCGGCGATCAAGCCACAGGCGGAACTGGCAATTTATGCCGGCCGCAACGGCAGGCCGGCGCCGGGGCGCTACCGGATCGTCGTTGACCTGCTGCGCGACGGCAAGCCGGTCAAGACCGAAGAAAAATCAATCGTCATCGCCGGGTAGGTCGAAAAATTCCGCGCCGGTCCAGGACGGCGTCTTGCGGGCGGTTACCTCGATCTCCACTTTCATCTCCGGCTTGACCAGCCCGGCAATCATCATGGTCGATGCCGGACGGATGTCGCCGAAAGCCTCACCCAGCACCGGAAACACCGTATCGACATAGGTTGCATCGGTGATAATGTAGCGGGCGCGCACCACGTCGCCTAGCGAAAAGCCGGCTTCCTCAAGCGCAGCAGTGATCGTCGCCAGGCAATTGCGGGTCTGCTCCGCGACATCGTCGGGCATGACCATCGTCTCGTAGTCATAGCCGGTGGTGCCGGCGACGAAACACCAGTCGCCATCGACCACCGCCCGCGAATAACCGGCGGTCTTCTCAAATGGTGATCCGGTTGAAATCAGTTTCCGGCTCAATGCTTCAATCCTCGATGATAATCCGCTGCACAACCCGCCGCACGATCGGCGCGACAATGAGCACAACCGGAAACGCTAACGCCCAGGATGATAGCCATGCCTTCATCCACAAGGCAACAAATGCGCTGCCCGGGCCTGCCGCCAGCAAAGTGGCAAGTCCGGTTACCAGAAACGACATCATGCCTGCCAGCAGAAAGCCGAATGCGATGTTTTCGAAGCGCTTCGGCAGAAAGGGTTTCACAGCAGCGCTTCTACGCCCACGGCCTTGCTTGTGAAGCCTGTTTTTCGAATGCATCGATCGCTGACGATTTTTCCAGTGTCAGGCCGATATCGTCGATTCCGTTCAACAGGCAATGGCGCTTGAATTCATCCAGATCGAAGTTGATCACGCCGCCATCCGGCCCGCGGATTTCCATTGCCTCAAGATCGACGGTGAGCGTGGCATTGGCGCCGCGCTCGGCGTCGTCCATCAGCTTTTCCAGATCTTCCGCAGAGACCTGGATCGGCAATATGCCGTTCTTGAAACAGTTGTTGTAGAAAATGTCGGCAAAGCTGGTGGATATCACGCAGCGAATGCCGAAATCGAGCAATGCCCACGGCGCGTGTTCGCGCGACGAGCCGCAACCGAAATTATCTCCGGCGACCAGGATCTGCGCGTTGCGATAGGCCGGCTTGTTTAAAACGAAATCGCCGTTCTCGGACCCGTCTTCATTGAAGCGCATCTCGGCAAACAGTCCGGAACCAAGACCGGTGCGCTTGATCGTCTTCAGGTAGTCTTTCGGAATGATCATGTCGGTGTCGACATTGACGATCGGCAACGGCGCTGCAACACCTGTGAGCTTTGTAAACTTGTCCATACCCGGTTCCGGCCTTTGTTCGCGAATATTCAAGGCGCCGATTTGCACCATGCGGCGAGATGAATCAAGCGGACACCGCCCCTATCTCTCCCCTTGCGGGAGAGAAAGTCTTTTCCTGCATTTACGAGGGAGCATCCCGAGTAAGTGCTTGGAAAAGACAAGAG
>JBFOMG010000054.1:0-23307 GCA_040830725.1 Rhizobiaceae bacterium
CACCATCGGTGCGAGTTGGATCCCGGTTGCCAAAATCAGCCCGGTTTGGGCCACGGTTTTGATTTTGATAATGTTGGTGACTGCCCTGATCGCGGCTTTTAGATCACTGGAAGCAAAGGACCGCTGGCTTCTACAAGTCCCTCTGGCAATTTATGCCGGTTGGTTGACAGCCGCGAGCTTTGTTTCTGTCGGTCTGCTTGGAGCCGGATATGGTGTGTTCTTGGGACAAGTCGGTTGGGCTTGGATCGCGCTGATTTCGGTGCTGATCGTTGCACTGATTGTCCAATGGAAATTTGTTGGCGCTCCGGAATATGGCTTGACGTTGATCTGGGCCCTTGTCGCGATTGCGGTTCGCAACTGGTCAGATCAAGTAAGCCTTGCACTCCTGGCATTGGGTGGCGCCTTAGCGGTCGGTTTTTTCGCTGTCCGGTCTGCACCGGCAAAGCTTGATTAGGTTGAGACCCTGCTCCTCAGTGTAAGGTGAAACGCGATCTTGAGGGCACTTATTTGTCGGTATGCGATTTGGCACAATTGACAGTGAAATGAGTTCCGGTTCGCTTACCCCAACGCTCACTGATTACTTCTTTTGTAAGCGAAAAGGGCCGAACATGAGCACTGGGTCGAGGGTAGAAGTAATGGGAGCACAGCCATGCGTTTCACGCGAATAACACGGCCAATATAGACCGTCTGCAGCTAAATGCAGTCCCAAGTGCGATTTCGATAGAATCATCGATACAAGCTAATCTGACAGATCTTGAGATCCGCCTGAAACGCTCGACCAATCCCGACAATACCAATCCGCCTCAGATTCTTGTTATCCAGCGGAACGTCGGTCTTGTAGGGCTTGAAACTTGAAAACGGAATATTGATGGTCTGCGGCTCGGCTTGGGCATTGAAGTTCGCACGATAAGACTGCCAGGGCCGAGTGTTGTCGGGTGTCCTTAGATGCACCGAATAGGTTTCCTCATTTCCCAGTGCGATAAGACGAATACCGGTGAATGCGGATGCGTCCAGAAGTTTTCCATCAACCGATAGATCGAGTGCCGCTTGAATGAAGCCGCCATTGTTTTCTAGCCGCACATCTCCCGCGAGGTGCAAACAGTTATGACGCTCTGATTTGTGATGTGTTACCGAGGAGCTGGAAACGCCACCCATTACTGTATCGTTGACATTGCGCCATTTGGTTCCGAGTGCGGAAGTCAGTGTTTGGTCAGAAAAATCATCGATCAACATTTCGGAATTGCTCGCAAGTGACGGTTTGCTCCACAGGATGAGCGTGGAGAACATGGCAAAAGCAATCGCAACCCCAAACTTGAATACAGGCACTCTCGCTGGCCGCAGATTGACATATTTTGTCATGGTTTACCTTCCATCATCTCCAGGAATTCAACCGTTAGTTACACTCGCATACGAATTCCGGATCATCACAATTTGCAAAGCCAGGCTCAGCACGCGACATGAATTGGCGCTGTACATTTCCATAGGGTTATTCCGCGCCATAGAGACTGGAAAGAAGCGCTCACCATGTCATTGTTGATGGGCCGGACTATTGGGAATTTATTGACGGGCGATGACCGGAACGAGCCTGGGTGAACTGGTCTGGGTGCTTGCACAGGCCAGTGCCAAGCCATATTCGGCAAGCAAGCTTGCTTCCCGAAAATCACCTTCACTACGCAGAATATCTGCTTGTTTAATTGTCATCTGAGCGAGGTCGGTAACCAGTCGCGGATAGATTTTCATTGGGATCCTCCTTCCAAGGTTTACCGTTTGTTTACGCAGCTCACCGTGTTGCGGATTACATCCGCGCAGGAAAAGTTAAGTAGGAATGACACCCTCGCCGGCCTGTTCAGAGATTGTTGCACCATAGAGCGAATTTGAGGGCAGTTGCATAACCAAGCCAGCTGAAACTGATCAACAATTGTGAGGCCGATTTGCTTTAATCCTCTTGGATTCGCGTTGATGTGGATGCGTTTTCAACGATCTGGGAGTGCTAGACTTGTTTCCCAAATCGCAAACATCAATCTTCGACTGGATTGCTGAACGGAAAAGTGTGAATGGCATCTTGAACCGAGTTGTCGTGCCGGAGTGCCCATTTAACACTTGGAAATGCAATCGAGCTCCAAGGGATGTTCTCCCATGAAAACAGGCGAACATCTGAACTTTCCGAACCAGCAGAGCAGTCTGATCCAACAAGGTCCGCTCGATAGATCAAAAGGATTTGGGACTGTTGGTGAACGCTATAGACAGACAACAAACCGTGAAGCGCAATCTTAGCGTTCGCTTCTTCGCGAGCTTCACGGATTGCTCCCTGCTCTGCGGTTTCACCGACTTCCAGATAGCCCGCAGGTATGGTCCAAAGTCCTTTTCCAGGATCGATAGCGCGTTTGCACAGAAGAACTTTTTTCTCTTTTCTGACAACCGAGCCGACAACCACCTTCGGGTTCCGGTATTCGATGAAGCCGCAATGGGTGCACTGAATACGTTGGTGTTGATCCTTGTCGACTGATGCTTCGAACGATTGTGGTACTGGAAAGCTCGGTTTACGGACCCCTGCACGACCATTCATCACAGTGTTTCAAACAGCTCTTTGAAAACCTTCTTTGCCTTGCCTCTGTGCTTGACTTCCTTGGCAGCATCGAGATTGACCGAGTAGTCACCTGCCAGAATTAGACCGACCATCCCCAATCCATAATGTGGGGTGCAAACAAATCCATACGTTCCATCCTGTGTGATCTTAATCTCAAATTCCCTGCCAAGCTTGCTTTTCCACTCATCTGCGCCCTCTGGGATCATCCCATCGATTGATGCGGAGTTGTGACCTTTGTCGGAGGAAACAAATCGAACTGTGTCACCGACCTCAACTTTAATAACCGGCGGATAGAAGACCTGTCTGATCTTTGGATTATCGGGGTGCTTGTTGAGCATTTCGACGATGTGCGTTTCTGCGGAAATTGCAGCCGTCGGGACAACAAAGAGCAAACTTGCAACAGCCCATGTTCGGATAGACGAAAGGGTCATTTTTATCTCCTGTATTTTGTTCTGATGAAGATACGCGCCTGATCGAATTCAGATGCTGACCAGTACGTGGCGGAAAGCCGCAGGAGACAACTGCGGCTCGGATCAGGGAGACCCGATAGAGCCGCTCATATTCAACAATGAAGCTTCGGGTGAATTGTGATCCTTCAGCTCTGTTCTTCGTAAGACGAGAGGAACGCAAACACGGAGACAAAAAATGAACGTCCACCAGACGAGAACATTAGACGGAACCGCCCAAGTCGCTTTCCCCGAATTGTTTGGCGCGCTTTGCGATACAAAAATCGCAACGGCAAAAGCTCAGACCTACCACTGGAATGTCACCGGCATGGCGTTCCAGCCTCTGCACACGCTCTTTCAAGAAATCTACGAAGATCATTTTGTCGCGCAGGATTTATTGGCTGAACGGTTAAGGGCGCTGGGTGGCTATGTGGATGGCCGTCTGGCGACAGCCGGTAAAGTCGCTTCGCTGGAAGAGTGCGACGGGATGATCCCGGCGAAAGACATGGTTCGCAATCTGGCTCATGACCAAAGAAGATTGTCGCAGGCCATGCTTAATCTCGCAAAGACGGCATCTGCCCAACTCGATGAAGTTACCAATGACGTCGCCATTGAGCGCGCTGGCGTTCACGACAAGTTCGCCTGGATGCTCTCCGCCCATCTGGCTGACTAAACAAAACAGTAGAATGCGGAAGACCGACTAGGACAACAAAATGCTCAAACGCAAAGTACTAACCCTGACCACTCTGGCAGCCATGACAGCGGCAAATGCAGCTCTTGCCGACAATAGCAGCTCGGCCAACGCTCACAGTTTCAGCTTCGAAACGGTTGAAGGTGAGCGCATCGAGTTGGCCGATTTTGCGGGCAAGGCCGTGTTGGTGGTGAATACCGCTTCGCAATGTAATTTCACAGAGCAGTACGGTCCATTGCAGGCACTCTATGAAAAGTATCGGGATCGCGGGCTGGTCATTGTTGCGGTTCCATCCAATGATTTCGGAGGACAGGAGCCTGGCGGCAACGCGGAGATCGTCGAATTCGCAAAAAGCAAGTTTAATGTCGGCTTTCCAATCACCATTAAACGCCGGGTCAAAGGTGAAGATGCGGACCCCTTCTATCGTTGGGCGAACGAACAAGTTGGACGCCTCGGCAAGCCGCGCTGGAACTTCCACAAATACCTGATTGGACCGGATGGCGAGATGGTGACATGGTTTTCGAGCTTCACCAAGCCGGATTCTGTAAAGCTTGCTGAGGCTATAGAAGCTGTGCTGCCAAGCAATAGCGTCTCGTCAGATGGCTGAGCTGAAAGAAGCCAACCGGAAGTTGGACGAACCATCCAATCAAGAGGCGGATGTCTCTAGCAAATCGCGCGTTACTGAAAGCGTCTACTATGATGGTGGGTGCCCGATATGCCGTTTGGAAGTGGATTTCTATCAGCAAGTCGATACCGTAGGGCATATTGAGTGGATAGACATTACGGAGCTTCGAGACGAGCAATTGCCAAGAGGCAAAAGCCGTGAGCAATTGCTGAGTATATTTCATGCCCGAACGAGCGGCGACAATTGGGTCACTGGCGTCGACGCGTTTGCGGTAATTTGGTCCCGGCTGCCGAGATTTCGCTGGTTCGCCTGGGTGTTTCATTCCCCGATGCTACGGCAGGTAGCACAGGTGTTTTATCGTGGTTTTTTAGCTTGGCAGCGGCGCGACCGGGCCAGGCGCCAGCGAATAAGCGGTAAGAGCCATGCCGCTTCAAGTTGAATCGGTATGGGATTATCCGAGACCCCCAAAACTGGAGCCGGTCAGCGAGCGGTTGGTGGTCACTGCCTTCGATTTAATCTTGGCCGACACAGTGGCGGGTTTCCGCATTCTGGAAACCAGCCATCCGCCTACCTACTATCTCCCGCAATCGGATACCGCATTCGACCATCTGGTTGAAAGTGGACATACCAGCTACTGCGAATTCAAGGGTCGCGCGACCTACTACTCGATATCCGTGGAAGACAGACGGATCGAAAATGCGGCCTGGTGTTATCCTGAACCGGCACCACCATACTCGCCCATTACTGGTTTCCTGAGCTTTTATGCTTCCCACGACGTTTTTTGCCAGGTCGGCGGTGAACCGGTAATTCCGCAACCCGGCGATTTCTACGGTGGCTGGATTACAAGGAACCTGCGAGGTCCATTCAAAGGCGGCCCTGGAACTCGTTTCTGGTAGCCCTGAGTGGGGCTTATCCGCGGATGCCGTATCTGTTTATGAGAACGGTGACCTATGGAGAAACTCTCAAGTCTCGGTCGAACTCGTGAAGTTGGTTGCTGGTTCAAAAGGTCGAGCCAGGAAGATCGGGTTTCAGATCACGGTGCCAGCCAGTGCCCTGTCCAGGTTCCGTTGTTCACTGTCCAGTGAGCGCGACGGTGACCAGTGTGGGACAATGCATATAGATCCACTGCGGTGACGTTGACCAATACGGCGCAAAAGTTCTGAAAGCCTTCTGAAGAACCATCAAGCCGCGCTAAGTTCGGATCGGCCAATTTAGCTCCCGGTGCTTGCAGTTGTCCGTAGCATTTGCGTGACATCGGTGATGAACCGTCCCATGCCGATTTTGCAACAGTACTTTCGTGATGCAGCTCAGCATAGCCATCGAATCTAAGCTGCAAACCAGCAGCCTTGTCATATACATGGATGCAGCAGCCACTCTGCCGCCTCAGTTCTGCGGCCTTGCTGCTTCGAATATCGGTGTGAAATCGAATTACTAACTCGCTTTTGGATACATGTCTCACCACGATTGTGCGGAGCTTCGGCAGCCCATCGTTACCTGTCGTTGCCAGGGTTGGGGTGTGGGCTGGCATGTGCCGATCAGCAACGCCGTCTTCGATCGTCTTCCAAGCTTTATCGAATAGCAAGTCCAAGTCTTCGCAACACTCAGAAGGCAATTCGCTTTCCTTTTGCGTCTCGTTCAAGGTGTCTTCCCTGCCATAACTTTAAAGAATTACAAACGCTGCGAAGTAGCCGATAAGCGCACCCGGGTTTCATCTTGATTGACGTTGATCAGATGCACCAAATCTTCGCCAAACGTTATACAGGCGGCGCAGTTTTGTGAACCTGGATGGTTCCTCAAAGACGTTCTCATCAAGACGCTCGATGCCAGCGCGCGTCAGTATCCGCTGCAACGTCCGTCGATGCATGTTCAAGGCAATTGCTGTTTTTGTCGAGTTTCGGTTGTTCTTTTCCCAATGGAGCAGAACATGCTGAAGACGAATTTGGGAGGCTTCCATTGTAGCTTGTGAAGACGGTGCCTGCCCATCATCGTCGGTCTTCAACAAAACCGTCTTCAGTGTTTCGACGTCGGTCGGTTTTTGGAGGCAATCGACCGCACCCATTCTGGTCGCGCGGGCCGCCATTGTTGGCGTGATATATCCACTCAATAACACAATTCTCATGTCGGGCCGTTCGGACCGAAGATACTCAATGAAATTGAATCCGCTCTCTGCATTGAGGTGGAGATCAACGATGGCACATTTGGGTTTGGAGATTTCCAACACCTGTTTGGCATCTTCAATGGATGTGGCAGTGGAGACTTCAAACCCGGCTTGCTGCAGCGCACGCCCGAAGACCCGCAAGTAGGGCTCGTCATCATCAACGAGCAAGACTGATTTCAACATCTTTGTTTCACCGACTTTGATCTCATTGGTTTACGCAACCGAGATGAGATTGGATTTTGAAGACTTGATGCGAAATGAAAAACTGCTTGCAGTGAACCGAAACCGTTCGGGCACCGTAGTCAGGATGTAAGTTCAATCCCAAGACAGGACGTTCACATGAACTCGATCAGTAAAATTGCCGCGACTGCGTTTTTCGTGGCTGGTTCCACTCTGGCTGCCCAGGCCGCCGACATCGTCGACACCGCCAAGTCGGCGGGCTCATTCAATACCCTCCTTGCGGCAGCCGATGCTGCTGGTCTCGTTGAGACGCTGAAAGGACCGGGTCCGTTGACGGTTTTTGCGCCGACCGACGACGCCTTCGCTGCATTGCCAGCAGGGACGGTGGAAGATCTTCTGAAGCCTGAAAACAAGGACAAGCTTGCAGGCATCCTGACGTTTCATGTCGTTGCCGGCAAGGTCATGTCCACCGACCTTAAGGACGGCATGATGGCTGAGACCGTTCAGGGAGGTAAACTGGAAGTCGACCTCGACAATGGTCCGATGATCGGTGATGCAAAAGTTGTATCGGCGGACATTGCCGCCGACAACGGTGTCATTCACGTGATCGACAAGGTGCTCTTGCCGGCCATGTGATCTTGAATAGGAGATGCGGTCGCACGGTTGGCCGCATCTCATTCATCTCGCTCGCCAATAGAAACCCGCGAGGAAGGCTACCATGAAAATCTTACTGTCAATGTACAAAGCGGTCATGGATACCGACCACAATCCGCTGCAGTCATTGCCGTCTGCGCAACAATTCCAGATCATGACCTATCTCAGCTTTATGTGGACGGCGATCTTCTGTGCCGGCGCCGGTGCGTGGGTTTGGTTTGGAGAGCTGCTTGTCGGTCACTTGTTGGTTGCGCTGGGCGTCATCATTACCGGTTGGACATTCAAGACTGTTTCATCGTCCGCAAAAAAGGCGGCGCCTGTTGCTACATACCGTGACCATCCGCGCTCTGACGGAACACCGCGTTACGATGACGTCTGGGGCGCGTGACACGCCTTCCGATCACGACCTTTGGCATTCGGAACTCGGCTTGCGCGGGTAACAATTCTGCAAACGAGCAGTGAGGCCCGTTCATATGTTCAAGCATTTGTTGAACCTGGCTCGATATCTGAGAGTGGTTCGGAACGGAGCAGGTCATTGAAATCGTTTGGGCCAGATTTCTCAGCAATTGTTATCGGCGCTTCGGGTGGCATCGGCTCGGCTTTGACGGCGGCGCTGGCACAATGTTCCACATGCAGGCTTGTCATAGGCTTGTCTCGTGGCAGCAGCCCGCAGATCGACCTTGAGGACGAAGACAGCGTCAAGGCGGCCGCGGACCACATCAGGCAGAAGCATCATACGGTCGATGTCATCATTGATGCGACGGGTGTGCTCTCGATCAACGGACAAGGGCCTGAAAAGGCCCTTTCAGCGATTGATAAAGAAACCATGGCGAAATCATTTGCGGTGAACGCAATAGGCCCCGCGCTGGTGCTCAAACATTTTGTCGATCTTCTGCCAAAAGACCGTCGCGGCGTATTCGCAACATTAAGTGCGAGGGTCGGTTCGATTGGAGATAACAAACTTGGGGGCTGGTATTCTTATCGCGCCTCCAAGGCGGCACTCAATCAAATCGTACGATGCGCCGCCATCGAAATCGCTCGCAAGCGCCCCGAGGTTGTTTGCTTGTGTCTTCATCCGGGCACAGTGCCGACCCGATTGAGCGATCCGTACGCGCGTTCAAATACCCACTCTGCAAAAGAGGCTGCCCATCGGCTTCTGGATGTCATCGACGGGACCAAACCACATCAGTCCGGCACATTGTTGGCCTATGATGGCTCAACCATACCCTGGTGAACTTTTGAGCAAATCAAAGTGAGCGCCAAAGCGAGTTCTCTTCAGCGCCAGGAGATTGACCGTGACTACACCCAAACTTGTCGTGATCCTTGGCGATCAGCTGTCTTCAGAAATTTCTGCCTTGAGACAGGCCGACCGCGGCGCTGACCGTATCTTGATGGCGGAAGTGGATGGGGAGGCTTCCTACGTAAAGCATCACAAAAAGAAGATCATTTTTGTCTTCTCGGCCATGCGCCATTTTGCTGCGCAACTTCGAAACAATGGCTGGACGGTCGATTACGTGAAGATCGATGATCCTGGCAACTCAGGCTCGATTACCGGCGAAGTTGAACGAGTAGTAAGCACTTTCAGCGTAAAGAAGATTGTTGTTACCCATCCCGGGGAATGGCGCCTGAAACGCGAAATGTCTCGGTGGCGTGAGCAATTCGGAATTCCCGTCGACATCGTTGATGATGACCGGTTCCTGACAAGTCCAAATGAATTTGCAACATGGGCCGATGGCCGCAAACAACTGAGGCTGGAACATTTCTATCGCGAGATGCGCCGCAAGACCGGATTGTTGATGGATGGTTCGCAACCTCTGGGTGGCGCCTGGAACTACGACTCATTGAACCGGAAACCGGCGCGGCCAGGTACAAGCTTCCCGGGTCCGGCAAAGTTCGCACCCGACGTGACGACCAGTGAGGTGATAAAGACCGTCGAGACCAGATTTTCTGATCACTTTGGCAACTCTAACCCGTTTTGGTTCGCTGTGACGAGCGAGCAGGCTGAGGCCGCGTTTACGCATTTTCTCGACAAGTCGGCGGCGGGTTTTGGTGACTACCAGGATGCAATGCTGGCCGGCGAGCACTTCTTGTTCCACTCGGTGCTCGCAGTCTATCTCAATGCCGGCTTGCTCGATCCCTTGCATCTGTGCCGAGAAGTGGAGCGCCGCTACCACGACGGCCAAATTCCGATCAACGCGGCGGAGGGATTTGTCCGCCAGATCATCGGCTGGCGCGAATATGTTCGCGGGATCTACTGGTTGAAAATGCCGGACTACAAAGAGCTCAATTACCTGGCCGGCGAGCGCTCCTTGCCAGACTTCTACTGGACCGGCGAAACCGACATGAACTGCATGCGAGAAGCTATCACACAGACGAAACAAGAAGCCTATGCCCATCACATTCAACGTCTGATGGTGACCGGCAATTTTGCTTTGCTGGCCGGCATCGATCCGGACCAGGTTCACGAGTGGTATCTTGCGGTTTACGCAGATGCGTATGAATGGGTTGAGTTACCAAACACGTTGGGCATGAGCCAGTTTGCCGACGGTGGACTGCTTGGTTCCAAACCATATGCGGCGAGCGGCAACTATATCAACAAGATGTCGGATTACTGCAAAAACTGTACCTACGATGTGAAAGACAAAACCGGCAGCTCAGCCTGCCCATTCAATGCCCTTTATTGGGATTTCATGGCGCGAAACAGAGACCGGCTTGATGCAAATCCGCGACTTTTCCAGATCTACCGCAGCTGGGATCGAATGAAAGAGGAGCGGCAATCCGCTTATCGGGATCGAGCTGGCGAGTTCCTGGGATCGTTGTGAGCAGTCTTACAGAGGAAAATTATGACCACCATTGTCTGGTTCCGGCAAGATTTGCGAGTTGCTGACAATCCCGCGCTGTTCCACGCTTCCAAGCGCGGGCCGGTCCTGCCCGTCTTCATTCTGGATGAGACTGAAACACCTGGGCTTGGAGGCGCCAGCAAGTGGTGGCTGCATCACAGTTTACAATCGCTGAGCAGCAGATTTTCCGACTTTGTGCTGCTGCGCGGTGATCCGCAGAGCCAACTTCTCAGCCTCATCGACAAAACCGGTGCCGATGCTGTGTTTTGGAACCGGTGCTACGAACCGCATGCCGTCTCCCGCGACAAGGCGATCAAGGCCCACCTCAACGAAAAAGGGATAGACGCGCAAAGCTGCAACGCGAATTTGCTGCACGAACCTTGGGAACTGAAAACGGGAAGCGGCGGGCCGTTCAAAGTGTATTCACCCTTTTGGCGCGTCGCACGCTCACGGCCAGTTGAACCTCCCTTGGCGGAGCCTGCGATTTCGGCGACGCCGGCCCGGGACATCGGTATGGCACTTGAAGAATTGGATCTGCGTCCGTCCAATCCGGACTGGGCGGCCGGGTGGCAGGAGATATGGCAGCCCGGTGAGTATGGCGCGCTGGCTGGTCTGGAGAGCTTCCTTGAGAACGGACTTTCCGGCTATGCCGGGCTGCGTGACAGGCCGGACCTGAAGAACGTTTCGCGGCTCTCTCCACATTTGCATTTTGGCGAAATTTCGCCGCGCCAGATCTGGGCCAAGGCAAATTTTCTGGCTGCCGGGCAACCTGAACTGGCTCGTGATGTCGAGAAGTTTCTCAGTGAGCTGTGCTGGCGCGAATTTGCCTATCACCTGCTTTATCATTTCCCGACCATACCTGATGAAAACTGGAAACGATCGTTCAATGCCTATGCATGGCGCGATAGCGAAGCGCACCTGGAAGCCTGGCAGCGCGGTATGACCGGGTATCCGATCGTCGACGCCGGAATGCGTGAATTGTGGAACACCGGTTACATGCACAATCGCGTGCGCATGATCGCCGCGAGCTTTCTTGTAAAACACCTGCGGATCGACTGGCGTCTGGGCGCAGCCTGGTTTTGGGATACGCTTGTCGATGCGGATTTGGCCAACAACGCCTCAGGCTGGCAATGGGTGGCCGGCAGCGGAGCTGATGCGGCCCCTTATTTCCGCGTGTTCAATCCCATGCTACAGGGGCGCAAATTCGATCCCGAAGGATCCTATATCAGGCGCTGGTGCCCGGAGATCGCCAGACTTGGAAACGACCACATTCATGCTCCATTTGAAGCATCACAGCGCTCGCTTTTCGAAGCTGGCGTGAAATTGGGTGAAACCTATCCCAAGCCTCTGGTCGATCACCAGGAAGCGCGAAAGGCTGCACTGGCCGGCTATGAAGCGGTCAAGGCATTTGGAGATGGGAGGTGAAAACGGCATTTTGTCCTCCCCCTTTCCGTCCTTCGGCAGACTGGCCCGATCTGCTGATATATGACTGGGGGTCTAGGGGTCGTGGGTTCGAATCCCGCTGCTCCGACCATCAATCTAACGCTTGGCCATGCAGCAAGTGCGCCGTCTCCCAGCCTGATACCTCCAAGGAATAGATTGCAGCGTCAGCGCGGATAGTCATGCCGCGCACTATTGCGACCCATGCGACGTTTGCATGGTCAATCTCGCGATGCCACATCCGATCGGATTTCGGTTCGTGCTTCTTGCGCCGACCTGCGCCGCGGCATAGGTTTTCTCGCAACATTGAAAACGGCAAAGTCCTCATGACCACATCCAAAAAATTGATGCCGCGCCAGACGGTACCCGATCTGAAGCTTGAACTGGCCGGCGGTGGAACCTGGTCCCTGGCGCAGGAAAATCCCGACAACTTTGTTCTGCTGATTTTCTATCGCGGCTGGCATTGTCCGATATGCCGCAAATACCTTTTGGATGCGCAGTCCCGGCAATACGATCTTCAGCGGCGTGGCGTTCGGGTCATCGCGATCTCGACCGACGATCGCGACAGGGCGGAAGAATCGAAGAAACGATGGGGACTGGACCGGCTCGACATCGCCTATGGTTTGAGCCTTGATCAGGCACGAGACTGGGGTCTCTACGTTTCCACTTCGCGCGGCCCGACGACCACCGGTGTGGAAGAGCCGCCCAAGTTCAACGAACCCGGCCTGTTTTTGGTGAAACCGGACAAGACGCTTTATTACGCGTCGATTCAGAGCGCACCGTTTGCACGGTCGCAGATATCTGAAGTGCTGCAGTCCCTCGATTTCATCCTGGGCAATGACTATCCGGCGCGCGGAGAAGTGTCTCTGGACCAGGCTTGAAAGGGGCTACGTTCTGATGAGACGTTAGCCGGCAAGCGCTGCTTCACCTGCGGGAAATCCACCGGCCTTCATGACGAGCCCGGGAACGGTCTTACCCAATTGCGCTTCAAGCCACTCGGCGGCTTCAACGGCCTTTTCCAGCGACACGCCGGTGGATACGCCTGACCGCTCGAGCATGTAAACCAGATCTTCGGTCGCAATATTGCCTGTAGCGCGTGGCGCGAAGGGGCAGCCGCCAACCCCACCAAAGCTGGAATCCAATGCGTTCACGCCCGCCTGAATGCCCGCCCAGGCGTTGGCAAATCCGGTGTTGCGCGTGTTGTGAAGATGAAGCCGTACCGGTGTATCCGGAAATGCGTCACGAATTTTGGAGACACGCTGTTCGACATCGGTGGGTGTGGCAACACCGATCGTATCCGCCAACGCAAGTTCGTGCGGACCCGCCTCCATCACGGCTTCGACCACTTGCATAAGGCGGGATATCGGCACCTCGCCTTCGAAAGGGCAGCCGAAGGCGGCGCCGATCGTGACACCGGCATCAATGCGTCCCTTTGCTTCAGCGGCAATTTCTTTCCAGGCTGCGGCGGATTCAAACGTTTCCACGCCCTGATTGCGGCGATTAAACGTATCGGTGGCGACGACAACGAAATTGACTTCGTCCAGCCCGGCGTTGACCGCGCGGTCAAAACCCCGCTTGTTCAACGCCAATCCGATGAAACGGGTATCAACATTGCGCGGCAATGCCCGAGCGACCTCATCGGCATCGGCCATCTGCGGCACACGTTTGGGATTGACGAAGCTCGTCACCTCAATCCGCGCCACGCCAGCGTCGATTGCGCGCTGGATCAGTTCGAGTTTAACCTCGGTATCCAGGATGACAGAATCGTTTTGAATTCCATCGCGCGGCGATACTTCGATAATTTCGACGGTTTTTGCTGCATTAGACATGTTGAAACTTCCGTGTGGATACGGTTTTGTATACCGAAGCGCACCAATTCGGTAGAGAAAAGCATTATCCGGTACGGGTGTGGGAGGAAATTTGACAGGAATTTCGCGAACCGGCTGGCAACAAATTCCGGCGAAATTGCACCCAGGTATGGATTTCCGGCTGACGGTCAAGCGATTGGTGGACAAGAGAATGCCAATCGAGGCATTTCGAGAGGGCGACAAAAGGTGGACGTGAAGTCACAACAGTTCCTGGCAATCATGATCGCAATTGCGGCGGTCGCCATCCTCGCGTTCATCGCGTTCTTCATCAATGCGAGAGTACGTGCCGCCAAGGCGGCAAGTCATCAGGACAGTGCCGGGCCTACCGGTTTTTGGCACGAGTTTATCCTGGCCACCGTCGTCATCGTCATCGCGGCCGCGGCGCTGATCTGGCAGTTCACGCCAGACAGTCTCGACTGGCGGCTCGACAACCGGGAACTCATTTTTCTCATCGTCATGATGGCCGTTGGCGTAGTCGCGCTGGTGGTGTTCGTTATTGCCGTATTGACCGGACTAAAGCCGGATACAAAAGAGCCTCTCTCCAAGGCGGCTGGTACCACCCAAACAGGCGCTGAGCAGTCTGCGCCCGCAACGGTGCAAACGAAACCGGTTTCAGCGGGTGTTCGCCTGCTCGGCATTCTGGCGTTGCTCGCCGCATTCCTGATTCTTTGCTGGACAGCGCTTGATAGCAAAAACCAATTTGAACTGCTGTCGATCGTGCTCTATCCGGCGGCAATCGTCGTTGCCCTGGTATTGCTGATGGACAAGGCGACCCGGGCCTGGGCCGCCAAGTCGGGAGCGGAAAATTTTCGCGAATGGCTGTTTTGCGACGCTTTTGTGTTTCTGCTGATCCTGTCATTTTTAAATCTGCGATTGGTGACTGAGCCTGAAAACTACCAGACCATGTTCTGGGATGTTGTGCAGGTAACGCTGTTTATTCTGGTATTCTGGCTTGTCGACAGAACTGCCTCCTCTTTGCGATTTCTGTTGGCATATCTCTACCTGATCGCGCTGCCGATCCTTCTGCTGATCTGGCGAACACTGCAGGAAATGCCGATGCCCGGCGCAGAGTCCTGGTGGGAATCCATCTGGCCGTTTTTCTTCCTGGCCGTCATATTCTTTGTGCTTGAATTGATTACGGTCGTTGCCTCGCGTGAAACTCAGCGGCATGGGCTGTCCGCTGCCAAGGACACGCTTTTCGTTCTCCTTTATGGCATCCTGCTACTGGTCGCCGTTCCAGCTGCGCAGGGCTAAGCCAGTGGCCGGCGAAACACTTCGGTTCGCGTCCGTGCACGACATCAGTCTTGCTATTGCTTCACGCGCCGTCTCGCCGGTCGACTGCGTGAAGCACAGCGTAGACATGATTGAACGGCACAACGAACAATCGCAGGCGTTTCTGTCCCATGATGCCAATACCGCGCTTGCCGAGGCGGCAAAGGCAGAGGGAGAAATAATGCGGGACGGACCCCGCAGCCCGGTTCACGGCATTCCGTTTGGCGTCAAAGACCTGATCGCGGTACGCGGCATGCAACGGACCTGTGGCAGCCGTGTTTACCCGCCAGAAATCTGCACAGAGGATGCCCACGTTGTCCGCCGCTTGCGCGAAGCGGGCGCGATAATGGTCGGAATGACCAGCCCGAACGAGTTTGCCTACGGCCCTACCGGCATCAATGCGGTCAGTGCTTCGCCGCGCAATCCCTGGGACATGAAAAGGGCCTGCGGCGGCTCCAGCTCCGGGTCGGGCTGTGCTGTTTCCACAGGCTTCGTGCCAGCCGCCCTCGGAACCGATACCGGCGGGTCAGTCAGAGTTCCGGCGGCAATTTGCGGTGTCACCGGCCTCAAACCAAGCTATGGTCTCACCAGCCGCACCGGTATTCAGCCGCTTTGCATAACCTATGATCATCCAGGCCCGCTCGCGCACACCGCGTGGGATTGCGGAATGATCCTGGAAATAATGGCCGGACAGGACCGCAGAGACCCTTCTACCTGGAACCGGCCAACGTTCCGGATGCCGGAAGAACCCGATGGTGAAACGCTCAAAGGGTGCCGGATAGGCATTCTTGAATCCTATTTTCGGGAAGATGTCACAAGCGATGTTGCCTCCGTGTTCGACGCCACACTGGAGGAACTGAAAAGCCTGGGCTGTTCGTTGACCAAAGCTGATCCTGCCGGACTTTCGGAGGCGCTTGAATGCTGGAATACTGCCTGTCTTGCTGAAGCTTACCACGTTCATGAGCAGCGCGTCCGGGATCATCACGATGATATGTCACCGGACGTGTCTTCGCGGCTGCTCCTCGGCCGTGAAATCTCGACACAGGACTATCTTGGCGCCTGTCGCCAGAGGGAAATCTTCCAGGCAGAAGTTGCCGGGCTCATGGAACGGTTCGATTTTTTGGTCACACCTACGACACTTCTGCCGGCAATTTCGCTGGAAACAGGTGAATTCGAGAGCGACAAGGGGCCGGTAAACGGATCGCAGTGGCTTGGCAGGCTGACCCGCCTGGCCAATCAGACCGGACAGCCGGCAATCAGCGTGCCGTGCGGTTTTACACCTGGCAGTTTGCCCGTCGGTCTGCAGATGATTGGCCACTGGTTTGGCGACGGCGACCTGATCAGGGTGGCTGCAGCATTCCAGCAGCACACCGACTGGCATAGTAGACATCCACCGGCAGGGGCGGAAAAGTGAAGAATTGTCTTGGCCCGGCGGTTTCCCGGCGATAGAGTTAAACATCTAGGACTGTTCAGCAATCAACACCGGGGGACATGAATGACCAACTGGCAATGGTTTTGGACCCTGGTCGGGTTCCTGATCTACATTATCGTATTGATATTCTTGTATTTCTATCAGCCGTTCGAGGACCTGTTCAATATTGTAATCAACGGTCTGTCCTACGAAAACGTCACACTGTGGGTGACGTTGATAACTGGCATTGTCGGATTCTGCCTGTTCCATTGGCGTGCATACCGGCTGCATATCGTCCAGCAGCAGAAGGTCGAGGCGATGGTGCTGAGTTCGCTGCTCGGGTCGACGTTCATCGCCATCCTGTTGAGTGGTGGCGCTACGCTTCAAGCGGTGCAGATCCTTTGCCGGCATTTGCTGACACCCGGAAACAGCCTGGATGCGGAGTTTGGGGCCCGTTTGGGTGCGGTCGTTGCGCTGATCGTCCTGACCGGCCTGTTCTGCATCCTGTTCTGGCTATTGAAGATTATCCGCCATGACCGGATCGCCGATTCCCTACGCGGGCAAGAAAGCTAGGGTTTTCTACCAAGCCCTGTAAATCCCGCCGTAAGGACCCCGCTTGACGAAACGTCCGTCGCCGGCGCGACCGAGATATTCGCGCTTGTCGACAATCAACTTGCCGCGGGAAAACACGGTCTCCGTGAAGCCCTTCACCCTCATGCCCTCATAGGCGTTATAGTCGATGTTCATGTGATGAGTGTGCGGGTTGTTCAGGCTGATCGTCTCTTCATGTTCGGGGTCGAACACCACGATATCGGCATCGCTGCCCACGGCGATCGTCCCTTTCTTTGGAAACAGGCCGAAAATTTTTGCCGGCGTTGTCGATGTCAGTTCAACGAAGCGGTTGATGTCGAAACGGTTCTTGTTGACGCCATTGTGGTAGATCAGGCTCATGCGGTTTTCGATGCCCGGCCCACCGTTCGGTATCTTGCTGAAGTCCGTTTTACCCAGTTCCTTCTGGTCTTTCAGACAGAACGGGCAGTGATCCGTTGAGATGACATTCAGTGAATCGCTGCGAAGTCCGTTCCAAAGCTTCTTCTGGTTCCATTTTTCGCGAAGTGGCGGTGTGAGCACATATTTGGCTCCGTCAAATCCGGGCTCGTCGTAGCGGTCTACGTCCAGTAGCAGATATTGCGGACAGGTCTCGCCATGCGCCATGACCCCCCTCGCCTGCGCCCGTCGCAATTCGTCGAGCGCATCATCACAGCTCAAATGCACGATATAGACCGGCGATTTGGCAACTTCGGCGATTGCCAAGGCGCGGTGGGTACCCTCCGCTTCCAGACGGGTCGGCCGCGTCAGCGCATGATATTTGGGTTCGATATGTCCTTGCTCGAGCGCAATTTTAATAAGTTCATCGATCACAATACCGTTTTCGGCATGCATGCAGACAAGCGTGCCGTCTTCACCGGCCTTGCGCATTGCCCTGAAGATGGTGGCGTCATCGGAAAGCATGGCCCCCGGATAGGCCATGAACAATTTGTAGCTCGTCACACCAGCATCGGCGAGCATGCGCATTTCGCGCGTCCGGTCCTCCGGCATGTCGGTAATGATCATGTGAAAGCAGTAATCGATCGCGGTCTTGCCCTCTGCCTTGGCGTGCCAGGTATCAAGCGCTTCGAGCGCTGATGTTCCCTTGGTCTGCACGGCAAAATCGATAATGCAGGTTGTCCCGCCAAACGCTGCGGCACGCGTACCGGTCTCGAACGTATCAGACGTTGTGGTGCCGCCGAAGGGGAGTTCCAGATGCGTATGCGGATCGATACCGCCGGGTATCACCAGCTTGCCCTTGGCGTCGATCACATGGTCGGCGGGCAGGTCCAGATCTCTTCCAATCAGGTCGATTTGCTCGCCGTGGGCATAAATATCGGCGACATAGTCGTCTACCGCAGTCACGATTCGGCCGTTTTTGATCAGAACGCTCAAATTCCCTTCCTCCAATTGTCGATTTGCGAAGTTAGAAGGTTAATGTATGGTTTCAACAATGACACAATCGCATCCGGGTAGCCAATGCCCGTTTGCAAACAGGGAATAGGCTGGGAAAGGAGAACAAGAATGTCAAAAACCAAAAAACTCAAGGGCATATCCCGTCGCGATTTTGTTGCCGGTTCGGCAGGTCTCGCAACGGCAAGTGTCGTCACAGGCTTCCCCAATATTGTGCGGGCAGCCGATCCGATCAGAACGATCGGCCTCGGCGTCAGTATCATCAACGAAATTCAGAGTAAGGCGTCCGAGGATATCGGCGTTGAGATTCGTGGACAGGCACTGGGCTACGGCGCGCTGTTCGGAAAGACGCTGAACCAGAACGACCAATACGAAGTGTCAGAATGCTATTTCGACATGTTCGACGTCATGCTGCCAGCTGGCGTGTTCCAACCGATTGACACGCAGCGGATCAAGAATTGGGACAAGGTTTCAAACATTACCAAGACCGGCAGGCTGACCGAAGATTCATCTGTCGGCCAGGGCGACGCACCTGTTACCAAGATCTGGGTCGATGAAAATGGCAAGCCGACGGACGGTCCGTCACGCTATATTTCAGCGCTGCCAACCATCCACAATGCTGACTCGCTTGGCTACAATCCGGATGACACCGGCCGGCCGATCGACAGCTGGGCAGAACTGTTTTCCGAAGACTTCGCCGGAGCGGTTGCTCTGCTGAACGTGCCGCAGATCGGCGCCATGGATGCCGCCATGGGCGTTGAAGCGCTCGGACTTATCGAATTCGGCGACAAAGGCGACATGACCAAGGAAGAGATCGACTTCCTGGTGAACTTCCTCATCGAGAAAAAACAGGCCGGTCACTTCCGTGCTTTCTGGGAAACCTTTGGCCAGTCGGTGAACCTGATGGTTTCCGGTGAAGTCGTATTGCAGTCCATGTGGTCGCCGGCGGTGACCGCAGTGAATGCCGAAGGCGTGCCCTGTATTTATGCCTCGCCGAAGGAAGGCATGCGCGGCTGGCACGGTTGCAAGGCCATCTCGGCCAAGGCTGAAGGCGCTGCACTCGACCAGGCCTATGAGTACCTGAACTGGTGGCTCGACGGCTGGGCCGGTGCGTTTGTGGCGCGCCAAGGCTACTACATGTCAGCATTTGAACCTGTAAAGGATCACGTTTCCCAGGCTGAGTGGGACTACTGGTATGAAGGCAAGCCTGCGGCAGAAGAGCTGCCCGATCCCTTTGGCGCACCGCTCGTTGCTGAAGGCACTGTCCGTGATGGCGGTTCCTACGAAGCACGGTTCAAGAACATTGCGGTATGGAACTCGATCATGAGCGAGAATGATTATCTCGTGAAGCGCTGGACCGAGTTCTTGAACGCCTGATTGCATTGAAAGCGATCGGCTCCCGGATATGCCAAAATCGCTCTCATGCAACCAGCGGACCAACATATGGGGCCGGTTAAGCTGCCGGCCCCTGTTCTTGCCAGCGGGATCCCATGACTGACGCAACGCACCAATATCATTCCGGCTTGATCGGCTCTCAGCCGGTGCCGGATGGTGACGCCGTCAGCAAGGAATTGATTCACGAGGAAGAAGGCTTTTCCACGCTGTGGCTCATTGCACCGGCGTCTCTTTGGCTGTTTCTTTTCCTGGTCGTTCCGCTGGCCTCGATCATTGTCTTCAGCTTCTGGGCTTCGACACCTCAGGGGATGGAACCTGACTTTTCGCTGTCGAATTATGGCGAATATTTCTACGTCGAAGGATTTTTCGATTCAGAAGCTTCGCGATTTGTAAGGCCCAGTGTTTTCGTCACCACGCTGGGATCGACAATCTACTACACGCTGCTGGTCATGCTGATCTGCCTTATCATCGGTTATCCGATTGCCTATTTCCTGGCGATGCGGGTAACTGCATTCAAGTGGCAGCTGGCGCTTTTCCTGCTGTGCATGGTGCCGTTCTGGACCAGTTACCTCATTCGGGCGGTCGCATGGCTGCCCATGCTGGGGCGGCGGGGCCTAATCAACCAGGCGCTGGTGAATCTGGGAATATTGGATAAGCCGGCGACGTTTCTCTTCTACTCCGAATTTGGGTATGTCGTGGCGCTTGCACAGATTTATGTTGTGCTGGCGATCGGACCGATCTTCTTCTCGCTATCGAAAATTCCCCCAGACATCATCGAGGCGGCCCGGGATATGGGCGCCACGCCCTTCCAGATATTCCGGGAGATCATCGCGCCGATGTCTTTGCCCGGAGTGGCGATCGGGATGATCTTCCTGTTCGTGATGCTGATGGGTGAATTTGCGACCGCCGTCGTGGTTTATGGCGGCAAGACGTCTACCGCCGGCACCGTGATCCTGAACTATTACGGGATCGCGAACTATCCGTTCGCTGCGGTCAATGCACTGATGCTGATGGTGGCCATGGTTGTTGGCATCATCATCATTTTGCGGCTTGTCGATATCCGGAAGGAGCTCTGAGCCATGCGCCGACGCTGGACACCGGAACGCCGACGCAGCCTGCGCATCACCACGGGATTTGCCGTCTATTACGGAATATTCCTGGTTTTCATCTATGGCCCGATGATCGCCATGTTCATCCTTTCTTTCCAGGGACCGCGCGGCGGTACGTCGTTTCCGATGCGGGGCTGGAGTTTTCACTGGTGGCAGAAACTGGTCGAACCCTCGACCGTTGGCGACCTGCAGGGTGCGATGGGCCGATCGATCATCCTGGCCATCATGGTCATGCTTGTTACCGCGCTTTTTTCGACCATGCTGGCCATGGCTTTCCGCAAGAAATTCCGGTTTTCGGGGGTTTTGTTCTACACAATTCTTGCCGGCCTGATGGTGCCTGGCGTGTTGCTTTCACTTGGCCTTGCCACACTCATGCGCCAGCTCGGCCTGTCGCCCAGCTGGTACACATCGGCATTTGCGGTGCATGTGGTCTGGGCGCTGCCATTTGGTTTCCTGGTTATGATGGCGGTCTTCAACCGGTTCGATTCACGCCTGGAAGAAGCCGCCCGAGACATGGGTGCCAGCGAATGGGTGGTTTTCAAGGAGGTCACCCTGCCCTTGATCCTGCCGGGAATCGTGGCAGCGGGCCTTTTCGGCTTCACGCTCTCCTATGACGAATTCGCCCGCACGACATTGCTGGCAGGCGAGTTCAACACACTGCCATTGGACATCAACGCATCGATGACCCAGCGCATCCGGCCGACCCTGTTTGCGCTCGGAACCGCGTCGACAATTTTCTCAATTTTCATGATCGGAATGTTCCTGGTCATTTATACGATCCTGTACCGCCGCTCGCAGTGAACAGGCGAGCGGGACCAACCAACAATAAAATCGAACGGAGATGACACATGTTTGAGGGGCAACCGATCAAGGAGGACGCGGAGCGCATTATGGAAACGCTGCGCGGTGGTGGCGTGGCGATTTTTCCGGTCAGCGTTGGTTACGCCATTGTCGGCCACGAGGACGAGGCGATCAAACGCATCTATTCGGCCAAACAACGTTCATTTGACAAACCGTGCGGAAATTTTGGTGACTGGCAATTGTTCAATGAGTTGCTGGATGTTTCCGATCAGGCCCGTGATGTGGTGCGGTGCATCATCAAGGACCACAATTTGCCGTTCTCGGTCGTTGCTCCGTTCGATGCGGAACACCCGTTGGCCAAGAGCCTGCCACCCTTCGCACTTACAAATGCGACCAAGAAGGGAACAATGGATGTGCTGTTGAACGCCGGGCCACTGCATGACGAAGTTGCGCGGCTTGCCCGCGAGCAGTCCTATTGTGTGTCCGGTTCCTCAGCAAATTTATCGCTGACAGGAAGCAAATTTCGGCTGGAGGATGTGCAGGAGGAAGTTCGCGCGATCGCCGACCTGCAGATTGATTACGGGCTGGTGCCGTATCACAACCCGCAAGGGCTCGGCAGCACCATCGTGGACCTTTCGAACTTCGAGACCATCCGTGTGGGCTGCGTCTATGACCAGATCGCCGAAATCATCCTCGAGACATTCAACATCGATCTGAAAGGGATCATGGCGGCAAAATCTGCATGACGCCGCGTTTCACAGAAAAATAATCCCCTATTCCGCGGCCACGCTTCCCTTCATCCATTTCTGGAACACCGGCTGTTTTGGCGGATCCATGTGGGTGTCCTGCTTGCAGCGCGATTTAAGTTCCTCGATCGTGCCGCCGCGATTGAACAGGTCCGACGATTTGCGCTCGCTGGCCATTCGGCGGCGCAGTTCTTCAGTTGCACGGCTGTCGACTTGCAGATCGTTGGTCAGGACAACGCCGTAACGCTTAGCCCCTTCCTGGGTCACCAGACCACGCTGAGTATCGAGTGCGACCTGCTCAGCACTGCGCTCGAACGGATCACCCCATCCACCACCGCCCCAGGTGTTGAAGTAGAGCGTATCGCCGGCATTGACCGTGATCCGGTCCGCCTTTGCCGGCATCCACTCACTCGATCCGTCCGCACGAACCATGAGTTTGGTACTGCGCGCTCCCGGTAAACCGCCATTGACACCCCAAGGGTGCGTTAGCCAGCGGTCATCATGAATGGATATCTGTCCCGGTTCGAGGAATTGGTATCCTATCGACAGGCCATTACCGCCACGGTGCAAACCTGCACCACCGGAATCGGCGATGGTCTCATACTTGACGATCCGCAACGGGAAATAAGCTTCCAGGAATTCGTTTGGAACATTGGTGAACGCAGGCCACAACGAATGGCCGTCGGGACCGTCTCCGGCGGGCCGGCCGGGAATGCCGCCGAACCCGATCTGATAAAGCTGGTACCATTCGCCATGGGTGTTGTAGCCGGAATACATGAAGTGCGGACTGTCCGAGAACCCTGCGGCGCACAGGGCATCGGGAGACCCCTGCCCCAGCAAACCACTCATAATGTCGAATATCCGGGCCAGAAGATGGGTGCGCGAACTCAACGCCGCCGGGCGGATGGGTTTCAGGATTGTGCCCTTCGGAATGCGCACGTCAACCAGATCGTAAAAGCCGTCATTGAACAGGATCTGCGGATCGAAAATGTTGATGAAGAATGAGCCAAGGAACATCTTGAACATCTCTTCATTCAGCAGGAAGTTCACCGAGCTGATTGATTGCGGATCGGTGCCTTCGAA
>JBFOMG010000055.1:0-51672 GCA_040830725.1 Rhizobiaceae bacterium
CCCCAGTGGCGAGGATCCACAGGCCTGCGCCACATCCTCGACGCTGGCGGGAGGGTACGGTTCGGGCAAAATCTCCCCAAACACAGGGCGGCTGGGGTCGGTAGATCCTCGGGTCAAGCCCGAGGATTACGCTGCAAGGGTTGCGACACAACCATCGTCTCTGCACCGCTCCGTGCTCCGTATTTTGCGCCCGGCGGAATCGGCGCTGCGGCGTTTGATCGTCGTCGTCGCGGCGATGTTGAGCCAGAAAGTGCGGGAGAAACGCGGCGGGCAGGAAATCCAACTCCCCGATTTCTCAGCCTTCGCCACTTACGACACGCTACCCGCCTTTCAACTCATCGATCCGCAGATACCGCTGGGCGAGCCGATGCGGCCGATCCCGAAGGGCATTCCGCGCATTTGCGTGCCCGGCGTGTTCGATCCGGTGCCGCTGAAGAAACCCGATCACACGCTGGATGCCGTCGAGCTCATGCGCCGCATCCGCAAACTGAAAATCGCGCTTGCCACCCTGCCGAGACAGGCCCGCCGCCTGAACCGGCTGATGGCAAAACGCGCCAAAGCCGAACCGGGACCGGGCCGGGTCGGGCCGATCCGCCCCGGCCACCCGCCGGGCCACCGCCAGCGCCCGCGCGAGCCGGTCGACGATATCCTGAGCGAATGCCACTGGCTGGCAAAGGAGTGCGGGTTCAAACCGCCGTGAGAATGTCCACACAACTGGATGAAATTACGCTGGCGGTACCGCCAGCGATGATTCTGCTTGGGTTGCGGCGGGTGCGGAGCCCTATCTCTCCCCTTGCGGGGTCCGCAGGACGGGTCGAGACGAGTGGCTCGACCCCGGGCGGAAAGTGAAAACCTGGGTTTGCGCCGCGAAGCAAGCAAGTCCTTGGTTTTCACCAGAGAGGGGTTTGAGATGCCGGTTGCAACAAAACAAGGATGATCTTGAGTTAAGAACATACCCCCTCTCTTGCAAAATCTAACACTTAGCTGCCGCTAAGATGTTGATTTTGCTTGTCTACCCCGCAGGGGGAGAGATATATCCAACCCTAACGACGGACCGGTGATTTGGCGTGGGCAATCCGCCCGACAAACTCGACACCCAGGCGCTTTCCGTCGCGCCAGTGCTGCCGGCATTCATAGGTCTGGTTGCGGAAACGGACGACAAGCTGGAACTCCTCGGGCAGAATCTGATCGGCACCGATGCGCAATTCCGCGCCCAGCTTGCTGATGTTGCGGATACTGCAGATGGATTCCGGCAGGTTATCACCGCGCAGGATTTTTCCGTGAATGTCCACTGGCTGCCGGTGCAGACGCCGGCGTTCGCCTTCTTCTTTGTCTTCCATGTCCCAGCCCTGTTTTACCCCGCATTTTGGCTACCACAATCATGTTAGTGAAACGTAATTCAGACGGTGAAGTGGGCACCGCCGGCCGAAAATGTCCATTCAGGGTTAATGTTTTTTTGCACGGTCCCGCCGGCCGCCATCAACTCATCGCACATGCGCGTGAGGCCGCTATCGGCTGCGGCCTTTGCCCGCTAGTTTCCGGTGTAAATAAGGAGTCGCTCATGTTCGCCCGGTTGGCCAGACCCGTTTTGATCTTCGCTTTTGCACTGTCGCTTCTCGGGCCGGCGGCAGCACAGCAACTGACCGACAAGCAGGTGGGTGAATTCAGCCGCCAGACCGTGTTTGGCGCTCCGGGCCAGATCATCGAGGCGCTGAAGGCGCTCGGCGAACGCGGCAATCCCGATGTTCTGCCGGCGCTGTTGCTGTCGGTGCGCTATCGCGGCGCCCATCCGGAAGTCTTGGACGTGTTTTCCAAACTCGCCGGCGAGCCGATCACCGGCTGGAAGGACGCCATGTTGTGGCAGGAGGCTCATCCGGAAATCAAGCCGCATGAAAGTTATCGCGAACTGAAACTGCAGATATTCCGCCGCATCGACCCGCTGTTTTTGAACTTTCTCGGCGGCGACGCCAGCCTGCCGGAAAACATGAAAATTCGTCTTGAGGAGATCACCTGGGGCGGCGTTCCGGTCGACGGCATTCCCTCGCTCGACAATCCGAAGCTGATTGGCGTGGCGGATGCCGAATTCATGCTCGACAGCGATCTGGTGTTCGGCATCGAAATCAATGGCGATGCGCGCGCCTATCCGCTGCGCATCATGGGCTGGCACGAAATGTTCAACGATGTGATTGGCGGCGTGCCGCTGGCGCTGGCCTATTGCACGCTTTGCGGCTCCGGCATCCTGTTTGAAACCCGGATCGAGGGCCGCGACAAGCCGCTGGTCTTCGGCTCATCCGGTTTTCTCTACCGCTCAAACAAGCTGATGTTCGACCGCGAGACCAACAGCCTGTGGAACCAGTTCACCGGCCAGCCCGTAACCGGCCCGCTGCTCAATTCCGGCATCAAGCTCAAAATCAGGCCGGTGGTGATTACCTCCTGGGCAAACTGGAAATCTTCCCATCCCGACACAAAAGTGCTGTCGGTGGATACCGGCCACCGGCGCAATTACGGTTCCGGCGTTGTCTATCGCGACTATTTCGCCAGTCCGGAACTGATGTTCCCGACCATCGTGCGCGATGAAAGCGTTTTGAAGCGCAAGGACTATGTTTTTGGCATCCGCGATGTTGCGGCTTCCAAGGCCTGGCCGGTCTCGGCTTTTGCTGGCGGCAAGGTCATCAATGACGATATCGGCGGCCGCAACATCGTCCTGATCGGAGACGAAGCGACGCGAACCGTGCGCGCATATGAGCGCGGC
The DNA here is from genome assembly GCA_040830725.1 of Rhizobiaceae bacterium. GTDB lineage: Bacteria > Pseudomonadota > Alphaproteobacteria > Rhizobiales > Rhizobiaceae > JAWKWH01. Next base: position 2,753 of record JBFOMG010000055.1, read on the forward strand.
GACCGGGAGTTTTCGATTGGCTCGGATTTGTCGGTGCTCAATGACGGCGGCGGCGACTGGTCCGTCGGCGAAGACGCGCTGACCGGTCCGGGCGGCGAAAAACTGCCGCGCATGCCCGGCCACATTGCCTACTGGTTTGCCTGGGACGGCTATCTCGGCATCGACAGCGAGCTTTATGCGCCCGACGAATGATCGACGATTTTCCGCGCAAGGCCTGAACCGGTTCATTTCTCCGCCTTCTCCTTGCGGTCGCGCCGCGCCCGCAAAATTGGCCCGATGCGCACATAAGTTCCCGCAGCGATGCGGTTGCGCGTGCGCAAAACCGGCTGGTTTTCCGAGACGTTGCTGCGGCTTTCGCGGAACACGATATAGATACCGCTCAGCACGATGACCCCGGCGCCGATCAAGGTCCGGTTTTCCGGATATTCACCAAACAGCAACGCGCCATAGGCCGTCGCCCAAAGGATCTGCGAATACTGCATCGGCGCGACGATGGCCGCCTCGCCCGTTTTGTAGGCGCCGATCATGCAGTTCAGCGCCACAAATCCCAGGGCGGAGAGGATGGCGACAGCCACCAGATCACTGAACGGCATGGGTTTGTAATCGAGCGGCATCAGCGCCCCCATGACGATGAAATTGCCCAGTAGCGGAAACAGCAGCAACACCAGATCGCGCTCGTCGCGGCCGATACGGCGCACGATGATGGAGTTAAGCGCAGCAGCAAACGCGCCAACCAATGCCAGCACATGGCCAAAGGTGAACTCCGCCGTGGTCGGATCAAGCACGATGAAGACGCCGGCGAGACCGAGCAGCACTGCGCCGCCGCGATGAATGCCAACTCTTTCGCCCAGTACCGGAATCGCCAACAGCGTAATCATCAGCGGCACCGTGAACAGGATCGAATAGACCTCAGCCAGCGGCAGAACGGAAAATGCGTAAAACACACACAAGGATGATGTGATGATCGATGCGGTTCTCAACGCCGTCCACCACGGATGATGCGGCCGCATATTGGCTTCGCGCGCATCGCTGATCAGCATGAACGAGAGCCACGGAAACCCGAATATGACGCTGAAGAACAGGATCTGGAACGGACTGTAGGTCGCGCCGAGATATTTCACGATCACATCGTGCGTGGCGAATATGCCGAACCCCATTAGTCCGAGCAGCGCGCCTTTGGCGTTGGAGGTCATTTGCGTTCCGGCGATATTGGCTCCACCCTTGACGCCCGCTTCTCACAACGGCCGGTGAGACACAAGCCACATATGCCTGCAAATTCAGCATGACAGCATTGCGCCAATGGCAGGCCCCAAATCCTCATCCAAAGATCTGTTTGAACAGACCGATACAGTTGCGGAATCCGGCTTCGAAATCGCCATTGCCCGGATGATGTACGCTCTCAAACGAGATGACGCCGTCATAGTTGTCATTGCGCAATGCATCGGCCATCGGCTGGAACTGATCGGCGAGCTGACCGGTGCCCATCTCGCGCACCTCCAGCGTCGCCCGCGGCGTGTCGACCTGCACATCCTTGATGTGGATGTGACCCAGGTAGCCGCCTCGCACTTCCTCATAACCGTCAGGATAGGCGCGCTCATGGCACCAGCAATTGTTCGCCGGATCCCAGAGCACTTTCAGAGCATCTTTGGCGTCGAGATCGTCAATCAGTTTCCGTGCGGTATAGTTTGAGTTGACCATGGTGCCATTGCCGGTCTCAACCACCAGCGTCACATTTTCCTTTCGGGCCAGTTCAACCGCCGGCGCGATCAGCGGCAGCGTTGCATCCCATGCACCATGCGCGACATTCCACTTCTCCGCACCTCCGCTGCCCCAAAGGATCTGCTCTTTCTTGTTGGTCATGATCCGTACCAAGGGCGAACCGACAATATGCGCCATGTCGATGACCCGTTTCAGCGCATCCATGTGCTTTGTATGAAGTTCGTCACCGGCTTTGTTGGCCGTCGTCATGCCTGCGAAGACGTGCCGGGAAAGGCAGGACACCGGCTTGCCCCGGTCGCGCAGCAAACGATCGATCTCGCTGATCTCAGCGGCACCATGATCACCCACTTCCTTTTCGCCGACGAATTGAAGTTCAGCATATTCCAGCCCGAACTCGTCCATCACGTCGACCGCATGTTTCAAATCCCGGCTTATGCCATCGCAAATCACACCCAACTTCATCGAACCGATCCTCTACCTTCAGCGTTTCAACTGGGCACCGACAATGTCTTCGGTGACCCTGGTTACTACCCAGTTGTCACCTTCAGGATGTTTTGTCTTGCCTGCTTGAAACAGTTGCATGGCCGTCGCCGCAGTGAACAGCGGGACGCCGAGTTCACGCGCCAAATCCATGGAAATGGTCAGGTCCTTGTACATGGTGTTGATATGACTGCCGGTGCCCTCGAATTTGCGGTCGATGATTTTCTCCAAGGCGTTGTTTGTAATGCCACTGCCGGCGCTGGATGTGCTGAAAACGTCGTAGAGCACCTGCCCGCTGACACCGGCTTTTGCCGCCAAAACGGCTGCTTCAAACGTGGCGGAAAATATTGAACCGATCAGCGACTGCAGACATGCTTTGACTGTTTGGCCCATACCTGCGTCTTCTCCGACGTGGTGGATGGTCTGGGATACAGCCTCCATTGCCGGCTTGGCCCGCTCCATCGCCGCGGGCGTGCCTGCAGCCATCATGGTCAGCGTTCCACCCTGCGCACCGGGAAACCCGCCGGATACAGGCGTATCAATGAGATCTATACCGGTTCCTTCAAGCCCGGCCGCAATGTCTCGCACTTCATTGGCTTTGATGGTCGCAGTCAGCAACACGACAGAACCTTCGGCCATTGTCGAGGCGAGGCCGTCGCCCAGAATCACAGATTTGGCCTGATCGCCATTCATCACCATGACAAAAACCGCCTCAGCACCTTCACCGACTTGCGCCGGCGAGTTTGCGGCAATGCCTCCGATAACCTTGAAGGCTTTCATCCGGTCTTCGCTCAGATCAAAGCCCGCAGTTTCAAATCCGGCGGCAATCAGATTCTTTGCCAGCCCCGACCCCATGTCACCCAGGCCGATGACGCCTACTCGCTTCATGATATTTTCCTTGCTTGATGATTTCGCGTTGGTTTTGGGCGGTGCTTTGATGCTCCGCAAATCACGCCAACTTTGATTTCCTGGAGGAAAATTAGTCAAGTCAACAGCGTGATTTCAACGTGTCGAAATTGCCCTGAAAGGATCTCACCCTGGGCAGGAGGAAGAGGCGCTCAGGCAGCAGCGCAAGTCCAACTTCGGTTACGAACCGGCAGCATCGGCTTCGTAGTTGCCTTTCACGCGCTGCTTGGTCGGATCGAAATGCGGGAAGTTCACGACCTTTGCCTTCAATCTTTTTTGCAAACCATCAAGCTGTCCGACTTCAATTTCGCCCCCGGGCTCAGCATGCGTCACATCGAGGCGCGCAAGTGCAATGACCTTGCCCAGGATGGGCGAGCGGATCGCCGAGGTAACTTCTCCGACCTGCGCTTTGCCGATACGAATGCAGTCACCTTTCGACGGCACGACACCCCCCTCAATGTCAAGTCCGACCAGCCTTTTCTGGGGATGCGCCTTACGTTCCTCGATTGCCGCACGGCCGACAAAATCATCTTCTTTGGACTTCAGCGGAACAGTAAATCCGATGCCTGCTTCAAACGGATTGGTCTGGTCGGTGAATTCGTAGTCGGCGAATATCAGTCCGGCTTCGACGCGTAGCATGTTCAGCGCTTCCAGTCCGAGCGGCACCATACCCATCGGTTCGCCGGCATCCCAGATGGCATCAAACACCTTGAGGGCATCCTTGGGATGGCAGAAAACCTCGTAGCCAAGCTCACCCGAATAGCCGGTGCGCGAGACCACGACCGCCGGTCCATGGAAATCACCGATGCGGCCGACCGTGAAACGAAACCACGGCAGTTCTTCCACCGTCGGACGTGCTGGCGGTGTCCAGATGATCTTGGACAGAATTTCTCGCGACAACGGACCCTGAACCGCCACATTGTGCAACTGGTCAGTCGATGAGCGTACCCAGGCTTCGAGCCCGTTTTCCTGCGCCTGCTTTCGCAACCACAGGCCACTGTCATCATTGCCGCCAATCCAACGGAAATTGTTTTCACCAAGACGGAAAACCGTTCCATCGTCGATCATTCCGCCGTGTTCGTAGCAAATTGCCGTGTAGACCACCTGTCCAACAGCCAGCTTCTTCATGTTGCGGGTAACGCACAGCTGCATCAGCTTTTCGGCATCCGGTCCGGTGACCTCATATTTACGCAAGGGCGACAGGTCCATGATTGCCGCCTTTTCGCGGCAAGCCCAATATTCGGCGATCGCGCCATGATTGGTCATGTCATTGGCAAGCCAGTAGCCGTTATATTCGACAAAGTTGCGGGTGTGCCGGGCGAAGCCCTCATGAAACGCGGTCTGTTTCGTTTCTTCCACTTCTGCCTCCGGATTCTTGCGCCAGCCTATCGAGCGCCGGAATTGCTCTTTCTCATCATAAACGCGTACCTGAATATCAGTGGGATTCCAGCCATTGGCCGGGTCCACGTCGCACGGACAACCCGTCGACACACAGACCAGATCTGTCAGCGCCTTCAGCAAAACGAAATCGCCCGGACGCGACCACGGATCGTCCATACCGATCGCATTGGCGTCATCAAGGATGGTGTTGAAAAAGAAGTTGATGGCCGGCCAGCCGCCACGCGGCTTGATGCCGAAACGGGACATGTCCTTGTTGATATTGTCGGAACAATTGATGTGGCCTGGATAGCCGAGTTCCTCATAATATCGAGCAGTACACGCAAGACCGAACGTATCGTGACGTCCGCATGTATCCTGCACGATCTCCACCAGCGGTTCCTGATCAACACTGAAATATTTCGAGTAGATACCGGGCGCGGGATAAAGCAAGCCCATCAATGACCGGGTTGTGGTTGGATCGATCTCCCGTTCCAGATCATCATCCAGCGCCCGTCGCGAAAAGGCCTGAAAATCGGAACATTCGCGTCCCTGGACATCGACAATCTGTATGAACTGGCCAGCCCTGACTTCATAACCATGCGCATTGCCCGGCTGAATATTGATGTCCTGAAGCGGATCGGCCAATGGGTCCGGCGGCGGCCGGTTTGCCTTGCCGTCTGCGGGCTCGGCACGGCGCAGATACAATACGATTTCGGTGGGCGCGTTCTGGCCATCCGGCGACATGGGTTCACCGGGAGCGGCAACGATCAGCAGGCCGTCGCAGGCGGAAAAAAAGGTTTCCATGTCGCCGGCAAGCGAACCGTCTGTGAACAGCCGGGCCGATTTTGCACTCCCGATATCAAAACCTGCTTCCGCCAGCTTATCCAGCACCTTCGCACCTGAATGATCAGCGGACAATGTCGCCCTGATACCCGATGCATCTCCATTTGCCGGCGCGCCGATCATCGCAGGATCAGCAACGCCGTCAGAATTGAAGAACACCAACTCGGCGGGCTGAAGTCCTTCCCGGTCGAGCACCGAAATTTCATCGCCCTTTCGGATCGACACTGCCCGGCTGCCACCGCCGGGTACGGGATACCGTTCCACCCCGTGAGGAAGGATCGGCAGTCCGGGTGTCGTAATCCCCCGCCGCTCATAGGGCGTTTCGAACACGGGTCTTACATTCATCAGTCAAGCCCTAACTTCGCCTTGCGATCAGATGCCCATCGCGTGATGATGTGGTCGAATGCCAGCGCCATCAGTGAGACATTGATGCCAAGAACGAAGTTCTTTCCCAGTTCATTGCCGGCCAGTGTCTTCTGCAGTTCCTGGCCGAGGTCCTGCGTCCCGATAAAGGCAGCGATGATGACCATGAAGAACGAGAACATGATCGCCTGATTGAAGCCGACAGCCATTGTGGGCAAAGCCAGCGGCAATTGAACATTCCAGAGTTTTTGTTTGCGCGTCGCGCCCGACATGTCCGATGCCTCGATCAATTCTCCCGGCACGCTTCGCAGGCCCTCGATCGTGTATCGCGTCAACGGCACCATGGCGAAAATCAGGATCGAGAACACCACTGCCACATCGTTGACGCCGAACAACATGATCGCCGGAATCAGGTAAATGAAGCTCGGGAATGTCTGTGCGGTGTCGCAGGCAAGCAATATCCTCCGCGACCAGGCTTCGCTCCGGCTTGCAAAAATTCCAAGTGGAAGACCAAACAATGTTGCCAGAATAACCGCCGAGATGACCGTATACAGAGTGATCATCGAGCGATCCCACCATCCCGTCAGCGCTACGATGCCGAAGAAGATCAGGACGGTCATGCACGACTTTCGGCCGCCGACAAAATACGCCAATGAGCCAAAAAACAGCAGCACCGTGGGAACAGGCAGCCACAAGATGGAATTTCGAAATGGTATCAGCACATTGACATTGAGGAACCAGCGGATCGATTCGGTTGTTGCCTGCACCACATCAATGTCCAGAACATATTTGATTACGCCGTCTATTTCCCGGCCCATCGACAAATCCTGACGCCGGCCGACCTTGAAGAAATAAGGTTCCACCATTGCCAGCAGTGTCAGTGCGATGAACACGCCAATGCCGGTCAGAAGGAAGATGTGCTGACGCCACCACGGTGTTCCCTTTTCGTGATGTTGTGGTTGCTGCACCACCCAGGCTTTGGAAAGCCGGTCAAGCGTGATCGCAATCAGGACAATCGTCACGCCGATTTCGAACGACCGGCCAAGCTTGAATGAATTCATCATCGCCAGCAGTTTCGCGCCCAGGCCGGGCATGCCGATAAAGGCGGTCAAGACCACCATTGCCAGACACAGCATGATCACCTGGTTGACGCCGACAAGAATTTCGGTGCGCGCCGCCGGGATGTAGACATGACGCAACATCTGCCAGCGCGTACAGCCACTCATGTGGCCTGCTTCGACAACTTCCGGCGACACCTTTTTCAGGCCCAGCGTCGTCATCAACACCATTGGTGGAATGGCAAAGACGATGGTCGCCACTGCCGCAGCTGTTGGCCCGACTTTGAAGAAAATGACGGCGGGAAGCAGATAGGTGAAGAACGGCAGCGTCTGCAGCACCGCCAGCATCGGCCGCAGTGCTTTTTCGACTGATCGGTACTTCCAGGCCAGAATTCCCAGTCCCAAGCCGACCAGAAATGCCAGCGGTGCAGCCACAACGATGACCGACATTGTTTCCATGGCCAGTTTCCACTGGCCGATCACCGCGGTCCAGACGAACGTTCCTCCGGCAAGCAATGCCAGGCGCCAGCCTCCGAGCCAGTATCCAAGAACCGCAGCTGCACCTGCAACCGCAGCCCACGGAACCGGCCCGACCCGTGGCCAGCGGTGTTTGCCGTAAAGAATATTGGCGGTCGCATCGAGCAGTACTTCGAGGCCGGAGGCTATTCCGCGGGTGACGTAGATCAGCCCGAGGTCCTCGCGAACGAAATCGAAAATCGCCTGCATCCATTCCTGCCAGGGCAGCAAGGCCCACTCGGGAAGGCGTATCAGGGAATCGGGAAGCACAGGCTTGGCGACCGCAAACAACACCGCAACCGCAAACATCGCCCATGCGATCTGTTGATTGCTCAGGCCTTGGGTGGGCGCAGAAATCTTTTCGGCGACCGCCGCCATCAGTGCTGCCCCAGCAACACGTCAAGGCCAGCCTGGCGTTCGAGCACTCCGGTTACCTTGCCATTCTTGTCGGCGACAGGCAGCAGCTTGCGTTTGTCTTCAATAAGCTGTCTGGCCAGTTCGTGGATGGTTGTCGATGCCTCAATCGGTTCGCCAGAGACTTTCTGACCATTCAGTTTCTTGGCCAGAAAACCCGCATGAACAACCCGCGCCTTGTCGATCTCTTCGGTGAATTTGGCGACATATTCGGTTGCCGGATTGAGAACGATCTGGTCCGGCGTATCGCACTGCTCGATCGCGCCGTCCTTCATGATTGCTATTCTGTCGGCCAGTCTCAGCGCTTCGTCGAAGTCATGTGTAATGAAGGCAATGGTTTTGCCCAGCATGGCCTGAAGCCGCAGGAACTCATCCTGCATCTCACGCCGGATCAGGGGATCAAGTGCCGAAAACGGCTCGTCCAAAAACCAGATGTCCGGCTCGATCGCCAATGAGCGCGCGATGCCGACCCTTTGTTGCTGACCTCCCGAAAGTTCCCTCGGGAAATATTCTTCGCGCCCCGAAAGCCCGACCAACTCGATGACTTCCAGGGCACGTTTGCGCCGTTCGTGCTTGTCCTGCCCGCGCATTTCCAATGGAAACGCGATATTCTCCAATACAGTGCGATGCGGCAACAAGCCGAATGACTGGAATACCATGCCCATCTTGCGGCGCCGCAATTCGATCAATTCGTTTTCATTCAGGGCACCGATGTCCTGGCCATCGACCGTTATGGATCCGCCGGTGATTTCGTGAAGCCTGGAAAAACAGCGAACCAGTGTCGATTTGCCTGATCCTGAAAGCCCCATGATGACGAGCATTTCGCCGCGTCCGACGTCAATTGATACGTCGCGTACCCCGGCGATGTAACCGGCCTGACGTATCTCTTCGAAGCTCATCCCGGCCGACATTTGTTGCAGAAAACGTTCCGGCTCGGGCCCGAACAGCTTCCAGACATTGCGGCACTCGATAACTTTTTCCTTGCCCGCCATGGCTTGTTATTTTTCTTTTCTCTTGCACGGCTTTTGCCGCGCGCATTTTGCGTGACTGAGCCGCCCCAGCGAACCGGGGCGGTCAAGAGTGTAGCACATGTTCTTCCTGCAAATTGCAGGACTACATGACAGCCTCAACCCAAGGCTTCCAGACGGCTTCGTTGTTCTCAAGCCATTCTGTTGCCGCCTCTTCCGGTTCCAGCTCGTCGATATCGACCAGCTTGGCCATTTCAGCGATCTGCGGATTGGTGAAGCTGATTTTCGTCAGAAGATCATATGCGGCCGGCCATTTGTCTTTCATGCCGTCCCATGCAGCCTTCTTCAGATAACCGTTGGCAGGGTTGCCGCAATCGTAAAGCGCATCCGGATTCGGCCCGACTGCCGGATCCTTGTCGCATCCCTCTACCCATTCAGGGAACTCCACGAACTCGCCCGGCCACACAGCTTCAGCGAAATTCGGTGTCCAGTTGAACACAACAACCGGCTTTTTGTCCTTTTCCGCAGCGCCGATTTCCGCCCACAGCGCGGCTGCTGATCCGGCATTGATGACGGTGAAATTCATGCCAAGCGCGTCGACACGCTCCTGTGCGTGTTTCAGCCAGTCAACCGGACCATCCAGATACCGGCCCTTGTCTCCGGTTTCGGCGGTTGCAAACAGCTCCGCGCAGTCATTAAGCGCTTTCCAGTCCGGCAGGCCCGGGCAGGACTCTTTCGTCCACATCGGATACCACCAGTCTTCGCGCGTAACCGCATCGTGGTCGCCGGCATCATGAAGTCCGCCCTTCTCAAGCGCGGCACGGAAGGATGCGCCAAACGCGCCTTCCCACACTTCAAGTTCCAGATGAACGTCACCGATACGGACTGATTCATAGACGGCCTGACTGTCAGTCGTCACGAATTCAACGTTGTTACCCATTGATTCGAATATCTGTCCGACGACGTGGCTCATAACGATCTGGCTGGACCAGTTGTGGATCGGAATTATGATCGGATCCTGGCTGTCCTCGGCCATCGCGCTACCGGCGCCCGCAAGCGCGATAACCGACGCCGATAGAATTGTTGTAAGTTTCATGTTCACTCCCTAGTCGTTTTCATAACGTAAGCCGAAGCGCTCCCCTCTTCGGTGCATTGGGAGTTTGCCAAGAGATTGAGAAATCTCAGCAAATAAATTTGATGGGCAATGCCCGCAATAATTGTTGGCAAAACCGATATTATCTTTTTTAATCAATGCCTTAAAGAAAATCCGAAAAGCAGCTTCTGTTCCCGGGAATCTACGGATAACGCAGATTTGCTTTTGGTTATGGCCGATGGATCGTGCCACGATGAGGTAAATCGCCGCTCATGCGCAAGTCCAATGTTCTGCCTCCACTCGACTATCTGCTCGCTTTCGAAGCCGCCGCCAAGAACGGCAGTTTTGCCGCTGCGTCGCGGCATTTGAACATTTCAGAGACGGCGATTAGCCGGAAAGTCCGGCTCCTGGAGCAACACTATGACATTGCCCTGTTTGTCCGCGGCCACCGCTCGATCACTTTGACCAGCCAGGGCAAACGTCTTCTTGGTTCGGTCGAAGAGTCGATGAACATATTGCGCGCCGCGTCGCAGAGCATGTTTGCCCGCCAGCAGAAAAATGCAGTCAACTTGGCGGCGACAAACTCAGTGTCTTCATTGTGGCTGATGCCGAGACTGCGCAAGTTCAACGCAGCCAACAGGCGCATCAAAATAATGCTGGTTTCCTCAGACAGCGATGAAGAGTGCCTGGCTGAAAACATGGACCTGACCATATTGCGTGGTGAGGGCGATTGGCCGGGATATGAATGCCGCATGTTGTTTGGCGAGACCGTCTTTCCGGTGTGCACCCGGGAATATCTCGATGCCAATCCAAAGGCGGCCGACATCAGTGAAATACACCAGCTGGACCTGATAACGGTCGACAGCAGCCATACCGAGTGGATGACGTGGCCGGAATGGCTTGGCTACAACGGCCAGAGTGTCTCCGGTCTCGAGAGGGTGACAAGTTTCAACACCTATCCGTTATCGATCCAGGCGGCCATGGACGGGCTTGGGATTGCGCTCGGCTGGCAGCATCTGGTCGATCCACTGTTGGAAACCGGTCAGCTTGTCCGCCCACTTGGCGACACCTGCGTTCGCACCCAGTCCGGCTATTACCTGATGAAACGTACCAGCCGGAAAAGCTTTCCTGAGTTGGAACTGGTCAGGGACTGGCTGATTGGCGAAAGCGACACCCGCCAACGTTACGGTGCGCGATCAATGAACAAACAAGCGGTGGAAGTCACTGGCCGGCCCTCCCATTGAACATCGAGCGAACCAAACAAGCTGTGCAGAGAGCGAAGCTGCCACCTCGCCGGGTTTGACACGGAACATAACATGAACATATAGTTGCAAATGCCCATGTGAAGCAACCGTTCTGTGGAAATTGTTTTTCGGGACGGTTTCTTGCCCGGGTTTGGTTTAGAGACTTAATTTGCAACGCTGGCCAAGACTTGATGCCGGCAACCTGTGAACAGCGGAGTTTTCAACATGGCGGGTAGCGTCAACAAGGTCATTCTTGTCGGAAATCTTGGAGCCGACCCGGAGGTCCGGCGGCTGAACTCCGGCGACCCGGTGGTCAATCTGTCGGTCGCTACATCCGAGACCTGGCGCGACAAACAGTCCGGGGAGCGCCGCGAACGCACAGAATGGCACCGTGTCGTCATCTTCAATGACCAACTGGCAAAGGTGGCGGAGCAGTACCTTAAAAAAGGCATGAAAGTGTATATTGAAGGCCAGCTTCAGACCCGTTCCTGGGAAGACCAGTCCGGCCAGAAAAAATACACCACCGAAGTGGTTCTACAGCGGTTCCGGGGTGAATTGCAGATGCTCGACAGCCGTAACTCCGGTGACGGCGGTGGAGGTAATTATGGCGGTGGCCAAAGCGGTGGCGGCTCCGACTTCGGACAATCCGGTCCCGGAGGCGGCGGCGGTGGTGGAGGAGATTTCTCCCGCGATATGGACGACGAAATACCGTTCTGAGCTAGGGCGTTTTTCGCTCTTTTGATTCCGTCTGGCCGAAAAATGCCCGGACTATCTGCGCTTGCGCCATTTCTGTGCAAGCGCAATCCCTTCGTCAATTTCCGCCTTGCTCATTGCGCTGGCGATCAGCGCATAATGTTTGACCATTCGCTCATCGCCGGCATCAACGGCAATCTTCATCCACATAATCGCCAGGACCGGGTTTTTCTCGACACCTTGCCCCGAAAAATACATCAACGCCAAATCGTGCTGGGCGAGTAAATGCCCCTGCTCTGCGGCCAATTTGTACCAGCGAACTGCTGAGGCCCGGTCTTCATCCACGCCCCATCCATTGTCAAAGAGCACGCCGAGCCGGTATTGCGCAAAGGCGATATCGTTCTCGGCGGCGGACCGGTACCAAATCACCGCTGCACCATCATCCTGCGAAACACCACGGCCATATTCAAACATGGTTCCGAGCAAATATTGCGCGCCGCCATGACCATTTTCCGCCAATGGCCGCAATTCGGCCAGTGCAGCAGCAAAGGTGCCGGCACGCAACGCCCGTAGCCCTTTCTCGAAGTCCTGAGCGCCGGCAGTGTTTGCCAGCGACACAATAATCACACTCAAGACGATAGGCCTGAAAATGCTCATGGGCTAATCGTGCGCCCAATTGCCCGGCTCTGTAAAGTCTCCCGAAAGAACATCGGCTCCGTCAATTCGAGAAAGGAATGGTCAGAGCCTATGTGTCGGCCAGTTCCTTTTCATGCAACCACTCGGCGTGTTTCGGCGCCCTCTTGGTCTTCGACCACTCTTCAAGCATGTCCCATTTAACTGCATCAAGGCGCTTGTTCATGGCTTCTGCTTCGGGATCGTCGCAGGCAAGCTCGATGCGGTGGCCACTGGGATCAAAGAAATAGATCGAGTGAAAGATCGAATGATCGGTCACACCGAGGACATCGACGCCGTTTTTCTCCAGATGCTCCTTGTACTCGATCAACGTCGCGCGATCCTTCACCTTGAAGGCAATGTGCTGCACCCATTCAGGCGTATTGGGATCGCGGCCCATATCCGGCTTGGTCGGCAGTTCAAAGAAGGCGAGGATGTTTCCGTTTCCGGCATCAAGAAACAGATGCATATACGGATCCGGTTCGTGTGTTGATGGGACTTTGTCCTCGGCAATCGCCAGCACAAAATCCATGTTCAACATCTTTGTGTACCACTCCACTGTCTCCTTCGCATCCTTGCAACGATAGGCGACATGGTGAATTCGATCGATTTTCATGAGCTCGGTCTCCTGGGTAATTTGTTAGAGCTAAAATATTAGTTACGTTTGTAACTATCAAACCGAAATGAAGGCTGGCCCACCAGACCGGTGTCAATTTCTGTACCGACGCCGGATATCGTGCGAGTGTTCACAGACATATCTTTCAGCGAGTAGTTCGTCCGTGTCCGCAAGCAACGACATCGCCGCCGCCCGAAGCAGGTTTGCCCAAGACCTGAAAAACTCTGCGCCGATCGTCAACAATCCGTCCATTGTCGAGGCTTTCACAACCGTTCCCCGGGAAGATTACCTGGGCAAAGGTCCCTGGAGGGTGCATTCGCGGATGCGGATCGGCTTGTCCCGAACAATTTCGACCGATGATCCCCGCCAAGTCTACCATGATGTGCTGGTTTCGATTGACGATGAGAAGGGAATAAACACCGGTCAGCCGTCACTCTGGGCACTGGTATTTGATCAACTGAACCTCAAGCCTGGTCAGACCATACTGCAGGTGGGAGCTGGCGCCGGTTATTTCACGGCAATTCTGGCCGAATTAGTCGGCAAAACCGGCCGGGTGTTTGCATATGAGATCGACAAAGCGCTTGCACTGCGCGCCAAGGAGAACCTTTCGCGTTACGAACAGGTTGAGGTATTTGCCGGCGACGCGACACAATCAAGGGATCTACCCGCGCTTGACGTGGTCATCGTTTTTGCCGGCGTGACACATGTCCCGGAACAATGGCTGAAAAACCTCGCGCCAGGAGGACAGATCGTGCTGCCATTTACGACCGCATCCAAGTGGGGATTCATGCTGCTTCTGGAAAGAGATGGTGACCGTTTCCCCGTAAGACCACTATTCCAATGCGGGTTCTATCACTGCGATAGCGCGCGACGAGGAGATGAGGAAAAGGCGCTGGCAAACGCGCTGGTAGCGTCGGGAGGCATGCCCGACAGGCTCGGTGAGTATCATCTTCGAAAAGGAGATGACCAGATCACCGACGCCTGGCTGACGACGGACACCTACTGGATATCAAAAGGCTGACGCGGTCGTTATGATAAGCTGAAGAACTATCGCCTCGCGGCGCCCAGCGCCTGTCGCAGCACATCCATATCGCCGACATGGTTGGCAAGGATAAGGATCAGCCGGGCGTTAAACGCATCGCTTTCGGATTGGTCCAATCCCTCATGCGCTGCGAGCAGCATTGCATAGAAATCATCCGCTGCTGCTATGTTGGGCTTGGTATTCAGTTCGCTCATGAAAATATCCTCACCCTCTGCCTACCGCCGTTTTCAGCGCCGCTACCACCGCCGTTTCGTCGAACGTTTCCCACCGCGCCGCGACATGCTGGTCCGGGCGCAGGAGATATACCGCCGACTTGGCATCACCAAGATATCGCTCCGTAAGCGCGCCGGTCGCGTCGTCAGTCGCCGCCAGCGCCAGCCGTTCGATGGCGACCCCGTCGGTTTCGAATTTTTCCGGTGCGTCGGCATCAATAGTCATTAGCTGAAACCTGTCGCCGAGCCTGTCAAGCAGCCAGGCTTCACCGATCGGTGCATCGACACACGGCGAACCGGGACGGGTTCGATCCGGCATGCCCGCGGCATCCGGCCCGTTGAGCGGTGAACCGTCATAGGTGCAGGGAACACTCAAACGCCCCGAATTGACCAGCGGACGGGCGAATTGGTGATGTTCCGACAAATCCAGCACTGCATTGCGGAAAACTGTCGAAATCTCCGATTTCGGCGTGATGAAATCGGTCGAGCGTGATGAGTTCATGATGTTTTCGTCAGCGCCGAGAATTCGCTCATAGTCGTAGCTGTCGAGCAGGCTATCCGGTGCCTTGCCTTCCATCACCAGCTTCAGCTTCCAAATCAGATTGTCGGTATCCTGCAGGCCGGAATTGGCACCACGTGCGCCAAACGGCGAAACCTGATGGGCGGCGTCACCTGCAAACAATACCCGCCCGTGCCTGAATTTCTCCATGCGGCGGCACTGGAAGGTGTAAATTGAAACCCATTCAAGTTCGAACTTGGCGTCATCACCCAGCATTGCTTTCAGCCGCGGAATGACATTTTCCGGCTTCTTTTCCTTTTCCTTGTCGATGTCCCAGCCGAGCTGCAAATCGATCCGCCACACCCCATCGGGCTGTTTGTGTAACAAGGCCGACTGGCCACGGTTGAATGGCGGATCGAACCAGAACCAGCGTTCGGTTGGAAAATCGGCTTCCATGATTACGTCAGCAATGAGGAAATTGTCCTCAAACACCCGGCCGACGAAATCGAGGCCGAGCATGGCGCGGGCCGGCGAGCCGGCTCCATCGCAGGCAATCAGCCATTCAGCCTCAAGTTTGTAAGGACCATCCGGCGTGTCGGCGAGCAGCGCGACATGATCATCCTTTTGGTCGATAGACAGAACGCGGGTTTTACCCCGCAGTTCGATCGGCTTGCCCTCGGCCTGCAATTCGCGCACCCGCTCGACCAGATAGAGCTCAAAATAATACTGCTGCAGATTGATGAACGCAGGCCGCTTGTGGCCGTCCTCGGGCAACAGGTTGAAACCGTAGACCTGGCGTTGGTCGAAGAACACCTTGCCCGTATTCCACACCACGCCCTTGCTGACCATCGGCTGGCCACAACCGAGCCGGTCAAGGATTTCCAGCGGCCGCTTGGCAAAACAGATGGCGCGCGAGCCAAAGCTCACCTTGTCATTGTCATCGACCACAACGACCGGCACGTCGTGCTGGGCAAGATCGATTGCCGCCGCCAAACCAATCGGTCCGGCTCCAATGACCACCACCGGGTGGCGAACCGGAGTGGAAGCATCCTGATCGGCGGAACGCTCATAAGCGTAGAGCGGTGTCTCGAAAATTTTGCTCATGGAACTGGCATCCCGGCTTCGGTCACTTAACAGGGTGAAGTTTTATTGGTTTCATATGTAACTTTCAAACCGGAGACATCCAAACGAACACCACGTCCCCGGCAACATATTACCCCTGCAACTGCGTCCACATTTCCTTGTCGCGTTCGGCTGTCCAGATGCGGGGCGTGTCGATATCGCGCGCCTCGTCATAGGCGCGGGCGACATTGAACGGCAGGCAATGTTCGTAGATCGCATAGTCGGAAAATTTCGGATCGCACTCTGCCCGGCAGGCGTCCCACGCCTCCTTCAGTGTCCCGCCGCCCAGCGCCACCTTTGCCACCGGCCGGTAAGTGGAGTTGACAAAATCAGCCGTCAGGTCGAGCGCCTCATTGACCATTTTCTTGCCGACCAGTGCATCGCCGCGGCCGGGCGCAATGGCATCAACATCCCATGCTCGGATATTTTCAAGCGTACCTGGCCAATCGTGGAAATGCCCGTCACCGCAATAGCAGGCCGATTTGTACTCAACGATATCGCCGGTAAACATCACATTCTGGTCCGGCACGTTGATGACTATATCACCCGCTGTATGCGCACGTCCGACCTGCATTAGGTCAACACGCCGGTTGCCGAGATAAACGCTCATACGGCCGTCAAATGTCGTCGTCGGCCAGGTCAGGCCGGGGATTTCCTCATGGCCCTGAAACAGGCGCGGGAACCGGTCGAACTCGGAATCCCAATCCTCCTGCCCGCGTTCGACTACCATCGACCTGGCTTTCTCCGACATGATCACCTGCCCGGCGCCGTAGGCCGATGCACCGAGCACGCGCACGGCGTGGTAGTGTGTCAGCACCAGATGACTGATCGGCTTGTCGGTTACCTCACGGACTTTCTCGATCACCTTGCGCGCCAGCCGCGGCGTCGCCTGCGCTTCGACAATCATGACGCTGTCGTCGCCGATGATCACGCCCGAATTCGGATCCCCCTCGGCAGTGAACGCCCACAAACCCTCGCCGATCTCGGTAAACGAGATCTCCTTTTCGGCCATGTCGCCGGCAGAGGCGAATGCTTTTGCCATCATTTTACTCCAAATATTCCGTTTCTATTTCTCGCCCGCCGTGCCGTCGAATTTCCGGTCGAGCCCATCCCAACAGTCGATGTAGTTGTCTTGCAGCGTGTCGAGATTGGCAGCGAATTCAGTTAGTTGTTGCGGATAACGGGTCTCGAACATGAAGGCCAGGGTATTGTCGAGTTTGACCGGTTCCAGCTCCGAATTGGAACCCTTGTCAAAACCCATCAGGTCCGGTCCGTGCGGCAGCATCATGTTGTGCAGGCTCATGCCGCCGGGCACGAAACCTTCCTCCTTGGCATCATATTGTCCGTAAATCAGGCCCATGAACTCGCTCATGATGTTGCGGTGATACCATGGCGGACGGAACGTGTTTTCCGCCACCATCCAGCGCGGCGGGAAGATGACGAAGTCGACATTGGCGGTGCCTGCCTCGTCCGTCGGCGCGGTCAGCACCGTGAAGATCGACGGATCGGGATGGTCAAACAGGATCGCCCCGACCGGTGAGAAAGTTCGCAGATCATATTTGTAGGGCGAGTAGTTGCCGTGCCACGCAACAACGTCGAGCGGCGAATGGTTGATCTCGGTGACATAGAATTTGCCGCACCATTTAACGTGCACCCGGCATGGCGTTTCCTTGTCTTCGTACCAGGCGACGGGGGTCTTGAAATCGCGCGGATTGGCCAGGCAATTGGCGCCGATGGGACCACGGTCCGGCAGCGTGAACTTGGCGCCGTAGTTTTCGCAAATATAGCCGCGCGCGCCACCGCCATTTTGGCCATCCATCATTTCGACCTTGAACAGCATACCCCGCGGGATGATGCAGATCTCGGCCGGTTCCATCTCCATCACACCCATCTCGGTCTTGACCCTGATCGAGCCTTCCTGGGGCATGATCAGCAATTCGCCATCCGCATTGAAGAAATAGTCATCGACCATGTCTTCATTGATGACGTAGACGTGTGCGGCCATGCCGACCTGGGTCATGACATCGCCGGCGGTCGTCATCGTTCGGATACCATCGAGAAAATTCGTCTTTTCATTCGGCAGCGGCACCGGATCCCAGCGATATTGGCCGAGCGGCAGGTCATGATCGTCAACGCATGGCGCTGTCTTCCAGCGCGGCCGCTTCACAGATGAAAACCGTTTGGTGTGGCGAACACTGGGGCGGATGCGGTAAAGCCAGGATCGCTCATTGGTTCCGCGCGGCGCCGTAAACGGCGAACCCGAAAGCTGTTCGGCATAGAGCCCGTAGTTGCATTTTTGCGGTGAGTTCATGCCCTGCGGCAATGCGCCCGGCAATGACTCCGTCTCGAAGTCATTGCCGAAGCCGGGCATATAGGCGTGGCCCATAGCTTCATTTCCCTCAAAATATTGTTTATTGGTTTCATACGTAACCATCCTGTTTGTAACTATCAATGAGCAAAGCGATGTCTCCAGATCCAAAAGCCAGTTCGGTTCTTCTTCTGGAGGAATTCCTGCCCTACCGTCTTCTGCGCGCTGCCGAGGAAGTGAGCCGGCGCTTTGCCCGCCACTACAAGGACCGGCATGGTATGACCCGGCCCGAGTGGCGCACGCTGGCGACAATCGGCCAGTTCGAACGGATAACCGCCAAAGAAGTTGGCCAGCATTCCTCCATGCACAAGACCAAGGTCAGCCGCGCTGTCCGCGCACTGGAAAAGCGCCGTTGGCTGAAACGGGAAACCGATGAGGCCGACCGGCGAATAGAACATCTCGAACTGACGACGCCCGGCAGGCGGGCCTATATCGAACTGGTTTCCATTGCCGAGGTTTTCGAGCGTGACATGAAATCAAGGCTGGGTGGTGACGCTTGGCGTGCGCTTGATCATGGATTGGGCGCGATTGAGAAAATCATTCAGCCGCCACGGCGGTAAAACCGACCAAGCAGCAGTGGCGTCAGATACATGGGTATCTGGTAGCAGCCGATAAACAACAACAGCGGATCGGTCATGGCCAGCGGCAGCGACGCCAGAAACAGCGCGATGTTGCGGTTGCCCGACGAAATGGCAAATGCGACGGCCATGTCCCGCCACGGCGATCGCCACAACAGCCACGCCGACACAACCTGCATGCCGAAATTGGCAATGAAGGCGGCGACAAGATTGAGCGCAAGGTCACCGGGTGCTTCCCGCAGCGCCGGTCCGACCGCGGACATCAGGCCAAGTACCATCACCGCCATCAGGATCGCTGATGTCCCGTCGATGGCTCTCAGCACCTGAAATTCCGGTTCCTTCAGCCAATAGCCACGGATGACGAATGCGACGGTTGCAGCGGCACCAATCAACAGCAGGAGATTACCCGCAGCCGTCAATACCTGGGTACCACTGCCAAAGGCCGGAGCCAGCCAGAAAACCGGTATCACCGTCAACGGAAGCAATGCTGTGCCCGCTACCAGTTGACGGAGCGCCGGTGCGGGATCAACGCCGCACATGATCGAAAGGTTCGGCGTTCCCGAAATCGGCGAAGCCGCCAGCATCAAAATGATCACGGAAGCCAACGGACCGGCCAATCCGAAGGCAAAAAACAGCAATGTGACCGAAATAGGCATGACAACCTGCAAAATGACCACGTAAATCGCTGAAGCTTTGATCTCACGCGCGGCGCCGAGCGCCTGGCGAGGTCCGATGCGCAAAGCTGCAACAAAGAGCAGGGCAGTGACAAAGAAAGGAAGGAGCGGCTTGATGATGGCGGCGACGCCTGGAAATACGATCGCTGCGACAAGACCTATGACGAGAATCGGCCGGCCATATTCTGCTGCAAGAACAAGGGGCGAAAGCAAACGGTTCAAAGCAAACCTCGCGCAACAAGCACGATGGTCGCCCCCCCTGCCAGCAAAAGCAGAAGACCGCGGTAACGCTTGTCAAACCGGTCCTTGACCAACCAGGCCGCAACTGTACCGGCGACCATCGGTGGCACCATCATTATCGCCACCGTAATATCGCTGGGTTTTGACCAGCCGGAAACAAACAAACCCGCCAGCGAAATTGCACAACCAAACGCGAAGAATGCACTAAGCGTGGGACGTGCATGTTTGGGATTTCGATCCGCATAGACAATGGCCAGAGGCGGCGCACCGATCGAGGTTATCGTGCCAGTCAGCCCGGAAACGCCGGACATCACCACCAAATTTGTCCGATTGAAAGGAAGCCGCCAACCTGCTGCCGACATGATGACCGAAACACCGATAAGCAGGCCAAAAATGAGCATGAATACGTCACGGTCGGTGAGGTAGGCCAGAACAACAGTCGCGGCCGCCGCACCGAGAAATCTGCCGGTGCATCCTGTCCAGACCTGACTCCAAACGATCTGCTTCCGCTCGCGCCAAGCACCCCAGCAAGCTGTGGCAAAACCGAGCATCAATACAGGCCCGGGCACCAGTTGCGGATCAATCAAAGCGAGTAGCGGAGCAGCGGCCTGGCCAAACCCCATACCCAGACCGGCCTGTACAAAAGCACCGAACATCACAACGACAACAACCAGACCGATGAGCGCCGGAGAGCCCAGAATTTGAACAATGGTATCCGGCACTCCTCCAGTAGTCCTATCCGCCCGGTGTCTGGCGCATGTTTTCAGGCAGCCATGTCGCCAAATCCGGGAAGAAGATCAGCACGAACACCATCAGTACCATGATCAGGAACATCGGAATCGCGGCCTTGGCGATATAGTTCATCTCATGGCTGGTCATGCCTTGCATGACGAACAGGTTAAACCCGATCGGGGGAGTGATCTGCGCCATTTCGACCACGACGACGATAAAGATGCCAAACCAGATGACGTCGATGCCGGCTTGCCGGATCATCGGCTCCACCACAGCCATGGTCAGAACAACCGAAGAGATACCGTCCAGGAAACATCCGATAATGATGTAGAAGACCAACAGCACCATCAACAATTCAAACCGAGTCAGTTCCCATGCCGCGATCAGTTCAGCCAGCGCCCGGGGCAGACCGGTAAAGCCCATCGACAGTGAAAGAAACGCCGCACCCGCGAGAATGAGTGCAATCATCGCCGATGTCCGGGTCGCCCCCATCAGGCTTTCGGTAAATGTCTTCCAGTTCAGCGAACCCTGCGAGAATGCCAGCGTCAGCGAGCCGAGCACACCAAATGCCGCTGCCTCCGTAGCGGTCGCATATCCAAGATACATCGAACCGATGACAATCAGGATGAGAAGGATGACCGGAATGAGAAAACGCGAATTCTTCACCTTCTCGGCAAAACTCATCGCCGGTTCGGGTGTCGGATTCCAGTTTTTGGACACTTGCGAGTAAATCGCCACATAGCCCATGAACATCGCCGCCAGCACCAGTCCCGGCAGGATGCCGGCTATGAACAGCTTGGAAATTGATTCATTGATGGTCACGCCATAAACAATCAGCGTCAGCGAAGGCGGGATCATCAGCCCAAGCGTTGCCGCACCGGTCAGCGTGCCGATAATCATCGATTCGGGATATTCGCGCCGCCGCAGTTCAGGGATCGACATCTTGCCCACGGTTGTCAACGTTGCCGCCGACGAACCGGAGACGGCTGCAAAAACCGTGCAGCCAACAATATTGGTGTGGACGAGGCCACCCGGTAGCCGCGCCATCCATGGCGACAGGCCACGAAACATGTCTTCAGAAAGGCGCGTTCGAAACAGGATTTCTCCCATCCAGATAAACAGCGGCAGTGCAGTCAGGGTCCAGGAAGAGGACGCGGACCAGATCGTGGTGATCATCGTGTCGCCAGTTGGCCGCGACGTAAACAACTCCATGCCGACAAAAGCGACACCCATCAATGCTAGGCCGACCCAGACACCCGTGCCAAGCAGAAGGAAAAGGACGAAAAGGAACAGAATTATCAGATAGACTTCTTCCATGACATCTACTCCCCGTGGCTCTGCTCAACCACATCGCTCTCGATGCGGTGATCGCCGGAAAACAGAACGTGGATCAAGTGATCTGTCAGCGCGATGGCAAATACGATCGAGCCGATCAGCATGGCCGTCTGGGGAATCCAGATCGGTGTCGCATCTTGTCCTTGACTGATGTCCCCGAATTTCCACGAAAAATAGACAAAGCGGTAGGCGTAGTAGACAAAGTACCAAGCCAAGGCGGTACCGATGGCAAAACACCAGGTCTCGATAAAGCGGCGGACGCGCTCCGAAACCGCATTCAGCAGGATCGAAACCCTGATGTGCGAACCACGATTAAGCGCATGGGCAAAAGCAAAGAATGATGCCGCCGCCATGCAATAGCCGGCATAATCAGGAGCGCCAGGAAAAACCTCCCCGGTCCAGCGCGCCAGCATCTGCACAACAATCAAGATCAATATGGCGATGAGGAACAGCGCGGCCAGCACACCGCTCGCCAGATATAGCCTGTCCAAAAAACGCCTGAGCGTGTGAAGTCCCTGCATATGCCCCTCCCCGGCTTTCAGGTCCGATTGGCGAATTTCGTCGCCCTATTCCGATGCCCCTCAAATAGTCTCTGCAAAATGCGGGAGGCGTCAGGCACCTCCCGCTGGTTGATATTACTGCATGCCCTTGAAGGCATCGACAATCGCCTTGCCCTCGTCACCGGCTGCTTCAAGCCATTCAGCCGTCATGGTAGCGCCGATTTCTTTCAACTCGCCAACAAGGCCGTCACCGGCCTTTCCGACCCACATGCCGCCAGCACGAAGGCCATTGAGCGTGAACTGGGTGTATTCAACTGCACGCCAGGTACCGGCGTACTCAGCCAGTTCCGCGCAACCCTTGATGACATTCTTATGAGCGTCGCTGACGCCACCCCAGACATCGGAGTTGATCATGATGTAGTTACGCGGCAACCAGGCATCGACCTCGTAAAAATGTGTGAGGCTTTCCCAAACCTTGCGGTCATATCCGGTCGATCCGGACGAAACCATGGATTCGGCGACACCCGTTGCAAATGCCTGACTGATTTCGGCCGCTTCAATCGTGACCGGAAGCATGCCAGTCAGTTCGGCGAGACGCGCCGTCGCATTGTTATAGGAACGGAACTTGATGCCCTTCATGTCGGCAACCGAATTGACTTCCTTCTTGAAGTACAATCCCTGCGGTGGCCACGGCACCGAATAAAGCAGTGTCAGATTTTGCTCTGCCAGCACCTTCTCCAAGGTCGGTTTTGCCGCCTTCCAGAGTTTTGCTGCATCATCAAACGAAGTTGCCAGGAACGGAATTGAATCGACGCCAAACACGGCGTTTTCATTCTGGTGGCCGGACAAAAGACGTTCACCAATCGGCGCCTGTCCGGTCTGGATCGCGCGCTTGATGTCCGCGCCCTTGAACAGCGAGCCGGACGGATGGGTTACAACCTCAATCTCACCACCGGTGCCGGTAGTGATGCATTTGGCAAATTCGGCACCCGTTGCTGAGTGGAAGTTGGTTGCCGAATACGCCATTGGCATATCCCACTTTTCCGCAAAAGCGGCGCCTGTGGTGGCGGTAACCAGGGCAGTTGCAGCTAGAAGATGTGTAAATCGTTTCATTTGGATCCTCCCGTTTTGAAACCAGTAATCATCAACTTCCCCATTTCCAGATTGCCTTGCCTAATGAAACCGCGAAGGCGCATAAGGTGCAAGGTCGATATTCGGAGCACGCCCCGAAATTAGTTGAGCCAGTATCCGGCCTGTCTTGGGCCCGCCGGTCAGGCCGACATGGTCATGGCCGAAACCGCAATAGGCATTTTCCACTCCCGGAACCTCGCCGATCAGTGGAATCGAGTCGGTTATCGCCGGCCTGTGGCCCATCCACTCACTCGTTTCTTTCCAACTAATACCCGGAATTGCCCGCTTGATATTGTTGTAAAGCAACTCAAAGGGCGCCCGCGAGGGCGCAGCTTCAAGTCCGCCATATTCAACAATCCCGGCAAGGCGCAACCGGCCTTCCATCGGCGTCGCGACATATTTTCCCGATGCCACCATGACCGGGGACCGGGGCATCACGCTTGGCTCCCATAACTCGACATGGTAGCCCCGCTCGCTCTCAAGCGGCACCTTCAGACCAAGTTGCGACGCAAGCGGCCCCGACCACACACCAGCGCAAATCACAGCGGCATCGCAGTCAATCGTCTCGCTGTTGGTGCGGATGCCGCTAACCTTGCCGTCTTCCCTTGCGATATCGGTAGCATCCGCTTTGATCAGCTTACCGCCATTGGCAACGACATGAGCGGCCAGGTCTTTCACATATTGTCCCGGGTCACTGATGCGACCGTGATCGGGCATTCTGGCGGCGAAACCAATCTCCGAACCGAAGGCCGGGTCGTATTCGCGGATTTCGCCTGCTTCGAACGTGTCCCATCCAAAACCATTGTCCTTGCGGATTGACCAGCCAAAGGCATCCGCTTCATACGCAGCGCGGTCTTTGTACAGAAACAAATAATCGGCCGGAATAACCCATTTTTCCGCCGGCGTTCCGGATGCGAGGGCCTGATGATCCGCCAAGCTGTCGCCGATGATCGGGGTCAAAGCTGCGGCGCGTTTTTTGACTTTGTCTTCCCTGCCATAAGAGAGGTAGCTGAGGAGCCAGGGTACCAGTTTTGGCAGGTACGACCATTTCAAAAACAGCGGTTGCGAGCGGTCGAACAACATGCGAGGCGCTTTCCAGATCAGCCCAGGCACGGTCACGGGAACGACCGAACACGAAGCAAGGACACCGCCGTTGCCAAAGCTTGTACCCTCGGCCGGCCCTGCCTTGTCTATCAATATGACCTCGTAACCATCCCTCTGCAGCCACAGGGCGGTGGAAACGCCAACTATCCCCGCACCAATGATGGCGACCGTTTTGGCCGGTTTACCTTCCGTACGCGGTTTGGCTTTGGCCATTACCCTTCCTGCCCAAACGAAGCCATTAAAAACATAACATCAGTTCGATTACAATTTGTCAACATTTTATCGATAAATTTTCGTCAAAAGGTTGTTGAGATCCATTCTGACCGGAACGAAGGCTTGGCACCGGGTGATCTCCAATTTCCCGCAACGCTATCCCGCCCGATCACATTCGTCCAACGATTCATTAAACAGCGCTCACTAAATCGCGTACAGTTCTGTATACAGTTTTGTATTTTGTAGCTATGAACCGATCATGTCAACTATTGAGTTTGTCCCAGACGACCTGTATCGGCTTTTTCGCATGGGAGAAATCGTATGAAAGTTTCAGGTGGAAAATCGGTCTATGGTGCCGCGATTGGCATCCTCATGCTGGAAGCACGATTTCCACGCATCCCGGGTGACATGGGAAATGCATCAAGTTGGCCATTTCCGGTGCTTTACAAGGTTGTGCGCGATGCCTCCCCGGATCGGGTTGTCCGGAATAATGCGGCAGGATTGTTGGACGCGTTCATCGCCGCGGCACGAGAACTTGTCGCGGATGGTGCAGACGGCATTACCACCAACTGCGGATTTCTGTCGCTGTTCCAAAAGGAGATAGCCGATGCGGTGCAGGTTCCGGTCGCGACATCATCATTGATGCAGGTGGAAATGGTCAATCGCCTGTTGCCGGCGGGTAAAAGAGCCGGCGTTCTCACAATCTCCGCGTCAACCTTGACGCCACAGCATCTGAAAGCGGCCAACGTCCCTGTCGGCACACCGATAGGAACTACCGAGGGTGGCCGCGAATTCACCCGGGTCATTCTCGAAAATGAAATGGAGCTCGATATCGAACTTGCTCGCCGAGACAATGTGGAAGCCGCGCACGAGCTTGTTTCAGACGATCCGGATATCGACGCCATCGTGCTCGAATGCACCAACATGACACCCTACGCAGCCGATATTCGGAAAGCCACCGGGATGCCCGTATTCTCGATGGGCTCTTTCGTCACCTGGTTTCAATCCTCATTGCAGCCTCAGCAATATTGAGCCAATCTCCCTCCATCACGGGAGACGACAATGGCCGGTGCCGAGTTTGATTACGTTGTAGTAGGCGGAGGTTCAGCAGGGAGCGTCATCGCGTCTCGTTTGAGTGAGGACCCTTCGGTCTCGGTCTGTCTTCTAGAGGCAGGTGGTGAAGGGAAAGGCCTACTTACCCGTATACCGGCCGCCGTTATTGCCGTCGCGCCAAATGGTCCAAAATTCGGCAATTGGGCTTTCGAGACTGTGCCGCAGCCGGGTCTGAACGGCCGCAAGGGTTACCAGCCCCGCGGAAAACAGCTTGGTGGTTCAAGCGCCATCAATGCCATGCTCTACATACGCGGCCATCCCTCCGACTACGATGATTGGGCAAATCTCGGTTGCGACGGCTGGTCCTGGAACGACGTGCTGCCCTACTTCAAGAAAGCGGAAGGCAATCAGCGGGGTTCGGACAATCTGCACAATTCGCACGGCCCGCTGCAAGTCGGCGATCAGCAGCGCCCGCGCCCGATCGCAAACGCCTTTATCGACGCAGCCGAGCAAATGCAAATCCGGCGGAACGAGGATTTCAACGGCCCGGAACAGGAAGGCGTCGGTCTCTATCAGGTAACGCAATTCTGGGAGGGGTCGCGGAAGGGTGAACGCTGCTCGGCGGCAGCGGCCTACTTGCACGCTCAAATGGGCCGTCCCAATTTGAGCATAATCACAAACGCTCACGCAGCGCGCGTCGTTTTGGACGGAAAGCGGGCGACAGGTGTTGTGTACATACAAAAAGGCCGTGAGCACACCGTTTCAGCCAAACGCGAAATCGTGCTTTCCGGCGGCGCGTTCAACTCACCTCAGATTTTGCAGCTTTCAGGCATTGGTGCAGCCGACGATCTCGCGTCACATGGGATTGAAATAAAGCATGAATTGCCCGGCGTCGGTCTGAATCTTCAAGACCACATCAACTTTACTTCCATCAACAGATCGGCGCAGACCAATATGTTCGGAATCGGTTGGGTGGCCACAGTTGACCTCATCAGGGCAATCTGGGACTGGAAAAGAGAAGGTTCTGGGCATTTGACCAGCCCATACGCCGAAGGCGGAGCCTTCGTGAAATCGGATCCGTCGCTGGATCGGCCTGATCTGCAATTCCATTTTGTGGTCGGGATGGTTGATAACCACGCGCGCGACCTCCGACTTGGCTACGGCTACACGTGTTATGTTTGTGTGTTGCGGCCGCATTCACGCGGAACCGTCACCCTGAAGGATGCAAATCCGCTTTCCGCCCCAAAAATCGACCCTCAGTTTCTGTCGGATGAACGCGATGCGGAACTCTTGCTAAAGGGCGTGAAGATCATGCGCGGCATTCTCGACGCACCACCGCTGAAAAAGTTCAGAAAGAAGGAACTGTATTCGAATCAGGATACATCTGACGCCGAATTGATGCAGCATATTCGCAATCGCGCCGACACCGTCTACCACCCGGTCGGAACCTGCAAAATGGGAACTGATGACATGGCGGTCGTCGATCCCCGGTTACGGGTTCGCGGTATTGATGGTTTGCGGGTGGCCGATGCCTCGATCATGCCGACGCTGATCGGCGGGAACACGAACGCACCTTGCATTATGATCGGTGAAAAATGTGCCGACCTGATGAAGAGCGCAGCATGACCTGATCACTGAAACCTGAGCCTAAATCTTCACCGTTCCGTCCGCGATCCAACCGTCGAGGATTTCAAGCGCCTTGTCGGCAAATTCTTGATCGTTGATGTGCGCATTGATCTCACTCAGTGCGACCGGTTCCTTTATGGACTTACGGACTTCGTCGACCATTGCATCAAGTCCCTCCGGATCGTGGGCTGGCTCTCCCTCGCGGTCCCACTCCTCAACACCGCCAAGCGGCATTATGAAATGGACCGGCCCTTTGGCATCAGCAAGGCGCTGCGAAATATCGCGGATCAAAGCCCGCCGTTCATCCGGAGCGAGGCCTGAGGACTTGATTAGCCGGTTATGGGCATGGAACGGCCTGTCGGCATACGCTTCGGGAATGGTCTGCCATCCCGCGAAATCGATCAAGTCCGCACAACCCGGCGACACGATCTGCGGTATACCCATTTTACCTGCATTGGTCAGCCGGTCAGTTCCGGCGTTAACGACCGAGCCGACCATCAGATTGCCAAGTTCATCGAGCGCAAAATCCAGTACGACGGTAAAATAACCCTGGCGGGCCAGTGCCTCAAACGCCATGCCACCCATGCCGGTTGCATGAAAAACCGCCACTTCAAATCCACGTTCCTCCAGAGGTTCCTTTAGCCGCTTCATATATTTCAGGCATGACGATCCCAGGCTGGTCATTCCGATTACAGGTCGGTCGCGGCGCGGAGGTTCTACGGCCTGTGCCGCGCCCAACACAGCGCCGGCGGCCTGACTGAGCGACGATTTGCAGATTGAATTCAAACCGTAGAGTCCGCCAGCCCACAGAATCATCTGGACATCTGGCGACAATCGGTCAGCAGGGATAAGTGGCGAAAACGATACCGTTGAGACGATGTATTTCGGTACGCCGAGAGGCAATGCCTGTGCGCAGTCGAGCACCAGATCGGTTCCCATGGTTCCTCCAAGCCCGATCATCGCATCAAGCCGGCCATCGGCGTGAAGTCTTGATGTCAGCGATGCAGAGCCCCTGGCCATGATTTGCATGGCTGTATTTTCGTCACCTGAATCAATTGCCGCCTGAATGGAGGATCCGGCTGCTTCAGCCACCTGATGTTTGGATATGTCGGTTGGGTTGGACGGATCTCCCAACACACTGACATCCATGCTGATTACATCGCCGCCCAACAAGCGGATACGTTCACACATATAATGCAGCTCTTCGTCCTTGGTGTCATAGGTACCAATGACCAATATGGTTTTCTTGTCCGTCATCGTGAGTTCCCTCTGTCAGCCACGCATTCGCTCTCCACGCGGGTCATAAAATGGTGCCAGTTGCAGTTTCGCGTGGTGAAGATGCCCAGCAATCTTCACCTCGAATCCGCCGTCCTCGATCCAGTCCTTGCTGACGCCTTCTTTGTGGTGAAGCGAGGCCAGACCAATCATTTTTTCAAGTCGGAATCCCCATCCGCCGGACGTGATGTGGCCAGCAATTGCTCCGCCCTTCCAGATCGTTTCGTTATGGATAAGGTAAGGCCCTTTTTTTTCGGTCAGCTCCGGCACACAGATGGTTGCGATGCGATTAGGTGTAGCTGCCTTCCATTTCTCCCGCTGCGCGGTGAGTGCATGACGGCCAACGAAGTCTCCTTTGCCAAGATCTACGGCAAATCCCAAGCCGGTCTCAAATGGAGTATCATCTTCACCAATGTCATGGCCAAAATGTCGGAATCCCTTTTCAAGCCGGCAAGCACCCAGCGCAAACATTCCCGCGTGACGGAGGCTGTGCGGAGCACCAGCGTCTAAAATCGCCTCATACACATGGGCAGAAAACTCCGTCGGCATAAGCAGTTCATAGCCGAGCTCTCCAAGAAATGATCTTCTGATGGTCCAGACCCGAGCGTGAGCGATGTCGACTTCGCGGGCCGCGCCAAAAGGAAAGGCCTTGTTGGAGAGATCATCGCCCGAAATCGCCTGTAGGATTTCACGGCTTTTCGGACCATGAATCGTCAGCAGCCCATAGGCCGATGTCGCATCGAATATTTCAAATCGCCAGTCGGCATCAGCATGGTTACGGATATGCGCCTGGTCGCGAATTTGACTGGGATGACCGGTCACGACGAGAAATCTGTCCGGCTCGATCCGGGTTACGGTAACGTCAGCTTCAATTCCGCCCTGCTCATTCAAAAACTGGGTGTAGACCGATGTGCCGACGGCAACATCCATCTCGGCACCGCAGACACGATTAATTGCGCAGACGGCATCGGGGCCTTGAACGACGATTTTTCCGTACATTGATTGATCGACCAAAACGGCAGCGTCGCGCGCGGCAAGGCATTCACCGCGCACTTGTGGAGACCAATCCTGCCAGCCGAGACTTGCCCTGTGCGGCCAGTGGCGGCTGTCGGAATCGAAATACATCGGTATCTCCCATCCTGTTCGTTCAGCCATCACCGCTCCGGCATCGGTCAATCTGTCGTGCAGCGGTACGCGCCGAATGCCGCGCGCTGATTGGACCTGACGTCCGGGCCAGTTCAGTCCATAGTGGAATCCGATGGATTCTGCCGCCCGGTCAATGTTGTATGCAGTGTTGCGCTGGAACGGATGGATGCGCGCGGCCATCAAGGGGCCCATGCTGCGTGTTGGCAATCCGTCGATAAGCCATTCGGCCATGGTAAGGCCGACCCCGCCGGAGTTGAGGATGCCATTGGAGTTCATGCCAGTGGCGAAAAACAGTCCCTGCACTTCCGGCGAAGGCCCCAGATACGGCCGGCCGTCCGGCGTGAAACTTTCAGGTCCGCAGAAGAAAGTCTGGACGCCCATTTCGGCAAGCTTCGGCATCCGCTCGAACATTCGCTCAAGCTCGGGCTCCGCATGCTCCATGTCGAAAGGCAGTTCGTCGAACTCGAAATTGTCCGGTATGCCGTCTGTTGCCCAAGGCTTGCCCTGTGCCTCGAAACCGCCAATCAAAAGTTTGCCGGCATCTTCCTTCCAATAAAGCCGTTCCTCAGCAATGTTGAGAATCGGCTGGTCACGGCGTAACCCGTTGAACGGTTCGGTCACGATATAGAAATGTTCGACCGCATGCAGCGGCATGGTCACGCCGATGGATTTTGCCAAATGATGGCTCCACATGCCCGCAGCAATCACAACTTGTTTTGCGAGCACTGTGCCTTTGTCAGTTTCAACCCCTTGAATTCGGCCATTGCGGACGATGATGCCGGTAACGGATGTTTCTTCGAACACCCTGCTGCCATTGGCCTTCGCACCCTTGGCAAAAGCGGTGGTGACGTCCAGTGGATTGACCTGACCGTTGGAAGGCACATGAAACGCGCCTTTGATGTCGTCGATCCTGATCCAGGGCCATATTTCGAGTAATTGCTCTGGCGTCAAAATGTGGCTTTCGATTCCCATCCGTTCCGCGTGGTCGTGTGAACGCAATAGCTGCTCCATGCGCACATCGCTCAGCGCCGGATTGATCGTGCCATTTTGCTTGTAACCGGTTGCCTGACCTGTCTCAGCCTCAAGATCCTGGAACAGACGCGCAGTATGCTTTGCCAATTCTGTTTGGGATCCGGAATCTCGCAGCTGGCCAACGATTCCCGCTGCATGCCAGGTGGTGCCACAGGCCAGCTTCTTGCGTTCGATCAACACCGCGCCTTCAACCCCGCGCTTGGCGAGGTGATACAGTATCGAGCTTCCGATAATCCCGCCGCCAATGATAACAACAGGTGCGCGTTCGGGAGGTTTGTGCGCCAATTGGCTAACTCCTCAAAGCTGTATCCAGGCCGTTTTCAGATCCGTGAACTTGTCCAGCGCGTGTAATGATTTGTCGTGCCCGTTACCGGACTGCTTGTGACCGCCAAGCGGTACTGTACTATCTGCACCGCCGTAGGTGTTGACGTGAACGACGCCAGCCTTGATGGCACGAACCATTCGATGGGCGCGCGACAGGTTCGAAGTCCAAACCGCCGACGCCAAGCCGTAGTCGGTATCATTTGCAAGACCGATCGCTTCTTCTTCGGAGTTGAACGGGATAACCGCCAACACCGGTCCGAACACCTCTTCGCGGGCAACGGTCATGTCCTCGCTGACATTGTCGAACACGGTTGGCGCCATATAGCTGCCACCGGTTTCCTCAAGGATGCGGTTACCACCACAACGAAGCGACGCACCTTCCTCCCGAGCAACCGAAACGTAACGAAGGTTTTGCTGAAGCTGGACTTCGCTTGCCACCGCACCGGCCTGGGTCGATAGATCGAGCGGATCGCCAACTTTCATCGTCGAAGCAATATCGGCAACTTTTTCCACGAACTCTTCATGGATCGACTTTTCCACCAGCAGACGCGAACCGGCGACGCAAACCTGGCCTGAATTTCTGAAAATGCCGAAGGCCGAAACCTTTGCCGCCTGATCAAGATCTGGCGCGTCGGCAAAGACAACGTTGGGTGATTTCCCGCCCAATTCCAGATAGCACCTCTTCAGGTTCGATCGGGCTGAATATTCGAGCAGACGTCGTCCGGTAGCACCCGAACCGGTAAAAGCCATCACATCGACGTCCATGTGCAATGCCAGTGCTTCACCGGTAACTGAACCTTGGCCGGTCACGATGTTCAGCACGCCCTCGGGCAGGCCTGCTTCGTGGCAGAGCTCAGCCAGGCGCAACAAGGACAGCGATGCAATTTCAGCGGGCTTAACGACAACCGAGTTGCCGGCTGCCAATGCGGGCGCAATTTTCCAGGAACCGATCATCAAAGGAAAATTCCACGGCACGATTGCCGCGATCACGCCCACCGGCTCACGGTGCACAAGGCCAAGAACATTTTCAGCTGTCGGTGCAATTTCGCCATAAATCTTGTCGATGGCCTCCGCATAGTAACGGAAGGTTCCAGCCGCACTTCCCGGCTCGGCTTTCAGTGCCATCGAGATTTCGGTGCCGTTGTCGCGCACACCCAGTACCGCGAGTTCCAGGGCATGCTGCTGGATCAGATCTGCAATGCGATGCAACACCTTTTTGCGCTCTCCGGGAGCAGCGCGCGACCAGGCACCTTTTTCGAAAGCCGAGCGGGCAGCGGCGACAGCCGCATCAACATCCTGCGGACCTGCTGCTGCAATTGATGTGAGCTCGGCGCCATCAATGGGAGACGTAACGACAAGCGCTTCGCCAGTTGAGGCCTCAATCTGGCGGCCACCGATGAGCAGCTTTTGAGCCGCCACCGGTTTGGAGCGCAATTCATCGATCTGTGATTGTTCCGTCATGCTCTCTATCGCAATTGGGTATCGTGGACATCGTGGTCATGCTGGGATTCGGCCAGGCGCGTCCGGTGTTCCTTGATCAAGGTACGTATGTGCAAGGCGATGACCAGCACGATCAAAATGGCCAGGATCGCCGATATTGGTCGGTCGACAAAGTCGAGCGGCGATTTCACCCTTGCCATGGAGGATCTAAGTTTTACCTCCATGATGCCGCCCAGCACCATTCCGAGAATGATTGGCACGACCGGGAGGTTGAGCCGCTTTAAAATGAGGCCGAACACACCGAATACCGCAGCAATCGCGCAATCTGTCGCTGAGTTTCTGAGTGAATACACACCGACAAAACTGAGCGTCAGAATGATAATGCCGAGAAACCGGGTCGGGATCTGAATGATCTTGGTCAGCAGATTTGTCGAGAACAGCAGAAACGCAATCACGATCACGTTCAAGAGCAGCATCGCCACGTAGAGCGCATAAACGAAATCGAGCTGGTTTTGGAAAAGCTGTGGTCCGGGAATGACATTGTGAACGTAGAAAACAGACAGCATCATCGCGGTCAGCGCTTCGCCGGGAATTCCGAGCGCAAGCAAGGGAATCATGGCGGCACCCGGAACCGCGTTGTTTGCCGCCTCCGAAGCAATCAATCCTTCGGGCGAGCCTTTGCCGAAGTCTTCCGGCTTTTTCGAGGTCTTTTGCGCGTAGGTGTATGACATGAACTGCGCGGTAAACTCTCCAACGCCGGGGATCATGCCCATCATGACGCCAAAGCTGGAGGCGGCAGAGGCGACTCGTTTGAAACCGAGAATTTCACCCATGCCACTGAACAGCGAACCCTTAACGGGCTGCGGATGCGGTGTGCTGTCCCGTTCGACAAGTAGTAAAAAAGCCTGTGAGATTGCAAACAGACCAAGCACCACGACGATCAGATCGACGCCACCCGCAAGCCAGGTCTGATCAAATGTAAATCGTCTGGTGTATTTGACCGGTTCGAGCCCGACCGTATTGATGAAAATACCAAATGCACAGAGCATGCCGGCTGCGAATATCTGTCCTCGATGGGCCAGGATCACCAAAATGATTCCGAGAAGAGCTGCGAGAAAGATTTCCCGGCTGCCGAAATGCGGAGCAATGAGCGCCAGCAGCGGTGACAACAGGATCAGGCAGACAATCGCAAAGACACCGCCGAAGAACGATGCCGAGTAGGCCAGGGTCAAGGCCCTGCGTGCCTCTCCCCTCTGCGTCATCGGATAGCCGTCATAAGTGGTGAGCGCGTTGACCGCCGTTCCCGGCGTGTTGATCAGGATGGCCGGCAGCGCTCCACCATACATTGATGACCCGTAAATCCCCAGCAGGATGGTCAGACCGACCAGCGGATCAAGCGAAAATGTCGCCGGAAGCAATATGGCTATTGCAACGGCTGCACCGACACCTGGAATAGCGCCAATTATGACGCCTCCTACCGAGCCAATAACCAGCGCCGCCAGCACTTCCCAGCGGGCCAACAATTCCAGTCCTGACAGAAATGCATCCATGGTCGCGGCTCTCAGAAATAGGTCAACATGAAAGCACGCAGCGTGTCGGGCAGGTATTCGTAAATCGCACCGCCAGGAACCTTGACCTGAAGGAGCGATTTGAACAGCACCACTATGGTGACTCCGGCCGCAGCGGCGGTCAGGATCTGGCGTGGCAGGCGATACCCAAGCCGGAATGCGAGCGCCGCCGGGAAGAGGACCGATGCCGGCAGATACCCAATCCGCGGCACAAGTGCGACATAGATCATGAACCAGATAGCGAACTCAAACGATCGGAGCCAAAACTTGACCTCAATCCACCTGCCTTCAATTCGGGGTGATACGAGCGAACCGATCAGATGCAGTATGGCGAAACCAGCCATGAAATAAACTGCAACCGTCGGCCAGAACGCCGGCTGTGCGACTGTTTTCGTTCGCTTGACCCATTGCGTTTGGCCATCGAGATTGGCCAGCAGAAAAACCGCGAATGCCAGAAACAGCAATGCAAAGACGAGATCGCCCGGCCGCCGGTAGCGTTTAAACAGGTCCTGAAGCGTTTTGATGCGCGTCATCGTCTTCCCTCGTCCCTGACGCAATCATTCGCGTATATTGATGGTTAGTAACCGGGCCACCGGTAAATCGGGTGGCCCGGTATCCTGGCGCGTTTACTCAGCGAGCATCTTCTCGATAGCTGCAAGTGTGGCGATGTCTTTTTCGACCTGTGCGTTCACAGCGTCGGCCTCTTGCCAGTAGACCAGTGCACCGGTCTCGGACGCCAGTTTCTGCGCCCGCTCTGACAGTACGGTCTTTTTGGCTACTGCAATGATCTTTTCGCGAACATCAGCAGGCGTATCCTTGTGAACAAACAGACCGTTCCAAAGAGCGATATCAAGGGTCGCGTCCAGTTCCGCTACCGTTGGCGTGTCCGGCGTCAGACTGATGCGCTCACCACCAATGGACGCCAACACCTTGACCTTGTCCAGGCACGGCAGGATCAGTTGCAGTGTCGTATTGATGACATCAACATCACCAGAAGCCAGCGTATTGCAATCCAGCACATCGAAAGCAGCGTCTGACGCAAATTCGAAGCCCTTGGATGCTGCGAGCGCCAGCGTTACCTGTGTTGGAACAAGCGGTGCTCCGAAATGGCCAAGCGCGACGTCGTTGTCTTTTGCATGCGCTGCCAATCCGTCAACATCATCATATGGAGCGTTTTCACCTGCGGCGATCACAAACGGGTAGGTCAGGAAATTGCCCAGCGGATCGAACGGGTTGGGATTAAGTTCCGGAATACCGATCTGCGGACCGACCACCGGTACGGCGATAATGAATGAACCGATCGTGTATCCATCGGCAGGGGCATTGGCAGCTTCCACAGCACCGGGAAATGGCCCGCCGCCTCCGCCGGGTTTGTTCACCACGGCAGCGGGTACGCCATATTCAGCCTGAAAATCTTCCGCGATCATGCGGGTCAGGACGTCTTCCAGATCGCCGGGAGGCCACGGTACGATGAACTGAACGGGTTTTTCGGGATATTCGGCCTGCGCTGGCACAGCGGTCAAGCCGCCCAATGCCAGTCCGGCAGCAAGTGTGATTGCAATCGACTTTCTCATGGATTCCTCCCTCACAGTCGGTTCAATATTATCACCATCGGTTTAAAATACTTGCATTTCTATCATCTTTCTGTCAAGACATTTCACATGTGAATAAATATGGCATGACTGATTGCATGCCCGGAAACTATGCGTACCGTCGACAAAGCACTGAAACTACTTGATTATTTTAACGATCGCCGTTCCGAGATTGGTTTGAGCGAGCTCGCACGCTTGGCGGAAATCGACAAAGCGACAACCCATCGCATGGTGACGGTTCTGGCCAACCACGGTTTTCTGGAACAGCATCCGGATACCCGGGCATACCGGCTGGGTGCAGGCATATTGCGGCTGGCCAGGCTAAGGGAAGCCTGTTTTCCCGTCGAAGTCATAGTCAATCCTGTACTTCGCCGCATTGCCGATCAGACAGGTGAGACAGCTCACATTTCACTGTTGGCAGGAAGGCAACTAATGACGGTCGGCAGCGCCGAACCGGATCGCGGCAATCGCGTTCACATCGAACCCGGGCTCATACTGCCCTTTCATGCGACGGCTTCCGGCATAGCTTTCATGGCCTTTGCAGCACCGGAGTTTGTCGACAAAATCCTTTCACGAAAACTGAAAGCGTTCACCGATGCAACGGACTGCGACCCAGTCAGCATAAGAAACAGGCTGTCGGCATGTCGCGAAACTGGATTCGGGATATCTGATGAAGGCTTTCAGACCGAAATCTGCAGCACGGCAGCGCCCCTGTTCGATGCAAATGGTATCGCCAATGGGGCGGTGACGATCGCCACACCAACTTCGCGAATGAATGCCAGCGCGCGGCGGTCAATCGCCGAATCCGTGATTGAGGCATCTTACGAGATTTCCCGCGGACTTGGTGGTGAACCCAGCGAGATGTTCAAATCGGTTGCAAGAAAGACGGCCGCATGAGCGTAAACGCCAAAGCAATGGTGCTGGATTTCGGAGGCGTGATCACCCGTACCTTGTTCGAAACCCACGACCTGACCGAAGCGGCTTTGGGATTGCCTTCCGGCACGTTGACCTGGCGCGGGCCATTTGCGCCAACCCAGGACGAACTATGGAGAGCGATGCAGGCCGGTGAGATATCCGAGCGGGATTACTGGCTGACAAGAACAAGGGAGACCGGTCTGCTGATCGGCGAAGACTGGACGACAATGGAGCAGTTCGTCATTGCTGCTCGCGGTGCAGAGCCGATGAAAATCATCCGCCCCGAAGCACTCGACGCAATTGCAAAAGCGCGTGCAAGCGGCTGCAGGCTTGCAATCCTCTCCAACGAACTCGATTTGTTTTACGGATCAGACTTTCGGCACAAGCTTCCTTTTCTTGAACAATTCGATCTCATCGTCGACGCCACATATACCGAGATCCTGAAACCCGATCCACGCGCCTACGCGTTCGTGACGGAGGGGCTCGGCGTGGCCGCAGAGCACTGCATTTTTGTTGACGACCAAATGAAAAATATTCGCGGCGCCGAAGCCGCCGGCATGCAGCCGGTGCATTTCGACGTTCGCAAGCCCGCTGAGAGCTATTCCAGGGCACTCAGGTTACTCGGCATTGCCAATTTTGACACGGAGGCCAGAAATGATGCTGCATGACAACAATTTCCTCAAAGAAAACAACGCCAAACACATGTGGCATCCCATGGCCCATCCCGCCGAGATGCTGGCAAGTCCGCCAAAAGTAATCACGGCAGCGCAGGGCGTGAACCTGACAGATGTCGACGGCCACAAAGTGTTGGATGCAGTCGGTGGTCTTTGGAACGTAAATCTGGGTTATTCCTGTGATCCGGTCAAAAAGGCGATTGCAGATCAGCTTGACCAATTGGCCTATTATTCAGCATTCCGCGGCACATCGACCGGCCCCGCCATAGAATTGTCTTATGTTCTGAAGGACTGGTTTGCCCCGGACGGAATGGTGCGGTCATTCTTTACATCAGGCGGCTCCGACAGTGTCGAAACATCACTCCGGTTGGCCCGCCAGTATCACAAGATTCGCGGTGACCGCGACCGGACCAAGTTTCTCAGCCTGAAGAAGGGCTATCACGGTACACATATGGGTGGTGCCTCGGTGAATGGAAATGCAAATTTTCGCCGCAACTACGAACCCCTGTTGCCGGGCTGTTTTCATATTTCTTCGCCTTATCTGTATCGCAATCCGTTCAATGAGACCGATCCGGAACGCCTTGCAGCTGCCTGCGCTTCTGAGCTTGAGGACGAAATTGCCTTTCAGGGCGCCGACACGATTGCCGCATTCATCATGGAGCCTGTTCTTGGTGCTGGCGGCGTTATTCCGCCGCATGAAAGTTTCATGCCTAAGGTGCGCGAGATCTGTGACCGGCACGGTATTCTGCTGATTGCAGATGAGGTGATTACAGCCTTCGGGCGCACTGGCGCGTGGACCGGGTCGCGCCTGTGGGACGTCAAGCCGGACCTGATGTGCACCGCCAAGGCAATCACCAACGGCTACTTCCCATTCGGGGCGGTAATGATTTCCGAGAAAGTCGCAGAAACCTTCGAAAGCGACAAAAGCGCCTTTGGCGCCATTGGCCACGGCTACACCTATTCGGCCCATCCGGTTGGTGCTGCGGCCGCACTTGCCTGTATCCCTGAAATCACCGCGGCAAATGTTGCAGAAAATGCCGCCCTGCGGGGGGACGAATTGCTTGCCGGTTGCCGCGCACTGATGGACAAGCACGAACTTATTGGCGATGTACGTGGCAAAGGATTGATGATCGCATTGGAGCTTGTATCCGACCGCGCCAGCAAGACGCCGATCGACAAGGCCGCGATAGGTAAAGTGTTTGAGGGAGCATACGACGCTGGCGTAATGATCAGGGTATCGGGGCCGAACATCATCCTGTCCCCACCGCTGGTGATCACTGCAAGTGATGTTCAAAAAATCATCGAGGCAATCGACTCAGGCCTGACCGCGGCCTCCGGATAGGAACTTTCTAGTGGCGACCAATGAATTGCTTGCCCGGCGCCAGCGCTTGCTCGGCAAGAACATCTCGCTTTTTTACGAGAACCCCGTCCATATTGTACGCGGACAAGGCGTGTGGCTTTGGGATGCGGAAGGTTGCAAATATCTCGACTGCTACAACAATGTGCCACATGTGGGCCACTGCCACCCGGCTGTTGTTGAGGCCATCTGCAAACAGGCGGCAACGCTCAATACACATACCCGCTATCTGCACAACGGAATCCTCGACTATGTCGAGCGGCTGGTTGCGACTTTTGAACCGCCTTTATCAACGGCAATCCTGACCTGCACGGGTTCGGAGGCGAACGATATCGCACTTCGCATGGCTCAGGCCGTCACCGGCAAGACCGGAATTATCGCCACCGACAGCACCTATCACGGCAACACATCTGCCGTATCGCAATTATCTACCCGCATGCCGCCGATTGGCGGTCATCTTGACCACATCCGCCATGTACCGGCCCCAGACAGCCTTCGACCCGAAAGCGGAAATGGTGCCGGCACCGCAGCCGGTTTCGCGGACAACACGCGCAGGGCGATAGAAGCATTGCAACAATCGCCTCACGGATTTTCCGCGCTAATCCTCTGTCCCTATTTCGCCAATGAGGGCTTTCCGGATCTGCCTGCCGGATTTCTGGACGAAACGGTACTGGCGGTGCGCGAAGCGGGCGGCATCGTGATCGCCGACGAAGTGCAGCCGGGCTTTGGGCGAACTGGTGGTCATATGTGGGGACACCAGCGCATCGGTCTAACACCGGACGTCGTCACCATGGGTAAGCCGATGGGAAATGGTCATCCGGTCGCTGGTGTCGTTGCATCGCAGGAAATCATGTCCGAGTTTCGCGGTGCCTTTCGCTATTTCAACACTTTTGGCGGCAACCCGGTTTCCTGTGCGGCTGCGGCGGCCGTGCTCAATGTGCTCGAAGCAGAGGACTTGCTGACCAACGCCGCTAGTGTCGGCGCATATACACGCGCTGGCCTTGAACGGTTGGCCGAACGTCACCCATGCCTCGGCGATGTGCGCGGACACGGATTCTTCTTTGGCACCGAGGTTGTAACCGATCGCGAGACGATGACACCGGATCCCGGGCGTGCCGGGCAAATCGTCGATGCCATGCGCGAAGAAGGAGTCCTCATGGGTAAAACCGGAATGCATGGCAACACACTGAAGATCAGGCCGCCCATGCCGTTTTCGAACGCAAATGCCGACCTCATGCTGGAGACACTCGGTCGCATTTTGGATTCTCTTGAGTAGCTTCGGTGACTGATCTTAAAAAGATGCATCAGACTGCAATTGCCTCCCTGAAGCATTGGGACCTGCCGGACCAGCAACCGGAACTCATCCAGCACCGGGAGAATACGGTGTTTCGGGTTGAAGACGGTGCCGGAAACAGGTTTGCACTCAGGATTCACCGGCGGGATTATCACTCTCATTCAGCGTTGAAATCCGAGCTCGACCTGATGGCGATGCTTGCCCGGGGCCGGCTGTCTGTTCCTGCGCCCATCGCCACGGCAGAAGGTGCCCTTTGCGGGCACATTCCAACGGAAGGCAACGGCACCCGGATCGTCGATCTGTTGTCGTGGCTTGATGGCCGGTCCCTTGGCAAAACCGGCGAGCCACTCGGCATTTCAGGTGATAAGCGCCGTGAAATCTTCGAAGCCATCGGTCGTGAAATGGCACGTCTGCACAATCTGGCAGATGAATGGACGCTACCCCAGGACTTCTGTCGCCCGGCGTGGGATTGTGATGGTCTCGTCGGCGACAATCCGTTTTGGGGGCGTTTCTGGGAACTGGAAGAATTGAGCGTTTCAGAGACAAAATTGCTGAACTCGGCTCGCGACCATTTGCGGAACAGTCTTCAAGATCTGGCAGATTCCCGGCTCGACCACGGCATCATTCACGCTGATCTTGTTCGTGAGAACATCCTGATCGCCGATGATGGTGTGAAGTTTATCGATTTTGACGATTGCGGGTTTGGTTTCAGGCTTTTCGATATCGCAACCGCATTATTGAAAAACTCTGCTGAACCCGATTATGCAAACCTGCAGGACGGCCTGATCTCGGGTTACCGGCGCGAGCGCACGTTGAGTGACGCTGGCTTGGCCTGCTTGCCCCTGTTTCTGATGGCCCGCAGTTTCACCTATCTTGGCTGGGTTCGCGACCGGCGCCATGAGCCGGGTGTAGCGGCTCGTATTCCGCGCCTGATAGCCGACGCCGTAGGGCGGGCGGAATTGCTGGTCAATTAACAGTCAAGCTTCCCGCGCCCATAATTCAGGACACAACGCACCGGCGCGCTGCTCGATCGCCTCGGCTGCGTCGAGCGCGATGTCCTCGCGAAACCTGGAAGCGATGAGTTGAACACCGACCGGCAAGTCATCGACTATTCCCACGGGGACAATAGCTGCGGGCAAGCCGAGATAGTTGATCGACGAAATAAACCGGAGGCCCTGCTTGAAGACGCGCCGCACTGCATCGGGTCCACCAAGGTCCTCGCGAGGTCCGTAGGTCCGGTGAACACATGCAGGTGTGAGGATCACGGGATAATCTTCCAGTAGCGTCATCCAGTTGCGTATATGCCGGGTGCGCTGGGATATGGCTGTCATGAAACCCTGACTGTCCAGCCTGCTCGAAAATGAATCGTAACTGGCGAGAACGGAAAGATAGTCATCACTGACAACCTTTCGCATCGCCTCTTCCTGGAGCGTGTGGATTTCCTCAAACAGTATGTCTGTCCATGCCTGCCAGATTTCGTTCAGGTCCGGCAGTTCGACCTCGGCAACCGCGTATCCAACATTGGCGAGATGATCGGCCGCCTTTCGAACGATCGTCATTATTGCCGGATCCGGATCCAGTTCGTCCGGAACTTTCGCGAGCGCAACACGCACCGGGGCTTCGGGCCGCGGCCCCTCGATCGGCGCAGGTACCCACCAGGGGTCGCGAGGATCGCGGGCCGCCATGACCTCAAGCCCCAATCGAACATCGGCCACCGATCTGCCGAAAGGCCCCTGTGTGGAAAACAGTTGTGCCATTAACGGACGTTCCAAGGGTGCAGATGGATTGTAGGCGGCGATACGGCCCTGTGTCGGCTTGAGGGTTGCAAGCCCACAACAGTGGGCAGGCCACCGAAGCGAACCGCCAATGTCATTGCCATGGGCCAACGCGCCAATACCGAGCGCAAGAGAAGACGCCGCACCGCCCGATGAACCGCCACAGGTAACATTGTGATCCCAGGGATTGAGCGTCAGTCCGTGAAGCGGATTGTCGGTAAACGCACGCATGGAAAATTCAGGCGTATTGGTCAATCCGATGATGATCGCCCCGGCCTTTTTGAGATTGGCAACGACTGGAGAATCATCTGTTGCAATCAACCCCTCGAATGCGGGTACGCCGTTGGAGTTGGCCTGACCGGCAAAGTCCACATTGGTCTTGACCGTAACCGGTACCCCTTCCATTAACCGCGGCTTTTCACCTGATTGCAGTTTTTTGTCCGTTGCGGCTGCCAGCTCAGTTGCTTCATCCCCAAGGTCGACAACTACGGCATTTACAGCCGGATTGGCCGAACGCATGCGGTCCACGTTCGCCCGAACCACGTTTTCCGAAGACACGGTTCTGTCTTTGATTGATCTGGCAGTATCGACAGCTGACCACTGCCAAATTGGCGCGTTCATGGATTCTCTCCGGCAAATCTTCGGGAAAGATCAGTAGTCTTTCTCAAAAAAGATGCCAATGCTTGAATTGCCGTCCGACCCGGTGGCACCGGTTGCTTTCAAGCTGTCGGTTATGTCGATATTAATCGTTCCCTTGGTCGAGCCCGACGCACCTGCCTCCACACCAAGGTAGACATTGTCATTGATGTAGCGCCCGGCACGAACCGCAGCATTGCCTCCACTATCCGTGACCACGTCCAATTCGTCCAATCCTGTCGATTGACGGAAACTGTCAAGCAACGATGAATTGCCGCCACCCGCCAATTGCGCTGCCGATGCGGCAAGCTTGGCCACTTGAAGCGCAGACAATTCCGAGATGCTGCGGCCAAATATCAACCGGGCCAGCACTTCATCTTGAGGCAATTCCGGATCTGAGG
The DNA here is from genome assembly GCA_040830725.1 of Rhizobiaceae bacterium. Classification (GTDB taxonomy): domain Bacteria; phylum Pseudomonadota; class Alphaproteobacteria; order Rhizobiales; family Rhizobiaceae; genus JAWKWH01. The sequence goes on from JBFOMG010000055.1 coordinate 45,576, forward strand.
AAAACACGATTGAGGGGTCAGACACCCGTCCGGTGACCGTGATGAACACGGTTGCCTCATCGGCATCCGAACTGGCGACAAATCGAACAAACGGATCGAGATCGCCGACCAGTGTGACCTTGCCTTCGTCAAACACAATGCGCTTGCCAAGAATGGAAAGTCTGCCCCGGATCAGTTCGAAACCGCCAACAGGCTGGATATTGGTCACCGGACCCGTCAGCCTGACCGACCCTCCCAACTCCGCATCCAGCCCTCGCCCTCTCACAAAGACCTTGTTCGGCGCGTTCACTGACACGTTCAGGCGAGCGACACTTGGCCGGCTACTAGGAACAGGTGTCCCATCGTCGGCCCGGGCAAATTCAAGTGTTCGCTCAACCTTTTTGGGTGGATTTATGTGTTTCACATTGAGGCTGTCAGCGCCGCCGGCGATCGTCTCCGGAATGGTCAGTTCGGCCCGGCTCACATTCAAGGCTCCGCCGATCAGCGGATCGTAGATTAGCGGACCGGTAATGCCGAGCCGGCCACTCATTGTCGCAACCACCAATGTTCCATCGGTGTACCGGGCATTGTCCAAGACGACCGTCAGGTCAGCCGGATATCCCGCCGAACCATCAAGCGATACTGATCCGGCCATCGACACCGAGCCGCCCGCAGCAAGATTGGCAGAGCCTTGCCTTATCACGACGCGCGTTCCTGTCAGATTGGCCGAGACAGCGATATTCCTCAGAGCAACATTGGCAAGCGGATCAGAATAGCTTGCGCCCTGGGTCGAGAGGGTTCCATTGATCGCGGGATTTGCAATTGCCCCACTCAATTGGATTGCAAAGCGCGCCAGGCCTTCCGCGCGAGCGCCACGCGAAGCCAGCTGCCGGTTTGCGATCGATAGAGGAGCGGATCCATCCAGAGAAATATTAAGCCCGCCACCAGACAGCGGAATGCGGCCGCTGCCATTGACCGCAAGCCCCGACACTCCGGAAACATTGAAGGCAGTGAGATTGACGGTATTGCCGGAATAAGTTCCGTTTGCACTCGCGTCGAGCAGTCCAAGCCCGTTGTTCGACAAGACGGTTGCGCGTATACCCGTCCCGTTTAATGCAAATTTGGCCGTCGGTTGATCTATCGAACCTTCAATTTTCGCATCTCCCGACAGGCGCCCGCCCAGTCCTTGCCGTCCCGCCATTCGATCGACGATTTCGAGCGGGAAGGATTGAAGCGCCACATTCAAGGCCAGGGCGCCGTCTCCAAGCGGCACTGTTCCATTCGCCGCTGCTTGGATGCCGTTGCCGCTGTTCATGCGCGCATCGACAACCATTTTGTTAGAATCCGAACGGCCGGACGCGGTCACCTGAATCGGAGGCAATCCTGCCAACCGCAGCACGGTCGAAGTGATGCCCGAACCTTTAAGATCAAAATTGACATCCGGCTCAGCTGAAGTTCCACCTACCTGCGCGCGTCCGGAAACAGATCCCGCCAATCCGAGGTCGGGCCGAACAGCGTTTGCCACGTCCAGCGAAACGCTTTGAATGTCGAGGAGCAACGCCAGCTGATCGCCCGCTGCGCCGTTTAGCGAAACCGAACCATCGCCAACATCCAGCTCGACGCTATCGATCTCAATAGCATCCGCGCCAATCAACAGGCGCGCACTCTGTTTGAGTTTTGCAAGCGTTTCACCCTTGGAAAGTTCCGCGTCTGTCAAAGTGACCAGCGCCGCATCGCCCTGGTTTGCAATCGACCCCCTTGTGGAAATAGCCGTACCGTTCTGCAGATCTGCGCGCGCGTCGAATTTGGTTGTATTTGCACTGCTGGAAGCGTTTGCATCCAATTTGGCTATCTGGATACCGGCCACCATCATCTGCCGCAGTGCCGCCGAACCGTCGGCACTTGGCACACCGAACAAGTCGCTGAACGTGAAATCGATATCGCCGTCAGTTAGCTCGACATCCGCATACCTCACAGAGGACAATTTGCCCGAAACGCGCCCGTTTTGCTGCTTGTTGGCAATTGCCAGGACAATATCGGCCTCGATCTTCCCCGTGGCTTCAACAAGCAGGATGGCAGCAGCGGTGGAAATATCACTCGAACTCAGCCTGAGGTCGGAAACTATCAGACCGTCTTCGTCCATCGACGCGGTACCCGACAACTTCGTTGCACCGGCATTCAGCACCAGGCCATCCAGCCGGCGGCCGCTGTCTCCTGCCGCAAATTGGCTTTTCAGGTCGATACGCTCGCCTCCAATGAAAGCAGCGCCGTCGATGCCGCCACTCAAACCGGATTTTTGATTGCGTCCGGTGAATGCGATTGCCGCATTTGTCAAACTTCTCCCCAGGACCTTCGCGCCTTCGGACATGTTTGCGTCGAACTGCAGATCGATGATGCCATCCTTGCCCCTGGCCGAACCTTGAGCCTCAAGACGACCGGCGACCTTTTCCGAAACGACCGCCAGATCTGCCACACTGGAGTTGAATGTCAGATCGGCCGTTTCGGTTCCGTAAAGACCGTTCATGCGTATAGACATTTGCTGATTCGAGACTGCGAGGTTCTCTGCACGAATACCGGTTTCCGTTCGAGCAGCGCCACCGCTTATGGTGGTTTTTCCGGCCAGAAGTCCGTCGATCACCGAACCGACCGCTACGTCTTGAATCTCGCCATTAAGCGCAAGATCGAATGCACCAGTCACAGGTTCGATCAAACCGTCTGCGGAAATTTTCACCGCGCCCGCAAGTTCCCGTTGAACCAAAGCCGACAAAACGGCCGCATCCGCCACATCGACTCTGTACCGGCCATCAAGCGTTCCGCCGTTGATCTGTCCTGCAAATTCGAGATCGAGAGCTTCTGCATCGATCCGTGCCCGATCGACCACGACCGGCTGATCGGACTTCCAGGCGCCATTGATATCCAGAGCGATCGTTTCGCCAACAGCATTGGAGATTCCAGGATCATCGGATCCAAGGCCGGTGGCCTCACCGTCGATGACGAACGTCACCTCTCGATTATTCGGATCGTCGAGACCGACGGCCGCACCGGCAAGGTTCAGCTGAAACTCGCCTGCCCTGAGGCCGGCGGTTGCAAAGTCCGTCGCCAAAATCCTGCCGGACCAGGTTGTGACACCGCCGCCGCCAAAGCGGAAATCAAGTGAAGCCTTTCCGATTTCTGTGACCCCGCCCGGTAGAGGCAAAACCACCGGCGCTGCGTTCTTTGACTGAATGGTTCCGTCCAAGGAAAACTCGACCGGAAAGCCGTCCGCCGCTGTTTGCAGTGATCCGGAAAGTTCCAATGCACCGCTGGCGATTTCAAGCCTCTCAATATCAAAACCGCCATCATCCAGTGTTCTGCCGGCGAGGATCAGTTCACTGCGTTGTCCAAAAAGGTCTCTCAGGTCGGGTCTGACCAATTCTCCAAGCGGGCCGGCGGCGCCGATGTCGAAACGACGGGATTCGTCCGTCCCCGCAAACCGGGCCTGTCCGGTCATTACCCGGCGTTCATCAGCATCGAGCGTCAGCGCCAGCCTCAAATCGGAAACAGGCCCTGACCCTTTCAAACCGAGGCTCACAGCCGGTTTCTCATGGAAATTCAACAAATTGGCGACAACGCCATCGCCGGGTTCAAACAGGGAAAGATCAAGATCGAGGATATTCGTTTCGCTACTGAACGATGCATCCAAATCAAGTTCGCCACCCGGACCATCAAGCCGTTTGATCTCAAGGCCGGTTTCCAGCTTGCCGGTATCGATGACCAGATTTCCGCCAATCTCAAGTTCGGACGCAAGGCCGAAAACACCTTCACCAAACGTTACACTGTCGATGACCAGTTCATTCAGGTTGACCGAAACCGGCAGTTCGGGAACAGAAAATCCAGACGCCTCGACAGAGGGGACCGCATTTTCATCCGGTAGTGGACGTCGTTTGACTTCGATCGATTCAGCCGCAAGCTTGTCGACGACCAGATTTCCGGTGAGCAGCGCCGTTCGGGTCCAAACGATGGATGCCTTGTTGATTTCCAGCCAGACACCTTCGCGATCAGCAATGCTGATACGCTCAATATTGGCATCTGAAGAAAGGACGCCCTCAATACCCCAAAAGCTGATTTTACGATTGGGTGTGGAGAGCTGCTCTTCCACATAGGTCAAAAGCGCCGATTTTTCTTGTTCAGCGTCAGGTTTATCCTGCGCCAATGCGGGCAGCATGATGACCAGAAGGGTCAATATGGCTATCAGGCGCTTCAAAACGACTGCCCTATGCCAACATAGACGGCGAAATCGGGATCGCCCGCTCTCTTGTCCAGTGGAACTGCAACATCGAGCCTGATCGGCCCAAGGCCGGTGTAGTAACGGATTCCTGCGCCCACGCCGACACGTACGGGCTGGGCAAAATCCGGAAATGAGTTGGTACCCACATTACCAAAATCGACGAAGGCGACCGCGCCGAAAGCATCATTGATGCGGGTACGAACTTCAGCAGATCCCTCAAACAGTGACCTGCCGCCGGTCACCGTTCCCGCCGGTGTCAGGATTCCGATGTTGCGGTACGCATAGCCTCGCACAGAACCGCCGCCACCTGCAAAAAACAGTTTGTCCGGTGGCGTCTGTGCAATCGGCGATCCGGCAAGGAAACCGGCCTTTATCCGCCCGGCCAGAACAAACCGCTTTTGAGCATCGAATGCTCTATAGATTCGCGCTTCGATGGTTCCCTTGACTGCAGAGTTTCCGAAATTGAACTCGTGAAATGGCTCAATCTCGGCGTCAGCGAAATAGCCGCTTGTCGCATCATTCTTGTCATCGCGGCTGTCCCAGGTCACGCCTCCTAGCAGGCCCGCAGTAGTAAACTCACGCCGTCCGAATACCGGATCCACAAACCGCGCCTGCTCTGCCGTCAACATCATTCGCGCTGCAAGGTTCTTGGAAACAAGATGGGTAAATCCGGCCTGGGCGATCACCGCAGTTCGGCGGTAGGCTTCCAAATTTTCGCGAATTCCGATGACCGACGCCTCAAAATTCGTATCCGGTGTGTACACGCCGGGTTTGACGAATGTTGCACCCAGTTTGTACGTGAGCGCATCAGGATCCAGACTGTTGCCGAGATTGGATACGGTGCCCTCAAGTTTCAACTGCTCAGCGCGGCCAAACAAATTCCTGTGCTGCCAGAATGCCTGAATGCCGGCGCCATCAACGGTCGACAGCGTGCCTCCGATTCCAAATCGCCGTGCCATCCGTTCCTGCACAACAAAATTGATCGGCATGGCGCCGTCAGCGCCAATTTCGCCCTCTTCACTGCGTGCGGAGGCAAACACCCCAAGGCGGGCCAATCGCTCTTCCGCGCGCTTTATGTCGTCGGGATCATATTCACCACCAGGCGGCAGATCGGCCATGTAGGCGACAAAATCCGGATCCATCCGGTCGTGCCCCTCCACCGTTACGGGTCCGTAATAAGCTTTTTTTCCCGGGCGAATAGTCAAAATTGCATCGAGCAGATTTTGGTCATGGGCAGCCTCGACACGCCGGTCCGAAACCTCTGCCTTGGGATGCCCCTGCTGACGCCAGGCTTCAACTGCCAGCCGCTCAGCCCGTTTGATTGCACCTGATCGGGCAACCTCACCCGGAGCAAATCCTTCATTCTCCGGCTGGGCTACCTGATCTTCAACATCTGCCGTATCAGGCGCACGGTTGACGATTTCCGCCCTACCAAACCGGAATTTCGGACCCGGATCGACTGATATCAGAACATCGGCCGGATCGGACAATGCAGCGTCTGGAGCAAGCTGGCCAGCTTCACGGCCGTCAACGATGATAGATATCGATCCGCCATAGTGGCCCTCTGTATAGAGTGCTGCGAGCAGGCGCTGATAGTCGGCACGTGCTTTGGCGATCAGTCCGGCTGCACCGGAAGCTGGTTTGTCCTTCTCAGCCACCAGAAGCGAAGCACCATTGAGAGCATCTTCGACCGCTTCGTCGGATCCCAATATTTCGACATTGACATCGTAATTCTGCGGATCGCCGATAACGTCGTCTGCGGCAGCATCCTTGTCCCGCTCAAACAGGCGCAGACCAAACAGCTCAAACGGCAACGCTGGTGTCGCAACCGTTCCAACTGTGACCGCCAGC
>JBFOMG010000056.1:0-51807 GCA_040830725.1 Rhizobiaceae bacterium
GGCATCAATCTGGTCATAGGCCTTGAACTCGCCAAAAAACTTCGTGATCGCAGCCGTCAGCGATGTCTTGCCATGGTCAACGTGACCAATCGTGCCAATGTTCACATGCGGCTTGTTGCGCTCAAATTTTCCCTTAGCCATGTGACCTCTCCATCTTTCTAATTCGTGCTCCGTGGAGCAAATTCATCTGGGTTTGCGTTGCCCGGTCAGGCGTATTTTTCCTGGATTTCCTGAGCCACGTTGTTCGGAACCGGCTCATAGTGATCGAACTGCATTGTGTACTGGGCCCGGCCCTGTGACATCGACCGCAGATTGTCGACATATTTGAACATGTTTGCCAGCGGTACGAAGGCGTTGATCACGGTGGCAATACCACGCGCCTCGGTGCCCTGTATTTGCCCGCGGCGCGAATTCAGATCGCCGATGACATCGCCGACATAGTCTTCAGGTGTCACCACCTCGACCTTCATGATCGGCTCCAGCAGCTGTGCGCCAGCCTTCTGTGCGCCTTCCTTGAAAGCGGCGCGCGCCGCAATCTCGAAGGCGAGGACCGACGAGTCCACGTCGTGATAGGCGCCATCAAGCAGCGTTGCTTTCACGCGAAGCATCGGGAAGCCGGCCAGCGGACCAGAAGTCAGAACACTCTCGATACCCTTTTGGACACCCGGGATGTATTCCTTCGGCACGTTGCCGCCGACGACCTTGGATTCGAACTCGAACTCCTCGGATTCTTCGTTCGGCTCGAACACGATCTTGACACGGGCAAACTGTCCCGAGCCGCCGGACTGTTTCTTGTGGGTGTAATCGACTTCCGCCAGGCGCGTGATCGTCTCGCGATAGGCAACCTGTGGCGCGCCGATATTGGCTTCAACCTTGAATTCCCGCTTCATGCGGTCAACCAGAATGTCGAGATGCAACTCGCCCATACCGGCAATGATGGTCTGACCGGATTCCTCGTCAGTCTTGACGCGGAAGGACGGATCTTCGGCCGCCAAACGGTTCAGCGCCAAGCCCATTTTTTCCTGGTCGCCCTTGGTTTTCGGCTCAATAGCGATCTGGATAACCGGATCGGGGAACTCCATGCGCTCCAAAATGACCGGTTTCAACGGATCGCAGAGCGTATCGCCCGTCGTGGTCTCTTTCAGGCCGGCCAGTGCAACGATATCGCCGGCAAAGGCCTCGTCGATGTCCTCGCGGCTGTTGGAATGCATCTGCAGCATGCGGCCGATGCGTTCGCGCTTCTCCTTGACCGTGTTCATGACCGACGAACCCTTTTCCAGCTTGCCGGAATAGATACGGGCAAAGGTCAGCGAACCAACGAACGGATCGTTCATCACCTTGAACGCCAACATGGAGAGCGGCTCATCGTCGGAAGATTTACGGTCGGTTTCAGCTTCAGTCTTCGGATCAATGCCCTTGATCGCAGGAACATCGATCGGAGACGGCAGAAAATCAACCACTGCATCAAGGAGCGGCTGTACGCCCTTGTTTTTGAAAGCAGAACCACAGAACATCGGGAACAGCTGTACATTGATCGTACCCTGGCGGATCAACGCACGAAGTTCGTCATTGGACGGCATTTCACCTTCCAGGTACCGCTCCATCGCTCCTTCATCGATTTCGACCGCGGTCTCGATGAGCTTTTCGCGGTATTCCTCGGCCTTGGCCTGCATGTCGGCGGGAATATCGACCTCATCCCACTCGGCGCCGAGATTTTCCGACTTCCAGACCAGCGCCTTCATCTCGATCAGGTCGATAACGCCTGCGAAATCGTTTTCCGCACCAATCGGCAGCTGCATAACGGCAGCGGTGGCGCCAAGACGGGTCTTGACCATGTCTGCCGAGCGGTAGAAATCGGCACCGATCTTGTCCATCTTGTTACAGAAGATCATCCGCGGAACGTTGTATTTGTCCGCTTGCCGCCAAACGGTTTCGGTCTGTGGCTCCACACCGGCATTGGCGTCCAGAAGCGCGATCGCACCGTCAAGCACACGCAGTGAGCGCTCTACCTCGATGGTGAAGTCGACGTGGCCGGGCGTGTCGATGATGTTGAAACGGCGCTTCTTGCCGTCGCGCCCTTCCCAGAAAGTGGTAGTCGCAGCAGACGTAATGGTGATCCCGCGCTCCTGCTCCTGCTCCATCCAGTCCATGGTCGCAGCACCGTCGTGCACTTCGCCGATCTTGTGCGACTTGCCGGTGTAATAGAGGACGCGTTCGGTCGTCGTCGTCTTGCCGGCGTCAATATGCGCCATGATGCCGAAATTGCGGTAGTCTTCAATTTTGTATTCACGGGCCATGGTTCTGTGCCTCTAAGTCGCTTTCTGCGGACGTTGCGTTACCACCGGTAGTGCGAGAATGCTCGGTTTGCTTCCGCCATGCGGTGCGTGTCTTCGCGCTTCTTTACTGCAGTGCCACGGTTGTTTGCGGCGTCCATCAATTCGCCTGACAGGCGATCGATCATCGTTGTTTCATTGCGTCCGCGCGCTGCACTGATCAGCCAGCGGATAGCGAGCGCCTGGCGGCGTTCGGTACGAACTTCCACCGGCACCTGATAGGTTGCACCACCGACACGCCGCGAGCGCACTTCCACATGCGGCGATACATTTTCCAGCGCCTGGTGAAAAAGCCCGAGCGGCTCGGCCTTGGCTTTCTGCTCGACCTGGTCGAGCGCACCGTAAACGATACGCTCAGCGACCGACTTCTTGCCGTCGAGCATGATCGCATTCATGAACTTCGTGATCACCTGATCGCCAAATTTGGGATCGGGATTGATTTCACGCTTTTCTGCACTGTGACGTCGGGACATGTCTTTCGTCTCTCAACCTTGTCGATAGCCCGGCGCCAAAATGAAAAAAGCGCCGAAGCGGGGGTTCCTTACTTCGGACGCTTGGCGCCATATTTGGATCGGCGCTGTTTGCGGTCTTTAACGCCTTGGGTGTCGAGCACGCCGCGAATGATATGATAGCGCACACCCGGAAGGTCCTTCACACGGCCGCCGCGGATCATCACCACAGAATGCTCCTGCAGGTTATGGCCCTCGCCCGGAATGTAGCCGATCACCTCAAAGCCATTGGTCAGGCGAATTTTGGCCACCTTGCGCAGGGCGGAATTCGGCTTTTTCGGCGTCGTCGTATAGACACGCGTGCAAACGCCCCGCTTTTGCGGGTTCTGCTGCATGGCCGGAACCTTGTTGCGCTTTACCGGCACGGTGCGCGGTTTGCGTATCAGCTGGTTGACGGTAGGCATCCAAACCTTCCCCTTACATTCAAATTCGTAGTACCAAGACCGATCTTTCGGTCCGCTAGCGATGACATTTGCAAACACAATTCGGGGCAGAAAACCGCAGATCACGGTCCTGCCCGAACTTAAAAAGCAGAGGAAACGGTCGCCCGTTTCATGCATGCCTGTTATGTCATCCTTCGCAGAACGAACCCTGTTTGAGGCCAAATCCGGGGCGCGACGCCCTGAAAGAAAAAGCCTCACATCGGCTCAGACGCCGGTGCAATACTCATTTGCCGGAGTCGCGTCAACCCCGGATCGCTGAAAACGCCGCATTTTCTTGGCTTTGGCTGTTACGCGCAATAAAATTTCACGCTGTTCGCAGTTGCGAAATGAAAATGCGCACCTGGCGCTGTTTTCACCGGCTTGAACGTGCAACAACTGCGACCAGATACAGATTCGCAAATGCAGGATTCGCCATGAACGACAACGGCGTGCAACAGCCGGTTTACATCATTGTCGGCCAGGTCTGGCAGCAAAAGGGCGGAGAAGCCGAGCGCGTTCACGTGCTGCTGACCGCCGCAGATGACGATACGGCCGTCCGCAAGTCTCTCGAGGCGCTTGCAAGCGAAGGCTATGTTGAGGCGGATCTCGATCAGATCGGCGAAATCACCGACATGCCAGACGAAGAACCGCACGCCTCAGCCTATCAGGGCGCACTTGAAGGCGAAGTGGCAATCGTGACGCTGGGTTCACCGGATATCGAACTCTAAAATTTGCCTAAAACAAAACCGCCGGAGCTTTGAGCCCCGGCGGCTTGATTTGCGATGCAGCCAGTCCGGCTATTCCGCAGCGCCGGTCATTTCCTCCAGCATCGGAACCGCTTCCTCCGATTCCGCCATCTTGCGGCGCTCTTCCAGGATAAGGTCGTCACGGGCTGTTGCGATACGCCGGATCTGCGTCATCGCGCCACCGGTTCCGGCCGGGATCAGGCGTCCGACGATAACGTTTTCCTTCAGACCTTGCAGCGTGTCGGTTTTGCCGGCAACCGCCGCCTCGGTCAGCACCTTGGTGGTCTCCTGGAAGGAGGCAGCGGAGATGAACGAAGGCGTCTGCAGCGAAGCCTTGGTGATACCAAGCAGTACCGGCTGGCCCTCTGCAGGCTGCTTGCCTTCCTCGACCAGCCGCTCATTGACTTCATCGAACTCGATTGCGTCGACATTGTCGCCCGGAATGTAGATGGAATCGCCCTGTTTGGTGATCTCCACCTTCTGCAGCATCTGCCGGACAATCACCTCGATGTGCTTGTCGTTGATGACAACACCCTGCAGCCGGTAGACCTCCTGGATTTCATTGACGAGATAGGAAGCAAGCGCTTCCACGCCCTTGATGGCCAGAATGTCATGCGGCGCCGGATTGCCGTCGAGGATGTAGTCACCCTTCTCAATCATGTCGCCATCCTGAAGGTGGAACGGCTTGCCCTTCTGAATAAGGTATTCAGCAGGCTCTGCTCCCTCTTCATGCGGTTCGATCATGATCCGGCGCTTGTTCTTGTAATCACGGCCGAAGCGGATGATGCCGTCAATCTCGGCGATGACGGCGTGATCCTTCGGACGGCGGGCCTCGAACAATTCGGCCACCCGCGGCAGACCGCCGGTAATGTCCTTGGTTTTCGCACTTTCCATCGGAATACGCGCCACCACATCACCCGGATTGACTTTTGCGCCGGGCTCAACCGACAGGATTGCCTCAACAGACAGCATGAAGCGGGCCTCGCCGCCCTTGCCGAGTTTGGCAATCTTGCCTTTCGAATCCACCACCGTGATGGCCGGCTTCAAATCCGAGCCGCGCGGCGTGGAACGCCAGTCGATGATCTCGCGTTTGGTGATACCGGTCGATTCATCGGCGGTTTCCTGAACGGACACACCATCAACGACATCCTCGTAGGCAATCTTGCCGCCGACTTCAGTGAGGATCGGACGGGTGTATGGATCCCATTCGGCAATCCGCTGACCACGCTTGACCTTGTCGCCATCATCCACATGCAGGCGCGAACCGTAAGTCACCTTGTGCGTCGCCCGCTCCTTGCCGGAGCCATCAGAGATCACGACAGCCATGTTACGGCCCATGGCAATCAGATGGCCTTCCGAGTTGCGCACGATATTGCGGTTGCGGATGGTTACCTTGCCTTCATAGGATGCCTCGAGGAACGACTGGTCAACAACCTGAGCCGTGCCGCCCATGTGGAAAGTCCGCATGGTCAGCTGGGTACCCGGTTCACCGATGGACTGCGCGGCAATAACACCGACCGCCTCACCGATATTGACCGGTGTGCCGCGCGCCAGGTCGCGTCCGTAGCAGGTGCCGCAAACGCCGGTTTTCATCTCGCAGGTCAATGCGGAGCGAATCCGCAGTGACTGGACACCAGCCTTCTCGATCGCCTCAACATCGCGCTCGTCGATCAGCGTTCCAGCCTTGACCAGAACATCGCCCGACTGCGGATGCAGCACATCGTCGAGTGCGGTGCGGCCCAGCACGCGCTGACCGAGCGAAGCAACGACCTGACCGGCATCGACAATCGGCTGCATCGTCAGACCCTTGTCGGTACCGCAGTCGTTTGAATTGACAATGCAATCCTGCGCCACATCGACCAGGCGCCTGGTCAGATAGCCCGAGTTGGCGGTCTTCAACGCCGTATCGGCAAGTCCCTTACGGGCGCCGTGGGTGGAGTTGAAGTATTCGAGAACGGTCAGTCCCTCCTTGAAGTTGGAAATGATCGGCGTCTCGATGATTTCACCGGACGGCTTGGCCATCAGGCCGCGCATTCCGGCAAGCTGACGCATCTGCGTCGGCGAACCACGGGCGCCAGAGTGGCTCATCATGAAGATCGAGTTCATCGGCTTCTGACGTCCATCGTCTCCGAACTCGACCGCCTTGATGCGGCCCATCATCTCATCAGCAACCTTTTCGGAGCACTTGGCCCAAGCATCAACGACCTTGTTGTATTTTTCACCCTGGGTGATCAGGCCGTCATTGTACTGCTGCTCGTATTCCTTGGTCAGCGTGTCCGTCTCGCTGACAAGCTTTGCCTTGGTGTCGGGAATGAGCATGTCGTCCTTTCCAAACGAAATGCCAGCCCGGCAGGCATGACCGAAGCCAAGCTGCATGATCCGGTCACAGAAAATCACCGTGTCCTTCTGACCGCAGTGCCGGTAGACGGTATCGATCATCCGGGAGATGTTCTTTTTGGTCATTTCCTGATTGCAGACCTCGAACGGCACATTACCGTTGCGCGGCAGCAATTCTCCGATGATCATGCGGCCCGGAGTCGTATCGAAGATCTCGGACACCGGATTGCCGTCATGGTCCACCGACTTGAAGCGGCCCTTGATCTTGCTGTGCAAGGTGACGACGCCATTCTCCAACGCATGGTGCAGTTCGCCCATGTCGGCAAAGACCATGCCCTCGCCCGGCTCTTTCTCATTGACAATCGAAAGATAGTAGAGGCCCAGCACCATGTCCTGAGACGGCACGATGATCGGCGCACCGTTGGCCGGATGCAAGATGTTGTTCGTCGACATCATCAGCACGCGGGCTTCGAGCTGTGCCTCGAGCGAAAGCGGCACATGAACCGCCATCTGATCGCCGTCAAAATCGGCGTTGAAGGCGGTACAAACCAGCGGATGCAGCTGGATCGCCTTGCCCTCGATCAGGACTGGCTCAAAAGCCTGGATACCCAAACGGTGAAGCGTTGGCGCGCGGTTCAGGAGAACCGGATGCTCACGGATGACCTCGTCGAGAATATCCCAGACTTCCGGCTTTTCCTTCTCGACAAGCTTCTTTGACTGCTTGACGGTCGAGGAATAGCCCTTGGCGTCGAGCCGCGCATAGATAAACGGCTTGAACAGTTCCAAGGCCATTTTCTTCGGCAAACCGCACTGGTGCAGTTTCAGTTCCGGGCCGGTCACGATGACCGAGCGGCCGGAATAGTCAACACGCTTGCCGAGCAGGTTCTGGCGGAAACGGCCCTGTTTGCCCTTCAGCATGTCGGACAACGACTTCAGCGGTCGCTTGTTGGCGCCGGTGATGACACGGCCGCGGCGGCCATTGTCAAACAGTGCGTCAACCGATTCCTGCAGCATGCGCTTTTCATTGCGGATGATGATGCCGGGCGCGCGCAACTCGATCAGCCGCTTCAAGCGATTGTTGCGGTTGATAACGCGGCGATAGAGATCATTCAGATCAGATGTCGCAAAGCGCCCGCCGTCAAGCGGCACCAGCGGACGCAAATCCGGCGGAATGACCGGCACGGTCTTCATGATCATCCATTCAGGACGATTACCGCTCTCAACGAAGTTCTCGACCACTTTGAGCCGCTTCAGCAGTTTTTTCTGCTTCAATTCGGAGGTGGTCGTCGCCAGTTCCTCGCGCAGTTCAACGGCAATCTTTTCCAGATCCATCACCGCCAGCAGATCGTGGATTGCCTCGGCGCCGATCATTGCTGTAAACGAATCCTCGCCAAATTCGTCGACAGCGATCATGTACTCTTCTTCGGAGAGCAACTGGTTTTCCGTCAGCGTCGTCAGACCGGGCTCGGTGACGATGTAGTTCTCGAAATACAGAACCCGCTCGATATCCTTCAGCGTCATGTCGAGCAGCGTTCCGATACGGCTCGGCAGTGACTTCAGGAACCAGATATGGGCAACGGGTGCTGCGAGTTCGATATGGCCCATCCGCTCACGGCGCACGCGCGACAGCGTGACTTCGACACCGCACTTTTCGCAGATGATGCCCTTGTATTTCATGCGTTTGTATTTGCCGCACAGACATTCGTAGTCCTTGATCGGACCGAAAATGCGGGCACAGAAGAGACCGTCACGCTCAGGCTTGAACGTACGGTAGTTGATCGTCTCCGGCTTTTTGATCTCACCGAAAGACCAGGAGAGAATCTTCTCGGGGCTGGCCAGCGAAATCCGGATGGAATCGAATGTCTGAGCCGGCGCCTGCGGGTTGAAAAGATTCATGACCTCTTGGTTCATGCCATTCTCCTTGTCGGGGGAACCATTGTTCCCTTCCAATTAGCTGTCTTGCGGCCTTTCGGCCCTGCCCTTTCAGGACAGTTTGAGCCGCCGGGCGTCAGATTGCCCGGCGTTCCAAGTCACTTCTATTCGGCAGCGTCCGGAAGCTGTTCTTGTGTTTCTTCCAGATCGATGCGCGTATTTTCCAACTCAACGCTGAGACCCAGCGAACGCATTTCCTTGACCAGAACGTTGAAGCTCTCGGGAATGCCCGCCTCAAACGTGTCGTCGCCACGCACAATCGCCTCATAGACTTTTGTGCGGCCGGCAACATCGTCCGATTTGACCGTCAGCATTTCCTGCAACGTGTAGGCAGCGCCATAAGCTTCAAGCGCCCAGACCTCCATCTCGCCGAACCGCTGACCGCCGAATTGCGCCTTGCCACCGAGCGGCTGCTGGGTAACCAGCGAATAAGGTCCGATCGAACGTGCGTGGATCTTGTCGTCGACCAGGTGATGCAGTTTGAGCATGTAGATGTAGCCAACGGTCACTTCGCGGTCGAAGGCTTCACCGGAACGGCCGTCATAAAGCATCGACTGCCCGCTGGTGCTCATACCGGCCTGTTCCAGCATGGAGTTGATGTCGGCTTCCACGGCGCCATCGAACACCGGGGTGGCGATCCGCACACCCTGCGTAAGCTGGTTACCAAGCCTGACCACGGAGTCATCGTCATAGTCGCGAACCGGCTCGTTGCGGTCATTTTCGGGAATAATCGCTTCCAGCTTCTTGCGAAGCGGCTTGATATCGCCCTTTTCCTTGTAGGTTTCGATCAGGTCGCCGATCTGCTGGCCCATGCCGGCACAGGCCCATCCGAGATGGGTTTCAAGGATTTGGCCGACATTCATGCGCGATGGGACACCGAGTGGATTGAGCACGATATCCACCTGGGTTCCGTCCTCAAGGAACGGCATGTCCTCCACAGGCAGGATGCGCGAAACCACACCCTTGTTGCCGTGGCGGCCAGCCATCTTGTCACCAGGCTGGATCTTGCGCTTCACTGCGACAAAGACCTTGACCATCTTCATCACGCCGGGCGGCATCTCGTCGCCGCGCTGGACTTTTTCAACCTTGTCCATGAAACGCTGCTCAAGCGCGCTTTTCGATTCATCGTACTGGTTGCGCAAGGCTTCCAGTTCGCCCTGGAGCTTTTCCTTGTCGACGGCAAACTGCCACCACTGGCTGCGCGGATACTCATCCAGCAGTTCAGGCGTCAGCTTGGTTCCTTTCTTGAAACCTTTCGGGCCCGCAATCGGCGATTTGCCTTTCAGCATATCGGCAAGACGGCCATAGACGTTGCGGTCCAGAATGGCCTGTTCGTCGTCACGGTCTTTGGCGAGACGTTCAATTTCCTCGCGCTCAATCGCCATCGCACGCTCGTCTTTTTCAACGCCATGCCGGTTGAAGACGCGCACTTCGACAACCGTGCCAAACGTGCCGGGCGGCATGCGCATCGAGGTATCGCGCACATCGGAAGCCTTTTCGCCGAAGATGGCGCGAAGGAGCTTTTCTTCCGGCGTCATCGGGCTTTCGCCCTTCGGCGTGATCTTGCCGACGAGAATGTCACCGGGCTGCATTTCAGCGCCGATGTAGACGATGCCCGCCTCATCGAGGTTTTTCAGCGCCTCTTCCGAAACATTCGGAATATCGCGGGTGATCTCTTCCGGTCCGAGCTTTGTATCGCGCGCCATGACTTCGAATTCCTCGATGTGAATCGAAGTGAACACGTCATCGCGAACGATGCGTTCCGACAGCAGGATGGAATCCTCGTAATTGTAGCCATTCCACGGCATGAACGCGACCAGCACGTTGCGGCCAAGCGCCAGATCGCCCAGATCGGTCGACGGACCATCAGCAATGATGTCGCCCTTCTCGATCTGGTCGCCCACCTTGACCAGCGGACGCTGGTTGATGCAGGTGTTCTGGTTCGAACGCTGGAATTTCTGCAGCCGGTAGATATCGACGCCGGATTCGGACGCATCCACATCTTCCGTCGCACGAATAACGATACGGGTTGCATCAACCTGGTCGACTATTCCGGTGCGCCGCGCGCCAATGGCAGCGCCAGAATCACGTGCGACAATCGATTCCATGCCGGTGCCGACAAACGGCGCTTCGGCCTGTACCAAAGGCACCGCCTGACGCTGCATGTTCGAGCCCATCAAGGCACGGTTGGCGTCATCATTCTCAAGGAACGGGATCAGTGCCGCTGCAACGGAAACCAGCTGTTTCGGCGAGACGTCCATCAGATCGACGTTTTCGCGCGGAGCCATCATCACCTCGCCGGCATGGCGGCAAACGACGAACTCATCGACAAACTGGCCCTTCTTGTCGAGCTCGGCATTGGCCTGAGCCACATAGTGCCGGGCTTCCTCCATCGCGGACAAATAGACGACGTCCATTGTCACCTTGCCGTTGACAATCTTGCGGTAAGGCGTCTCGATGAAGCCATATTTGTTCACGCGGGCAAATGTCGCCAGAGAATTGATCAGGCCGATATTCGGACCTTCAGGCGTTTCAATCGGGCAGATACGGCCGTAATGCGTCGGGTGCACGTCGCGAACCTCAAAACCGGCGCGCTCGCGCGTCAAACCACCCGGTCCAAGCGCCGACAAACGGCGCTTGTGGGTGATTTCCGACAGTGGGTTGGTTTGGTCCATGAACTGCGACAACTGCGACGAGCCGAAGAACTCCCGCACTGCAGCGGCCGCCGGCTTGGCGTTGATCAGGTCCTGCGGCATCACGGTATCGATCTCGATCGAGCTCATCCGCTCCTTGATCGCGCGCTCCATACGCAAAAGGCCGATGCGGTACTGATTTTCCATCAGTTCACCGACCGAACGCACGCGGCGATTGCCGAGATTGTCGATATCGTCAATGTCGCCCTTGCCGTCGCGCAAATCGACCAGCGTTTTGACCACCGCAAGAATGTCTTCCTTGCGCAAAACACGAACCGTGTCTTCCGCATCCAGCTCAAGCCGCATGTTCATCTTCACGCGGCCAACCGCCGAAAGGTCATAGCGTTCGGCATCGAAAAACAGCGAATTGAACATCGCCTCTGCCGTTTCGATTGTCGGCGGTTCGCCCGGGCGCATGACGCGATAAATATCAAACAGTGCGTCCTGCCGGCTCTCATTCTTATCGACGGCCAGAGTATTTCGAATATACGCGCCGACATTGACATGATCGATATCGAGAATCTCGACTTCGCTCATGCCGGTATCGATCAGCACCTGGAGCGTTTTCTCGTCAAGTTCGTCACCGGCTTCCAGATAGATCTCGCCCGTCTCCATGTTAACGATGTCTTCGGCCAAATAGCTGCCATAGACATCTTCATCGGTTGCGCGAATCCATTTCAAACCCTTCTCGCCGAGCTGTTTGGCCTGACGGGCGGTTATTTTCTTGCCGGCATCAACGACAACCTTGCCTGTATCGGCATTGACCAGATCGGTGACGGTTTTCATGCCCCTGAACCGATCGACCGAATACGGGATTTTCCAGTTTTCGCCGTCACGAACATAGGTGACGTTGTTGTAGAACGTCGTCAGGATCTCTTCGGTATCCATGCCGAGCGCCATGAGCAGCGATGTTGCCGGAATTTTACGCCGGCGGTCGATGCGCGCATGAACCACATCCTTGGCATCGAACTCGATATCGAGCCAGGAGCCTCGATAGGGAATAACGCGGGCGGCGAACAGCAATTTGCCCGATGAATGCGATTTTCCCTTGTCGTGATCGAAAAAGACACCCGGGGAACGGTGCATTTGGCTGACAATGACCCGCTCGGTGCCGTTGACGATGAATGTGCCGTTTGAGGTCATCAACGGCATGTCGCCCATGTAGACGTCCTGCTCCTTAATGTCCTTGATCGACTTGGCGCCTGTGTCCTCATCGATATCAAAGACGATGAGGCGGAGTGTTACCTTCAGAGGCGCCGAATAGGTCAGGTCACGCTGACGGCATTCCTCGACGTCAAATTTTGGCGGCTCAAATTCATAGGAGACAAACTCCAGCATTGATGCGCCGGAAAAATCCGAAATTGGGAAAACAGAGTTGAATACGGCCTGCAAGCCTTCATCAATCCGGCCGCCTTCCGGTTCTTCCACCATCAAGAACTGGTCATAAGATGCCTTTTGAACCTCGATGAGATTCGGCATTTCCGTAACTTCCGGGATTTTCCCGAAGAATTTCCGAATTCGTCTGCGGCCATTGAAGGTCTGGGACTGCGCCATCGTCGCTCCTTGTAACGCCTTTATTTACTGCCGGTTCTGTCCGGCCTCGCCTCACACCGGTCCATCCGGCCCGCCATTCGGACCTCAGAAACGGTAAAAACCCAACTCCGGAAAGCCTCATTTCGAGACTCTCGGGAACGGGGTTGCTACTCAATCAACTCAGATACGCAGAGGGTGCGGCAACTCGCACCCTCTGCAATCACGCATAGTGACTACTTGAGCTCGACCTTGGCACCAGCCTCTTCGAGCTTCTTCTGGATTTCCTCGGCTTCGCCCTTGGAAATCCCTTCCTTGACAGCCTTCGGTGCAGCTTCAACCAGATCCTTGGCTTCCTTCAGTCCAAGGCCGGTAATGGCACGGACTTCCTTGATCACCTCGATCTTCTTGTCGCCAATAGCAGCGAGAACGACATCAAACTCGTCCTTCTCTTCAGCTGCAGCGGCTTCGCCACCGCCGGCACCGGCGACCGCAGCCACCGCAACTGGTGCAGCGGCCGAAACGCCCCATTTCTCTTCAAGCATTTTCGAAAGCTCTGCCGCTTCCAGAACGGTCAGGCTCGAAAGGTCGTCAACGATCTTTGCAAGATCAGCCATTTTTCATTTCCTTCATCAGGTTCAAACGTGTGTTTTTCAGATATTGAGGAACGGCCTCATGCCGCCTCGTCCTTCCGGGCATAGGCATCGAAAACACGGGCAAGCTGACCTGCCGGTGCATTGACGACCTGGGCGATCCGGGTAGCCGGCGTGGAAATCATGCCGACAATCTTGGCTCTCAATTCGTCGATCGACGGCATGGTGGCGAGCGCCTTCACACCATCGGCATCGAGCGTGGTTGGGCCCATCGTGCCACCGAGAATGACCAGATTGTCATTCGCCTTGGCAAAATCGGCCGCAACCTTTGGAGCCGTAACCGGATCATCGGAATAGGCGATCAGCGTTTGTCCCTGGAACAACGCCGTCATCCCTTCCGATTCCGTGCCCTGAAGAGCGATTTTGGCGAGGCGGTTCTTCGCTACTTTGACGGTTCCGCCCGCAGCACGCATTCTCGATCTCAGATCGTTCATCTGCGCAACGGACAAACCGGCATAGTGGGCCACGACAACAGAACCGGTGTTGTTGAACACCTCATTCAATTGCGAGACGAATTCGCGTTTTTCCGCTCTATCCACTTGCCTCTCTCCAGTTGGCAGGCCGCGGCGTACCGCAATCCTGCCGGTTGCCTTTTGCCGCTCGGGTACTCCAGACTTCGGATCACCCGTTCGACTGCGAGGATCCTGTCCCCTGTTGCCGATCCGCTCCATTGGAACGGCTGACAAAAGGCCACACGGTTCGAACCTCAATTTTCCGGGCCTTGGCCCATCGAATTTCGGTCTCACCCGTCTCATGCAGGCTCATGTGATTTAAGGCGAGCCACCCACAATCTCGGACAGGATTTCCGGAAGTTTCCTTCCGGATTCCGGGCCCCTGAAGGTCCGGAATTCTTGTAGTGGCCGGTAAATCCGGCCAATGACTTACGCCGCGGTCAGGCTTGTTACTTCAAGCTTCAACCCCGGACCCATTGTCGTGCTGATCGCAACACGCTTCAGGTAGTTTCCTTTCGCACCTGACGGTTTGGCTTTCATGACCGCATCCGCAAATGCGCGAACATTTTCCTCAAGTGCCTTCGCATCAAACGAAGCCTTGCCGACACCGGCATGCACAATCCCGGCTTTTTCAACCCGGAACTCCACCGCGCCGCCCTTGGAGGCTTGCACTGCCGCGGTCACGTCCGGCGTCACGGTTCCAACTTTCGGGTTCGGCATCATGCCGCGCGGGCCGAGCACCTTACCCAGGCGGCCAACCAGCGGCATCATGTCCGGCGTGGCGATGCAGCGGTCAAAATCGATCTCGCCCTTCTGCACTTTCTCAACCAGGTCTTCCGCACCGACAATGTCGGCGCCGGCTTCACGCGCTTCGTCGGCCTTGGCGTCCTTGGCGAAAACCGCGACCTTGACGTTGCGGCCGGTGCCATTTGGAAGATTGACAACACCGCGCACCATCTGGTCGGCATGACGCGGATCAACACCGAGGTTCATTGCAACCTCAAACGTTTCGTCAAATTTCGCCGTGGCGCGTTCCTTCAACAGCGCGATTGCCTCGGGCAATTCGTAATATTTGTTGCGCTCAATGCCCTCTTGGGCTGCTTTGGTTCTTTTACCCATGATCTCAACCCGCCACTTCAATGCCCATGGAACGGGCCGAACCTTCTATGATCCGGGCAGCAGCCTCAAGATCGTTGGCATTCAGGTCCTTCATCTTTGCTTCTGCGATTTTCATCACATCGGCGCGCGAAATCGTTCCAGCGACTTCCTTGCCAGGTTCATTCGCACCTGAGCTGAGATTGGTTGCCTTCTTGATCAGGTAGGACGCCGGCGGCGTTTTCATTGTGAACGAGAAGGATTTGTCCTGATAATAGGTGATGGTGCACGGAATCGGCGCACCCTTCTCCATCTCCTGACTTGCAGCGTTGAACGCCTTGCAGAACTCCATGATGTTGATGCCGCGCTGACCCAGAGCAGGACCGATCGGTGGCGACGGATTTGCCGCTCCTGCCGGAACCTGCAGCTTCAGCTGGCCTGCGATCTTTTTAGCCATGACTGCGTCTCATTACCTTGTCATCTGCCGGAAATCCGGCGGTTGCAGTTTGGTGGTCCGGGCTGTTGAGAACGACCGGCTGGACCGCTCACCCTCCCACCTGATGTTCGTTTTCTGCCCGACAGGCAAAAAACGTTCCGGTCAACCCTTTTCGACCTGACCGAATTCCAGATCGACCGGCGTTGCACGCCCGAAGATCGAAACTTCCACTTTGAGGCGCGATCGCTCCTCGTCGACTTCTTGAACCGTTCCATTGAACGACGCGAACGGTCCGTCGGAAACACGCACGGCCTCGCCCACCTCAAAGGTCACCGACGGTTTCGGCCGCTCTACGCCCTCCTGAACCTGCGTCAGGATCTGGTTTGCCTCGGCCTCGGTAATCGGAACCGGTTTGGAATCGCCCAAAAATCCGGTCACTTTCGGAGTGTTCTTGATCAAACTGAACACCGCATCGGTCAGGTTGGCCTTTACCAGCACGTAACCCGGAAAAAATTTCCGTTCCGCGTCAACCTTTCGGTTCCGGCGAACTTCGACCACCTTTTCGGTCGGGACCAGAATTTGCTCAATGAATTTCGACAACCCCTTGAGCTTGGCCTGTTCCTCGATGGAATCAGCAACCTTCTTTTCGAAGTTCGAATAGGCGTGGACGATGTACCACCGCGCTGTCATTTCAAAATATTCTCCGTAAACGCCGCTTTGATATCCCGACAGCGGGCTCAGCCGCCAAGATCAAGAATAAGACCGACACAAAACGCGATCACCTGGTCTGCAGCGAAGAAAAATATCGCTGCGAGAAACGCCATCACGATAACCATGATGGTCGAAATCAACGTTTCACGGCGTGTGGGCCATGTGACCTTCGCCGTTTCGGCCCTGACTTGCTGCAGAAACGTGAATGGATTGGTGCTTTTCGACGCCATCGCCAACCTGTTTGTGAATCATCGCGTATCGGGCAATTCCGCCGCGAATCAACTGAATTTGTGTGCGTATTCCACGCGCTTATGGTGCGCAAAGCCTCGCCAGCCCCACGCACCGCGTGATCCGTTAGTGCTACATAAAACCGAAAACGCTCTTTCGCAAGGGCTTGTTTCCGTTTCATGATCAAACACCGGCCCGAAACAATTCTCCCGTCCCGGTCCGGTTATGTTGTTTTGCCATTAGCGCTTTTGCCAGCCGCTTGCAACACCGGCAGATCGAAAAAATGCCGGTTTGATTGCAGGCCAATCCAGATAATTGGTAAAGTTGTAGCGCACGGTAAGAATGGAATCATTTACAAGGGCCCCTTTCATTCTGATAACGTCGGGACGATGATGCTCAGCTGCTCGGATGATGATTTCGGGAAAGCAAAAGCGCAAAACGGAGATCAATATGAATTGCGCCCGTAAATTGACACTGCTGGTCTGCACGTTTCTGGCCGCCCTTTCCCTGTCATTGGCAACACCGGTCTCCGTGGCAAACGCGCAGCTGACGCCGTCAGTGCCCGGCGTGGATCTCGGCACCGAATTGGAGCCATTCCTCGACAAGGCCAAGGAAAAGGGACTTGGCGTCATCATTGTTACGCCACTCGAATCCGCAGAAGAGGCCGAAACACCTGCCACCGACTGGCAGCAAGACGGGCTGAAACTGCGTCAGGAAATTCGCAATATCCTGCAGCATGCACCACAGGTCCCGCATGCAGTCGTCACTGCCATACGAGAAGCGAGCCCGGACGGCACTGACTGGTGGCTGGCCTGGGCTCTCGGGATAACCGGGCTTTGCATTTTGGCCATGAACGGGACGCGGTTGCTGGTGGCCCGGATCAACCAGCATTTTCTGAAAACGATGCTGACGGAAGATCCGCAAAACCGGGCCGACAAGATTGGTTTTCTCCTGTTTCGGGCCGGCCTGATCTTCGGCAACATTGTATTTAACTTCGGCGTTGCGATGATTGTCGCAATCATTCTGGACTATGGACACGAGCCTAGCAGGGCAACAATTTTCATCCTTGTCGTTGCCTTTTCCTCCTATTGGATTTTCCGGGCAGCCATACTTTTCAACATCATCGCCCATGATCTTCCCAAACACCGGATGATCAATCTCAACGATGAAGACGCCAAGATGATCCAATATAGCTGGCGAAACTCCATGGTCGCGGTGATCATCTTCTTTTCGATCACCGCCTGGTTCGACGCGCTCAACATTGACCGCGAAATCTACAAATTGATGTTGCTGGTTTCGATGACTTTGACCGTGCTTACGTTCGGCTATCTGACGTACCGACATCGCGTGCCGTTTGTTGGCGTGCTGCTCGGCGCCGGTGAGCCCGCTACCAAGCCGGCATGGCGCCGGGCTTTTGCCAATTCGTGGCACTGGATCACCTTTGCCTATCTGGCGGTCGCCTGGGTCATCAGCGTCTATCGGACAGTGCTCGATCTTCCAAGCGCCACCATCCTCGTCGCAGCACCTGTAATTGCCTTCCTCGGTGGCGTGGGCGCGTATGGCGTCGTTCTGTTGATCATCGACAAGACTTATCAAGCCCGTCAGCGGCGTTTCGATGTCAAGGTGGCGCTCGCCCGCGAAAAGGAGAAAATCCGCCGCGAGCTGGAACAGGTGGCCATCGAAGCAGCACTCCGCGAGGCGCCTGAGGACGATGAAGAACTCATCATCAACAAGGTAATGGCAGAACGGAAAATGGAGGAAATGCCCGCCTTCAGGCCGGTATTCAAGCCATTGCTCGAACAAGCTGCCGGTATCTTGATCACCATCGTTGCCGTAGGTTTCGTCCTGGGCACCTGGGACGTCAATATTGGTGAGCAAGGAAATCCGATCACCGCCTTTCTGGATACGTTGATGATCGGATTTGTCGGCTGGTTCCTCTATCGCGCGGTTGCCGCCTATATTGACGATCAGATTGCCGAGGAAGGCGACGACACACCGGAGGGCGCTCCCGACGGCGAGATGGGTGGCCAGGGCGCCAGCCGTCTGACCACGCTGCTGCCGCTGATCCGCAATGTCATGATTGCCGGAATTGTCGTACTGACCGCGATGGTGATCCTGTCGAATATGGGCGTTGATATTGCGCCATTGTTCGCCGGCGCCGGTGTGATCGGTCTGGCGATCGGATTTGGCGCGCAAACGCTGATCCGCGACATCTTCTCCGGCGGATTCTTCCTGTTCGATGACGCTTTCCGGCGTGGCGAATACATCGAACTGGACGGCATTGTCGGGACCGTGGAGAAGATTTCCCTTCGCTCCTTCCAGCTTCGCCATCATAACGGCCCGCTGCACACGGTGCCGTTTGGCGAGATCAAGCAGCTGACCAATTTCTCCCGCGACTGGGTGATGATGAAGCTGCCGCTCCGCCTGACCTACGACACGGATGTCGAACGTGTCCGCAAACTGGTCAAGAAACTCGGACAGCGCCTGCTGGAACATCCCGATGTCGGTCATCTTTTCCTGCAGCCGCTGAAATCTCAGGGAGTCTACAAGATGGAAGACTCCGCCATGATTGTGCGCGTCAAGTTCATGACCAAACCCGGTGACCAGTTCGTCACACGAAAAGTCGTCTATCAGCATATTCGTGAATTGTTTGAGCAGGAAGGCATCAAGTTCGCCCACAAGGAGGTCACGGTGCGCCTGGCTGACGAACCGCAGCGTCCGCTCACGCCAAAAGAGGAAAAGGCAGTTGCAGCAGCAGCCCGCGCCTCCGTCGACGCGGATATGGATGATCTGGAATCGGTTGCCAGTGATGACGGCCCGTAGCAGAGCGGGATTGGATTAACTGTCAGAATCCATCTCGCTAAAATTTCAATTTCGAAAATTTCTTGCAGACGTGCAAGAAAAAGGTTAGCTGGCCTGCATGACCAGCACAGCTCCCAATATCGGACAGCAGATCAAAACACTGCGCCAGGCACGTGGTTTGTCATTGGCGCGCCTGGCCGAGCAAACCCCGATGTCGGAAGCCACCCTCTCGCGAATCGAAAACGGATTGTCAGATATCACGGCCAGCAATCTGTATGCGCTCGCCGCCGCAATGGACGTCAAAATTGAACAGTTCATTGCCGGTCATTTCTCAGCAAATCCGAAAGGGTTGCGCTCTGTCACCCGAAGCGGGCAAGGCGCTCCCTTTCGTTCCGGTGTTTTTCAATCGCATTTGCTTTCTGCCGACCTTTCGTCGAAACAGATGAACCCGTTCATCAATGTTACGTCAGCCCGGTCGGTTGAAGAAGCCGGGGGGCTAAATGCCCACCCTGGCGAGGAATTCCTGCTGGTCATCGACGGCCGGCTCTGTCTTCATACCGAGCATTATGAGCCGCTCAATCTCGATGTCGGTGACAGCGTCTACTTCGATGGAACCATGCCTCACACATATACGAGCAACAGCTCCGGGCCAGCCAAATTTCTGGTCGTAACGTCAGAAGCCGCAGCAGCAAGGGAAAACCATCCGTGACCGATCAGATCGCAGAAGCCGAAATTCGCATTGGCACCCCGGATGTCCGGGAAGACCTGCCCTTCTTCACCAAGAAACTGGGGTTCAGGCTCGACCAGATTTTTCCTGCCGACTATCCCCGGGTTGCCGTGCTTTCGGGGCACGGCGTCAGATTGCGAATTGATGCCGACGCACCGGAGAATCCGGGAACGTTGCGAATATTATGCAATGACCCGTCAAAGTTCGCCGGTGGCGAATTGGAGCTGACCGCTCCCAACGGCATGCGCGTCGAAATCAGCGACCGCAATCCGCCAATGGAAACGCCCGAAACAGAACACGCCTTCGTGGTTCGTCGCTTGCGGGACAATGCTCCCTGGGTCATCGGGCGCGCCGGCATGCATTATCGCGACCTCGTCCCGTCGCGATTGGGCGGCTCCATTATCGCCAGCCACATTCGCATTCCGGACGGCGGCCCGGTGCCCGACATGGTGCATTACCATACCGTCGGATTTCAGCTGATCTTCTGTTACCGCGGCTGGGTCGATGTCCTGTACGAGGATCAGGGTAACATGATGCGGCTTCATGCCGGCGATTGCGTAATTCAACCGCCGGAAATCCGACATCGCGTTTGCCATGCATCGCCTGACATCGAGGTAATCGAAATTGGCGTGCCGGCCGAACACATCACCACCATCGATCACGACTTGACTTTGCCCAACGGCATCGGCGACCCGGATCGCGAATGGCAGGGGCAAAAATTTGTCCATCATGTGAAGGAAAAGGCTAGCTGGTCTCCCTGGCGCATTCCAGGCTTCACCCATCGCGACACCGGAATTGGCGAAGGCACCAAAGGTGTCGCCAATGTCCAGGTCGCCAGGTTCAACGAAGGTGAGCCAACCTCAACCAGCCATGACTGCGACATCCTGTTCACATTCGTAATGGACGGCACCATGACGCTGCACGGTGAAGACCAGCAACCGGCCGAGCTGGAGCCTGGCGATGCTTTTGTCATTCCTCCAGGTATGAAAACGCGTTATGCCGATTGCTCTGATGATCTGGAATTGCTCGAAGTCTCGCTTCCCGGCAGTTTCAAAACGAATGTGCATGGCGAATAGACAGGTTGGATCAAAATCTCCTTCTGGCAATTCTAAACGGGCTTGGCGAAGCCGTCTTTGTGCTGGACGGCGACCGCCGGATATTGCTCGCAAACCCTGCGGCGCAAAACCTTTTTGGTGAAGGCTTCGTCGGTCGCAACATCGTCCGCGCTGTAAGGCATCCCGAGTGCCTCGCCGCGATCAACGACGTGCTCGGCGGCTCACCGAGCGCCAATGGTGTGATCGACATGGATGCGCCTTTGCAGGGCACCTATGAGTTCAGCGTGACCAATCTTGGCCAGGGAAATGCTGACGGCTGGAGCGTTGCCATCAGCTTCAACGACATCACCCACATCCGCCATGCTGAGCAGATGCGCAGCGATTTCGTCGCCAATGTCAGCCACGAGCTTCGTTCGCCGCTGACGGCTTTGTCCGGCTTCATCGAAACCCTCAAAGGCCCGGCAAAAGGCGATGAAGATGCCATGGAGCGTTTTCTCGATCTCATGGAGAACGAAGCCTGGAGAATGAACCGGTTGATTGGCGATCTCCTGTCGCTATCGAAAGTCGAGGCCGACGAACGGGTCCGGCCGGCTGATGAGGTGGACGTCGAAAGTGTGATCGCACGCGTGATCGACACGCTTGAATTGCAGTTGAAAAAGGAAAACAAAACCATCCGCCTGCAGAGGTCGGAAGCGATTGTTCCGGTTCCCGGAGACAGGGACCAACTGACCCAGGTTTTTCAGAACCTGATTGAAAACGCGAACAAATACGGCGGTCCGGGCACCGAAATACTGATCCAAATATCGAGGCGTGATTCTGTTGCGGGCATCAAGGGCCCGGCCCTGACGATCAGTGTATCCGATCAGGGCGACGGCATCGATCCCATTCACATTCCGCGGCTGACCGAACGTTTTTACAGGGTCGATGCTGGCCGTTCGCGCGACAAAGGCGGAACCGGTCTCGGCCTGGCAATCGTCAAACACATTGTAAATCGCCATCGCGGGCGGCTTCAGATACGCAGCACGCCGGGCGAAGGCAGCATTTTCTCGGTCCACCTGCCCGTTGAACCTTAGATATCAACTGACTTTCCCGGATTGTCACAAAACCGTTGTCAAACCGTCATAGAAGCGTGACCGGGAGCCGGTATCGCAGGTCCGTACCGCTAATTCTGGCGAACAAAATTAAACTCCAGGGAGTTCATTCCGGCATGTCCAAGAAACTCACATACGCCGCCGCATTGTGCGCCGGTCTTTCTGCGATCGCGATTGGAACCAATTCGGCTTACGCCCGCGACCAGATTACCATTGTTGGTTCTTCAACTGTGTTTCCTTTCGCCACAACCGTCGCTGAAAGATTTGGCAAAAACACCGATTTCAAGACCCCGGTGGTCGAAAGCACCGGTTCAGGCGGTGGCCTGAAGCTGTTCTGTGCCGGCGTTGGTGAAGGCCATCCTGACATCACCAATGCATCGCGCCGAATCAAGATGTCTGAAGTTGAAAAATGCGCTTCCAACGGCATCGACGAAATCGTTGAGGTCAAGATCGGTTACGACGGCATCGTGCTGGCAAATTCACGCAAATCCGACGCCTACGAGCTGTCGCTGAAAGATGTGTTCCTGGCGCTGGCAAAAGATGTTCCCGATGGTGAAGGCAAGACCAAGCCAAATCCGTACATGAACTGGAGCGACGTCAATCCGGATCTGCCGAATGTCAAAATCGAAGTACTCGGCCCGCCGCCAACCTCTGGCACACGTGACGCATTTGTCGAACTCGCCATGGAAGGCGGTTGCAAACAGTTTGACTGGGTCAAGGCTTTGAAAAAGTCCGACAAAAACGCCTACAAGGGACTTTGCCACACCATTCGTGAAGATGGCGCGTTTGTCGAGGCCGGAGAGAACGATAACCTGATCGTCAAGAAACTCGACGCGAACCCCAACGCGCTCGGTATATTTGGCTTCTCATTCCTGGATCAGAACTCCGATGTTGTTCAGGGATCGGTGATAAACGGAGAAGCGCCTGAGTTTGAGTTGATCGCCGATGGTTCGTACCCGGTTTCCCGCTCTCTCTTCTTTTATGTGAAGAAGGCGCATGTCGGCGTAGTTCCCGGAATCGAGGAGTTTCTGGCCGAGTTCACTGGCGATGCCGCGACCGGCGAAGACGGCTACCTTGCAGAGAAGGGCCTCATCCCGATGTCGGACGAGGAAGCTGCCGAGTGGAAAGCCAAAGTCGACAATCTGACCAACCTGTCGATGTAATCTCGCAATACCCGCCGGAGTGCAGAACATGAGTGCGTCAAGCAGCATTTTGCGCTCCGGCAAGCGCCGTGATCTGGTCGAGCTCTCTGTCAGGGGAGTTCTGATCGCCTGCTCACTGGCGGCAGTTCTTACCACGATCGGGATCGTATTCTCCCTGCTTTTCGAGGCGATCAGGTTTTTCGAGATAATCCCGATCACCGAATTCCTCTTCGGGCTTGAGTGGAGCCCCCAAACAGCCATTCGCGCCGACCAGGTTGGCGCCTCCGGCGCATTCGGCGCCATTCCCCTGATCACAGGCACGTTGCTAATCAGCGCCATTGCCATGGCTGTTGCCGCCCCATTGGGCCTTCTGTCGGCAATCTACCTGGCAGAATACGCCAACACCAAAATTCGCAATGTCGTCAAACCGCTGCTGGAAATGTTGGCCGGCATTCCAACCGTTGTCTACGGGTTTTTTGCCGCCTTGGTCATTGCACCGTTTCTGCGCGATACCGGCGCCGGAGTCGGATTTGAGATCGCATCGGAAAGCGCTCTTGCTGCCGGATTGGCCATGGGCATCATGATTGTGCCTCTGGTCTCTTCGCTTTCCGACGATGTCATCAATTCCGTGCCACAATCTTTGCGCGAGGCCTCCTACGGACTTGGCGCAACCCAGGCCGAGACAATCCGGAAAGTTGTACTGCCTGCAGCCATCCCCGGCATTTCAGGCAGCCTGCTGTTGGCGACATCACGCGCCATTGGTGAAACCATGATCGTCGTCATGGCCGCTGGTCTCGCCGCCAAGCTCACGATCAATCCGTTCGAGGCGGTCACAACCATTACCGTTCAAATTGTGACGCTTTTGACCGGAGACCAGGAGTTCGACAGCGCCAAGACGCTTTCGGCGTTCGCCCTCGGTCTCCTCCTGTTTGTTGCCACCCTTTGTCTAAACGTCATCGCGCTCAGAATTGTCGAGCATTACAAGGAACAATATGACTGATATTGCTTCCAAATCTGATCCGCGGCTGAAAAGCCGGCACGCGTCCGAGAAGCGCTTCAAGGCTTACGGCATTATAGCCATTCTCGTCTCGCTCGGATTCTTGGCTCTGATGGTCACAACGATCCTTGTTCAGGGCATTCCGGCATTTTCTAAAAACTATATCGGCCTCACCATCGTGTTTGACGAGGAGGTGATTGACCCCGACGGAGTTCGGGATCCCGCCAAGCTGGGTTCGGCCAACTATACCAAACTGGCGCGATCGGCACTGCGCGAACTGTTTCCTGACGTCAAAAAGCGCAAGGACCGGCGCAAGCTGAATGGAATATTGAGCTCAGATGTCGGATACGAACTGAGAAACATGGTTCTGGCTGACTTGTCCCTCATCGGCAAGACAAAGCAGGTTTGGTTGTCGGCTTCAGACGAAGCGGAACTGTACTTCAAAAGACAGATATCGACCGAGCTGCCTGAAGATCAGCGCAAGTTGGATGACACGCAGATTGGTTGGCTGGATACGCTGACCCAAGCCGGGGTGGTCGATACACGTTTTAATACGCCCTTTCTGACCAGCGGCGATTCACGCGAACCCGAGCTCGCGGGCATCATGGGCGCGGTGCTGGGTTCGTTTTTTACACTCCTCGTTTGTTTCGTATTGTCATTTCCGATCGGAACCCTGGCTGCGATCTATCTGGAAGAATACGCCCCAAAATCGCGTCTCAACCGCCTGATCGAGGTCAATATCAACAATCTGGCTGCGGTGCCGTCGATTGTATTTGGCCTGCTTGGCCTGGCAATCCTGCTCAACACATTCGGCCTGCCGCGCTCCACACCGCTTGTCGGCGGGATGGTGCTGGCTTTGATGACGTTGCCAACCATCATCATCGCTTCGCGTGCGTCCCTCAGGGCAGTCCCACCATCAATCAGGGAAGCCGCGCTCGGCGTCGGAGCCAGCAAGACACAAACGACATTTCATCACGTCGCACCGCTCGCTTTGCCGGGCATGTTGACGGGCGCAATCATTGGCATGGCGCAAGCCTTGGGCGAAACCGCACCGCTTCTGATGATCGGCATGGTAGCGTTTATCGTTGATTTGCCTGGCGGTGTAACCGATGCCGCGACAGCTTTGCCGGTTCAGATATTTCTATGGGCCGACAGTCCCGAACGCGGCTCCGTGGAAAAGACATCTGCAGCGATTATTGTTTTGCTGATCTTTCTTGTAATCATGAACCTTGCGGCCATCTTGCTCCGTCGCAAGCTGGAAACCCGCTGGTAGGAGTGAACCGCATGGATATGCAGGCTGCGCGCGTTGATTTGGGTAAACCGGTTGAGATCATGCCCGAAATAAACAAGATCACTTCCAAAGATGTGGATGTCTACTACGGCGAAAAGCAGGCACTTAAGCAGGTCACTCTGGACATTCCGGAAAAACAGGTGACCGCGCTCATCGGCCCGTCGGGTTGCGGTAAAAGCACGTATCTGCGTTGTCTCAACCGGATGAACGACGTGATCGATATCTGCCGGGTCACCGGGTCCATCAAGCTTGATGGTCAGGATATTTATGCCCCTGAGGTCGATGCCGTCACGCTCAGAGCCCACGTTGGGATGGTGTTTCAGAAACCCAATCCCTTCCCCAAATCGATTTTTGAAAATGTTGCTTACGGTCCCAAGATCCACGGACTTGCCAGCTCCAAATCCGAACTGGAGGGCATTGTCGAATCGAGCCTCAAACGCGCCAGCTTGTGGGACGAAGTTGCAGACCGACTTGAACAGCCGGGAACCGGCCTGTCGGGTGGACAGCAGCAAAGGCTTTGCATTGCCCGTGCAATCGCCGTCCGGCCGGAAGTCATTTTGATGGACGAGCCGTGCTCGGCGCTGGACCCGATCGCGACCGCCAAAATCGAGGAACTGATCGATGAGCTGCGTGAAAACTTTACAATCGTGATCGTTACGCACTCAATGCAACAAGCTGCTCGCGTGTCTCAAAAAACTGCCTTCTTCCACCTGGGCGAACTGGTCGAGAACGGAACAACGAGCGATATTTTCACCAAGCCGCAGGATGAGCGAACCGGCAACTACGTTACCGGCCGGATTGGCTGATCAGGAGAACCGGACAATGGACACTAGCCACATCGTTTCTTCGTTTGACGAGGAATTGAGCCAAGCCGAAAGCCTGTTTCTTGAAATGGGCGGCCTGGTTGAGGCCCAAATCGCCGAGGCCGCGGAGGCACTTGCCAAACGTGATACGGAACTTGCCGAAAAGGTCCGTATTAGGGATCGCGAAGTCGATGCGCTGGAATACAAGATCGATGAGTTGGCGGTTCAGGTGCTCGCCCTGCGCCAGCCGGTGGCTGAAGACCTTAGGGTGATAGTCTCCACGCTCAAGGTCTCTGCCAATCTCGAGCGAATGGGCGACTATGCCAAGAACGTCGCCAAACGTACCACGGTGCTGGCAAAATCGCCGGCAGTCGGTTCGTCGGCAGACACAATCAAGCGCATGAGCCGGCTGGTCCGGGAAATGCTGTCGAGTGTGCTGGATGCCTATGTTGCCCGCGATTTACAGGCCGCTGACGATGTCAGGCGGCGGGATGAAGAAGTCGACCAGATCCACAACGCCCTGTTCCGCGAAATCCTCACTTACATGATGGAGGATCCCAAGAGCATCACTTCCTGCATGCATTTGCTGTTCATTGCCAAGAACATTGAACGTATCGGTGACCATGTGACCAGCATTGCTGAACAGGTCCATTATCTTGTTAGCGGCGATCTCCCTGAAGATGAACGGCCCAAGAGTGATGTGACCAGCTACATCACGGAGGATGCAAACCCCGATGTTGCGAGAGCAAATTAAAATGCCGGGTTCGATTGTTCCCACAATCCTGCTGGTCGAGGACGAAAAACCCCAGTTGGAAATGCTGTCCTACAACCTCTCCAAGGAGGGGTTTGAAGTCACCGGCGTCGAAGACGGAGAAGAGGCGCTGATCGTTGCCGATGAGATCGAGCCCGACCTGGTAATCCTTGACTGGATGCTGCCCAGCGTATCCGGCATTGAGATTTGCCGCCGGCTCAAATCCCGCGCAAACATGCAGCACACGCCGATCATCATGCTTACCGCGCGCGGCGACGAGAGCGATCGCGTCCGCGGCCTGAACACCGGTGCCGACGACTATGTGGTCAAACCATATGCCGTCAGCGAATTGATCGCGCGGGTCCGTGCGGCCTTGCGCCGTGCTCGGCCGACCAGTGTCGGCCAAACTCTCTCTTCGGGCGATATCGTGGTCGACACGGAGCAACACAAGGTTGTTCGCTCAGGCAAATCCATTCATCTTGGCCCGACAGAATACCGGTTGCTGTGCACGCTGATCGAAAAGCCGGGCCGCGTCTGGGGACGCGATCAACTGCTCGACATGGTCTGGGGCAGAGACAAGGAAGTCGACATCAGAACCGTCGACGTTCATGTCGGCCGATTGCGCAAGGCACTGATGAAAGCCGGGAAGAAAGATCCCATACGCACGGTGCGCGGCGCCGGATACTCGCTCGACGCAGACAGCTAGGCTCAACCGGCTATCCCCCTTGAGCCGGGCGCCGGCGGCGTTTCAGGCGGACCGGCGAAACACTGGGCGTGTTTCATCCACAATTCAGCCCCCTCACCGTCCGTCACAATATCCGTATCGGCGGTGTTCCGCGTCTGCGTAACAATCTGGCAAAAACCAACAGCGCTGCCGGTTATTGATCCACTGGACGATCCGTCTTCGCCAAAGGTCCACTCCGCTCCTGATGGTGCGGTCAGTTTCACAAACGGCATCGGATCAGGCGCCTGCATGCCGCGCACCTTGAAACTCCATGCATATGTATTGACCCCCAGCACAACGATATTCTTGATCCTGTCGTGCTCCACACGTGTTTGTCCAAAAAGATCAAACACTTCCTGACCATGTGACCAGGTTTCCATCTGCCGTGCGGTTGCCGATGAGCGAACGGACATTTCCGGGCCCGCCCATTTGACACGGTGTTTGGGATCCAAATCTTTCCATCGTTCGCCCATGTCGGTGTAGAGCGCGCTCCATTCGTCGACCAATTTCCTTCCACGCGCGGTAATTTTGGCGTTTTCGAAGCCGCGAAGGGTTCCTGTTGCCAGGCTTTGGCCCAATTCGGCAAAGAGACCGGCAAATCCGTCCGGGTCGTTCAGCGACTGGTCCGCTGCCTTGTTCCAGAAATGCAGGTGAACAAGGACGTCGTTGACCGTCCATTGCTTGAATTGCGTTGTGCGTTCGAAATCAGCATCTTCGAGATCACGAACAAGAGCGTGAAGAACGTCCGACTCATCTTTGAAATCAATCGCTTGCTGCATCATTTTGATTCAATCTCCGAACGTTCCAGTCATTCAGGTTCTATTTCCAGTAGCAGATCGTCTGCAGCCACCTGGTCACCGGCGGAAACATGTATGGCTTTGACGGTACCGGAAATCGGCGCGCTTATCTGGTGTTGCATTTTCATCGCTTCCAGCGTTGCCAGCCGGTCACCAGTTGCGATTTTCTCATCCATTGATGCAACCACGTCGATTACGCGCCCATGCATCGGTGCCAATATCCGGCCGTCGGCGCCGGTTTGGTCCGTTTCGGCACGTCCGGCTCGGTGCACCACCCATTTCCAGGTGTTTTGCCCGTCGGAGACAAATATCCTGTCGTCCGACACGAGATATGCCGCATCAACCGTCCCACCATCTACTTTCAACCTGGTGCGGTTGTGCTCTCCGTAGAGGTGTTCCACCTCGATCTCCTGTTCATTGGCCCTCGCGCAGTATGTGTCGCCGTCAGAACTGACTGTCACGGAAAATGTATCCGTCTCGCTGGACAACTGAAATTGCGCGCCAACCGGTGCCCTGCTTGACCAGTTGAGCAATGTCTTGGAAACCCTGCCGGATGCGGCATGCGCCCTGTCCCTGGCCCAGATGAAGCGGAGAACCGCGGCGACCGCAGCGTCACTCAGCTCGGGGACCGGCGCCGAATATCCGCCTGTAAAAACCTGGTCGATGAATGCAGTCGTCGCCTGGCCTGCAGCGAAAACCGGCTCTTGCAAGACGTTGATGAGAAAATCCCGATTGGTTTCGGGACCGAAAAGGGCGGTCCTCCCAAGTGCTTCTGCAAGCCGTTGACGAGCGATAGCCCGCGTGTCGCCATAGGCAACGATCTTCGCCAGCATCGGGTCATAGAACGGCGAAACCTGCTGACCGGTCGCGATCCCGTCATCGACGCGGATGCCATGGCCTTCGAACGGCGACCACAGTTCAATCAATCCGGTCGATGGCAGAAAATCCTCGGCCGGATCTTCCGCATAAAGGCGGACTTCAATGGCATGCCCTGCCAGTTGGACATCGCCCTGCACGATCTCCAGCGCCTCGCCTTGCGCCACCCGCAACTGCATTTCCACCAGATCCAGTCCAGTGACCATTTCGGTCACCGGATGTTCAACCTGAAGCCGGGTGTTCATTTCCAGGAAGTAGAAATTTGTATCGTCATCGAGCAGAAACTCAACCGTGCCGGCCCCGACATAGCCGACCGTCTTTGCGGCCTCCACCGCCGCGGCTCCCATTTTCGCGCGCAGCGGTTCATCAACCGCCGGAGACGGCG
This sequence comes from Rhizobiaceae bacterium, assembly GCA_040830725.1. Taxonomy (GTDB): domain Bacteria; phylum Pseudomonadota; class Alphaproteobacteria; order Rhizobiales; family Rhizobiaceae; genus JAWKWH01. The sequence continues at coordinate 29,519 of JBFOMG010000056.1, forward strand.
CTTCCTCAACCACCTTTTGATGCCGCCGCTGCACCGAGCAATCGCGTTCTCCCAGATGCAGCGTGTTGCCGTGACAATCGGCAAACACCTGTATTTCGACATGCCGGGGGCGAAGGATCGCCTTTTCCAGTATCAGTTCGCCGGAACTGAACGCATTCTCCGCTTCCGAGCGGGCAAGCACCAGCGCTTCCGCCAGTCCGGTCGCGTCTTCGACCAGCCGCATACCGCGGCCGCCGCCACCTGCTGCGGCTTTCACTATCACCGGATAGCCAATCCGCTCAGCCGCGCTGACAAAAGCCTCTTCCGATTGGTCGTGATCCTCGTAGCCCGGCACGCAAGGAACACCGGCGGAAATCATCAACCGTTTTGATTCCGCCTTGTTACCCATCTGCTCGATGGCTTTTGCCGGAGGTCCGACGAAGATCAGGCCTGCATTTTCACAGGCTTCGGCAAATTTCGCGTTCTCTGACAAGAAGCCGTAGCCGGGATGGATGGCATCCGCGCCGCTGTTTTTGGCCGCATCCAATATCGCATCGATGTTGAGATAGCTTTCACCAACCGGTGACGGACCAATCAATCGTGCATCGTCAGCCATCCGCACATGGGGCGCATCCTCATCAGCTTCCGAATAAACCGCCACGGTGCGCATGCCCATGGATTTGGCAGTGCGAATGACACGACAGGCAATCTCGCCGCGATTGGCAATCAGCAATGTTTCGATCGACGGGCTCACGATTTCGGCACCCATGCCGGTTTGCGTTTTTCGACGAATGAAGCAACCCCTTCCCTACCTTCATCGGAATGGATGCGCTCTGCGAAAACTTCGGCAGCCAGTTCGATTTCGTCTTCGCGCGACCGCCCGTTGAGCTCGCTTATGAGGCGCTTTGTATCGGCGACAGCGCCGGGCGCGCAGCGCATCACTTGAGCGCGAACCCCGTCTATCGCGGCATCGATTCCCACGGAACCGGAGACAGCCTCATCGGCAAGACCGAACTCGGCGGCCCTGTTGCCGTCAAAGGAAACGCCGGTCAGCATCAACCGGCGCGCAAGCGGCAAACCGAGCCGCCGCACAACAAAAGGTGCAATCTGCGCCGGACTGAGACCGATCATGGTTTCGGTTAGCGAAAATTTTGCCGAATCCTCGACAATCACAACATCGCCGGCGCAAACGAGCCCCAGCCCACCTGCAACCGCAGCGCCTTCCACCGCCATCACGGTCACCTGCGGCAGGTGATCGATTACGTCGAACAACTTTCCGCCAGAACGGCTCATTGCCCTGGTCGCTTCGGCATCGCCTCCGCCCTGAAACACGGACCTGAACGCCTTCAAATCACCACCGGCGCAAAATACACCACCACGGCCCCGAAACGTCACGCCGCGGATATCACGCTGGTCGGCAATTGCTTCGCACACTGCCATAAGATCCTGCGATCGCGCTTCGCTCAGCGGATTGCGCCTTTCCGGTTCATTGAACCACACCGTCAGCCATTCGCCTGTAAGCTCCAGGTCGACCGCTGATGTTGCTGGTAATTCCGCCATCGGCCTCCTCACATCCGCGCAACGCCAAAACTGTTTGGCCTGACGGTACGGTTGCGCGCCTCCCAACAGGTTTCGAGCACGAAAGCCAACACTCTCCGGGTATCACGCGGGTCGATGACACCGTGATCCAGCACGCGGCCGGATGTGTAGAAAGCGCTCGATTGGCGGTCGAAATGATGCGTGATCATTTGCTCCTGCATCGCCAGTTGCTTTTCATCGACTTCCTGCCCTTTTCTCTTCGCCCCGGCAGCCATCACGATACTCATCGTCTTGGCCGCCTGCGCACCACCCATCACGCCGGTGGTCGCATTTGGCCAGGCAAACAGGAAGTCAGGCTCGTAAGCATATCCGCACATGCCGTAATTGCCGGCGCCGTAGCTCGCCCCGATATAGAGCGTGATCTTTGGAACATGCGCGTTGGAAACAGCCTGGATCATCTTCGATCCATGCTTGATCATGCCGGCGTGCTCGTATTCGGTTCCGACCATGTAGCCGGTTGTGTTGTTTAGAAATATCAGCGGTGATCCTGCCTGATCACACAATTGAATGAATTGCGCTGCCTTGGTCGCACCTGCCGGATCGATCGGTCCGTTGTTGCCGATGATCCCGCAGGCCTGCCCGTGAATGTCCGCCTGCAGGCAGACGGTCGAAACGCCGTAGCGCGGTTTGAAATCAGTGAACCGCGATCCGTCGACGATGCGCGCCACAACCTCACGCACATCGTAGGGAACAGTATTCTCGATCGGCACCACGCCCGCCAATTCGTCGGGCGAATAGACCGGCTCATCAAATGATTTTGCCGCAAAGGCAGGCAAATTGCTGTTCCAGTCAATTCGCGCAATCGCCTCTCGCAACATTTCAATGCCGTGAGCGTCATCGTCGGCAAGATATTCGACAAGGCCGGAGACCGATGCGTGCATTTCGGCACCGCCAAGGTCCGCATCCTTGGAGATTTCACCTGTGGCAGCTTGCGTCAGCGCAGCGCCGGCAAGCGCAGCCATGCCGTTTTTCTTCACACCGACCACGTAGTCGCTCATGCCGGGCATGTAAGCGCCGCCAGCAGTAGAAGGTCCGTGCAAAACCACCATGGTTGGAACACCCGCGGCGCTCAGACGGGCCAGATTGAAGAAAATCTTTCCACCCCTTGCCCAACCTTCGACAGCGTATTCGACAAGATTTGCCCCGGCACTTTCCACCAAATGAACCAGCGGCAATTTCTGCCGCAATGCCATCTCTTGCAGACTGAGCCCAACCGGTAGGCTCATATGCGCCATGGCACCGGCCTTGATACCACTGTCGTCTACCCAGACCATACATCTGGTTCCCGACACGAAACCAATCCCGGCGATGATCGATGCGCCGGGCACGCTAGAATCTGGTTTCTTGTCCTCGACAAGGTAATTGGCAAGCGTGTGCAGCGCCAGGAACGGCATGCCCGGATCGAGCAATCGCGCCAGCCGTTCGCGCGGCGTTAACTGCCCGCGCTCCTCGAAACGGGGCCGCCGCTTCTCCGACAACGCTTCGGCGCGGCCCTCGATCTCGCGAAGCTGCGTTATCAGTTGCAGCATTGCCTCGCGATTGGCCGCATAGTCCGCCGAATTGGTTGAAACCCGCGATTTGAACTGACCCATCAAGCCGCCTCCGAAGGAAGACTGTCGGCCAATTTTTGCGGGATCGGAATCGGATGGGCAAGCAACAATTGCGCATAACCCTTGCCCTGAGCGTCATTTCTGAGGCTGGCAATACCACCACCACCGAGTACATCGTGCAGCAGGATGTTCATCGAATGGCTTCCCGGCAGATAATATCGTGCAACTTTGCCGTCCAGATAGTCTGCAAAGTGCGATGCGATTGCCATTTCATCCAGCGCTGACCAGATCCAGGGCATGTATTCCGGCCGGCGCGCCATGACGCCGATATTTGCGTTATTGCCCTTGTCACCCGACCGCGCCCAGGCGAGGCGGATGAGCGGCACATGAATCGACCGGCCCGGCAAGTTTGCCTGGTCAGGCGCTGCGGGCATCGGCTCCCGGCCGATCGTATCCTGTGGATCCGGATGCAATTCGAGTTCCCGGGGACCCTCCCCCAAATCGACGGTGGCTTGGACATCCGATTTTGGGACGGCAAAAGAAAACAGGCGCACAACAGGAGATGGTCTGGCCCTTCCGCCTCCAGTGAACGCAGACATGCCTGCCGGAGTGGCAAGACCCAACCCGGTCATTTCCCTCAAAAACAGTCCGACGGCGCGGGCATCGCGATGCCGGACCGCTGCTTTCAGCATCACTTCCTCATATCCGTCCACATTCCCGGTGGCACCGCCGCTGATCTCGATGCTGGTCTCATCATAGTCCGGCGCATTCAAGGACCGCAGGATTGCCCTCGCCCGCTCAATGGATGCTTCACCGTAGGCTTGGGCCTTCGCACGCGCCTCAAAACCGTTGAACGCCAGCAGCTGTCCGGCGCGAAAGCCGTCGGCAAATGTGGCACTGACCTTGTAGGTCTCAGGTGGCCGGTTTCCTCTCGCACCGCTGACAACGACCTGGTTTTCGCCGCTTTCCTCAATCGTGACATCGGAGAAATCACAGGCGACATCCGGCAACAAATATGCCTGTGGGTCGCCGATTTCATACAGCATCTGCTCTCCAACCGAACCGCGGGAGACGATACCGGTGCTTCCCTCCGGCTTGCTCACCGTGAAACGGCCGTCTTCTTCCACTTCAACAATCGGATAGCCGATCTGCGCCAAATCACCGGCATCGCGCCAATCGGTAAAATTGCCGCCGGTAGCCTGCGACCCACATTCGATGATGTGCCCTGCCAGTGAACCGGCTGCCAGCAAATCGAACTGATCGGCCTCCCAGCCAAATGCGTGGATACAGGCGCCCAGCGTCACCGCACTGTCCACGCAGCGGCCGGTGATGACAATATCTGCACCCCTTTTCAACGCCGCCGCGATCGGAAATGCACCGAGATAGGCATTGATCGACGCGATCTTGCCGGGATCGGGAAACGGCTCGCCGGAGAACATGTCGGTGATGCCTTGGTCGGCGAATTGGCCGGCTCGATCCATGAGATCATCGCCGGTGATCACGGCGACGCTGAGATCAGCCCCGGTTTTTGCGATCATGTCTCGAACAGCCTGACCGCACGCCTGAGGGTTTGTGCCCCCGGCATTGGATATGATCCGCACCTGTTTTTCGGCGATTTGCATGATGTTGGGAGCCAGAGCAGAAGTAACAAAGTCGGTGGCATACCCGGCTTGCGGATCTTTCGCCCGCGCCCGCGCCATTATCGACATGGTGATCTCGGCCAGGTAGTCGTAAACGATAAAGTCGAGATTTCCCGCCCCCAGCAGCTGTTTGGTCGCGTAGGATGCGTCACCCCAATAGCCGCTCGCGCCGCCGATTCTGACTGTATCCTGAGTCATTTATGTTCCCTGATCCGGCACGGCACCGGACCATAGCGGAGCACCTTCGGTCAAGGCGTTAGAGGCAGCTTTCCAGCAATGGCAGCGTATTTTCCCTGGTCATCTTGACCGGATTGCCACCAGCGCTTGGGTCTTCCAATGCCATCTCGACAATCCGGTCCAGATCATTGGTCTTCACACCCATCGCCGTCAGGTTTTCGGGAATATTGAGCTCGGAACACAGCCGGCCGACGAAATCGTAAAAACCGTCAAAACCGCCTTCAATGCCAAGATAGGCAGCAGCACGGTCGATACGGGCCTCAATTGCCGTACGGTTGAACTTCAATACTGGCCGCATCACCACCGAATTTGTGGTGCCGTGATGTGTGTGGAAGATCGCACCGACTGGGTGCGACAATGCGTGGATCGCGCCAAGCCCTTTTTGGAACGCCGTCGCACCCATCGCGGCGGCACTCATCATTTCTGCCCTGGCGGTCAGGTCGCTGCCATCTTCATATGCCGACACAAGATTGTCCTTGACGATCCGCATGCCCTCCAGTGCTATGCCCTGCGACATCGGATGATAGAAGGGTGATGAATAGGCCTCCAGACAATGGGCAAAAGCGTCCATTCCGGTTCCGGCAGTAATCGGCTTCGGCATACCAACTGTCAGTTCAGGATCACAGATCACGACAGTGGGAAGCACTTTCGGGTGGAAGATGATCTTTTTCACTTCGGTATCTGAATTGGTCAGGACGCCAGCGCGGCCAACCTCTGAACCGGTTCCCGCAGTTGTCGGCACGGCAACGATCGGCTTGATTGCCGATGCATCGGCGCGGGTCCACCAGTCACCGATATCCTCGAGATCCCAAACCGGAATTGTCTGCTCCACCATTAGTGCGACGAGTTTGCCGAGGTCGAGCCCTGAACCGCCACCGAATGCGATCACCCCGTCATGGCCGCCATCCTTGAACGCCCTGATACCGTCCGCAAGGTTTTTCTCATTCGGATTGGGATCGACCTCCGAGAATATCGCCCGGCCAAGACCGGCAGCCTCCATAAGCTCCAACGTCGTCTGGGTCACCGGCAGGTTGGCGAGGCCACGGTCGGTCACAAGCAGCGGTTTTTTAATGCCCGCCGCGCCGCAAGCCTCGCCAATTTCGTTGATCCGGCCAGCGCCGAACCGCACCGCGGTGGGGTAGCTCCAATTGCCAACCAGTTTCATCGGCGTCAGCCCTTCTTCAGGTGATAGGTTTTCGGTTTGGTGACGCTGTCGCAGCCCAGCTTGGACAGCGATACGCCACGTCCGGTATCTTTGCAGCCGGTCCAGCAAAGTGCCGGATCCAGATAGTCGCAGCGGTTCATGAACACCGCGCGCTCGACAAGGATCTGTCCGTCCACCGGCGATGTCACGATCGACTTGCTCATCACCAACTCCAATCAAGCATCAGGTTGGGCGTGCTCAGGCGCGTTCAAAGCCACGTGCCACTTCCCAATCGCTGACGACGCGGTCCTGCTCTTCAATTTCCCATTCGGCCGCGCGGCAGTAATGATCGACTACCGCATCGCCAAAGGCCGAACGCAGCATTTTCGAGCCGCGGAGATTTTCCATCGCGACCCTGAGATTGGGTGGGAACCGCTCCACGTCTTCTGCCTGGTAGGCATCTCCTGAAAATTCGGGCTCCAGTTCCAGCTTCTCTTCGATTCCCGCCAATCCGGCAGCAATCTGTGCCGCCAACGCCAGATGTGGATTGAGATCGGACCCGCCGAACCGGCATTCAATGCGGACAGACTTCGTTCCCTCGCCGCATACCCTGTAACCGGCGGTGCGATTATCACCCGACCAGACCACATTGGTGGGGGCAAATGTGCCCTTGGCAAAGCGTTTGTACGAATTGACGTACGGCGCAATGAAAAACGCCATTTCACCTGAATAGCGCAACAAACCGGCGAGATAGTGCCGCATCGTTTGCGACATGCCGTAGTGACCGTCCGGATCATGAAACACCGGCTCGCCATCCCTGTTCCACAGCGACTGATGGAGATGGCTCGAATTGCCGGCCACTTCATGGCTCCACTTGGCAAGAAAAGTCAGCGCCCGGCCCTTTTGCCAGGCAATTTCCTTGGCGGCATTCTTCGTGATTGCGTGATTGTCCGCCGTGTCAAGCGCGTCGGAATAACGAACATTGATTTCTTCCTGGCCAACGTCCGCTTCACCTTTTGTGCCCTCTATCGGCACACCGGCCCCGTGCAGACCATTCCGGATTGCTTGCATGACATGCTCTTCCTTGGTCGTCTGGAAGACATGATAATCCTGATTGTACGGGCTTAGCGGGGTCAACTCACGATAGCCCTCGGCATGAAGTTCCTCATACGATTTGCCGAACAGATGACATTCCAACTCGGTCGCAGCCATTGCTGTCCAGCCGTGTTCCCCGAGCCTTTCGATTTGCCTTTTCAGCATGGTTCGCGGCGAATGCGGGACTTCGCCGTGACCGTGGTGGTCAAAAACATCGCAGATCACCATCGCGGTTTTGTCGAGCCAGGGAACCAGCCGAAGCGTGTCGAGATCCGGCTTCACGACAAAGTCGCCATAGCCCTCAGACCAGCCCGATGACGCGTAACCATCGATAGTCGACATCTCCAAATCTGTGGCGAGAAGGTAATTGCAGCTGTGCCCTTCATCGACCGCGGTGTTCAGAAAAAAATCTGCATGCAACCGCTTGCCCATCAGCCGTCCCTGCATGTCGATTTGGCACGGGATGCAGGTGTCGATATCACCCGCCTCGACCAGCTTGTTCAGCGTATCCAAAGACAAATTGCCCGGCATGTTTTATCCCCTCAATCTACCGCGAGACGCACAGCCTACACTGAGAAAACGCATAGTAGCCACATCGGCTCAAATCCAGAAGAAAAATTTTCAGATATCAACGGTTCTGAAAACTTCTTTACAAAACCGATAAGAAGATTTCGTTTCCATTAATCATTGTCGTTTTACTTTCAAACGCTTATCGAATTTTCTTGTCACACGAACAAGTCGACTTTTTCAAACTTCGTTACATCGACAATTCCCTGATCCGATATCCTGAGATCGGGGATGACAACCAAAGCCAGCAAGGAGTGCTGCATATAGGCGTTGTTCAATGTGCACCCGCACTCGGCCATCGCCGAAACCATGCGTTCGGCCTTTTGGGCAACGACATCAGAACGTTCATCCGACATAAGCCCCGCAATTGGCAACTCCACCAGCGCAAGCTCTTTGCCTTCCGATACGACGATGATGCCCCCACCGACTTCGCCAAGACGATTGGCAGCAATCGCCATGTCCGTCTTGTTGGTGCCCACAACAATCATGTGATGGCAATCATGGGCAACAGTCGATGCGACCGCGCACGGTTTGTTGTAGCCAAAGCCCGAGACGAAGCCGTTGACCACGCTTCCGGTTGCCCGGTGCCGCTCAACAAGCGCAATCTGGCAGACATCGTTCTTACCATCCATTCCAACGAGGCCATCTTCAACCGGCAGGTCGGCTTCAAGAGCCCTTGTGGGTGCCTGATTTTCAATGACGCCGATGACCCGGGAGCGCACCGCATTCGCACCCTCCGGCGCATGGATATCGAAATCCGCCACCGCCAAATGCTTGCCGAGATGAACCGTTCCCTTGGCGCTCGCCGGGTATTCGAACTCAGGCAGTTCGATGGAAATTTGCCCGTTTTCGGCGATCACATCGCCACCTGCCATCACCAGCTCAACCGGCAGGCTCGGTAGATCGGACGTAATGACGAGATCAGCACGCCTGCCCGGCGCAATAGAACCAATCTCGCGCTCCATGCCGAAATGCTGCGCGGTATTCAGCGTCGCCATCTGGATTGCCGTGATCGGCTTCAGCCCCTGGGCAATGGCATGCCGCACCACCCTGTTCATATGGCCGTCATTGACCAAGGTTCCAGAGTGGCTGTCATCGGTGCAAAGGATGAAATTGCGTGGATCGACTCCTTGCTCGGTCACAGCCTTGACCTGTTCGGCCACATCGTACCATGCGGAGCCAAGACGCAGCATCGCCCGCATGCCCTGGCGAACCCGGGCAATGGCATCTTCAGCTCTCGTGCCCTCATGGTCATCGGCCGGGCCGCCAGCCGCGTAGGCATGAAAGGGTGGGCCAAGGTCCGGCGAAGCATAATGCCCGCCAACGGTCTTGTTGGCCGCCTGCGTTGCGGCTATCTCACCCATCATCTTGGCGTCATTGGCGGCAACGCCGGGGAAGTTCATCATTTCGCCCAGACCAATGATGTTCGGCCAGTTCATCGCTTCGGCCACGTCTTCGACGCCAAGTTCAGCGCCCGCAATCTCCAAGCCTGGCGCGGAAGGGACACAGGATGGCATCTGCACAAGAATGTTGATTGGCAGGCCCATTGCCTCGTCATGCATCAGCCGCACACCGGCCATGCCAAGCACATTGGCAATTTCGTGCGGATCGATGAACATTGACGTTGTGCCCTGCGGGATAACGGCGCGCGCAAACTCCGTCACCGTCACCATGCCGCTCTCGACATGCATGTGCCCATCGCAAAGGCCCGGAACCAGATAGCGCCCCTCCGCTTCGATGATCTTGGTGCCGTCGCCGATGGTGTGGCCGGCATCCGGACCGGCATAGGCAAAGCGCCCGGCTGAAATTGCGATATCGGTGTTGGGAATCACCTCACCGGAATAGACGTTGACCCATTTGCCATCGCGGATGACCGTATCAGCCGGAGTTCTTCCCATTGCCACGTCAACAAGACGCGGGGCTGTTTCATTCCAGGGTTTTACGGTCGGCATGCGGCTGGACTCCAATGCATTCTAGTCAACAGCAGGCTACCTAACCGGCATCGCGTTTGGCAATCCAGTCATGGTCTGGATGGTTTTTGAACCGCCATTTTCGCAAGGGTCCTGCCATGACGTTGAGGTAGTACATGTCGTAGCCGTAGGGCGCCCCGCAGGGATGATGCCCCTTAGGAACCAGCACCACATCGCCATCGGCAACAGCCATCGTCTCGTCCAGCGATCCGTCCTCGGTAAAGACGCGCTGCAACCCGAAACCCTGTGCCGGATCAAGCCGGTGATAATAGGTCTCTTCCAGATACGTCATGTTGGGATAGTCATCCTCATCATGCCGGTGCGGCGGGTAGGACGACCAGTTGCCCTGTGGCGTGAAAACTTCTGTCACCAGAAGACTGTCGGCCACATCCTTGTCTTCCATGGCGATGGGATGGATGTGGCGGGTGTTGGAACCTGTGCCTCGAACTTCGTCCCCAATATCGTCCGGGCCGATCAACCTGGCAGCATGCCCGCCCTTTCCCGGCGCTGTACAGACAGCAAGCGTGCAATCCGTTCTTGCTGTCGCTGTCCATTCGCTGTCGTTCGGCACATAAACGCACCAAGGCTTGCTGCGTTCGAACACGTTCATCCGGTCTCCAATGGTACCAAAATCCTCACTGCCCGCTTCAACAGATGCCTTTCCCTCCACCAGGACGAGGATTGCTTCACGGTCACCGGTTGCCTGCGAAGCGGTCTCGCCGGGTCTCAGCTTGTAGAGCCCGAAGCCAACATAGCCCCAACCCGCACTTTCAGGAGTGATGTCATGAACCTTGCCGGCATTTCCTTCAGGTTTGACGAGTAATTTTGCCAATATGGCCTCCATCCCGGTTTGCATGGTGCGCCGACAATCGCGGGCACCGAATGATCAGTGACAGCAGTTATCGCGCAGAAAGCGATACCGCAACCAGTTGCTGGTTCCATTCACCCGGACACGATCTACGAGCAATTTATCCGCTCGTGACTGTTTGCAGCAGGCCAAATCCGGCCAGGGCGATCAGAAGCATCAGGCAAAAGCGTTTGTAATGCCGTTCCATCGACGGCCGGAATATCATTTTGCCGACAAAAACACCGGCAAATACGAGCGGAACGGTGAAAACCGCCCTCGCCACAATGGTGCTTGTCATCATCCCATAGAAGATCAGGTAGAAAAACGATGCCGAACTGGAAACAAACAGAAAGATGACCAGGGAAGCACGGATCACCCGCGCCGGCATATCCTGCGACAGCACATAAAGCGTGACCACCAGTCCGCCAACGGACGCCAGGCCGGTCATGATTCCGGCAGTCAATCCACTGAGGTACAGTCCGGGCCTTGTCGCAAGAAAATCCCATCGCACCTTACAGAGCAGCAAAATCGCAAGCACGCAAATGACGGCCAGCGCAATCATCTTCGAGGTCGATATGGGCACAGTTGTCGTCAGGGTGAGGCCGATTGGTGTGCCAACAATCGAACCCGAAACCAGCCCAAGGACGACCTTTTTGTCGGCCTCACCGGCCCCGCCACGCACCATCAAAACACTCGCAGCCATCTCAAGAAACCAGCACAACGCGATCAGTTCGACGGGCGGTATCATCACCGCAAGAGACGCCATGACCAGCGCAGAAAGCGCGAAACCCGAGAATCCTCGCACAATTGCCGCCAGAAATACAACGACGCCGACCGTTGCGAATTCGGCCGGCGTCAGATCTGCATAGTTTTGTAGTTGTTCAAACAACCTGCTTAGAGGGATGGTTGCGGTTGCATGTCTGCCGGGTCGATGCCAGCGACGGCAACCGGTGCCTTCATCGCGTCACGGCGGAAAGGCTCACCCAGTTCCTGGTTGATCATCGCCTCAATGAAAGTGGTCACGCCGTTTTTCATCTGGTCCTCAACCGCCTTGTCCAGCGCCGACGTCAATTCATCCATCGTGCGCGCGATAACACCCTTCAGTCCGCAAGCATCCGCAATCTTTGCGTAAGAGACATCCTCATCCAGTTCGGTTCCGACGAAATTGTCGCTGTACCAAAGTGTGGTGTTGCGCTTTTCTGCACCCCATTGATAGTTGCGGAAGACAACCATCGTGATCGGCGGCCATTCTCCACGGCCAATGGCGGTCATCTCATTCATCGATATGCCGAATGCACCGTCTCCGGCAAATCCGACCACCGGTACGTCCCGCTGACCGATCTTGGCGCCGGTGATGGCGGGGAACCCGTAGCCGCAGGGGCCAAAAAGTCCGGGCGCCAGATATTTGCGGCCCTGCTCGAATGTCGGATAGGCGTTCCCGATGGCACAGTTGTTCCCGATGTCCGAGGAGATGATTGCCTCCTTGGGCAACGCTTTCTGGATCGCCCGCCAAGCCATGCGCGGGCTCATCCATTCGGGTTTTGCAGCGCGGGCGCGCTCGTTCCAGGTCGTACCGGGATCATCGTCCTCGTGATCCATCGACGAAAGCTGCTGCAACCATGCAGACTTGGTCTTGTGGATAAGCGCTTCGCGATCGCCCCGGCCATTGTCACCCGCCGAACCTGAGAGATTGGCAAGGATAGACTCGGCAACCGCCTTGGCGTCGCCCTGAATGCCGACCGACACTTTCTTGGTCAGACCGATCCGGTCAGCGTTGATATCCACCTGGATCAGCTTTGCATTCTTCGGCCAGTAATCGATGCCATAACCCGGAAGCGTCGAGAACGGGTTCAGTCTGGTACCAAGCGCCAGCACGACGTCGGCTTTTGAGATCAGTTCCATTGCCGCCTTCGAGCCATTGTATCCAAGAGGACCCGCAAACAATTTGTGGGATCCGGGAAACGCATCATTGTGTTGATAATTGCAGCAAACCGGTGCTGAAAGGCGCTCAGCCAGCGCAGCCGAAGCCTCGATCGCGCCGGAAAGCACGACCCCAGCACCGTTGAGGATCACGGGAAACTCCGCTTCTGACAGCAGCTTTGCAGCAGCTTCCACACCGCCGGCCCCGCCCGGCGAACGCTCAATGGCGACCCGCTGCGGCAGCTCGATGTCCACAACCTGGGTCCAGAAATCGCGAGGCACATTGATCTGTGCCGGCGCAGAACCGCGCCAGGCTTTTTCGATTACGCGATTGAGTACTTCCGCTATTCGAACCGGATCGCGCACTTCTTCCTGATAACAAACCATGTCTGCAAACAGGCGCATCTGTTCGATTTCCTGAAAACCGCCCTGCCCGATTGTCTTGTTGGCCGCCTGAGGTGTCACCAGCAACAGCGGCGTGTGGTTCCAATAGGCGGTTTTTACCGGCGTGACGAAGTTGGTGATGCCGGGACCATTCTGGGCCACCATCATCGACATCTTGCCGGTGGTGCGTGTGTATCCGTCCGCCATCATGCCGGCATTGCATTCGTGCGCGCAGTCCCAAAATCTGATTCCCGCCCTCGGAAACAGGTCCGAAATGGGCATCATAGCCGAGCCGATAATGCCAAATGCGTGCTCGATGCCGTGCATCTGTAGCACTTTGACGAAAGCTTCTTCGGTGGTCATTTTCATCGTGGTCTTCCCTGTCTCTCCAACCGGCATGGTTCCGGTATATTCACAATGTCTCGGTTCGTCTGTACTGCCCGTCGACCAGCTGCTCTAGGGCCTATTCGAGCCACCATGTTGGTCCATGGCCGTTAGCCCAGCCACATCGCAAATTCATGCTGCATCTTCCAGGATCATTTCGGATACTTTTTCACCGATCATGATAGCCGGTGCGTTTGTGTTTCCCGAAACAATTTCAGGCATGATGGAACAATCGGCTACGCGCAGACCGCCAATCCCATGAACGCGCAGCCGTTCATCGACAACCGCGTCTTTCCCCTGACCCATTTTGCAGGTTCCTGCCGGGTGATAAATCGTGGTTGAGTGTTGGCGCGCCCAGTCCAGCAAATCTTCATCGGTTTCCACATTCTCGTCGGGGCGGAAAAACTGAGAAATTTTACCTGAAAGCGGCTCCGTGCGGGCAATCTCCAAGGCAATCTTCACTCCGTCCACAATTGTACGGCGATCCGTTTCAGTCGCCAGGTAGTTGGGAATAATCTTCGGATATGCGAACGGATCGGGCCCATCCAACCTGATTTCACCACGGCTCTCAGGCCGCAACTGGCAAACCGACGCGGTGAAAGCAGAAAACGGATGCACACCTTCGCCGGGGCTGTCAGCCGACCAGGGCTGGATGTGAAATTGAATGTCTGGCGATTCGACCTCCGGCCGGGTTTTCAGAAAACCGGTCGCCAAACTGGCTGCCATCGTCATCGGGCCAGATCGAAACAGCAAATATTTCATCCCGATGCGGAACTGATTGTAGAGACTCCTGACTTCGTCATTGAGTGTCGGATCGTTGCATTTGAACACCAGTCTCGCTTGAAGATGGTCCTGAAGATTTTTGCCTACTCCGGGCAATTCGGCCACAACATCGATATCGTTGCTCTTGAGCTGTCTGGCATCGCCGATGCCCGAATGCATCAGGATTTGCGGTGAACCGATCGCACCGGCGCAGACGACAACTTCGCGCCTTGCCCTGACCGACTGGTCTTTGCCATCACGTCCGCGAAAGACCACACCAACGCAGTGCCTGCCTTGCAAAGTCAGCGCTCTTGTCTGGGCGCGGGTGATAATCGTCAAGTTCTCCCGGGATTTTACCGGATTGAGAAACGCCACCGCTGCGCTGCAACGCCTGCCGTTCTTGGATGTGAGCTGAAAGTAACCCACACCTTCCTGGTCGGCGCCATTATAGTCGGGATTGAATTTGTAACCGGCGTTCTGCGCCGCTGCCACCCATGCATCGCAGATTGGCCGGGACAGGCGCATATTCGAAACGGACAATGGCCCACCTGCGCCGTGATAGGCATCTGATCCGCGCTCCTGATCCTCGGATTTCTTGAACAGCGGCAGGACATCATCCCAGCCCCAACCAGTGTTTCCCATTTGCCGCCAGCGGTCATAATCCGCAGACTGGCCACGCACATACAAAAGTCCGTTAAGCGAGCTCGATCCGCCCAAAACCTTGCCGCGAGGCCAATCGAGACTGCGCCCGTTCAATCCCGGGTCCGGCTCGGTCTTGTAGCACCAGTCCACTTTCGGATTGTGCATGGTTTTGAAATAGCCGACCGGAATGTGGATCCAGGGGTTGGTGTCAGCCCCACCCGCCTCAAGCAGGACGACGCGGTTTTTGGGGTCGGCACTCAGCCTGTTCGCCACAACGCAGCCGCTGGACCCCGCGCCGATTACAACATAGTCGGCTTCCAATTCCTTCACGCCAGGCACTCCGCTGCGACTTGTGAGTTCCATCAGTAGTGAGATTTTATTGAGACTTCAAGTCTCATTTTTTGATAAAGAGAAAAGCGTTTGTTCGTAGCTGAAAACAAGATTGAACCGCCAGATAATCCGACAGACCTGCACTCTCTTGCCCAATGCAAAAGGATAAGGCTGTAATAGCAGTGGCATAAGGTCTTTTTTTTAGCAAAACTAAAAAAACGATTGACATCAGCACAAACAGATTGCACCATTTTACAAATACTAAAAATGGGAGGATGGGTTGACCAAACAGTCAGCCGTAACATCCACATCCGGGGATGAGAATTTTGCGCTGGTCGATCGGCTAAGAGCCCGGCGCAAGGAACTCGGCCTGACCATGCAACAGGTGGCCGATCAGGCCGGTTTGTCGGTCGGGTTCATTTCGCAAATCGAACGCGGCATCACTGTGCCATCATTGTCATCGCTTGTGTCGGTTTCCAGGGTACTCGGGTTGCACGTCAGCGATTTCCTTGCACGGCCGAAAGGCGACAAGCCGCAGACCAGGCACGACAAACGGCCGCTCTTTTCGATCAATGAGAACTCGCTCACCTACGAACGGCTGTCATCAACGTTTCCCGGCAGCACCATTAATATGCTGATCATCCACGAACCGCCGGGTCACAGGTCGGAATTGACCCGGCACGATGGCGAGGAACTTTTTTACATTCTCGAAGGTGAACTGACCGTCGAAGTGGACGGAAAACAGATGTTGCTTGAAGCAGGTGACACGCTTCATTTTGACTCGCAACAGCCCCATTCGTCCTGGAACCACACAAGCGAACAGACAACCATTCTGCACACCTGCACAATGGATGTTTTTGGCGACCGGATAGATGCGGATGGCAATCGCATCGGTAATTCCGAAATGACCAAGAGCCTGACTCATGCACGGCATAAGGCGCCGGAAAATTAGTTTCCTGAAACAAATAGGGAGGATAACCATGACCAAAACAAACAAATTGCTCGCTGCCCTGGCAATGGCAACGACAGCGCTTACGGCGGTTGCGCCGCAAGCCTTGGCCGGCGGGGTACTTCGCCTTGACGAGGTTGCCGTTGGTGAGCTCGACCCGGGCAAGGCTTCGGACTACGCAGACTCCATTTTGATGTTCAACGTTTACGACACGCTGGTGTTGCCAGTGCAAGGCGGTCCGGGTCATGCACCGCATCTGGCCGAAAGCTGGGAAGGCGACGGCAAGAGCTATACGTTCAAATTGCGTTCCGATGTGAAGTTTCAGTCCGGCAATTCGATGTCGGCAGACGATGTGGTCTTCTCGTTTGATCGCATGAAGGCACTCGGACAGGGCTTGTCTTATCTGTTTGGTATCGTCGACAGCGTTGAAGCTGTGGACGCCAATACCGTCAAATTCAATCTGTCTGCGCCTTCGGCAGCATTCGTTGCTTCGCTCGTCCGGCTGCCGATCATCGACAAGGCAACCGTGATGGCCAACCTCGGAGAGGGCGATGGCGAGATGAAGGATTGGGGCCAGGCCTATCTCTCAGCCAATGGTGCGGGAACCGGTGCATACAAGGTCACCTCCCACAATCCTCAGGAAGAGACGGTAATGGAAAAGAATGCCGACTACTTCCTCGGTGTTGCAGATGCCGCTCCTGATACGGTCCGTCTTCGCTACGGTCTGGAAGCGGCGACCGTTCGCACATTGATCGCCCAGGGCGAGCACGACATTTCCTCGCAATGGCTGCCGCCGGAAGTCATGAAGGCGCTGGCTGAAGGTGGTGCACAGCTACTGTCGGAATCCGGCACTGGTGCGTTCTACGTCAAGATGAACACAACCAAGCCGCCGATGGACGACGTCAATTGCCGTCTCGCGCTTTCAAAAGCGTTCGACTACGAGGCCGCAATCAAGATGATTGCGATCACGGATGACGTTTCCCAGGGAAGCGCGTCAACCGGCGGTATCCCGGTCGGCATGTTCGGCGCAAATCCGGCGGACCAAATTCTGTCCCGCGATCTTGACGCAGCGAAGAAACATCTCGCCGATTGCAAATATGATCCTTCCGAGATCAATCTTGAGCTCTCGTGGATCGCAGAAGTGCCGTTGGAGGAGCGCTTTGCATTGCTGATGCAGGCCAATTTCGCGGAACTCGGCATCAAGGGCGAAATCAAGAAACTGCCTTGGGCACTGTTCGCCGAACAGGTCTCGAAGCCGGAGAACACGCCACATATCTCGCAGTTGTTCGTCAACGCGAATACCGGTGATCCGGATACGCTCCTTTACGGCCAGTATCATTCAACAGCGGCTGGCACGTGGCAGTCTCCGGAATACCTGAATGATGCTGAAGTCGACAAACATCTCGATGCCGGCAAGACCGCCACATCGGATGCCGATCGTCAGGCTGCGTACACTGCGCTCAATGCCCGGTTGATGGAAATAGCACCATCCATCTATGGCTATGACAGAAATTCCGTCTTCGCGGCCTCAAACCGCGTGAAGGTTCCGGCGTTGTCCGATCCGTCAAAAGCATTCGGCCTTGACGGGATGGGCTTCTCGTTCCGGCTGATGGAAATGACCGAATAGGTCTGAAACAAGGGGTCGGCCAGTCAATCGCATGGGGTAAACCGCGATGCGGCGAAAATCGAATGACCGGCGATCCCAATTGCGGGCCGCTACTCCCGGCGGCCCGCACACTTGAACCACCGAGCACCTGATGTCACCCGTCTTCCGCCTGCTGGCCCATCGGCTGGGAATGTCGCTAATCGTTCTGATTGGCGTCTCCATGCTGATCTTTGCGATCGCCCGGATCATTCCCGGCGATCCGGCACGCATTGCGCTCGGGCCAAACGCAACACCCGAGCAGGTGGAAAAACTGCGCCAGGCGCTGCACCTCGATGAAAACATCATCGTCCAGTACGGTTACTTCGTCACCGACCTGTTTCGCGGCGATTTGGGTGTTTCACTATACACAAACCGGCCGGTAACGGCTGATATTGCCCAGTTTCTTCCTGCAACCCTCGAACTGGTGATTGTCGCCGGCATCATGATGATCGGTATCGGCTTGCCGCTCGGCATCATTTCCGCCCGTTACCGCGGCAGATGGCCGGACAACACGGTGCGGCTGGTGTCGCTGCTTGGTGTGTCTGCGCCCAGTTTTGTCTGGGCCGTCATCCTGATGCTGCTGTTTGCGTTCTTTTTGCCGTTATTTCCGATCGCCGGCCGCATTTCGGACAGCTACACAATCGAAGCGGTAACCGGCTTTTTAATGATCGACACGCTGCTTGCCGGAAATTTTGCTGCCTTCAGCAACGCTGCCTGGCACATTATCTTGCCGGCTTTCGCACTTGCGGTTTCAGGCATTGGCCAGGCCGCCCGCCTCACACGTGCCAACATGGTGGAGACCTATGACAAGCCATATATCGAAATGGCGCGGTCCTACGGCTTCCCCGACCGCCGCATTGCCAACCGCTTTGCGTTTCGCCCCTCTTTAATCCCGTCCCTCACCATCATCGGTCTCGATTTTGCAGCCATGCTGGGCAATGCTTTCCTCGTGGAAGCGGTTTTCGCCTGGCCCGGCCTGTCGCGCTATGGCGTCGCCGTCATCCTGCGCAAAGACCTCAATGCCATCGTCGGTACGGTGCTGATCATCTCGGCGACATTCCTGATCATGAACATCATCGTTGACCTGCTGATTGCTTTTATCAATCCGCGTATCCGTCATTCGCAGAGGCCGGCATGAAGCGCACGATAGCCATATTGCTGCAGAATCCGCTGTCACTGCTTGGCGTAATCCTGGTTGCGATTGTCGTCCTGTCTGCACTGTTCGCCGATTTCATTGTGCCCTTCCCCGAACACAAGGGCGCGGTGGTCGACTTTGCCAATTTCAACAAGGCACCCGAATGGCCATACATTTTCGGCACTGACCTAGTCGGACGCGACATGTTCTCGCGCATCGTCTACGCCTACCGCATTTCGCTGCTGCTGGGCATTGTCGTGTTGGCAATCGCCGTGCCAATCGGCGTCACGATCGGCCTTGTCGCCGGATATTCCGGTGGTTGGACCGAATATATCCTGATGCGCATCACCGACGTGTTCCTGTCGATCCCGCCGCTGGTGTTGGCCATGTCAATCATGGGTGTGCTTGAGCCGACGCTTCTGAACGGCATGATGGCGGTCACGGCCATGTGGTGGCCCTGGTATACCCGCCTTGTCTACAATATTACCCGGGCGGAAAAGGAAGAAGGCTATGTACTCGCCGCAGAAGTGATCGGCGCGTCCCGGGCACACATCATCTTCCGCGAAATCTTGCCAAACTGCGTTCCGGCGGTGATTACGAAGATGACCCTGGATTTGGGTTTCGTCATCATCATCGCTTCGTCACTCTCATTCCTCGGTCTTGGCGTTCAGCCGCCGACACCCGACCTCGGATCCATGGTTGCCGACGGCGCGAAATACCTGCCTGATTCCTGGTGGCTCACAGTATTTCCCGGACTTGCCATCCTGATCGCCGTATTTGGCTTCAATCTGATTGGCGACGCGTTGCGTGAAATTCTGGGGGCGGATCAATGAGCATGCGCACCCTCGACATCTGCGATCTCTACTTGTCGTTCAAGGGCTACACGGGCACGGTCGAAGTGCTGCACGGCATTTCGCTTCACATCGATCGCGGAGAGCGCGTCGCGCTGGTCGGTGAATCCGGCTCAGGCAAATCGGTCACCGCACGCATCGTGCTAGGACTGTTGCAGGAACTGCGCTCCGCCCGCATCTCCGGCAGACTTGAATTCGAAGGTAACGATCTGAGCCGCCTTTCCGCCGGTGCCCGCCATGACCTGCGCGGCACCAAAATGTCGATGATCTTCCAGGATCCAACCTCTTCGCTCAATCCCGTCTACACGATTTCAACCCAGTTCCACGAGGTATTGAAACGCGCCCTGCCCTCGATTTCTGCCGACGAAGCACGTGCTGTTGCAGCCAAGGCTTTACTCGATGTTTCGATCACCGAACCCGACCGTGTGCTGGATTCATATGCATTCCAGCTTTCAGGCGGCATGAACCAACGCGTCATGATCGCCATGGCGCTGGCCAATGAACCGTCTCTGCTCATCGCGGATGAACCGGGAACAGCACTGGACGTCACGGTACAGGCGCAAACACTGGCGCTGATGCACGACCTCGTCGCCGAGCATGGCACGTCGGTCCTGTTCATCTCACACAACCTCGGAGTGGTGCGCGAGTTCGCCGACCGGGTCTATGTCATCTACAAGGGCCGCATTGTCGAAAAAGGAAGCACCGGCGCGCTTTTTGCCGATCCGCGCCATCCCTACACCCGTGCGCTCATGGCCGCAGTGCCCAAGATTACCGGCGGAGGCGTCGCCGATGTCGAGGAGGCTTCGGAAGCTTTCTCCGAACCGATGGTCGATCATGATGCGGAGGCGGCTGCATGAGCACGCTTCTTTCAATCAGGGAGGTTTCAAAGACTTTCCGGCTTGGTGATCACGAAATCAAGGCGGTACAGGATGTATCCTTCGATGTCGCCGAAGGCGAATGCCTGGCAATCGTTGGAGAATCCGGATCCGGCAAAAGCACCATCGCCAACATGATCCTTGGCATCTACCCGCCAACCGAAGGGACCATTACCTATCGCGAGGCGCCCCTGCCCGCGCGCCGTGAGCTGATACATCGCCGTGCCATTCAGCTTGTGCAACAGAACCCGCTTTCTTCGCTCAATCCGAAGCGTTCGGTCGGCGCGTCGCTGCGTTTGGCGCTTGATGTCCACGGCATAGGCGACCGGCACGGACGGGCTGCGCGCATCGGCAAACTGCTGGAAGAAGTGGGGCTTCCGGCCGAATTTGCAAAGCGGTCACCAGCTGCACTTTCCGGTGGCCAGCGGCAGCGTGTGGCCATTGCCCGGGCACTTGCCTGCGAATCCGATCTGGTGGTGCTCGACGAGCCGACTTCCGCCCTCGACGTTTTGGTACAGGCACGGGTGCTGAAACTGCTCCAGGAACTGCGAACCAACCGCGGCTTGACCTACATTTTTATCACCCACGACCTCGCCGTTGTCCGCAACATCGCAGATCGGGTGGCGGTGTTTGAGAAAGGAAGGCTGGTCGAACTGAACGACACCGCAAAACTCTTTGCCAAACCTGCCGAACCCTACACGCGCAATCTGATCTCGGCTGTGCCCGTCGTAGGCGACGATGAAGTCAAGCTACGCAAGAAACTGTCCCGGAAAGCCAATGCCTGATTCCAACCTGAATATGATCGCTGCCGCAGTTGCTGCTGCCGATAACCAGCCTCACACCGCTTTCGATGCGCTTTGCTCGCTGACAAGCAAACTCGTCGGCCACAAGCTTTTCACACTGATGACCTTCGATCATCAAGTTGGTGAAGCGTCGCGCATTTATTCCAATATGCCAGACGCCTACCCTGTGTCAGGCAAGAAGCCCGCACGCGAAGATGATTGGAGCCGTCACGTCATCGACCGCAAACAGATTTTCGTCGCCAATACGATCGAGGACATCGCCAATGTCTTTCCCGACTACGAGTTGATCAAATCGCTTGGCTGTGAGTCGGTTGTCAATGTGCCGATCTTCGTCGCCGGGCGCTTTCTCGGCACCATCAATTGTCTGCACGAAGCGGGCTACTACACGCCCGACCGTGTTGCGGCATCCGAAGCACTCAAACTGCCCGGCGCCACCTGTTTTCTTCTTCAACACTCACTCGACAATGGAGACATCTAGTGTCTGATAAGACAATCCGCGTCGCGACAGATGTCGGCGGCACCTTTACCGATCTGGTCTGTTTCGAAATCGATCCCGCGACAGGTGAATCGAACATCAAGACCGCCAAGTCTGATACCACGCCGCCGGACTTCGAGGTGGGTGTGCTCAATGTGCTCGAAAAGGGCAACGTCGATCCGGCCGATGTCGATTTCCTCGCCCACGGCACCACCGTCGTCATCAACGCGCTGACAGAACGCAAGGGGGTCACCGTCGGCCTCATCACCACAGAAGGTTTCCGCGATACGCTGGAGATCGCCCGCGGCAACCGTCCCGATTTTTTCAATCTCCACTATGAAAAACCGAAACCCTTTGTACCGCGTTATCTGCGCCGCGAGTTGCCCGGACGCTTGAGCTACAAAGGCGAGGAACGGACGCCGCTGGACCTTTCTCCACTTCCAGGCATTCTCGACGATTTCAAGAAAGAAGGAGTGGAAGCGATTGCTGTCTGCTTCCTCCATTCA
>JBFOMG010000057.1:0-10649 GCA_040830725.1 Rhizobiaceae bacterium
CAAACGGGCTGGCTCTATAGTCCGCCGCGCCTGGTTTGAGAGCAGGTATTGGAATGCCCCTCTGGCGGAATTGGTAGACGCGCCAGATTCAAAATCTGGTTCCCATTGGGAGTGCCGGTTCGATTCCGGCGGGGGGCACCAAGATATTTTCAAGATTGCTTTGTTCTGAATTTGGCTGAGTAAGTTCATCCACCCCTTGAACTTCCGGACCCCCACCCGTGGGAACCGCAACATTCACAGTTTCAACTTTGTGCAGGCTCCGGGGCGGCAAATGAGCGAATTGTCTGCAATGCGCCATCAAGCGCTGTGCCTTTCTCATCCTGCAACGCAGCTTCGATCAACCGGCCTACCCATTCAGCCGCATCCGGCCTGCCTGCGACAATCGCCGCGCCTTCCATCGCCATATCAAATTTGGAGAGGCCTCGGGCATGGGTATCCGAGTAGCCCTTGATCAAGCGGCGGCAGCGCAGCACTTCGACGGCCAGATCATAGTCGAATGCCAGATATTCATCGACGGTCTTCAGCCAGTTTTCCAGATGCTTCCGTTCTATGGCATGGCGCAAGGTACCGCGGCGCCACCTCCGCAAGCCGCCAAGGAAATATAATTGCATAAACGGCCACAAACGGTCAGACCTGAGCCTGCGGCCGCGATTAACAAGCCTGTCGATCCATTGCATTGTGCGCGGGGAGTTGCTGATACGGTGCCCAAAACGTGCCGGCAGCATGCCGACAATCTCCTCGGCGCGAGGATGCATGAACTCCGTCAGACGCATGCGGGTACCCGGAGACGGTTTCATGTGATGCCTGACCCGTTGAAACCGGCTGGCTCTGGATTTGAGATCGGCGACACGGATCACATCATCATAGGTCATGGCGCGGGCGATATATTTGGCCGCTTCGCGCGACAAAAGATGCTGCTTGTCCGCGTTGTCGCGGGCGATGAAACGGTCGACATGGCCCAGATATTCCCTGCCGTACTCGACATCCTGAAAGTCGACCACCGACCTCAGACCGTGGCGGGCCATGTCCGCAACTGCCCCAGGCAGCGCCGATACCCGGTTCTCCAGTTCCCGGTAGTCGGCCAAAAGCCCATCCGGTCCTGATGGCAAAGGCTCAGCGGAAGTCACTTTCGCTTCAGACTCCGCTTCTTCTTGATCCGTGCCGCTTGCGTCATAGGCCGCTGCAAATGCTGCGAGACTGTTTTCTACGCCACGTCCGGACGCCTTGATCGCATCCTCAAATGCGTCGCGCGGAAAAGGCAATGTTCCCGATGCTGCCAGGGCGCCCAACAAGCTTGCCGAAATCACCGTTCCGTTGTCGACGGCGATCCGGTTCATGTCGAACAGGATCAGCCGTTGCGCGGCTATTTTGGCGGCAGCCAAAACCTCGCCACTATTTGCCATACCGTCGCCCGGTACTGTTTTCTCTGAAACCGCCAATGCCCGGTGGGTCGAAGCAATCAGGGTTGTCCGGTCAGGCGTTACAAAACCGCGCAGGATGGCACGACCGGCTTCCATCATTTCCGCTGCAACGAGAATGTCGACATCGCCAGCCGCCGGCATCAGGGAAAACACCGGTGTGCGATCGCCGGCAGGCGCCATTTCAATGTAATAGATTGTCGCTCCGGTGCGTTGGGCGACGCCGGCGACCGAGGTTGCCTGCACGGCATAGCCATTGGCTCGTGCACATTCCTCCACCCAATTGGTCAATACGCCGCCGCCTTGGCCACCGACGGCCATGATCGCGAGTTTGATTACACTCTCAAGGTTGGCATCGACCGTTTTTCTGCCGAGCTTGCTCATGAGAATTCCAGCCTTTTGCGGGTTCGCCTTGTCTGCAGCCAATTGATGACCGAGTCCCGGAAACGTCCGAGCATCTGCTCGAAACCGCTCGGATTGTGAACAATGTCGGCGCGATAGAAGGACGGGCAGAGCACGGCTGCATCGGCGACCTCACCGCAATTGCCACAGCCAACACAGCTCTCGTCGATGCTTGCAACCGGATCATCGCGCAGAGGGTCGTCGAGCTTTTTGAGCGAAAGCGACGGGCAGCCGGAAAGCCTGATGCAGGCGTGATCTCCGGTGCAGACATCTTCATCGACACCGAAACGCGGCGCTTCCACCCGGCGGCCCTCCTTGATCGCCTTGCTGGTCAAAGGCCGCTCGCGACGCTGACGGTTCAACATGCACTCCGAAGATGCCACAATCACCTTGGGACCGTCATGGTCGCTGGACAGCGCTTCATCCAGAATTTTGCGCATTTTGGGAACATCATAGGTGCGATCGATCTGGCGCACCCATTTGACACCTACTCCCTTCACCGCATCGGCAATTGGATGTCCGGTTGACTTCGTCGTGTTATCGGCACGTGAGGACAGAATGTCCTGGCCACCGGTAGCGGCACTGTAGAAATTGTCGACCACCACAATGACACTGTCGGACTTGTTGTAGACCGCATTGCCGATCGACGATGACAAGCCGTTATGCCAGAAACCGCCATCACCGATAATTGAGATTGGGCGGCGCTCGCCGCCACCGTCAAACGCCGCATTGGAAGCCGGGCCGAGCCCGTAGCCCATGGTCGATCCACCAATCTCGAAAGGTGGCAGGCTGGCAAAAAGATGACAGCCAATGTCGCCGGTGATCTGGTGCTTGCCGTGTTTTTGCTCGGTCATTTTCAACGCCGCGAAGATCGGACGCTCGGGACAACCGGTGCAAAAGCTTGGCGGGCGTATGGGCACGGTTTTGGAAAGGTCCGGAATTTCCGGTTTTTCATCGCGATTGGGCGCGCGCTTTTGCGCCGGTAGCAAATCCGGCGCCTCTGTACGCAGATAGGATTCGATACCGTCCAGCATGATCTGGCCGGTGTATTCGCCGGCCATCGGCAGCATGTCCTTGCCGTGAAGCGATAAATCGGATCCGGCCTTGTAGAGTGCTGCGCCGAGCGCTTGCTCGATAAATTCGGGCTGTCCTTCTTCCACCACCAATATCGAGGATTTACCCGCACAAAACTCGAGAAACTCTTCCTGGACAATCGGATAGGTCACGTTCAGCACGTAAAGAGGCACTTCGGTGTCGCCATGAATGTTGACCAGCCCAAGACGCTGCAACGCGCGAATGACGCCGTTGTACATGCCGCCCTGGAGCACGATGCCGATTTTTGCGTCGGCCGGACCAAAGGTTTCATTGAGCTTGTTTTCGCGAATGAACGCCTGGGCCGCAGGCCAGCGGTTATTGATCTTGTCCTGCTCCTGGGCGAAGGACATCGGCGGCAGCACGACGCGCGAATAATTGCTCTGCGGGTTCGCCAATGCTTCGCGAACGCTCAGTTTCGGACGCCTGTTGTCCTTTGCGGTGAAGCTGCCGGTCACATGGCAGGATCTTATTCGCACCATCAGCATCACTGGGGTGTTGGAAGCTTCCGACAGGCCAAATCCGTGCTCGACGGCATGGACGATTGACGGGAGGTTGGGACGGGGGTCAAGCAGCCAGACCTGTGACTTCATCGCAAAAGCATGGCTGCGTTCCTGCATGATGGAAGACCCTTCGCCATAATCTTCCCCGACAATGATCAAGGCACCGCCGGTCACACCGCCGGAAGCCAGGTTGGCAAGCGCGTCTGACGCAACATTGACGCCGACAGCGCCCTTGAATGTGACCGCGCCCCGAATTGGATAGTGCACCGATGCGGCCAGCATGGCGGTTGCAGCGGCCTCGGAAGCATTGGCCTCGAACCGGACGTCGAGCTCGCTTAGAATTTCCTCGGCATCGGACAGCACATCCATCAGATGGCTTATCGGCGCTCCCTGATAGCCACCGACATACCCGACACCATTTTCAAGCAGCGCTTTGGTGATGGCCAATATGCCCTCGCTGGTGAAGGTCTCGCCTTTCCCCAGCTTCAGCTTTTGGACTTCCTTGGCAAACGATCGTTCCGCCATCAATCAGCCTTGTCGGTTGGGTCAATTCATGAAACGCCGTCCTGGATCGCTTGGTTTGCTTCCAGACCGCCCGTTTCGGCTAAATATCGTGTCGTCTCACATTTCCCAGCATCTTCTGCAGCGTGGCAACGAACTGAGCTCTTTCGACATCCGGGATATCCTGGAACATCTTGGCGTAGTTCCCGGCCATCGACGGCCACAACCGCTCAAAGGACGACCTCCCGGCGTCGGTTATGAAGACGCGTGTGGCTCGGCTGTCTTCGGCATCGGGCGATTTCCGGATCAATCCATCGGCAAGCAATTGATCTAGTGCCCGGCTCAGCGTCGATTGCTCAACCACCGCATAAACGGACAGGTCGCGGATCAGCAGACCATCAATGACCGAGAGTACCGCCAGCGAACGCATTTTTGGTATTGTCAAACCCATTGAGGCCAGTTCTTCGCGCAGATCTTCATTGTAACGGCCCATGATCCGGTTCATCAGATAGGGTGCGAAATTGGCGAGTCCGATTTCACCCAAACGCGGCAGCGCGGCGCTTTCAGCGGCGAGAGCATCTGGCCTCATCTGGTTCATGCTCCCAATTCCTTTGCAACGAGAAAACCCGAACCACCGCCAAGTCCGGGTCCGGGATGGGTCGATGCTCCAATGTGATGGAGACCCTTGATCGCGGTGGTGTGATTGACCGAACCGTTGTGCGGTCGCCAGATGAAAAACTGATCGATTGCACACGAGCCACCATAAGGATCGCCGCCGACGAGGTTGATGTTGAGTGATTCCAGGTCAGCAGGTGAATAGGCCCGTCTGGCCAGCACCGATTTCTTGAAGCCAGTGATATGACCAGCCAAAATCGCCTCTATACGGTCTGCAAACGCCTCTCTGGTGGTATCGTCCCAGATGCCCGAACACTGGATCTTCCCGGCGGCATCACCCTTGATCTCCCGCGGCGCATCAGGGACCTGTATCCACAAGATCGACCTGCCCTCGGGACATCTGCCTTGATCAAGCCGGTGTGGCTGGCCGACACAAATGGTCGGGGTCTCTGGCAGCATCCCGCGTTCTGCTTCGTTGGAAGATTTGGAGACAGAATCGATCCCATCTGCCAGATGGATCAGCGCGACATCTTCCAGATCTCCAGCTTTCCAGCGGACGGGCCCGTCCAGCGCATAATGAAGCTGGAAATTGCCCCGGCCATGACGATAGGTTCGCAGGTCGGATTGGTTCGTTGCCGAATGCTCGCCGAGCAATCGACGGTGCAATTGCCCAGGTGCCACGGAGCAGATCACGGTGCCGGCGGTGATTTCTTCGCCGCTGGTGGTTGCAACACCGGCAGCGCGTCCATCACGAACAATGATACGCTCGACATCCACGCTGGTACGCACCACACCGCCGTGTTCCTCAATCAGCGACGTAAATGCCGCTGCCGCCTGGCCGGCACCGCCTTTTACCACTGGCGCACCAGCCGCTTCCAGCGCGAAGGCTATGACCTTGCCCATCTGCCCGCCGTAGGTGGCTTCCGTTGTCAGGCCCGTGTGAAGCACCCAGGGTGCCCAAAGGGCCTGGACGTGCGGCGATGAATAATTTGTCTCCAGCCAGGCCCGGGCCGGCGTCAACGCTTCACCAAACCATGCTGCGAGACCACGTGCACCCCGTTTCCAGGCCTGCTGCATCAGCAGCTTTGCTGTCGCAATGCTCCATAGTTTGCCGCCGAGAAGCGCAAACAGGAATGGTGCATCGGCCTCGACCGCACCGACATCTATCGCATGACGGTCTCCATCCCCGGCGGACAGCCTGTTGAACGCGTCCACGTTGGCCGAACGATCCGTCGACAAAACGAGCGCCGATCCATCAGGACGCAACACTGCCGTAGGCTTGTCCGTGTGACAGAACTCCAGCCCATGACGCGCCAAATCCGCGCCCAGTTCACCATGAGCCGGCGATGTCAGAAACAGCACAAATGTTGCCGCCATCACGTCATGCCTGAATCCGGGTGCTGTGATTTCTTCAGTCCGCATACAGCCGCCGGCACGGTCGGAGCGCTCAAGCACAGCGACACGCTTTCCCTTGCGGGAAAGCAAGGCGGCGCAAACAAGACCATTAATCCCGCTGCCGACGATGATGTGGTCGAAATCGGCCATTGGCCAGGTCTTACAAGCTAGTGCGCGACCAGAGCCATGGCTCGGATCGGGCTGCCGGTGCCGTTTACCAGTTTGAGCGGTGCAGCGATCAAAACGGCTCCCTTGGCGGGCAACTTGTCGAGATTGGCAAGTGAGGCCAGGCCGTATTTGTTGGCCGCGTGCAGCAGGTTGTGTGCCGGGAAGGGCGGTTCCATACCACCGGCTTGACCGGCGTCGGTGCCAATGCACTGGGTTCCCCAACCGACGGCGCCTTTCGACAGGATGTACTTGATGCAGTCCACCGTCGGGCCGGGTGAATGCGGGCCTGTTTCGTCTGCGTTCAAATACGCCTCTTCGCTGTGAACCCGGCTATCCCAGTCTGAGCGCATCAGCACCCATTCGCCTTCGCCAATTTCGCCGTGTTCTGCTTCCCAGGCTTTCACACCGGCCTCATCCAGCAGAAAATCCGGATTTTCTGCAACCTGGGCCGAGCAATCGATAACATTGACCGGCGCGACAAAATTTTGTGGTGGAATGGAATCCGTATAGCCGTCTACGTAATCCTTTCCGGTGATCCAATGATGCGGTGCGTCAAAATGGGTCCCGGAATGCTCGCCGATTTTCAACCAGTTCCAGGCCCAGAACGGACCATCATCATCATATTCGGATATCTTGTGCACCTCGATCTTCGGGGTGTCCTTAGCAAGTTCCGGTGGCAGTTTGAGTAGTGGGGTATCTGGGCCAAGAGGTCCGGACAGATCTACCACTTCAACCTTTCCCGAGAGCAGAAGCTGGGCCAAGTTTCCCAGTGTATCGGCCGCATTCATTGTTCATCCTCCCATGCTGATGTTGGCTGTGCCGCATAGAACCCTTTGCAGCGAAATTTGATGCTAGACAATATAATATGCATTTGCAATTATCTTTGTGGGAGAAGGATGCCAGACTTGCAGGAAGAATTTGACGCGGCCATTATCGGTTCCGGGCATAACAGCTTGGTTTGCGCCGCGCATTTGCAAATAAAAGGCTGGCGCACGGCAATATTTGAACAGGCGCCGGTGCCCGGCGGCGCGGTCAAGACGCTGGAATTGACTGAACCCGGCTTTCGCCATGACTGGGCGGCGATGAACCTCAGCCTGTTTGCGGGTTCAGCATTCAACAGGAATTATGGTGAAAAGCTTGGATCACATGGCCTGGAGTTTGTCCCGGCTCCAAATTGCTTTGCCAGCGTGTTTCCGGATGGTCATTGGCTGGGTGTGGGTACAGACATGGACGCCACACTAAAGCGTATTTCCCAATTCTCGGCGGCAGATGCAGATACTTGGGCAGCGCTGGTCTCTGCGTTCCCCGAAAAGGCGGAGTACATATTCGCCTTACTCGGCAGCCCTATGAAAATGCATATAATGGGAAGGTTGGTTGCCAAGGCGCTGTGGAAAAAGGGCTTCGCCTGGACGGCGGATTTGGCGCGTCTCCTGATTGCCTCTCCGCGCTCATGGCTCAATGAAACCTTTCAATCCGAGCATGTTCGCGCAACGCTTGGCGCTTGGGGGATGCATCTGGATTTTGCCCCCGATATCGCCGGTGGTGCCATTTTCCCCTATCTCGAATCGATGGCAAATCAGAGCTTTGGCATGGTTATCGGCAAAGGTGGCGCCGATACGATGACCAATGCGTTGGTTGAACTCGTGGAAGCAAATGGCGGTCAGGTTCGCTGCGGCAATACCGTGAAAAAAATTCTGCAAAGCGGGTCGAAAGCAAGCGGCATTGAACTTGCTGATGGGACACAGATAGGTGCGAGCCGCGCTGTCATTGCAAACATCTCTCCCAAAAATTTGGCGGAGTTGGTCGAAGACGGGACGGGCGATGCCGGATTTGATCGTTCGATGGCCGGCTTTTCACATGCTCCCGGCACGATGATGATACATCTGGCGTTGTCGGGTTTGCCGGAATGGAAAGCCTCAAATGAGCTCCAAACTTTTGCTTATGTACATCTTGCTCCGTCGCTGGACCAGATGGCCAGAACCTACCAACAAGCGATTGCCGGTCATCTTCCCGATGAACCGGTGATCGTTGTCGGCCAGCCGACCACCGTCGATCCGTCCCGTGCACCTGAAGGCAAGCATGTTTTGTGGGTTCAGGTTCGCATGGTGCCGGCAAGCATAGCAGGCGACGCAAAGGGCGAGATCACGGAGCACGAATGGGAAAAGGCCAAGGAGACGTTTGCCGATCGGGTGCTCGATATCATTGAAGATTATGCGCCCGGACTACGCCGGCAGATCGTCGCCCGCCACGTTGATTCGCCGCTTGATCTGCAGGCGGACAATCCGAATCTGGTTGGAGGCGATCAGATCTGCGGAAGCCACCATTTGACACAGCACTTTCTTTTTCGGCCGGCACGCGGATATTCTTCTGGTGATACACCGCTGAAGGGGCTGCATCTGACAGGTGCCGCGGTCTGGCCCGGCGCCGGAACTGGTGCTGGAGCTGGGTACCTTCTTGCGCAAAAGCTGGCAGGAGCATGAACTCGCAAACGCGCGATTGAATCGAACAACAACCAATTAAAGGGAGGAAGAGATGAAAGAACTTTCCAGACGCACTATTTTGAAGGGCACCACGGCGTTGGCCATGGCGGGCATGGTTGGCACCAGAGCTTATGCGCAGGCAATCGAAGAATTGGTTATTGCCTATAACGTCAACCTGCCATCTTGGGATCCGACAGTCGGCCTGTCCGCGGTCAACCCGACCCTGCAGGCCATTTATCAGTCAGTCTTCGACCAGTTCATCCTGCAGCAGCCGGACCTGTCACCAGCGCCCGGTCTGATTACCGAATGGGGCTGGAATGACGACAGAACCAAGATTTCGATGAAGGTGCGCGAAGGAGTGACCTGGCATGACGGCTCACCATTTACTGCCGAGGACGTGGCCTGGTCGCTTACCAGGGCAGGTGACGAGAAAACCGGCAACCCGATCCAGTTTATCTGGTCGACGCTGGGCAATGTGAAAGCAGACGGCAACATGGTCACCGCCGATGTGACCCGCTTCGAACCTACCATATTCAAATGGATGTACTTTCTGACCGGCTATGTCCTGCCAAAGGCTTACTACGAGAAAGTCGGGGCGGAAGGATTTGAGGCGGCGCCAATTGGAACCGGCCCTTATATGGTCGACAAGTTCGAGCGCAACGCATTCGTTCGCCTGAAGGCCAATGAGAATTATTGGGGCGGCAAACCGGAATTTGAAACGGTGACGATCAAATTCGTAACCGACGCGGCCTCGCGGGTTGCTGAAGTCGAATCCGGCAATGCGCATGTGACGATTGAAGTCCCCTACGAAGAATTCGACCGGCTGAAGGGAAGCGGGAATATTCTGGGCACATCGGCTCCAGTTTCAGATATCGGCATGATCTTCCTCAATGATGTTGAGCCCATGCTGGATGCCAATGTGCGCAAGGCTGCGGCGCTTGCCATCGACAAGAAGCTCATCATCGACCGGTTGTTGTCCGGCTACGGCGTCGCCATCGATACGCTTCAAACGCCGGATTACATTGCCTTCGATCCATCGATTACGGTTGGCTACGATCCTGAAAAAGCAAAAGAGCTTCTGGCTGCGTCAGGCTTTTCAACCGACAATCCTGTAAAATTCAAGATCCAGACAACCAGGGGCTTCAAGCCGAAGGATTACGAGATCATCCAGGCAATTGTCGGCCTGTGGCGCAGGGTCGGAATCGAAGCCGAGATCGAGGTTTATGAGATCGCCAAACACTTCGAGCTCAGGGCTGCCGATACGCTGGCGCCGGCAGCTTTCTACAATTGGGGCAATTCGGTGGGCGATCCGACAACGTCAACCGGATTTGCGATGTTTGGCCCGTCTCCGCATTCGGTCTGGGACGGTGAAGATCTGGTAGCCAAGATAGGACCATTGTGGGGCGAAGCGGACGAAGAAAAGCGTATCCAGGGCTGGAAGGATGTGGATCGTTACATTGCCGAAAATGCGCTCGTGATCCCGCTGCTCCAATATGTACAGCCGATCCTGCATTCATCGGCGGTCAAAGTGACGCCACATGCATCCGGCGCCTTGCTGCCACACTTGATGAAACGCTCATAACGGGCAAGACTTTGCAAGGCAGAGCCGCCGCTTCTGCGGCGGCTCTTTTGTGCCGGGGGAGATGATGAGGCTGCTTCAACTATTGCTGCTGCGATTGGCCATGATGGCAATCACACTGTTTGGTGCAGCAGTGATCGTGTTCGTGGTCATTCGCGTCGTGCCCGGAAATCCGATAGCGATGATGCTGCCACCGGGGGCTACGGACGAAGATATTGCCCGCCTGACGGCACATTATGGTCTGGATAAATCGATACCGGAGCAGTTCGTGGTTTGGCTCTCCGGTGTTCTGAGGGGAGATTTCGGCACGTCGATTTCCTTGCGACAACCGGTCATGCCACTGGTGCTCGGCCGCCTGCCGGCTACCCTGGAGCTGTCGATTTTCGCCCTGGTGCTGGCGGTAATCATCGGGGGTGCGATGGCACTGACCGGAACCCGGTTTCGCGGCGGAAGAACCGAGGCGGTCATTGATGTGGCCAACGGCGCAGGTTTGTCG
>JBFOMG010000058.1:0-34648 GCA_040830725.1 Rhizobiaceae bacterium
ATGGGGCCAGGCTGTCGACGATCTGTTTTTACCCCAATTCCTCGTAGTCAATGTTCAACTCGGGACAACTCGCCAGTTGCGTAGAAAGGTTGACATCAAGATCCGTCTTACTGCCCAGGCCGCCAATACCGCAATATCCCGCCAGACCGCGCTCCTCCCCGGTTACAAAATAGTCGGCCCAATCCCGCCAGTAATGCCAGGCCTCATAGGCCAACGCGGTGCCCGGAACCGTCGAGTAGTAAACACGAATAATCGCACATGACCCGGAAGTTGAACCATGGCCTGCCTCGCCCATTGCATCGATGTTCAGCGTTTTCATGCCTTTTTTTGCCATCTCGAAGGCCGTCGCTGCACCGATCACACCGGCACCGACAATGATCGCGTCATAGGATTTCATGTAAATTCGCTCCAATTCTCAACGCCCGCATGTGACAGCGGGAAATCACGGATGTCTATCGGATAGGCGACATGTACCGGGCGCGATTTCAATCTCTTTTCCCGGCGAAAAACTGCCTCAGGAGTTGGGAAGATTCCACCTCGCTGATACCCGGATAGATCTCTGGCGCGTGGTGGCAGGTGGGTGAGGAAAAGAACCGCACGCCGTTTTCGACCGCGCCGCCCTTTTCATCCGAGGCTCCGTAATACAGGCGTGCAATCCGGGCAAAACTGATGGCGCCGGCACACATGACACACGGTTCCAGTGTGACGTGAAGATCGCAATCTGAAAGCCGCTCCGATCTGAGTACTTCACAGGCCCCGCGGATTGCCAGGATCTCGGCATGTGCCGTCGGGTCGTTCAGGTCACGGGTGCGATTGCCGGCTCTCGCGACAATTTCGCCTGCCTTGGTGACGACAGCACCCACCGGCACCTCGCCGCGCTGCGCCGCCGCGCGGGCTTCTGCGAGCGCAATGTCCATCGGGCGCTCATGTGAAGAAACGTCATCAAATCGGGTCATCGAATAAGCTCGCAAGGTCGAAGCGAAACTGATAGTTACCCGCTTCGAAAGAAGATATCCACATGAGCGACAAGACAAACAGGGCAAAGCGCATGCCGCAAAAACCGGACCGTCCGCGAAAGCGGCGTGAGCTGCGCGGCGCTGCAAAACCGGATTCGCAGGCCGCCTTGCAGCAACCCCGGGAGCGGATTGCCAAACGCATTGCGCGATCGGGCATGGCCTCCCGGCGTGAAGCCGAGGCGATGATTACCGCCGGCCGGGTCAAGGTCAACGGCAATATACTGTCATCTCCCGCCTTCAATGTCGGGCCGGGTGACATAATCCTGATCGATGGCCAAAGGTTGCCCGAGCGTGAGCGAACGCGGCTGTTCCTGTTTCACAAACCGTCGGGAACGATCACCACCAACCGCGATCCGGAAGGGCGTCAGACCATATTCGATGTGTTGCCGGCAGACCTTCCCCGGTTGATGACCGTCGGCAGGCTCGATTTCACCACGGAAGGCCTGCTGCTCCTGACCAATGACGGTGGTCTTGCCCGGGTGCTCGAACTGCCGTCCACCGGCTGGTTGCGGCGCTATCGCGTTCGCGTTCACGGCGATGTCGATGAGCGGGCGCTGGAAGATCTGAAGCACGGTGTTGCCGTCGACGGGGTGCTGTACGGAGCGATTGACGCATCGCTGGAGCGCAAACAGGGCACGAACGCATGGCTGACGGTTGCGCTTCGTGAAGGAAAAAATCGCGAGATCAAGAAAGTTCTCGGTTCGCTCGGACTCGACGTAACCCGGCTGATCCGCGTTTCCTATGGACCATTTCAGCTCGGCAGTCTGGAACCTGGCAAGCTGATGGAGCTGAAGGGCAGAACCTTGCGCGAGCAGCTGGGCGAACGGTTGATTGCAGAAGCCGGGGCAGATTTTGAATCCGCGATCAGCAAACCATTTTCAAACAAGCAGAACCAAAACCGTGAGAAGGCTCAGCCAGGTGGCAGGGAAAAGGGTGGCGGCGACGGCAAATCGTTTCGCGAACAGGGTTTGGACCGGCTGCAAACGCAAAAACCCGGCATGAAAAGCCGGCGCGACAAAGACAATTTTTCCGAAACGGCGGAAGGCGATACAGCCGACAAACGCAAAAGCGCCGCCCTGCCCCGGTCCCGTGCTTCCAATGTCTGGATGGCGCCCGGTGCCAGACCGCTCGGCGCCAAGGCGCGCAAGAAGCAATTGGAAAAACAGATTGAGAAAAAGATCGCTGGCAAGGGCGACAATCGGGTCCGGTCTGGCAGCCGGTCCGGAAATTCCGCGAAATCCGGACAGTCAACAAAGAAAAATGCGGATCGTCGGCGGTGAATTTCGTGGCCGCAGGCTCGCAGCCCCGGCGACCAGCGCGACTCGGCCGACGTCGGATCGCGCCCGTGAGGCCTTGTTCAACAAGCTTCAGCATGCTCACAGCGATCCCGTGCGCGATGCCCGTGTCCTGGACCTGTTCGCGGGGACTGGAGCGTTGGGATTGGAAGCCTTGTCGCGCGGCGCGAGGTTTTGCCTGTTTGTCGATATTCTTGCCGATGCCCGCGCCAATATTCGCGAAAATATCGAGACCCTGGCGCTTCAGGGCCGCACCAAGATTTTTCGCCGGGACGGAACACGCCTGGGCGGGATCGGCACCATGGCTCCATTCGATTTGGTGTTCATTGATCCTCCCTACAACAAAGGCCTGGCGGAAAGGGCGCTTGCGTCATTGCGCGACGGTGGCTGGCTGAACCCGGGCGCTCTGTGTGTTGTCGAAGAAGATGCCGGCGTCCGCTTCGCGCCACCGTCCGGATACCGGCCTGCCGATCAAATGAGACAGGGAAATTCGGCGCTTTATTTGCTGAAGCGGGAGCCAGATCTCTGAATATGACAAAGAATTCACTTTTTCCCACTCGTCAGGCTGCCCTATATGATTGCCAACACGAAGAAGGAATTTGCGATTGACCGCTTTTCGACCGCACGGATTGGTGCAATTGGTTTGCGCCCTGCTTATCATTTCATTGACGCCGGCTTTCACCCAGGCGGCCTTTGCCGCCGCAGAACGGGCGGAAGTCTACAACTACCGGCTCGACAACGGCCTGGAAATTGTTGTCATACCTGACAGGCGGGCCCCGGTGGTAACCCATATGCTTTGGTACAAGGTTGGCGGTGCTGACGAGCAACCCGGAAAATCAGGCATCGCGCACTTTTTTGAGCACCTGATGTTCAAGGGAACAAAAAACTATCCTGCCGGTGAATTCTCGCGAAAAATCGCAGAGATTGGCGGGCAGGAAAATGCGTTCACGTCGAGCGATTACACCGCCTATTTTCAGAAGGTTTCCCCTGACGCGCTGGAAACCATGATGACCTATGAGGCCGACCGGATGCGAAATCTGGTGCTGACCGACGATGTCATCGGTCCGGAAAAGGATGTGGTTCTGGAAGAAAGACGTTCGCGGGTCGAGACCGATCCTGCGTCGATCCTCAACGAGGAAATGAACGCCACGCTTTACCAGAACAGCACCTACGGCATGCCGGTTATCGGCTGGAAACATGAGATCGAGAAGTTGAACCGCGTCGATGCCACCGCTTTTTATGACCGGTTTTACGCGCCGAACAATGCCATTCTCGTGGTCGCCGGCGATGTCGATGCGGATGACGTCGTGCAAATGGCCAGGAAAACCTATGGCAAAATTCCGGAAAATCCGGACCTGCCGGAACGGTCCCGCCCGATGGAGCCGGAGCAGAACACCGCCCGCACCGTGACGTTGCGAGATGAGCGTGTTTCGGTGCCGTCAATGCGCCGCATCTGGCTCGTCCCGTCCTACACCACGGACAAACCGGGCGAAGCCGAAGCGCTTGATCTGCTGTCAGAAATATTGGGCGGAGGCCTGCGCAGCCGTCTGTATCAGGAACTGGTCGTGCGCCAGGGTATCGCCAGCTCTGCCGGCGCCTACTATTTCGGCATCGCGGTTAATGACACGGCATTTGGTGTTTATGGCTCGCCGCGCGGGTCGGCAACGCTTGAACAGATTGAAGCTGCAATTGTGGCCGAGATCGAAAAACTGGCTGTCGAGGGCGTGACCGAAGATGAGCTCGAGAAAGCCAAGAACCGTTTTGTCAAAAGCATGATTTTTGCCCGCGACAGTCAAAGCGGCATGGCAAGGATTTACGGATCAGCGCTTGCGACGGGAAACACAGTGGCTGATGTCCAGGAATGGCCCGACAAGATCAGGGCAGTGCCGGCGGAAGCGATCCAAAAAGCAGCACGCAAATATCTCGACCAGCGGCGATCGGTCACCGGATATTTGTTGCCGGCAAAAGAAAAAAGCGGCTAGGGACAAATCAAAGATGAACATTGCCAAAATAAATGGCTGCCTCGGCCGGATCATGTTTGTTGCTGTTCTGGCAATGGCTGCCAGCAATGCCCAGGCCAGTGTCGAGATCCGTGAGATAACCTCCGCCAAGGGCATCAAGGCCTGGCTGGTTGAAGATTACACGATTCCGCTCGTTGCGGTGAATTTTGCTTTCCGCGGCGGCTCCTCGCAGGACCCATCGGGCAAGGAGGGGCTTTCCAACCTCATGAGCGGCTTGTTTGACGAGGGCGCCGGGCCGCTTGACAGTGACGCTTTCCAGGAAGCCATCGACGATGCATCTGCGGAGATGCGGTTCAGCGCAAATCGAGACGCCATGTATGGATCGGTCAAGTTTCTGGCTGACAGGGGCGAAGAGGCCCTGGCGCTGGTCAAACTGGCGGTCAACGAGCCGCGTTTCGACGACGGGCCGGTCGAACGCATCCGTTCTCAGCTTGTCGCCAGCATCAAGTCTCGGGCGCGCGACCCTCAAACCCGGGCGGCGCACAAGTGGGTCGAAGAGCTTTACGGCGATCATCCCTACGCGAGGCGTAACCGCGGCACCGAACAGTCGCTTGCGGAAATAACATCGCAGGATCTGAAGAACGCCCATCGCCGGACATTCGCCCGCGACAACCTGTTCATCGGCATTGTTGGCGCAATTGATGAGCAATCCGCCAAGCGGGCGCTTGACCGGCTGTTCGGCGATTTGCCGGAGCGGGCGGACCTTGCCGCAGTCAATGACACCCAGCCGCTGGCAGGCAGGCAGGTACATGTCGAATATGATCTGCCCCAGACCTCGCTGCGGCTTGTCTGGCCGGGGATTGAGCGCGAAGACCCGGATTTTTTTGCCGCCTATGTGATGAATTACGTGCTGGGCGGAGGCTCTTTTTCGTCATGGCTTTACAACGAAGTTCGCGAGAAGCGCGGCCTGGCCTACGGGGTCAATTCCTATCTGATCAATTTTGATTATGCATCCAGCCTCGGCATCAACACTGCAACCCGATCCGACCGGGCGGCCCAAACCCTGGCCATCATCCTGGCGGAGGTGGAACGCATGATGGTTGAGGGGCCTTCGGAGAATGAACTTGAAGCCGCCAAGAAGACGATTATCGGCGGATATGCGGTCAACAATCTCGATACCTCATCGTCCATCGCCAGCACGCTCGTCGAGCTGCAAATGTCTGATCTGGGCATTGACTACATCGACCGCCGCAGCAAGCTGATCGGCGGTGTGACCCTTGATCAGGTGAAATCAGTCGCCGAGCGGCTGTTTTCCGTCGAACCATCGGTTATGATCGTCGGACCGAAGCCCATAGACGGAGAATAGCGCTTGGCGGGCGATGTACTGACCGCACCTACGAGATCCGCCAGATCGAGCGGTGATTTGACCTTTGCGGTCGCTTTTGGTGGTGGCGGTGCCAGGGGGCTTGCCCACATTCATGTCATTGAAGTGCTCGATGAGTTGGGAATCCGGCCTGTAGCGATTGCCGGTTCCTCAATCGGCGCGATTATGGGCGCCGGAATGGCCGCGGGAATGGCTGGCCGCGACATTCACGGCTATGCCCGCTCGGTGCTTGGTGATCGCGCTGCCCTGGCCAGTCTGATGTGGCGGATGCGCCCGACGAATTTACGCCAAGCCTTCGGCGGCATTCGCGTCAGCCAGTTCGACATTGAACGCATTTTGCGTTCGCTGCTGCCCAAGACGATACCGGACGACTTTGCCGGATTGCAAATACCACTGCAGGTGACCGCAACAGATTTTTTCGGTCACTCACTGGTGGTGACCGATGAGGGTGATTTGTTTTCCGCGCTGGCCGCATCAGCAGCCATTCCGGCGCTGTTCCGGCCGGTGAGGCGGGACGGCCGGTTGTTGATAGACGGCGGCATATATGATCCGGTGCCCTACGACCTGCTGATGGACAAGGCCGATATTGTGATCGGTATCGACGTGGTCGGCGCTCCGGAAGGGGACGACCGGATGCCGAATTCGATCGACCTGATGTTCGGAGCCAGTCAGTTGATGATGCAGTCGATCATCAAGAACAAGCTGACCCGGTTGCGCCCGGCAATATTCTTGCGCCCGCCGTTATCACGGTTCCGAGTGCTGGACTTTCTGAAAATCGATGCGGTTCTGCGCGAGAGTGAACCGATCAGGGACGAGCTGAAACGCGAGATCGACAAAGCAGTCGAAACCCACGTGAGAACTGAAAGTCAGTAATGCCGATTTCCGCACTCAGCTACCTTGGCATTCGCTCTGATAAGCTGGAAGATTGGCGCGACTTTGCGGGCGGCTTGCTGGGAATGCAACTTGCTGACCACGCAGGAAAAAACCTCTCCTTTCGCATGGATGACCGCAAACAAAGGCTGGTCGTCTCCGATGAGCCGGGTGAAACACTTGCCTTCATGGGCTGGGAAGTCGCTGGGCGGGACGATCTGGAACATTTCGCCACCCGTTTGGAAAGTGACGGATACAAAGTTGTGCGCGGTTCCCGTGATCTGGCCGACCGGCGCTTTGTTTCCGACCTGATTGTCACCCATGACCCGGCAGGCAACCGCCTTGAATTGGTTTGGAAACCGCATTTGTCGTCTCAGCCGTTTCAGCCGGGAAGGCCAATATCAGGCTTCAAAACCGGGCCCTACGGAATGGGCCATGCGGTATTGCACGTTGTCGATGCCGAGCCGGTGCGGCGGTTTTATTGCGACGTGTTGGGCTTCGCCATAAGCGATTACGGGCTGACCCCCTATCCGCTGTACTTTTTTCATGTGAATGGCCGGCACCACAGTTTCGCACTTGTCGGTTCGGGAAAATCCGGTTTCCATCACTTCATGGTCGAATTCGGCAATCTGGATGATGTCGGTCAGGGATATGATCTGGCGCAGCTGCAAGATGACCGCATCGCCTACACGCTTGGCCGCCATACCAATGATTACATGACTTCCTTCTATGCCAACTCGCCATCGGGGTTTTTCGTCGAAAACGGTTGGGGCGGCCGGATTATTGATCCGGTCACATGGGAACCGCATGAAACCTTCGACGGGCCGAGCTTCTGGGGCCACGAACGGCTTTATCTTGCCGACGAACCGCGGGCGCGAATGCGCCAGATGCGGCTTGATGCTGCCGAGCGCGGGCTGCGGGCGCCGGACGTGGCAGAATGCCCCTGGCTTTTCGGCGAGTTGAGGTCGCGAGCCGGAAGGTGAGCACCGGTCAGCCTCAAAATCACTACGATGTCGCAATCGTCGGACTTGGCCCGACAGGAGCCACACTGGCCAATCTTCTGGGAAAATGCGGCGTGCGTGTGCTTGGGCTCGATCGGTATCCTGAACCTTATCCGTTACCGCGCGCGGTCCATTTCGACGACGAAATCATGCGGATTTTCCAAACCGCCGGCATTGCCGACGAGATTACCGGGATCGTGCGCGTCAATGTCGGCATGCGTTTTGTCGATACGGATGGCAAATTGCTGCTTGACTGGCCCCGCCCGCAGCAAGTGGGGCCGCATGGTTGGTACGCCAGTTACCGGTTCCACCAGCCCGAATTGGAGAAAATTCTTCGCCATTCACTGCTGAACCGGCGCACGGTCGATCTGCGGACCGGTCAGGAGGTCATCGGTCTTGAGGAGCGCGGTGATCACGTCCGCATTGATTATGCCGATCGCAACACCGGCGAAAAACGATCTGTCGATGCAAGCTATGTGGTTGGATGCGACGGTGCGAATTCGCTCGTTCGCCAATCGATGGGGACTGCGCAGACCGATCTCGGCTTCAAGGAGCGCTGGCTGGTCGTCGATCTGTTGTTGAACCGGCCCAAACCGGAACTCGGCGATCATACGATCCAGTACTGCAATCCCGAACGCCCGATGACCTACGCCCGGGGGCCGGAAAATCGCCGCCGCTGGGAAGTCGCGCTTCTCAAAGGCGAGAGTGCCGAACAGGCAAGTGAACCCGCGACAGTTTGGAGGCATCTTGCCCCGTGGATATCGCCGAGCGAAGCGGAGATCGAGCGTGCCGCGGTTTACACATTTCACTCCATCCTTGCAGATCAATGGCGGCTCGGCCGGCTGCTCATTGCCGGCGATGCCGCCCACCGGACACCGCCATTCATGGGCCAGGGAATGTGTGCCGGAGTTCGCGATGCTGCAAACCTGGCGTGGAAACTGGCCCGCACCGTAAAAGGCAACGGACCTCAATCGCTGCTCGAAACCTATACGCCTGAGCGGTGGCCGCACGCCCAGGCCTATATCGAGACTGCGGTCCGGCTCGGCCGGTTGATCAATGCCAGTGGCACACGACAGGCGCTGGATGCCGCATTTCGTCGCGATGACGGCACGGTGCGGATGGAATCCATCTCTCCGCCGCTGGGCGATGGTTTGGGTTCTTCTACCGATCCGTGGCGAGGAACTTTGTTCCCGCAACCCGTTCTAAGCGACGGCAAACGAATGGATGATCATTGCGGTTATTCACCGGCACTGATTGCAGATCGCAAATTGCTGAACGACATTCCGGATGGTCTTCGCCAGCGGTTTTCCGGTATCTGCATCATCGACGCTTCCGGCAGCGAAGCTGCGATGGGCTGGCTGTCCGAGGCAGAACGGAAAGCTGTTCTCATTCGTCCTGATCGCTATGTCTTCGCAACAGCATCCACCCAGGCCGGGCTTCAAACCGCGCTAAGTACCTTTGATCGGGAAACGGGCGGATAGACTTGCCGGTCCTTATTCTTCCGGTTCTGTTGTGAACAACAGGGGAAATCCTGCCGATTTTCCCATGTCGGTCGCTCGTGTCGCCTTGGTTTCCGCGATATCCTTGGCAAATACACCAACCACGCAAACGCCTTTTCGATGTGCCGTGATCATCACATTGTACGACTGATCTTCCGAAAGGCGGAATTCCGCCTTCAAAACCTCGACAACAAACTCACGCGGTGTGAAGTCATCATTGACCAGAATGACCTTGTGCAGACGCGGCCGCTGGGTTTTGATCTCGGTTTCGACCCGGGTTTTGGTGTCGGATTTGCTCATTTGAACGCTCAATCGACCCGGCCGCAATTGAAGATGTGAAATGCGGCTGGAAATCCGGCCGGAATATTTCGTTTTCCGGCGATTATCCGTCGAACATCCGGTCGCCCTGTTCCTTGATCACCTGATGTGCCTTGCGCACGGCCGCTTGCGCGGCTTCGTCAGATGAAGAAAACAGATCGGCGCGAATCAGCAGATGTTCCCTGGTTTCACCGTCAATTTCCTTCGAAATCACGGCGCAAAGACGAAACTGGCCACCCTCCTTTTTTGGCGTGGCCTTGATCGCATAGCCTTCATGCTCGGTTTCAAGGGCGGAACCGGCATCCTCATCAGCAGAATTGCCGCCGGCTCCGAACAGACGTTTCAGCAGTGACATGTCAGTTACCGGTTCTCTGTTTCAGGTGAATTCGGGTTCTCATTCCGCAATCAGGGTATCGCGTGCCTTTGCGCCTGGCAATGCAAGGGCTTGACCTGGCTCAACTTGCCGCCCACATTTTACGTATATCCAGAAACGTGGGCTGATTTGGTTTTGGAGATAATCCATGGCGCAGACTGTTGAGCAACGCCGCGAAGAACTGACAAAACGCCGGGCCTATCTCGTAAACCGGCTGGAACGGATCGAGGATCATCTCGATGACGCGCCCAACCCGGACTGGGAGGAGGCTGCGCAGGAATCGGAGAATGACGAGGTTCTGGAAGATCTGGGACTTGCCGGGCAGGAGGAAATCCGCGCGATCGATGCGGCGCTGGCTCGTATCGAAGAGGGAACCTACGGCGATTGCGTCACCTGCGGTGAGCCGATCTCGCAGGAACGTCTGGATATCCTGCCTTACACGCCATTCTGCAAGGTGCACGCCGCTCGTTGAATGTTCTTTGTCTGAGGGCTGTTGCTACTTGTCGAAGATGGCCTGCAGCTCCGCCTGACGATCATTGACCAGCCACCCGTAGTAATTTTCCTCCGGCAGTCGTGGCGATTCCCCGCGAGCGACCCGGTCGGCATTCTCCTGTTTCAGCGACCTGGCCCGCGCTTCGGGGTCGCCCAGATTGTAGAGAGTCGAGGTGATTCCCGGATTGCCGGCAATATCGAACCCGGCAATTTCCCGATATGCCTCGATGGATTTGACGATCGTTGCCGCGACATAGGGCAGAGTCAGATCGGGATCCATGATCGTCTTGTAGACCTGACCGGGATTGCGGTGATTGAGTTTCGCCATCCGCGATGTTTCTGCAACAAGATCGCTCATCTGCAGCGCCGTCAACGGATTGAGCTGCCCGATGCCAAAGGTCTGGCCGGCATAAAATGGCTGAAAGAACACCGCGGAAAACCGGTCATTCGGGTAGTTCACATCATCAACGGAGCGGCCCTTGAACTCGGTATTCCAAACCCGTTCGCGGCAAGTCCACAAATCATAACTGTCCGTCAGTTCCGCGCACGGCTCAAATTCATCGCGTTGAATGAACTTGTCGACATCCTCGCCCTCGAACTCGAACTCCAGGCCCGAATTCACATAGGCGATCGCTTTGACGTAGTAGGTCTGAAGCCGGTCATACGCGTCAACATTGTAGGTGTGTTCGCCAACAATCGCGCCGACAATGTGCATCGGATCGATTTTGTAGTTCTTCGCCGTTGAGGTGATTTTGCGCCTCAGTTTTGCGTCCCGCTTCAACAGCGCGATCACCTTGTTGTACTTGGCGTCGTAGGTTGTCTTGAGCGCCTTTGTACGCCGGGCTGACGCACCGGGAATCGCCGGCTGTTCGATATTCCGGTTGCCCGGCGGAACCTTTGTCGCCGCCTGTGCTGGCGCAACAGGGCTCAGCACTGCCAGCATCGCCACAATGGCGGATGCGCGGCAAATACCGCTTGACGGCAAAATATCAAAACCCACGACGCCCAAACCTTTTGCTGTTCAACCGGGGCGCCCCTGCCCGGTTTGGTTGTTGCCCGTTTTGCCGAATTCGAATCGGCGCGA
Source organism: Rhizobiaceae bacterium (assembly GCA_040830725.1). Classification (GTDB taxonomy): domain Bacteria; phylum Pseudomonadota; class Alphaproteobacteria; order Rhizobiales; family Rhizobiaceae; genus JAWKWH01. Next base: position 11,294 of record JBFOMG010000058.1, read on the forward strand.
CAAGGCCCTACAGGATGAAACGGGACAAATCTGTGTTCTTTGCCATATCGCCCACATTTTTCGCGACATAATCAGCGTCGATCTTGACCGTCGTCCCGGATTTGTCCGGTGCTTCGAACGAAATTTCATCGAGCACACGCTCCATGACGGTCTGCAGCCGCCGCGCCCCGATATTTTCAACCGTCGAATTGAGATCCACCGCAATTCCGGCCAGGCTGTCGATGGCGTCGTCGGTGAATTCGAGTGTCACGCCTTCGGTTTCCATCAGCGCCACATATTGCTTGATCAGGCTGGCTTCCGTTTCGGTCAGTATGCGGCGGAAATCTTCCTTTTCAAGCGCTCGCAGCTCAACGCGGATCGGCAAACGGCCCTGCAACTCAGGCAGCAGGTCGGACGGCTTTGAAACATGAAATGCGCCTGACGCCACAAACAGGATGTGGTCGGTTTTTATCGGCCCGTACTTGGTGGCGACGGTCGTGCCTTCAACGAGTGGCAGCAGGTCGCGCTGCACACCTTCACGGCTGACACCGGCGCCCATTGCGCCGTCACGGGCGGCAATCTTGTCAATCTCGTCCAGGAAAACAATTCCGTCATTCTGGGTAACGTCAAGCGCCTCTTCGGTAATTGCCTCCTGATCGAGCAATTTTTCTGATTCGTCATTGATCAGGTGCGCATAGGATTCGCGCACCGTCATCGTGCGTACCTTGGTTTGCTGTCCGCCGAGCGCCTTGCCAAGCATGTCATTGATGTTGAGCACGCCAATATTGGCGCCGGGCATGCCCGGAATCTCGAAATTCGGCATTCCGCCACCCGTGTCGGCAACTTCGATCTCGATTTCCTTGTCATCCAGTTCGCCGTTGCGCAGCTTCTTGCGGAACGATTCGCGGGTTGACGGGCTGGCCGTCTTTCCGACCAGCGCTTCGAGCACCCGCTCTTCGGCATTGACGTGCGCCTTCGCCTTGACCTCCTCGCGTTTCTTCTCCTTCACCAGGCCGATCGCCACCTCGACCAGGTCGCGGATGATCTGCTCGACATCGCGGCCGACATAGCCGACCTCGGTGAATTTGGTCGCCTCGACCTTGATGAATGGCGCTCCGGCGAGTCTTGCCAAACGACGGGAAATTTCCGTCTTGCCGACACCGGTCGGCCCGATCATCAGGATGTTTTTCGGCATTACCTCTTCGCGCATCTGGCCTTCCAGCTGTTGCCGCCGCCAGCGGTTTCTGAGCGCGATCGCGACGGCGCGCTTGGCGTCTTTCTGGCCGATAATGTAGCGGTCGAGCTCGGATACGATCTCGCGCGGTGAAAATGTCGTCATCAGTTCAACTCATTGCTTTTATTGTCGTATTGCATGATCAGTTCGCCATCGTAGCGGCCTTCCAGGCGGACAACCGGCCGAAACCCGGCTTTTGTGTAAGCGCGGATGGCCCGAACATTGTGCGGATCGGGATCGATGATGATGGTCTCGTAGCCCTTTTCGACGAGATCGCCCAGGAATTGACGCAAGACCTTTGAGCCAATCCCCCGGGAAAGGCGGTCAGCCTGCCCGATAGAGATATCGACACCGATGGCGTCGGCGGGAAACTCCAGCAGCCAGGGATAATCACCTGTCCATTCGTCCGTCTGATGTTCGCCCACAAACCAGTACTGGATGTATCCGACCGGGTCGTCCCCAACCGTGAAGATGAACGGACGGGTGGTGTCCCGGCCTTTCACCATTTCCCGGATGAAACCGATTTCCTCGCCGGGCTCACCCCACCATTGCCGCCAATGGGGAGTTTCCATCCACGCGCGCAACATCGGCAGGTCAGCCATTGTCACCGGCCGAAAATCGATTTCGGCGCTATTTTTCGGCATCAAGGGTCTCAACGATGAAGTTCGAATTTGTGTAGACGCAGATTTCAGCGGCAATTTCCATTGCCTTGCGGGCAATCGCCTCTGCATCAAGGTCTGAATCCTGCAGCGCCCGGGCGGCGGCCAGCGCATAGTTCCCACCCGAGCCGATTGCCATAACGCCGTGTTCGGGCTCCAGCACGTCGCCGGTACCGGTAATCGCCAGGCTGACATCCTTGTCGGCAACCAGCATCATCGCCTCAAGGCGCCGCAGATAGCGGTCGGTGCGCCAATCCTTGGCCAATTCCACGCAAGCGCGGGTCAACTGGCCGGGATATTGTTCAAGCTTGGCTTCCAGACGCTCAAGCAGGGTGAATGCGTCGGCAGTGGCTCCGGCAAAACCGGCAATAACATCATTGTCCTTGCCGACGCGGCGAACCTTGCGCGCATTGCCCTTCATCACCGTTTGTCCGAGGCTGACCTGACCGTCGCCGGCAATAACGACCTTGCCGCCCTTGCGGACGGTAACAATGGTGGTGGCGTGCATGGAAGGTGGCGAAGCGTGTTCGGCCATGGAATTCTCCTTTGCGGCGGATCCGGTTGCGCATATCAGCCGCTGGCCGGAAACCCTGTGATTGCCGCATATGTATGATCACAGGGGCAAAATGCAATCGGCAATGAATTTGGCGGTTAATGATGAGACATTGTGGCGGCTGGTATTCTCAATGGCCGGTTGCTAGAAACCGCCCGCAGCCAGCAGGAATTTGCAGATGTCCAAAGATGGTGGTGACCGCCGCGCCGAAGTAAGCCGCAAGACCAGCGAGACCGACATTGATGTCAGTGTCGATCTCGACGGCACCGGCGCGTTTGAGATCTCGACCGGGATCGGCTTTTTCGACCACATGCTGGAACAACTCTCCAAACACTCGATGATCGACATGACAATTCGGGCGGCAGGCGATCTGCATATCGACGATCACCATACGGTGGAAGACACCGGAATTGCCCTGGGGCAGGCAATTTCAAAAGCACTTGGCGAACGGCGCGGCATCAACCGCTACGCCTCTCTCGACCTTGCAATGGATGAAACCATGACCAAGGCTGCCATTGACGTATCCGGCCGGCCCTATCTGGTCTGGAATGTCGATTTCCCGACCGGCAAGATAGGGTCATTCGACACAGAGCTTGTTCGCGAGTTTTTCCAGGCATTTTCGCAGCATGCGGGCATAACGTTGCACGTCATGAACCACTATGGCGCCAATAGCCACCACATTGCCGAAACCTGCTTCAAGGCGGTAGCGCGAACGCTCCGCCACGCAATCGAAGGCGATCCGCGTAACACTGGCGCTGTTCCATCGACCAAGGGTAGCTTGAAAGGCTGAAATGATGACCACATTCGTGGTGATGGACATTGCGGAGAATGCGAAGAGCGCAGAGGCGAAATTCGTCCGCGACAAGTTCTCGGTTCTGGCCTTTTTATTACCGGTGATTTGGCTTGCCTGGCACCGGCTCTGGATTGAGGCTTTTGCCGCACTTGCTGCCACCATTGTGCTTGCCGCGCTCGGCACGCTTGCCGGTTTTCAGAACACCGCCCCCCTCCTGTCGCTGCTGGTGTCGGTATTTGTCGCCATCGAAGGCCCGCAACTGCGCATCCGGGCGCTGGAACGAAGGGGTTATGTTCAGGCTGCTGCATTGGAGGCCGACCACGAAGCCGAGGCGGAAATTCGCTACTATGAAAGCGACAACGCCGACCAGGCTTCCGCCGTCACACAGAATGACGGTCCGCCCGCAGATGTCGCGCTCGGGCGGACAACGCCGGCAGCGCCGGGCCCGGCATTGGGGTTGCTCGACTACCCTGGAAACCGCTGATGCAAGTCGCAATCATCGACTATGGCTCCGGCAATTTGCGCTCGGCGACAAAGGCCTTTGAACGGGCCGCACACGAGAGCGGTATTACCGCCAATATCGTTCTGACCAGCGATGCCGACGCGGTTCACAGCGCAGATCGCATTGTCCTGCCTGGTGTCGGTGCATTTGCCGACTGCGTCGCCGGACTTGATGCCGTACCGGGCATGCATGAGGCTATTCAGCATGCCGCCATCGCCAAGGCGCGGCCGTTTCTCGGCATTTGCGTCGGCATGCAGCTGATGGCGTCGCGCGGGATGGAAAAGACGGTCATCGACGGATTGGGCTGGATTTCGGGCGATGTCGTCGAGATGACGCCGTCCGACCCGGATCTCAAAATCCCGCAAATCGGATGGAACACGCTGGAACTGACGCGCCAACATCCGCTGTTTGACGGGATCGCAACCGGTGAGAACGGATTGCACGCCTATTTCGTACACTCCTATCACCTGGCCGCAGAAAATGCCGGCGATGTCCTCGCCACCACCGATTATGGCGGACCGGTGACGGCAGCCGTCGCACGCGATAATCTGGCGGGTACCCAGTTTCACCCCGAAAAAAGCCAGGCGCTGGGATTGGCACTGATTGCAAACTTCCTGAAGTGGAAGCCTTGAGATGCGTTCAAAAATCCTGTTTCCCGCCATAGACCTCAAGGATGGCCAGTGCGTCCGCCTTAAACTCGGCGATATGGACAGCGCCCGGGTTTACAATTCCGATCCTGCCGCACAGGCGAAAGAGTTCGAGGATGAGGGATTTGACTGGCTGCATGTCGTTGATTTGGATGGGGCATTTGCCGGTGAGTCCAAGAACGGAGAGGCTGTCGAAGCGATCCTGAAAGCAACAAAGAACCCGGTCCAGCTTGGCGGCGGCATTCGCTCGCTGAAACACATCGAAAACTGGCTGGACAAGGGATTGGCCCGCGTCATTCTCGGCACGGTCGCAGTGCGCGATCCCGATCTGGTCCGGCAGGCGTGTAAAGCGTTTCCGGGCAGAATTGCCGTCGGCATCGATGCGCGCGGCGGCACGGTCGCCGTGGAAGGCTGGGCGGAATCGTCAAAGCTGAGCACGATCGAGCTGGCCAAACGCTTTGAGGGTGCTGGCGTTTCGGCGATCATCTACACCGACATTGATCGTGACGGTGTGCTGACAGGCATCAATTGGGAGGCGACAATCATATTGGCCGATGCGGTTTCAACACCGGTCATCGCTTCGGGCGGGCTGGCATCGCTTGCAGACGTCGTGCGCATGACGATGCCGGATGCAGCGAAGCTTGAAGGCGCCATATCGGGCCGCGCGCTTTATGATGGCAGGATCTTCGCCGACGAGGCTCTGGCCATCTTGGACGGCAACGCGGAAGTTGAGCCGGCAATGTTTGAGGAAGAGCGGTGACCCTCAAAGCCCGTGTCATCCCCTGTCTCGACGTCAAGGACGGCCGTGTTGTCAAGGGCGTCAATTTCGTCGATCTGATTGACGCCGGCGACCCGGTGGAAGCGGCGAAGGCTTACGATGCTGCCGGCGCTGACGAATTGTGCTTCCTGGACATCACCGCCAGTCACGAGAACCGCGACACGATCTTTGATGTGGTTGCCAGAACCGCAGAGCAGTGTTTCATGCCGCTCACCGTCGGTGGCGGCGTGCGCGCAGTGGCCGACATTCGCAAATTGTTGCTAGCCGGTGCCGACAAAGTGTCGATCAACACGGCTGCGGTAAAAAATCCGGAATTCGTTGCCGAAGCAGCCGACAAATTCGGCAACCAGTGCATCGTGGTCGCCATAGACGCCAAGAAAGTATCCGGTGCCGAAGAGACGGACCGGTGGGAGATTTTCACCCATGGCGGGCGCGAACCGACTGGAATTGATGCGGTTGAATTTGCGCGCAAGGTTGTCGATTTGGGCGCCGGCGAAATCCTGCTGACATCGATGGACCGCGACGGGACCAAGATCGGATACGATTTGCCACTGACACGGACAATTGCCGACGCGGTCCGGGTGCCGGTGATTGCATCCGGCGGCGTTGGAGATCTGGACCATCTGGTCGAAGGAATTCGCGACGGCCATGCCACGGCGGTGCTGGCGGCCTCGATTTTCCACTTCGGGACCTATACGATTACCGAGGCAAAACAGCATATGGCAGATGCCGGAATTGCAATGCGCCTTGACCCTGTGGTGTGACACGGAAATTTCACATGAGCGATTTCACGCTTTCTGATCTTGAGGCGATTATTTCGAAGCGGGCAACATCCGGCGATCCGGAATCCTGGACCGCCAGGCTGGTCGGCAAGGGAATGAACAAGGCAGCGCAAAAACTCGGCGAAGAAGCCGTCGAAGCGGTTATTGCGGCCACGAGCAAAGACAACCAAGATCTGGTTTCCGAAAGCGCCGATCTTCTCTATCATTGGCTGGTTGTCCTGCACATTGCCGGTGTTCCGCTGTCGGATGTCATGGCGGAGCTGGAAAGCCGGACAGCCCGGTCGGGTGTTGCGGAAAAAAGTGCGCGGGGGGAGACCTGAACGCTTCGTTGCAGGGAAGTATCGATGGACCAATTTGCGCCCAGTGAGCGGAAATATTCGCCCTACCGGTTTTTCTCGGCCGAACATTGGGCCAGGTTCCGCGCCGACACGCCACTGACGCTGACCGAAGACGAAGTCGAGCGGTTGCGCTCGCTCAACGATCCCGTCGACCTGGAAGAAGTGCGCCGCATCTATCTGTCAATGTCACGGCTTTTATCGGCCCATGTTGAGGCAAGCCAGCTGTTGTTTCAGCAGCGCAAGGATTTCCTGAATGTCGGCGATGCGGTGAAAACGCCGTTCATTATCGGGGTTGCCGGATCGGTGGCCGTCGGCAAATCGACCACCGCGCGTGTGCTGAAGGAGTTGCTGGCCAGATGGCCGTCCAGTCCGAAAGTGGATTTGGTGACGACAGACGGTTTTCTGCACCCCAACGCGGTATTGCGCGAACACGGATTGATGGAAAAGAAGGGTTTTCCGGAGAGCTATGATGTCGGCGCGCTTCTGCGTTTCTTGTCCGATATCAAATCCGGGCAGGGCGGTGTGCAGGCGCCACTATATTCGCACCTGACCTACGATGTACTTCCCGGTGAGTACACCGTCATTGATCGTCCGGACATATTGATTTTTGAAGGTATCAACGTGCTGCAGACGCGCGATCTGCCCGAAGATGGTGCGGCGGTGCCGGTCGTATCGGATTTTTTCGATTTTTCGATCTACATCGACGCCGACGAAGCACTGGTCCACAAATGGTATGTCGATCGCTTCATGCGCCTGCGCGAGACGGCGTTCCGCAATCCGGAATCATTCTTTCACCGTTATTCGCAGCTGACCGACGATGCAGCGTTGGCAATTGCTGAAGGCCTTTGGGCCAACATCAACCTGACAAACCTGCGCGAAAACATATTGCCCACCCGCCCGCGCGCCGATCTCATCCTTCACAAGGGGGCAAATCATCTGGTTCAGGAAGTTGCACTCAGGAAACTGTGAGTTGCCTTTCAGCTAGAGCGGTTCCGTAACCCTTCTCAACGTGAGGTTCAGTCTGCCGCCGTTTTTCAGCAGCGCAGATGTTGCCGGGTAAATGCGGTCAACGCCATGAAAGCAAAGCCGCCCTTCGCCGCCCAGAACGACAATATCGCCGCTTTTCAGCTTGAACGACGTCGTTCGCCCGCCGCGGACAGTCTCGCCGACCCGGAACAGGCAGCAGTCTCCAAGCGAGATTGACACCACCGGCGCCTCGAAATTTTGCTCGTCGCGGTCCTGATGCAGGCCCATGCGCGATTTGTCGGAGTAGAAATTGATCAGACAGGCTTCAGGAGGGTGCGGATAGCCTGAGACCTCTTGCCAGATGTCTCGCAATGTTTCGGGAATATCCGGCCATGGCGACCCGGTCACAGGATGCGTGGCCTGATAGCGATAGCCCTGTTGTTTGTCCGTCACCCACCCGAGAGGGCCACAATTGCTCATGCGCACGCTCATCGGTTTGCCGGTGCGTGGCATAACCGGGACAAACAACGGGGCTTGCCGAATGACACGACGAATTTCATCGACCAGAACCGACTGAGCGCTGGAGTCAAGGAAACCGGGAATATGGCGGACACCTTTTGGCAAAACTTGCATCGGTCTAATTTAGCTGATTGAAATATGTCGCGACAGTCAGGTCAGAAACGGATTTGTGAGGGACATATGCTTAGGAAATTCGCCGTAGCCATGGTGATTGCATCTTCTTTTTCGCTTCCAGCCGCGGCACAGGATCCAGTCGCAGAAACCTGCGAGTTTGCCGATATTCTCGACAAGGGCACCGATGTGACCATTGGCCAGCTTCTGAAGCTTGCGCGTCTTTGGCCGGATGCCGACCGCGCCAAGCTTGATCCGATATTCCGTCCCGAGCTCAAAGGCTTTAATATGAGCAAGGGAAAAGTCTACCAGATAGCCGATCTTGGCGAGTTTGCGCAGGAATTTCTGGTGGTCACAACGGACCGAAGCCGTGCTTCAAACATCTATTTCAGGATCATTTTCCAGACCTATGATGAAGGTTACTTCTTCAAGAACGTGAAATTCAATTCCGACTACTACAAGATCACCAGTCCGGCCTTCATTCAGGAACCAGAGCCGGTGGACTGCGGATAACCACGCTTGGGGGCTGAGCCTAGTAACCGAAGATCTTGCGCGGCGCGCCATACCATTCCGGCCACGGATCATAGGCTACGTCCGTTGGTCCGGTAACCGATTCGACCAGACCCCAGCCACCGCCAGACCAGCGAACCAGTGCATAGACGGTCAAACCATCCATGAAATCTGCATCCTGAGCGTGAATGGTCTCGTAAACGTCAATCGGCCTGCCACCGGGGCGCTGCGGCTCCAGAACCGCAAATGCCCAGCCGTCGAGCACATTCAGCACCCGGACAACAAACTCCACCGGTCCGCGCATCTCGGCTTCGATGCGGGGCCGGATGGCGTTCAAAATGGCCTTTCGGTTCGGATCGCCGCGGCCGGGCGTATACATCTTTCCGGCCCGGGCCGGCATCGCCAATAACGCGCCGGCACCGCACAGAACGGCCCGGCGCGATATGCAGTTGCGAAGGATCATGCCAGTTCGGGAATGCGCAGCACCTGGCCCGGATAGATCTTGTCGGGATCCGACAGCATCGGCTTGTTGGCTTCGAAAATGACGGTGTATTTGCCGCCCTTGCCCTTGCCGTACTCCTTCTCGGCGATCTTCCAGAGATTGTCGCCTTTCTCAACGGTATGAAAACGGGGTGCGGCCGGAGGCGGACCGGAAGCCGCCACCAGGGCGGTCATGTCGACACCACTATCCAGCTTGAGACCGGAATCCGGCGCGACCACTTTCAGTTCAGACGCTTCCACGGTCGATATGCCAAGCGTGTTGCCAACCGCGACCACTGCCTTTTCAAAAATGCTCTGGTCTTCAACAACGCCCTTGAGCACCACCTTGTCGCCCACGACCGCTACCTCGACATGGTCGGTACCGAGATCATGCGAGTCGAGTTCCTTTTTCAGCGCTTCGGCATCGGCTTCCTCGTCATCGCCGATCCCGAGTTTGTTACCCACCGATTTCACGAAATCGAATATACCCATACAGAAATTCTCCCGATTGTATTTAAGACGTCCCTTAAACGTCAGATTGGCATGCGGATTGCCGAATTGGAAGATGGCGAAGGATGAATTTCACCATCACTCATCGCGAACCCGGCCGCGCATTTTCTTGACCTGCGACCGGCCCGCCTTGGCCTTCAGGCGGCGTTCGATTGCGCCTTTGGAAGGTCTGGTCCTCTTTCGCGGCGGCGGCGGCGGTTCGGCTGCCTTGGCTATGAGTTTCGCCAGTCGTTCACGGGCATCGGCGCGGTTTCGTTCCTGGGTTCTGTAGCGGCCCGCCTCAATAACGATAACACCAGCCAGTGTCGCTCTTTGCCCGGCAAGGGCGATCGTCCGGTTTCGGACACGTTCCGGCAAGGAGGGGGAGTTTGCTGCATCAAAGCGCAACTGAACGGCGGTGGCGACCTTGTTGACATTCTGGCCGCCGGGTCCGGAGGAGCGGATAAAATGCTCCTCAAGCTCCTCACCGGGAATGGTGATCGTTCCGGTAATCTGCAGCGGTTCGCCTGGCATGATTGACGATCAATAGCCTGCGGTTGCCGGCAGGCAAAGGCCTGGCATCAACTGGGTGGCGGAAACTCCCGTTATCGCGCCTTACTGTGCTGCAATCTGAACAGCCGGCGCCGCGTTTAGCACAGTTGCATCGACATGGGTTTCAAACTTGGCGAAATTGCCGATGAACATGCTGACCAGCTTTTCCGCCTGCCGGTCATAGGCCTGCCTGTCGGACCAGGTCGAACGCGGATCAAGGATTGACGGATCGACACCGGAAACGCCGACGGGCACTTCGAAACCGAAATTGGCATCTGTGCGGAATTCGCTGTTGTTCAAAGAACCGTCGAGCGCTGCCGACAGAAGGGCGCGAGTCGCCTTGATCGGCATGCGGTTGCCGACACCGTATGCACCACCGGTCCAGCCGGTGTTGACCAGCCAGCATGCCACATTGTGCCGGGCAATCAGGTCGCGCAACAGATTGCCATATTCCGAAGGATGCCGCGGCATGAACGGAGCACCGAAGCAGGTCGAGAATGTCGCTTCCGGCTCTGTAACACCCTTTTCAGTCCCGGCCACCTTGGCGGTATAGCCTGAAAGGAAATGATACATCGCCTGTGCGGGCGTCAGGCGCGCAATCGGCGGCAATACCCCGAATGCATCTGCGGTCAGCATGATGATGTTCTTTGGCTGGCCCGATTTGCCGGTCGTGCTGGCATTGGGGATGAAGTGCAGCGGATAGGCACAGCGTGTGTTTTCGGTCAGCGAGCCATCGTCAAAATCGGGCACGCGGTCTTCGTCCAGCACGACATTTTCAAGAATGGTTCCAAAACGCCTCGTTGTGGCGAATATCTCGGGCTCGGCTTCCTCCGACAGGCGGATGGTCTTGGCGTAACAGCCGCCCTCGAAATTGAATATCCCGTTTTCGCCCCAGCCATGCTCGTCATCGCCGATCAGCGTGCGCGCAGGATCGGCCGACAGCGTTGTCTTGCCGGTTCCGGAAAGTCCGAAGAAAACAGCCGGATCATTGTTGTTACCGACATTGGCCGAACAGTGCATCGGCATGACGTCGCGTTCCGGCAACAGATAATTCAACACAGTGAAGACGGATTTTTTGATCTCTCCGGCGTAAGACGTGCCACCGATCAGCACGATCCGCCGCGCCAGATCGACCGCGATTACCGTGTCAGTCCGGCAGCCGTGACGTGACGGCTCGGCGCGAAACGACGGCAGGTCGATGATTGTCAGCTCGGCCACGAAGGAGTTGAGCGTTTCGCGCTCCGGCCGGATCAGAAGGTTGCGAATGAAGTGCGAGTGCCAGGCAAATTCGGTCACCACTCGCACAGGAAGCGCATTTTGTGCATCAGCACCGCCAATCAGGTCCTGAACGAAAAGCTCGCGGCCTTCTGCGTGAGCAGCAAAGTCTGCCAGCAGCGTATCGAACTGTTCAGGGCTGATCGCCTTGTTGTTGTCCCACCAAAGACGGTCCTCGGTTTCGGCGTCGCGGACGACAAATTTGTCCTTCGCTGAACGTCCCGTGTGATGGCCTGTGCGGGCGACAAGCGCGCCATGGGCAGTGATTTGTGCTTCACCGCGGCGAATCGCCTCTTCGTAAAGTTCCGGCTCGAGCAGGTTGAAATGGACTTTGGCCGGATTTTTCAGCCCCGTCGTTTCGATGCTTCTATCGGGGTTGCGAATGCCGCTTTCGATCATTTCTGCCGCTCCGTGATGATCCGCAAGAATTTTTCTGCGCGATAGTCCGGCGCGCATGGTCCACTGGACGCGGGTGCTGAAACAGATTTATCGTTTTAATTCAAATCATTAATCGATTTAAATTTTTTTAATTTTGATTAAATCGTTTAAAAATTGTGAATGGTGAATATTTTTTCCTCTCAGGAAAATAATTTTCCAAAGGAATCTCGATTTCAAAACACTAATTAACAGGAATGCGCTTGTCGGACCGCGCCTGCCTGTGACACTAGTTTTGTTCTGTGCCACAATTTGTACCCAATTTGTCCGTCAGTAACCCTTTTTTGGATCAACCGAGGAAGGGACGCCCGTTGATGAGGGAGAAATTTGACATGGCAACAATTGCGCTTGTTGATGACGACCGCAATATCCTGACTTCGGTATCGATCGCACTCGAATCGGAAGGTTATCGTGTTGAAACCTACACCGATGGCGCCTCCGCGCTGGAAGGGCTGCAGACCCGCCCGCCAAATCTGGCCATTTTCGATATCAAGATGCCGCGCATGGATGGAATGGAGTTGCTGCGGCGGCTTCGCCAGAAAAGCGACCTCCCGGTTATCTTCCTGACTTCCAAGGACGACGAGATCGACGAATTGTTCGGCTTGAAGATGGGGGCGGACGATTTCATCAAGAAACCGTTCTCACAGCGGCTTCTTGTCGAGCGTGTGAAAGCGGTTTTGCGCCGTTTCATCGCCCGGGAGGCCGGGCCTAAAAGCCAGGACCAGAAACAAAAATCGATTGAGCGCGGGCAATTGGTCATGGACCAGGAACGCCATACCTGCACGTGGAAAGCAGAGCCGGTGACATTAACCGTTACCGAATTTCTGATCTTGCACTCGCTCGCTCAGCGGCCGGGCGTGGTAAAAAGTCGTGACGCGCTGATGGATTCAGCTTATGACGAACAGGTCTATGTCGACGACCGCACCATCGACAGCCACATCAAGCGGCTGCGAAAGAAGTTCAAGTCGGTCGACAAGGACTTCGACATGATCGAGACGCTGTACGGAGTGGGCTACCGTTTCCGTGAAGCGTAATCGATCCCGAGCGCTCTTGGGAGTGGCAAACGGACGATGCTGGCGAGAAATGAACCGCCCAGGCAGCCGGGTGTAAAGGAACAAGGTAACAACAGGTCGCTGATTCGCTCAGTGGCCTCGCCGTTTCGCCGCGTTCTCGGTCACTACGTCTTTTCCAGCCTCACCCGCCGAATCCTGTTTTTGAACCTCGCTGCGCTGGCGGTGCTGGTCACGGGTATCTTGTATCTCAACCAGTTTCGTGACGGCCTGATCGACGCGCGGGTCGAGAGCCTGATGACGCAGGGCGAGATCATTGCCGGCGCCATAGCTGCTTCGGCAACCGTTCAGACCGATTCATTGACGATCGATCCGGAAAAACTGCTGGAACTGCAGGCCGGGGAGAGCATCGCGCCAGGATCCAACCAGCTCGACAGTCTGGATTTTCCGATCAATCCGGAACGCGTCGCACCGGTGCTGCGCCGCCTGATCTCGCCAACCCGCACACGTGCCCGCATTTATGACCGCGATTCCAATTTGCTGCTCGATTCCCGCCACCTCTATTCAGGCGGCCAGATCCTTCGCTACGACCTGCCCCCGGTCGAGGAAGATGAGCCTGGCGCGTTTGACTGGATGTACAAGCTGTTTTCCGGCCTGTTCCGGCGTACCGACCTGCCGCTCTATCGCGAACAGCCCGGGGGCAACGGAGGCGCCTATCCCGAAGTGATAACTGCGCTGACCGGTAGCCCGGACACAGTGGTGCGAATTAGCGAGCAGGGTGAGATGATCGTGTCGGTCGCCGTACCTGTGCAGCGTTTCCGTGCGGTGCTTGGCGTGTTGATGTTGTCTACGCAAGGTGGCGATATCGACAAGATTGTCGCCGCCGAGCGCCGGGCCATCGTCCGGGTGTTTGGCGTCGCAGCACTGGTCACCGCCATCCTGTCCATGCTGCTGGCTTCAACGATTGCAAATCCGCTTCGCCGGCTCTCTGCCGCCGCCATCCGCGTTCGCCGCGGTATCAAGAACCGTGAGGAAATCCCCGATTTTTCCGACCGGCAGGATGAAATCGGCAATCTGTCGGCAGCACTCCGCGACATGACCAATGCGCTATATGCCCGCATCGAGGCGATCGAAAGTTTTGCTGCGGACGTCAGCCATGAGCTGAAGAACCCGTTGACCTCATTGCGCAGCGCGGTTGAAACCCTGCCGAGGGTCAAGAACCCGGAATCGCAGGCGCGTCTCCTCGAGGTGATCCAGCACGATGTGCGCCGTCTTGATCGCCTGATCTCGGACATTTCCGATGCATCCCGCCTTGATGCCGAGTTGGCGCGTGAAGACGCCGGCCGGGTCGACATGGCGAGGTTCCTCGACGATGTGGTAGCCGTTTGCCGGCAGACAGGCAGCCGCAACAAACCGGTCGATATCGTCCTCAAGACGGAAAAGCCTGCACAGGGCGCCAATACTTACATCGTATCAGGCCACGAACTTCGACTTGGGCAGGTCATTACCAATTTGATCGATAATGCCCGCTCGTTTGTTCCCGCAGAAGATGGGCGGATCACCATCACCCTGTCGCGCAGCCGCAACAGGGTTATCGTTACCGTGGACGACAACGGGCCGGGAATTCGCGCTGAGAACATCGACCGCATTTTTGACCGGTTCTATACGGATCGTCCCGGAATTGACGCTTTTGGCAACAATTCCGGTCTCGGCCTTTCGATTAGCCGCCAGATTATCGAAGCACATGGTGGCAAACTGCGAGCCGAGAACATCGTCGGCGGAAAACCTGGTGATATTCGCGGCGCCCGCTTCATTGTCACACTTCCGGCCGAGAAATAGGCTGACGGTCTCTGATCGAGCTGAAATTCGTTCCGATTCCCGGCTTTCGTGTCCGCCATTGGGCAATTTTGTGCAAAATTGGCCGAAAGTTCACCTTTATGGGCTTGTCATCGCGCCTGTCCCTGACAAGAGTGCGTATTTGCGCGCAAATTGGGGCAAACCGGCAACGTGACAGGTGCAAATCGGTGGGAGTGAACTGCGTATGATTGGACTCGTGCTGGTAACGCACGGACGCTTGGCAGAGGAATTCCGCCATGCCTGCGAGCATGTTGTTGGCCCTCAGGAGCGATTCGAAACCGTATCCATCGGCCCAGAGGACGATATGGAACAACGCCGGGGCGATATCGTTGCAGCCGTTTCGCGCGCCGACTCCGGCGCCGGCGTGATCATTTTGACCGACATGTTTGGCGGAACACCGTCCAATCTGGCGATATCTGTGATGGAGTCGGGCAAGATCGAAGTGGTCGCCGGTGTCAATTTGCCCATGCTGATCAAGCTCTCCAGCAGCCGGACAACGGGCGACATGGCCTCCGCGCTTGAAGACGCCCAGTCGGCCGGCAAGAAATACATCAACGTTGCCAGTCAGGTATTGGTTGGAAAATGAGCGCCGAGTCCGGTTCTACCGTCATCACTCGCCAGTTTTCCATCGTCAACCAACGCGGCCTGCATGCCCGGGCGTCGGCGAAATTTGTTGAAACGGTCAACCGCTTCGACGCCGAAGTCATCGTCAAGAAGGACAATATGGCCGTCGACGGGGGATCAATCCTCGACCTGATGATGCTGGCTGCAAGCCCCGGGTGCACGATTGTTGTTGAGGCCAGCGGCCACGACGCAGATGCTGTGATGGACGCGTTGGACGCACTCGTCTCGGACAGGTTTGGTGAGGGCCATTGAGGTTCCGACTCGACAGCATGCACGAATAAAGATTTCTTTATGTGTTGTTGCCGCAGCCGGTGAACTCTGTTAAACAGCGCGGCTGAACAGGCCGGATTTCGAATTGCGATCGGCTATCCCAAAGCTTTCTCATGCACTGATTGATTGGACTGACCATGGCCAACGACAAAGACTATCTTATTGCCGACATTTCGCTTGCCGATTGGGGGCGCAAGGAAATCGAAATCGCCGAGACCGAGATGCCCGGCCTGATCGCCTGCCGCGAGGAGTTCGGCAAGGCCCAGCCTCTCAAGGGCGCACGGATTTCCGGCTCCCTGCATATGACCATTCAGACCGCGGTGCTGATCGAAACGCTGAAAGCGCTGGGTGCCGACGTCCGTTGGGCTTCCTGCAATATCTTCTCCACCCAGGACCACGCGGCATCTGCGATCGCCGCAAGTGGCACGCCGGTTTTTGCCGTGAAAGGTGAAACGCTGGAGGAGTACTGGAGTTACACCGATCAGATTTTCAATTGGCCGGACGGCGAACCATCGAACATGATCCTCGACGATGGCGGTGATGCGACCATGTACATTCTGATCGGTGCGCGCGCAGAAGCCGGGGAAGACGTGCTGTCGAAGCCCGGCAACGAAGAAGAAGAGATCCTGTTTGCGCAGATCAAGAAACGGATGGCGGAAACACCCGGTTTCTTCACCCGTCAGCGCGACGCCATCAAAGGCGTGACGGAGGAAACAACGACCGGCGTCAACCGGCTCTATCAACTGCAGAAGAAGGGGCTGCTTCCGTTCCCGGCTATCAATGTCAACGATTCGGTCACCAAATCGAAATTCGACAACAAATACGGTTGCCGCGAATCACTCGTCGACGGCATTCGCCGCGGCACAGATGTGATGATGGCAGGCAAGGTTGCCATCGTCTGCGGCTATGGCGATGTCGGAAAAGGCTCGGCTGCATCATTGCGCGGAGCGGGTGCGCGGGTTCAGGTCACCGAAATCGATCCGATCTGCGCGCTTCAGGCGGCAATGGACGGCTTTGAGGTCGTAACCCTGGACGATGCCGCGCCGGGAGCAGACATCATCATCACCACCACCGGCAACAAGGATGTGATCACCATCGATCACATGCGCAATCTGAAGGACATGGCAATTGTCGGAAATATCGGCCATTTCGACAACGAAATTCAGGTCGAGGCCTTGCGCAACCTGAAATGGACAAATGTGAAACCACAGGTCGACATGATCGAGTTCCCTGGTGGCAACCGCATGATCCTGCTGTCGGAGGGCCGCTTGCTCAATCTCGGCAACGCCACAGGTCATCCGAGCTTTGTCATGTCTGCATCGTTCACAAATCAGGTACTGGCTCAGATCGAGTTGTTTGCGAAATCAGACAACTACGACAACACGGTCCACGTATTGCCGAAACACCTCGATGAAAAGGTCGCGCGCCTTCATCTTGACAAGCTTGGTGCGAACTTGACCAGCCTGTCCGACGAACAGGCAACCTACATCGGTGTTGAGACGAAAGGGCCATACAAGCCGGAACACTACAGGTACTAGCTTCGCAACAGATAAACACAACATGTTGTGGCCGGGTGATCGACAGATCAGCCGGCCCTTATTTTTGCGGCAATGGTTCTTCACGCAGATTCGGCGGTCAGGTATTGTGAGGTGATTCGCGAGGCGTTTGTAAATCGCGGAACGAACGCCAATCGATCGGGGCGGTCTTGCCATTCAGCGGCGGAGAGGATCAAGACATGCCGGCAGAATGCCCGTCGGGCGCGGGTTGGGCAGACAGACAGTATGAGCGGGGCCGATGCGAACCGGTATCGGTTCGCAAGCGTACTTGTTCGCTTCGAACCGGGATGCTGGGCGGCGTTGCGGCCGTTGTTTCGCTGTTCGGTTTCACGTCGCAATCGCACGCGCAATCATCAATATTGGAGGTTCTCCGCCTTCCTGCCGATCTTGCAATCGGAACGCCGGAGGTCATCCAGCTTGCCATCTTTGCCGGCGCCATGGGTTCAGCGCTGGTTTCTGCCGTTTGGCTCATTCGCGAACGCGCAAGAATTGCCAATGAGAATGTTGAGCTTCGCGGCAGAATTGCCGAGCTGGACACCGCGGTGCAACGCTCCGACGCGTTTTTGAATCTTCGTGACCAGAAGCTGCTGATATGGGGCCGCGATGGCGACCGGCCGGAGATAGCCGGCTCGCTCGCCCCCCGCGCCGGTGCGCCCGAGGAACGATCGGCGTTTTTGGCATTCGGCCGCTGGCTGTCGCCACGATCAGCATCGGAAGTCGAGCATGCGATCGCTGAGTTGCGCGGCGAGAAAAATCAGTTTGACCTGATCGCAGAAACGCGCCGCGGCGAACTGCTGGAGGTCCAGGGCCGTGTTTCCTCTACCCATGCAATTGTTCGTTTTCTTTCCGTAAGCGAGGCGCAGCGCTCCCATGCCGACCTGAAGATTGCTCACCGTCAATTGGCGGCGGAACATGCGGTATTGCGTGGCCTGGTCGATTCCTTGCCAATGCCATTTTGGCAACGCAACGCAACCGGCGATATCAGCTGGGTCAACCAGGCATATGCGGATGCGGTCGAATCCGACAGTCCGGAGGCCGCTGCCCGCGAAGGCCGGGAGTTTCTCGGCACGCAAGCCCGCGATGCCATGGCGGCGAAACATGCCGAAGCGCCTTTGTTCTCCGACAAAATATCCACCGTGGTTCACGGCGACCGCAAGCAGTTCGCTGTGACCGGATTTTCCAGCACCTCCGGTTCCTCGGCAATCGCTCTTGACGTCAGTGAAATCGAATCGGTGCGCGACGAAATCAGACACATCCAGAAAAGCCATTCTGAAACGCTGGACCAGCTGACCACCGCGGTGGCAATTTTCGACAACGGAGAGAAGTTGCGCTTTTATAATCAGGCTTTCCAGAAATTGTGGGATCTGGACACCGGATTTCTTGAAAGCGCACCTGAAAATGCCCTCGTCATCGACCGCTTGAGAAGCGACGGAAAACTGCCGGAACAGCCCGAATGGCGGCGCTGGATGGAGAACGTGCTGAGCGCATACAGGTCAGTCGAACCGCAAGAACACTGGTGGCATTTGCCCGATGGGCAGACATTGCGGGTTATCGGCAATCCCCACCCTCGCGGCGGTGTGACGTGGGTGTTTGAAAATCTCACCGAGCAGATCGATCTGGAAAGCCGCTACAAGACCGCGGTGCGGGTTCAGGGTGAGACGCTGGACAATCTGGCCGAGGGTGTCGCCGTGTTCGGTTCCGACGGGCGGCTTCAACTTTCAAACCCTGCTTTCGCGAGCCTGTGGGGTCTGTTGCCTGATGTGACCGCGGAAGGCACGCATATCAGCGCAATTCGTGCCGCCTGCGACCCGCAGGTCAATACCAGTCCGTGGGGCGAATTTGTTGCCGCTGTCACAGGATTCGATGACGAGCGGCGGGACCGCTACGACCAGATTGAATTGAAAAGCGGCAAGGTGTTGCGATCGGCACTCAATCCGCTGCCGAACGGCCAGGTCATGCTGACATTCGTCGATGTCACCGACAGCGTCAATTTCGAGCGCGCTTTGAAGGACAAGAACGAGGCCCTGCAACGCACCGACCGGCTGAAGAACGATTTTGTTCAGCACGTCTCCTACGAATTGCGGTCTCCGCTGACAAACATCATCGGATTTACCGAACTTCTGGAGCTTGAAACCACCGGTGAGTTGAACGAACGGCAAAAAGAATATGTCGACCATATCGGTGCCTCGTCAGCCGTGCTGCTTACCATTGTCAACGACATTCTCGACCTGGCGACGGTCGATGCCGGCATCATGCGTCTCGAAATCGAAGAAGTGCAGGTCGCAGAAACGATTGATGCCGCATGCCAGCTCGTCGCGGAGCGGCTGGCAGAACACAACATCACCCTCGAAGTCGACACTTCATCAGCGCCAAAAACCTTCTTTGCCGACGCAAACCGGGTGCGGCAGATATTGTTCAACTTGCTGGTCAATGCCGCGAATTACGCGCCTGAAAGTTCCAAGGTCCGGGTCGGCTGCCGCATGGCCGACGGCGCCGTCGAGTTCGATGTGCACGATGACGGACCAGGCATCCCGGCTGATGCGCTCGAAGCGGTGTTCAAACGGTTCGAACCGGTGGGCAATGGCGGCAGGCGTCGTGGCGCCGGTCTTGGCCTGTCCATCGTCAAGGGGTTTGTCGAACTGCATGGCGGTTCGGTTTCAATCGCGACTTCCGAATCAAGCGGGACAACGGTAACCTGCCGGTTCCCGGTCAATCCGGGATTGCGCGAAGCAGCCGAATAGCGTTGAACCGCATTAGGGCCCTGGTGTCTGTGATTGGTCTGAATCATGAAAAGCCGAACAACAACGCTCGACCTAAAAGATGAGGCGGCGACCAGCCGTCTGGGACAGGATATTGCCGCGGCGGTCAAACCCGGCGACCTGATAGCGCTTGAAGGCGATCTGGGCGCGGGAAAAACGACGCTGGCGCGGGCGCTCATTCGGGCAGCGACGGCTAAACCAGGTCTGGAAGTTCCGAGCCCGACATACACGTTGGTCCAGTATTATGACGGCGTGCTTCCCGTCGCCCATTTTGACCTTTATCGGCTGACCGACGGTTCAGAACTTTACGAATTGGGGCTTGAAGAGGCGCTCGAACAAGGGATTGTCGTTGTTGAATGGCCGCAGAATGCGGCTGATACTCTGCCAAGCCCGGCATTGACCGTAAACCTGTCGGAAACCGCAGATGGCGGCCGGTCGGCAATTGTGCAGGCCGCCCCGGAAACCGAAGCCCGGTTGCGGCGTTCGATGCAGTTGCGCAGCTTTCTGGAAACCTCGGGCTGGGGTGAGGCGTCGAGAGCCCTGTTTGTCGGTGATGCATCGACCCGCCGTTATGAAACCGTGAGCATGCCGGGTGCGCCACCACAATTGGTCATGGACGCGCCGGAACAGCCTGATGGCCCGCCGATCCGGGAAGGTCTGCCTTACAGCCGCATCGCTCATCTGTCAGAATCGGTTGTTCCGTTTGTGGCCGTGGATCATGCACTTCGAGAAAACGGATTTAGCGCGCCGCAGATAAGTGCGGCAGATCTCGCCAACGGATTCCTGCTGATCGAGGATTTCGGCCGCGAAGGTGTCGTCAACGACAGGCTTGAACCGATACCGGACCGTTACATGTCGGCTATCGAGCTGCTGGCCCAGGCCCATCAAAGGAAATGGCAGACGGCAATCGACGGACCGTTTGGCGCGCGCCATCAACTTCCACCCTATGATCGCGAAGCGATGATGATCGAAGTGGAACTGCTTCTCGACTGGTACATGCCGGCGATCACCGGCCGCCAGCCTGATGAGGGGGAACGGCATGAGTTTGGCCAGGCTTGGGGTTCGGTCATATCTGAATTGGCCGGGGTCGAGACGGGTCTTGTCATGCGCGACTTCCATTCTCCGAATTTGATCTGGCGCTCGGGGCATCAGGGAACCGACAGGTTGGGACTGATTGATTTCCAGGACGCGCTTATTGGTCCATTGGCCTACGACGTGGCATCGTTGGCGCAAGATGCCCGCGTGACGGTCGCCGCGGAACTGGAAATTGATTTGCTGTCGGAGTATTGCCGCCTGCGGAAAGAATCCGGCAGCTTCAATGAAATGGATTTTCAAAAGTCATACGCGATCATGGCAGTACAGCGCTGTTCGAAAATTTTGGGTATTTTCGTGCGTCTCGACAAGCGCGACGGAAAACCGGTTTATCTGAAGCATTTGCCGAGAATGCGCGAATATTTGATGCGGTCGATTGGTCACGAGGCGCTTGCTCCGGTTTTTGCGCTGTACCATCGCTGGGGCCTTCTGGACGAGGCGTCAGCTTGAACAGCGGTACTATTACAACAGCGATGGTTCTGGCCGCGGGTCTCGGAAAGCGGATGCGGCCGTTAACCGAAAGGGTGCCGAAACCGTTGATCAAGGTGGCCGGCAAAACCTTGCTCGACCGTGGTCTTGACCTGCTGGTGGAAGCCGGTGTCGGCAAAGCTGTTGTCAATGTTCACCATCTGCCGGAACAGATAATCGCCCATGTCAGGGATCGTGACTGTCCGGCAATCGAAATTTCCGACGAACGCAATCAACTGCTCGACTCTGCCGGCGGTGTTATCAAGGCATTGCCGATGCTCGGCAGCGGTCCGTTCTTGGTTCTGAACGCCGACACGTTTTGGGTTGATGACGGGCAGCCCAATCTTGAGCGGCTGCGCCTTGCATGGAACGACAGCACGATGGATATGCTTCTGTTGCTCGCCAGATTGGACCAGGCAACGGGCCATCATGGCGGCGGTGATTTTGTCATCGACGAGAGTGGTAGGCTCAGGCGCGCAAGAGGCAAACCGGGTGCACTCATCTATGCGGGCGCCGCGATCGTGAATCCCGGCATATTTGCCGGAGCCCGTCCAGACCCGCATTCCCTCAACGTTTATTTTGACGAGGCGATCGACGCAGGCCGGCTGTTCGGCTTGCCAATGAGCGGGCATTGGATCACGGTCGGAACCCCCGACATGATTGCACCGGCAGAAAATGCTGTTCTTCAAATGCTGGAAGGATGAGTGACCGGCCAAATATCTGGACCATTCCACCCGGTGTTCCGTTCCTGCCGACGCTTGCCGACGCGGTAGCAAGCGGGCGGTTGACCGGAGGCAGGGGCAGTGCCGGCCTGGAGATTGCAGATACCACGATCTATGTGCCGACCCGCCGCGCTGCGCGAACCCTGCGAAGCTGCTTCGTCGAGCGAATGGACAACCGGGCGACGATCCTGCCGACAATCCGCCCGCTTGGAGAGTTCGACGATGACGGAGCGGAGTTTCTCGATCTGCCGGGGACTTTGTTGGATGCATTTCCACCGGTCAGCCAGCATGAGCGGTTGTTTTCGCTGGCGCCGCTGGTCCGGTCGTGGAAGAGCAGGTTGCCGGCTCACATTGCCTCCCTGTTTGACGAGGAGCTGATTGTTCCCGCATCGACAGCCGATGCCATCTGGCTTGCCCGTGACCTTGCCACCTTGCTCGATCAGGTCGAAACCGAAGAGGTCAGTTGGGCTGAATTGGGTTCGCTCGTTCCGGACGAACTGGCCGGCTGGTGGCAGATCACGCTCGAATTTCTTCAGATCGTCACGGAATACTGGCCAAACATCCTCAATGAAAAACAGCGAAGCGATCCAGCGGCGTGGCGGTCTTCCCAGATCAACGCCGAAACGGAGCGTTTGCTGGCAGGAGCCAATCGCGGACCCGTCATCGCGGCGGGATCAACGGGTTCAATTCCCGCAACCGCGCGTCTTCTGGCAGCAATCGCGAGCAATTCAAGCGGGGCTGTGGTTTTGCCGGGTCTGGACAAGGAACTGGACGACGATTCATGGGCATTGATCGACAAGACCGATGCTGCTCCGTCCGTTTTCGGCCATCCGCAATATGGATTGAAAAAGCTGCTTGCGAGGCTCGGGGCCGGTCGCGATGATGTCGAAGTGCTCGCAGGCCCGACCGAACAGCTCGCGGCCAGGGAGCGGTTGGTAAACGAGGCGCTTCGTCCGGCTGAATCCACGGATAAATGGCTGGTCAACAAAGCGGAAGTCGAACGCGCCATAGCCTCAGGCGCGCTAGTTCGGCTTGCATTGATCGAAGCGCCCGATGAACGTCACGAAGCGTTCGCGATTGCTGTCGCACTGCGGTTGGCCGTTGCCGAACCCGGCCATCGTGCGGCGCTGGTCACGGGGGATCGAACCCTGGCCCGGCGGGTATCGGCCGAATTGTCGCGGTTTGACATCGAAGCAGATGATTCGGGAGGCAGGATACTCGCGTCGCCCCCGCCTGCAGCGCTATTCCTGCTGCTTGCCGAAACCGCATTCAGGCCCGGTGATGCATCTGCACTGCTGGATCTGTTGACCCATCCGCTGCTGCTTTGCGGTGAGCCTCGTGCAGAGGCCAGGCGGCTGGCTGCATTTGCCGAACTGGTATTGCTTCGCGGCGGGG
>JBFOMG010000059.1:0-24581 GCA_040830725.1 Rhizobiaceae bacterium
CAGGCTGGAGGCTACGGGCTAGATACCGGACGGTGAAAATCCGATCCTCTCCGTAGTTCCGGAAAAGCCGGGCCCGCCTGCGGTGCGCTACCTGATCCGCAGGCCGGTAAGACCAGCCGACAGGACCGGACAGCGGCCGGATGGGTGATCGGAAGATCGCACGAGACAAAAGAAGAAACCCAAGACACCGCGGTCTTCCGATCGCCCGTCTTCCCACTCTATTGAACAACCCGGATGAGAAATTCGCGGGAGGGTTTTGGCATGCGTTGAATGCTTCGCCCCCCTTGAGGGGGAGAATGGAATTTCAACGGGTTAGCCGAGCACACCGCGCAGGCTAAACGTTAGAAATTCCAAGAGGGGGGATTGGTGCCCCACGAATCTTTCCCCCCTCTTGTCTTTTCCAAGCACATACTCGGGATTTTCGCTCGTAAATGCAGGAAAAGACTTTCTCCCCCTCAAGGGGGGCGAAGGGAGCCCGCCCGGGTGAGCTTCAATTTCCGGCGTCAGCCGGCAAGGCCGACTGGCCGACCGAGCTTATGCGAGGCCCCCGCGGAGGCGATGAGCGAAGCGAACTCGCCGTGAGCGAAAATAACCCCCGAAAGGAAACCCATGCCCACCGACCAACAACTCAGCAAACTGGCCGATGAGATCGAGAAAACCAACAATGAACTTAGCGGCGATTCGGGTAACGATTATGACAAACTGAACAATCTGGCCGGTGTTGCGGCTTCAAAGCGGCAACTTTGGAAAACCTGTTCCAACAAACCGTGTCGCCGTCGCCGCCGCTGCACGCGCCAAACCGCCAATATGTTTTCCTGCCAACCATACTGCTCGCAGATGTGGGGTGAGTGGGAGAATGGCTTTTTCGCCGGCGCGGCACTGGCGCTAGGATTGAAAAAGGGAAGAGCGCTATGACGTTCTTCATCCAGATGCCGGGGAATACTGTCTTTACCGTTCGTCATCCCGGAAAGGCCGGAGAGCGGCTACTGCGTCAGCGCCAGATCCAGCGCTTTTGTCAGGTCTTCAAGGGTCGCATGGGTTTTTTCCGCGCCGCGCTTGTGAACGAAACGCCAGACCTCATCACCTGATTTGCCGTACACAACCACCGTCGGGATGCGGTCGATATTGCCGAAGGCGGACCGGATATCCTCCGAACCGTCGATCAGCGGAAATTGCGGATCGGTGCGTTCGATGAACCGGACCATGCGCGCAGGGTTCTTCTTGCCGCCAAAGGCTTCAAACAGGTTTATCGCCACGACGGAAACGCCCTCGCCTTGCACGTTCACGAGCTCGTTCAGGTGTTTGAACTCGTCGGTGCAGGGTGGACACCACGAGGCGAAAAACGTCACCACAACCGGACCGTTCTCCGGGATCGCGGTGTTGACCGTATCGGCTATTGCCGGACGGTCCGTCAGCAGGTTGCGCAGTTCGGGCCAATTGGCCTCGCCGGCCCGGGCGTTCAACACCGAACCGAGCGAAACAATGACAAAGACAGCGAGAATCCGTGACAGCATTCGCCAATGCTAGCCAGCCGGGTCGCTCGCGGACAAATCAAGTTTGTGTAATTGCCGGATCCGGTACCGGAACGATTAGTGACCGGCGGCACAGCGCGGCTATCTGTTTTTGCGTTCGATGGCCAGCGAGGGGCTTAAAAAGGAGGATCTTGACATGAGATACCTTGTTTCAGCCGCCCTGATATCCAGCGCCATTATTGGATATGCAGCAACACCTGCCAACGCCGACATCTCGCGTGGATGCAATGCACGCTACGATCTTGTCTATCTGCTTGTCGATGGTGGCAAATTCACCAGCGAGAAACGGCTCTCTTTCGGCCATTTCACCTCACGAGGCCAATGCCGCAACAAGGCCCATGCCAATGACTGCCGGCGCGAAGCCCGCGATCTCGCCCATTCCTGCATGCGAGCGCATTGGGACAAACGCTGGGGTATCGCCCAAACCGAGGGCGGGCGCAAGCAGCGGATCAAGCCTGGTCAGTGCCTGCGACAGCGCGCCAATATGGGGCCGCAGGACTACACGCTGAACGACCTGAAAAGGGAGATCGAGGCGACGGTCTGCTGCTCGGCGAATGCGCCATCATTCGATCGCTACGCCCGTGTCAGACTGGAAGCGCATACTTCCGGTGACAAGCGCTGCGGACGCGGCGAACTGCTGACGCAGACTTACGAGGTAACACCGGAAATGTGCGCGGCGGTGGACCACAAGGCCTGCGGTCACTGACGAACGTCAGCCAAACCTGCCGGACCGCGGGAAGCCTTTCGGCACCATGCGGCCGGCAGCGGCCCGCGCACCAATCCATTCGCCCAGTTCGTTTGCCGGGCGAACAAAGGTGCGGTCAGCGGAGTCCTGCCACGCCAGCCCGCCTGCCAGTGCGAAGGTCTTGATGTCCTTGACCCCGCCATCCTTGTATTTCTGCAGCCGCACACCCTTGCCGCGGGTCATCTCGGGAACATCGGCCAGCGGGAAGATGAGCATCTTGCGGTTGTCGCCGACAATGGCCAGGTGATCGCCGGAAACCGGTACGCAATGTTTGGCTTCGTCCGGCGCCTTCACGTTCATCACCTGCTTGCCCTTGCGGGTGTTGGCGACGACGTCCTTTTCCGGCACGATGAAGCCGTTGCCGCCGTGCGATGCCAGCATCAGCCTGCGTTCCGGATCGTGCACGAATGCGCTGACGATGTCCTGGTCATTGTCCATGTCGACGATGATGCGCACCGGTTCGCCATGGCCGCGGCCGCCGGGCAGCCGGTCGGCGCCGATCGTGTATATCTTGCCGCCGGTGGTGAAGATCAGAACCTTGTCGGTAGTCAGCGCGTGGAAGGCCTGTTTCAGCTTGTCACCTTCCTTGAACGACAGGGCGGCAAAGTCGGTCAGATGCCCCTTCATCGCCCGCAGCCAGCCCTTTTCGGAGACGACGACGGTGATCGGCTCCTTTTCGATCATCGCCTGCTGGATGGCTTCGATATCGTGTTCCGGCGCTTCGCCAAAGTCGGTACGGCGGGCACCGATTTCCGTGTCCTTGCCGAACTTCTTTTTGACCTCGCCGATTTGCCAGGCGATTGCCTGCCACTGCTTGTCCTCGGAAGCCAGCAACGCTTCTATTTCGCCCTTTTCAACGGTCAGCCCGTCAAATTCCTTCTTGATCTCGATCTCTTCGAGCTTGCGCAGGGCACGAAGCCGCATGTTGAGGATCGCCTCGGCCTGAACATCGGTCAGTTCAAAGCGGGCCATCATCACCTTCTTCGGCTCGTCCTCCTGGCGGATGATGCGGATGACCTCGTCAATGTTCAGATAGGCGATCAGGTAACCGCCGAGCACTTCGAGACGATGCTCGATCTGGCCAAGCCGGTGGCGCGACCGCCGGAGCAGCACGTCCTTGCGGTGATCGAGCCATTCGCGCAGCACGTCGCGCAGCGACAAAACGTTCGGCACCTTGCCGCGCGACAACACGTTCATGTTGAGCGGGATGCGGTTTTCCAGGTCGGTGAGCTTGAACAGCGACTCCATCAGCACGCCGGGATCGACCGAGCGGCTCTTCGGCACCAGTACGATGCGGATATCCTCGGCGCTTTCGTCGCGGATGTCTTCAAGCAGCGGCAGTTTCTTGGCGATCAGAAGTTCCGCAATCTTTTCGATCAGCCGCGACTTCTGCACCTGGTAGGGGATCTCGGTAACGGCGATCACCCAGGTGCCCCTGCCCTGCTCTTCCTTTTCCCAGCGGGCGCGGACCCTGAATCCGCCGCGGCCGGTCTTGTAGGCTTCCAGGATCGTATCGCGATCATCGACAATCGTCCCGCCGGTGGGGAAATCCGGTCCCGGCACCAGTTCTACCAGTTTGTCGAAACCGGCATTGGGATGCTTGATCAGGTGCAGGGCTGCATCGCAAAGTTCCGCTGCATTGTGCGGCGGAATGGACGTTGCCATGCCGACTGCAATGCCGGACGAACCATTGGCCAGCAGATTTGGAAACGCACCCGGCAGAACCACCGGTTCGTCATCTTCCTCATTGTAGGTGGGACGGAAATCGACTGCGTCTTCGGTGATCCCCTCGAGAAGATCGACGGAAACATCGGTCATGCGCGCTTCAGTGTAGCGATAGGCCGCGGCGTTGTCGCCATCGATATTGCCGAAATTGCCCTGCCCGTCGATCAGCGGATAGCGCATGGAAAAATCCTGCGCCAGCCGCACCAGCGCGTCATAAACCGCCTGATCGCCATGCGGGTGAAACTTGCCGATGACATCGCCGACGATGCGGGCGCATTTCTTGTAGGCATCGGTGGGATTGAGTTTGAGCAGCCGCATCGCATGCAGGATGCGCCGGTGGACGGGTTTCAGTCCGTCCCGTACATCCGGCAAGGCCCGGTGCATGATGGTCGACAGCGCGTAAGCGAGGTAACGTTCTTCGAGCGCCGACTTCAGGTCGACTGCTTCAATTTCTTCCTCGCCGCCGCCCGGCGGAATAAGGCTTTTTCCCATGGTTTGCGGTTAGCGGGCCAAGTGATTCGTGGCAAGTGGCTGGCTGTACCATCCAGATGACTTGAAACCAGATCGGGTTGTCCGTTTCGGGGCCAGTGTTGAGAAACTCCGACGATTCAATTTCCATGAGTTGTCATAAAATGATTTTTCATATATGAAGGTGCTTGAAAACGATCTCTGCACGGAGGCGCAATGACGGCCGGCGTTCTTGACCTCGGAACTATTCCAAAGGGCGCCAGCCGCACCGCCATCGCCGTTTTTCGTCTTTCGATAGCACTTCGCATGCGGCTGGGCCGCAAATTGCGTGATGCTGGCGATCTCACCATCGTCGAATGGCGCATTCTTGTCGGTATATCTACCATGGCTGAGGCGTCCCAGCGTGACCTCGTTGCATTCTCAAAGGCGGAACAGGCACAAGTGAGCCGTTGCCTCAAAGACATGGAAGGCAAAGGGCTGGTCCTGTCACGTCCCAACCGCGATGACCGGCGCGCAAGGCTGTACGAATTTACCGCTGAGGGAAAAAAGCTGTTCGACAGGCTGCTGCCGCAGGTATCTGATCATAACCAGGTGATCGATGCGGCTTTGAATGATGAAGAAATCAGCCAGTTTCTGGATTACTGTGAACGACTTGCAACAGCCGCGTTAGGTGCCACAGTAAACGAAAGTGAAGAAGAAAGACCAAAATGGTCCGGCCAACCGATAAAGCCGAACCAATCCACATAGGGAGGAATAGCATGAGAAAAATTCTGTTCGGGGCAGTCGCCGCATTGTCGTTTGCGGTATCCGTCAACTTGGGATCCGCATCCGACTGGAAACCAGCCGGGCCGCTGAATTTGCAGATCGGCTTCGGCGCCGGCGGAACCACCGACACGATCGGGCGCGTTGTCGCCAAGGTGATGAAGGAGCAAACCGGCTGGAACGTGATTGCCGAAAACAAGCCGGGCGGCGGCGGTGTTGCCATGTTCTCGGCCATTGCCAATCGCCCCGCCGACGGAACCGTGGTCGGACTTGGCGTCAACATGCCGGTGATGATCAATCTGGTTCTGCGCGCCGATCAGGTCAACTTCAAGCTCGACAGTTTTGACTATCTCGGCACCGCGTCGCGCGCCCAACTCGCTCTGGTGGCGATGAAGGACGCGCCGTTCGATGACGTTGCAGGGCTTGTCGAATATGCAAAGAAAAGCGGCGGCGCCCCGCTCGCAACCGATGCAAAACCGCAGGTCCTGGCGATGCAGAAGGTCATGGAGCAGTCGGGAGCGGAGTTCCAGTTCCTGTCAGCAAAAAGCAGTGCTGAGAACATCAAGATGCTGCTGGGCGGTCAGGCGATCGCCGGATTCTCGGCGGGCAATCACATCCAGTATCTGGAAACCGGCGAAATGAAGATGATCGCCAGCATGAACAATGCCCGGCACAATTATGCACCCGACACCCCTACGCTGCCGGAGCAGGGTTTCGATATCTATGTCGACCCGTGGTATTATTTCGCCACCACTGCGGGAACGCCAGACGACGCGCGTGAGGCGCTGACCAAGGCCATTGCCGCCGCCCTCGATTCCGAGGAGGTCAAGACGGTGGTCGGAAACGCATTGAAATCGGACATCGAAAATGTCGGGCCTGAAGGCACGAAGCAGATGTTGATTGACGGCATCGAAAACGTGAAAGTGCTTTTCGGCAAGTAAGACAAACGGACCGGAATCCCCACTTGGGTGGGGATTCCATACCATTGATGCAGAATCTCTCCGACCGGATCGCCGGCCTCCTGATCTTTTTATGTGGGCTGTTCGTCTATACAGTCCTCATCCCCTGGCAGGTGGAAACGGTCGAGTATGGCGCCATGCATCCCGAGACGATGCCGAAAATCATCGCCGTCATCCTGGCAATATCGGGATTGGTGCTGATCGCGCGGCCCACCGCCCCGATCACCACAATCCATATGCGCTGGATACGTATGGCGATGTTTGCGACCGTGCTGTTTGCCGGATTATTCGCGTTGACAAGGTTTGGGTTCGTCTACACCGCGCCGCCGCTTGCTCTCGCAATCATGCTGTTGATCGGCGAACGCCGTCCATTCTGGCTGTTTCTCGGAACGGCCGGCACGCCGTTGCTGATCTGGTTTGCAGTCGCCTATCTGCTCGAAAGACCGCTGCCTTGACCGGGTGGCAACATGCCTGATCTCAGCGTCATCCTGGCAGGCTTTGCCGACGCCTTCACGTGGGTCAACATTCTCTTCGTTCTCGGCGGCGTTCTCGTCGGCCAGTTTGTCGGTGCGGTACCCGGAATCGGGCCGGTGATGGCCATGGCAATCGCCATTCCGTTCACGTTCGGTTTCGACCCGCTTGCCGGTATTGGTTTTCTCATCGGCGTCAACAAGGGCGGGCTCGTTGGCGGTGCGATACCGGCAGTTCTGATCAACACGCCCGGCACACCTGATGCAGCGGCGACCGCACTCGACGGTCATCCGCTTGCCAAGCAGGGCAAACCGTTGAAGGCGACCAAGATGGCGCTCTATTCGTCGGTCACCGGAGACACATTCAGCGATATCGTGCTGATAACCGTGGCCGCCCCATTTGCCGTGCTGGCAATCAAGATGGGGCCGGTAGAAGTGCTGGCGCTGATCATCTTTGCGTTTGCGGTGATTGCCGGTCTGGCGGGCAACTCGATTGTCAAAGGCCTGATTGCGGCGGTACTGGGCCTGTTATGCGCTACCATCGGCACGGATCCCGAGCACGGAACACCCCGGTTCTTCTTCGGTTATTTCGAGCTCTACGATGGCCTGCCGCTGCCCTCCGTCGCCATCGGCATGCTGGCGATTTCTGAAATCCTGCGCCGCATGGCCGAGGCCCGCGGCAATGTACGGGCCGCAATCGAAATTCCCGATGCCCAGGACCACGCCGACACCCGCATCTCGTTCCGGGAATATTGGGGATGCAAGTTCACAATGGCACGCGGCGCGGTCATCGGCACGTTCCTCGGTGCCCTGCCCGGCATCGGTTCGACGGCCGCCGCATTCGTGTCCTACGCCTCGGCCAAACAGGCATCCAAGGAGCCGGACAGTTTTGGCAAGGGCAATCTGCACGGCATCGCCGCAGCTGAATCGGCCAATTCCTCGGTGGTCGGTGCCAATCTGATCCCGCTGTTGACGCTCGGCATTCCCGGAAGTGTCAGCGCCGCATTGATCATCAGCGCATTCATGATCCACGGCCTGCAGCCGGGCCCGCTTTTGTTCGTACAGCAGGGCCAGCTGGTCTTCGGGCTTTTCGGCGCGATGATCATTGCCAACGTTCTCAATCTTCTCGTCGGCCAGATCGGATTGCGGCTTTGGGTTCGTGTGGTATCGGCGCCGGAATCGTTCATCTTTTCGTCGTCACTGCTGCTGTGCTTTGTCGGAGTCTATCTGGCGTCTGGCGGGCTTATCGGCATTTTCATCATGCTGGTGTCTGCTGTCATCGGCGTCATCATGACGGCTCACGGATTTTCCGTGATCATCTTCATCATCGCCTTTTTTCTTGGCGAGCGTTTTGAGATATCGCTTTCACAGACCCTGGCGCTGCTGAACGGACGGCCAGCCGAATTGTTGAACTATCCGGTTGCGCTCATGTTGTTTGCGCTGGCAATAGCATCGCTGCTCTGGATGCGCCGGGGCAACCAATCAGCAGCGGCAAAACAATCGGCTGCTCCAAACAGGTAATTGCACCGCCGATCCAATTGCGATTGCGCACAAGTTGAATTCATCGCATTGTCGGTGTCTTCCTGCACTGGGCCAGGTTCAACAAGGTTTTGCAGATGGCCCGCGCCGGTATTCAATCCAACTTCGCCAAGGCAGTGGTGCTTATCCTCACCGCCATCTTCCTGTTCGACATTATGGGTGCGATTATCAAGCACCTGGGCGATCGTTATCCCCCGCAGCAATTGTCGGTGTTTCGCAACCTGTTCGGTCTGGTGCCAAGCGTTCTGGTTCTCTGGTACTCTAAAGCCTGGCATGAAGCCGGCCGCCCGCTCGTCATCGAAAGATGGCTTCTGGCATTGGGCCGTGGCCTGTTTGTCACCGGTGCGCAGTTTTGCTTTTATCTGGCGCTCACCAAGATGGCTTTTGCCACGGCTTCGACCCTGGTCTTTGCCGGTCCGCTATTTGTCACGGCCTTGTCTGTTCCGCTGCTTGGCAAACCGGTCGGCATCGTTCGCTGGTTGGCGGTGCTGGCCGGATTTGCCGGAGTGTTGCTGGTCATGCAGCCCGGTGGAGAGGTGTTCAACTGGTACGCAATTCTGCCGGTTTTCGCCGCCTTCGGCTATGCCTGCAACAACATCACGGCCCAGCTTTTCAGGCAGGAGACAACGACCGCGGCAATC
The DNA here is from genome assembly GCA_040830725.1 of Rhizobiaceae bacterium. Taxonomy (GTDB): domain Bacteria; phylum Pseudomonadota; class Alphaproteobacteria; order Rhizobiales; family Rhizobiaceae; genus JAWKWH01. The sequence goes on from JBFOMG010000059.1 coordinate 8,842, forward strand.
AATCTCTACTCGATTGTGGGAGCGTTGGCGGGATCGGCTGTTCTGTTGTGGTTGACGACCGACTTCGTCCCTGTAGTGGGGATCGTTGATTGGCTCTGGTTGCTGGCGCTCGGCACCGCCGGTGGCATGGCCGTGTTCTGCCTGATCTCCGCCTATCGGCTGACCGAACCGTCGAGCCTGTCACCATTTGAGTATTTCGGCATTCCGTTTTCGTTCCTGATCGGATGGATCGTCTTTTCAGAAGCGCCGTTTGACCAACTGTTCCCGGGTGTTTTGCTGATTGTTGGCGGCGGCCTTGCGGTGATCTGGCGCGAGCGAAGGCGGCTCTGATCGCGTTCGATTTTGACCAAAATCAATGCCGATCGTGCTGCAGTTTATCAATATGTCCAAACAGGTAGTGTCCAATGGAGACAAAAATGGTCGAACATTCGCATACTGCAGGCTGGTGGCCGAACATCTATGAGCCGATCAAGAATTTCGGCCACAGGGTTGCAGACTGGATCGCACCCAGATCCGAAGCTTCGGCGGTCAAGGATTGCTATGAGATCAATGTCGAACTCCCCGGAGTGAAACCCGAAGACGTGGATGTGTCCGTGCACGACAACAGTGTCACGGTTCGCGGTGAAAAACATTTCGAGCGGGAAGAAAAAGGCCGGACTTTCTTCTTCTCAGAGCGGGAATATGGCGCATTCCAGCGTACATTCCGTCTTCCCGCCGACGCCGACAAGGAACATATCGATGCCGAATTCAAAAACGGCGTCCTGTGCGTGAAGGTTCCGAAGGTAGAGCAAAGAAAACCGGCGGAGAAAAAAGTGAAAGTGCGCCAGTCTTGATCATCTCATCACCAGCAAGGATTTTGGCGGGGCTGGTTACATTGCTTGCCCTTGTGACCAGCTATCCGTCTTCTGCCGCCGCTGCAGAAAATACGCAGCTCATTGCCACCGGTGAAGCCGTTGCCCGCACCTGGTGCATGCGGTGCCACGTCATTGGAACCGGTGATCAGCCCTCTGCCCTGGCAGATGCGCCACCTTTTCAAGCAATTGCCAGGTCCGGCCTGACGCATCAGGAACTGTCCAACGCGCTGTTGTCCCCGCACCCGGCGATGCCAAAATTCGAACTGACCAACGATCTGGTCGAAGCACTTCACGCATACATCAACTCACTCGCCGAGTGAGTGCGTGTCAGCAAGTCACAGCAGCTCAGTATTTTCTGAGGCTGCGAATATAGGCGATCAAATCCCTGGATTCTTTTTCCTCCAGGATGAAATTCGGCATGGTGGGGTGTGGTGACTGAAACCAGACGGAAAGCGCCAGTTCGGTCATTCCCGGTTTGTCAGCTATCTCGGTGAATGACGGTGCTTCGGGATTTGGCGATATCATGAAGCCTTCATCGACGGCATGGCATTCGGCGCAGACTTCCCGTGCCAGGATTTGCCCGTCTGCCACATTCCCTCTTTCCTGTGCGCAAAGCGGACCGGAGAACAATACGGCGGCGACAACCAAAAGCAGCCTGTTTCCCATGGACAAAATCCCACACCGATATGCGGTGAAAGACTATCGCACAGCAAATGCACAACCTTTGACAAGGATCAACTGGCGGATGAATTCACGCCGCCTTGCAGAGCTGGTTGGACCGCGACTGATTGTGCAGCGGATCAGCGCTGGCGGTATGTTCACCGATCGATTAGGGTTTGCCGCACAATACGGAACATGAAAGCCGAATAGATGGAACGATCAAACCTGGTTGCCAGTCTGACCGAAGAAGTCACGGGCTGGCGGCACCACCTGCATGAAATTCCGGAGCTTTGCTACGAAGAGCGCGAGACAGCTGCCTTTGTCGCCGAACGATTGCGTGAATTCGGATTTGACGAGGTGCACGAAGGCATCGGCAAAACCGGCGTCGTCGGCGTTTTACACGGAAAGAACGGCCCAGGCGGCCGGCGCATCGGCCTTCGCGCAGACATGGACGCCCTGCCGATCGAAGAAGCCGGCAATCCGCCATACCGTTCCAAGAATCCGGGCGTGATGCACGCTTGCGGGCATGACGGGCACACCGCGCTTTTGCTCGGTGCGGCCAAGGGGCTTTCCGAGACGCGTTCATTTGACGGCACGGTGCACTTTTTCTTTCAGCCGGCGGAAGAAGGCGGCGCTGGCGCAAAGGCCATGATCGACGATGGACTGTTTGACAATTTCGACGTCGAGGAAGTCTACGGCCTTCATAACATGCCCGGAATCCCGGTGGGCAATTTCCACATCCGTACCGGACCGTTGCTGGCGGCTGCGGACCAGTTTGCAATCACCATTCGCACGGCGGGCGGTCATGCCGCCATGCCGCACCAGACCGTGGATTCCGTCGTTGTCGGCGCGCAAATCATCCTGGCGCTGCAGGCTGTTGTTTCCCGCGAGACCGACGCAATCAATGCCGCGGTGCTGACAATCGCGCAGTTGAAAGGATCAGAAGCCGACAACATCATTCCAAGCAAAGTTGTGATGAGCGGAACCCTTCGCACATTGGATGCCAATGACCGTACCCGCATCGAGAAACGCATTTCGGAAGTTTCCAGAGGCGTGGCCAGCGCCATGGGCGCCAGCGCTGAAATCGACTATCAATATGGCTATCCCGCCACCGTAAACCACCACGACCAGACCCAATTTGCCGCCGGAATAGCCGCAGAACTGGTCGGCGCCGACAAGGTGGAAGACAATTGCCCGCCAATTATGCCGGCGGAGGATTTCGCGTACATGCTGGAAGAGCGGCCTGGCGCGTATATCTTTCTCGGCAATGGCGACACGGCTGCGTGCCATATGCCGGATTATGATTTTGCCGACGAGGCGATTCCGTATGGCGTGGGTTTCTGGATCAAGCTGATTGAAAAAGCACTTCCCGCCTGATCATCTGACCAATCGTGACCAGGAAGTCGTTCACCGCCCGGCCCGCCATCATCGTGCTGGGCCGGGCACGTGCCGGAATACAAGATCCGGATCGTCATTGGGCGTCTTTGCGCCGGGATCCAGCACCGCGCCAAGACGTTCTGCGAGTGCGATCGACCGCTGATTTTCGGGATGGATGTAGCTGACGGCAGTGCTCCAGCGCAATGTGCAGAAAGCAAACTCCCGGGCCTTCATCGCAGCCTCAAAAGCGTAGCCCTGGCCCTGATGTTGCTGCCAGACCATCCAGCCGATTTCACGTTCGGGAAAGTGAAGCGGTTTGTTTAGCGCCACGAGACCCATGGTTTCGCCTGTATCGCGAAGTTCGATCATCCATGGTCCAAATCCCAACAATGCCCACTGCCCGGTATCGGCGGCAAATATCCGCCAGGCACGATCCCGTGAGCAAGGTCCGCCGATGTAGCGGGCATAGGGAGATGCATACATATCGGCAAATGGCTCAAAATCCTCCAACCGGCATTGACGCAGCAAAAGCCGCTCGGTTTTGAGTTCAGGCGCCCGCTCCAAGGTTTCTGTGTTCATTCATCGTCACCTATTGCTCGACCGGACCAGTCCGATATCGGCAATCTCTGCCCAATCCGGACCATTTCAATGGCATCAGGTCATCAAAGTCGTCGAATGGCGACGAATATTCGATAGCGAACCGGTCAAATCCAGTTATACGCTGAAACGAGATTCGCGTCGAAAGCCAACATGTCTTCCATCCGCCCGCTCATTCCACTCCTGATCGCCGCTGGTATCCTCCTTGCCGGCAACGGATTGCAGGGAACGCTGATCGCACTTCGCGGTGCACAGGAAGGATTTTCAGCTTCCACCATCGGCCTGATGGGAACCTCCTATTTTGCCGGGTTTCTGGTGGGATGCCTCGTTGTTCCGAGGTTGCTGCAAGCGGTTGGCCACATCAGGACATTTGCGGCGCTTGCGGCGATTGCATCCTCGGCCTCGCTGACATTGATCCTGGCAATCGAACCGGTCACCTGGATGGTGATGCGGCTTCTCTGCGGTTTTTGCTTTTCCGGTCTTTTCATGACCGTCGACAGCTGGATCAACTCCGGGGTTTCCAACAAGGACAGGGCGAGTGTGCTGTCGATCTATCGCATCATCGACATCGTCGCCGTGACCGGTTCTCAGTATCTGATTCCGGTATTCGGTCCCGGCGGTTTCACGATTTTCGCGATCATGGCGATCATGATCAGCCTGTCCCTGGTCCCGGTTTCAGTTGGCGACCGCTCCAATCCGCAGCCGCCGGAATCGTTCAAACTTGATTTCAGGTCCGTATGGATCACCTCGCCGCTTGCCTGTCTCGGCTGTTTGGCAATCGGGTTGACCAACAGTGCATTCCGCCTGGTCGGGCCGATCTACGCCCGGGACATCGGCCTGTCGGTCGCCGATGTCGCAACGTTCATGAGCGCAGGAATTCTCGGCGGCGCAATCCTGCAATATCCCTTCGGCTATCTCTCGGACCGCGGTGACCGGCGCTATGTGCTGTTGATGGCGACAACGGGCGCCGTATTGTCCGGATTGGGTATCACCTATCTGGCGGGATCGTCGCCTACCTTGAACTTTGCCGGGATATTCCTGTTTGGCGCCTTTTCGCTGCCGCTGTACTCGCTTGCCGCCGCGCATGCCAACGACCACGCGAAGAAAGGCGAATTTGTCCAGGTCGCTGCAGGTTTGCTGTTTTTCTTTTCGCTTGGAGCAACAATCGGTCCGGTTTCGGCCGCAGCGTTTGTTCAGTTCGGCGGACCCAAACTGCTGTTCAACTACATCAGCCTGATCCACGCGCTATTGATTTTCGCAACAATTTGGCGCATGCGCGCCCGTGGTGCCGTGCCAGTCGAAGGAAGGAGACGGTTTTCAGGCCTCCTGCGAACCTCCACCGGTTTCAACAAGCTGGCACGCAAGCCCAAAAACGCTGGAAGTGGACAATCTTGATTGTTTTCTTTCAATCGCTTCCATTTGGATGAGAACAATTATAAGACGCAAATATGAACCTGATCACTACGACCGCTGCGCTTAGCGATGCTGTGGGCGAACTTTCCAACTCTCAATTTGTTACGGTCGACACCGAATTCATTCGCGAAACCACTTTCTGGCCCGAACTTTGCCTGATCCAGATGGCAGCGCCGGGCATTGAGGTGATGGTCGATGCGCTTTCACAAGACATTGATCTTTCACCCTTTTTCGACCTTATGGGCAATGAAGGCGTGACAAAGGTCTTTCACGCGGCGCGACAGGATATAGAAATCATCTTCCATCGCGGTGACCTTATCCCACATCCGGTGTTCGACACGCAGATCGCCGCTATGGTGTGCGGGTTTGGTGACAGCGTCTCCTACGACCAGTTGGTTCAGCGGATCACGGGGAAATCAATCGACAAGACGTCGCGATTTACTGATTGGCGCCGGCGACCGCTTTCAGATGAACAACTGGCCTATGCACTGGCTGACGTAACCCACCTTATTGACGTCTACAAACACCTCTCCGCGCGGCTTGAAAAAGAAAACCGGGCTCACTGGCTGGAAGGTGAGATGGAGGTTCTGACGGCTCGCGAAACCTACGACATCCATCCCGAAGATGCCTGGCACCGTTTGAAAAAGCGGCTGAAGAAACCGGTGGAACTGGCGGTCATGCGCTCGGTAGCGGCCTGGCGCGAGCGCGAGGCCCGCTCCCGCAACGTTCCGCGCGGCAGAGTTTTAAAGGACGATGCGATCTACGAAATCGCCCAGCAACAGCCGACAGATCAAACGAAGCTTGGACGATTGCGGACGATTCCGCGAGGCTGGGAACGATCAAGTGATGCCAGCGGCGTTCTGGCTGCTGTGAGCGAAGCCAAGGCGCTACCACGTGACAAGATGCCTACTCCGGCGAGACAGAAGAGGCAACCAAATGGCGCAAGTGCGGCGGCAGAGTTGCTGAAAGTGCTTTTGCGCATGACGTCGGAAGAATTCGGGGTTGCAGCGAAGGTGCTTGCCACCAGTGACGATATCGACAAGCTTGCCGCTGAAGGCGAAACCGCGAACATCCCGGCCTTGACCGGCTGGCGCCGCGAGGTGTTTGGTGATCCTGCGCTGAAACTGGTTCGCGGCGAGGTTTCTTTGAGTTATTCCGGTGGCAAGGTAACGATCGAGGACCGGCCATCCATTCAATGAACAAGCTTCGTGATTGGTACGGCGCGCCGACTTCAAGGGCGCTTTTTGCTTCACCTTCAACAAAACAGCGCGGACCAGCCCGGGTCAGTCAGTTGCACGCTGTCATTCGCAGCGGCCGGTCAACAAGTCTGGCCAGCTGCTCGAACCGCCATGATGGCCGGTCACCACTCAGTCCGGCCAGTTCCTGCGGCAACTGCAATTCAAGCACTCCGTCGCTTCCTTCTTGCCACGACAAGCGCGAAATCACGTGCGGCAGTGCCGCGGAAAGCAGATAAGCGAAACGCATCAATCCGGCAGTGATTTTCGCCCGCTCGATCAACCGCGGCCCGGCGACATCGGACAATGCCGGAGAAACCTTTGCTGAAAGCCCGTCATGACGAAATGCATTTGCCAAGGCGATGTAGGCCCGTCCGGGATGGTCAACGCCGATAAACGATGTATGCGAGATGACATTCAACGATTGCTTGCCGCGGTATTCCGGATGCGCTCGCCACCCAATGTCAGCGAGCATGCATGAGGCAGTGCGGTACCTCGCCTCATCAGCTGTTTCCTCAATGCCGAACTTCGCCAGCGAAACTTTTGTCCACTCTGCCAGTTCCACGGCGTGTTCGATGGAACGGGAGCGGAGCAATGCAAGTTCTTCCGCTGCAACGATGAGCGGATCCAGTGTCCGTTCTTGCTTGTCGAGCAGCGAGTACAGATAGCCCTCGCGAATTCCCAATGCCGATATCTCGATGTGCGATGGCCGCATCGCCTTGATAATTTCCTGGAGCACGATTGCGCCATAGGGAAGCAGGCCGCGCCTGTTTTTCGAGACGCTGCTTATTCCGTCGATCTTGTCCAGTTCTCCCGATGCCACCTGCTCCAGAAATCCGGAGATTGCTTTTGGCCGCATTACATAGTGATGCATGACACCAAGCGGATAATTCTCGGCGTTCATGTGCAACCGCGCCAGGTTACGCCAGGTGCCGCCAACGGCGTAGAACACGCGGTTCTTGCCTTTCTTGAGCCAGGACGCCCGGCTCAGCTCCTGCCGCGCAATTTTCCGAACATTCGACCAATCATTTTCGGCCATGTCCTGAAGCCGAAGTCCTCCGAGCGGAAGCGTAATGCCATCGCCAATCTCCTGGCCGTGAACATCAAAAAGCTCGAGACTGCCGCCACCCAGATCACCACCAATCCCGTCAGGACTTCTGAAACCAGAGATGATGCCCAATGCGGAATAGGTCGCTTCCTGCTTCCCCGTAAGGACTTCAATTTCAGTTCCGAGTATTTCCTCGACCCGCTCAATGAATTGCGGACCATTTTCAGCTTCGCGTGCTGCTGCTGTTGCAATCACGTGCACTGCAGCAGCGCCCGTTTGCTCCGCAAGCGCGCGGAAACGCTTGAATTCCTCAATCGCAGCGTCGGTAGCTTGCGGATCGAGACGGCCGGTGGAATGCACACCCCGCCCCAGTCCGGCCAGCATTTTTTCGTTGAACAAGACGGTGGGGGAACGCGTGTTGCCTTCGTAGACCACCATACGAATTGAATTCGAGCCAATATCTACAATGGCTACTGGTTGCCTGTTGGGCAACCGGCCTTGCGAGGCGCCATTCATCGGGCGGTCGTGGCGCTTTTTTTCTTGCGGGGTTTGGAATGCATGATCCGTTTCGGCGCGTGGCTCTTCAATGCTTCTCCCCGTCCCGACAAACTTGGGTTTGTCATGAAATATTCCTGAGCATTGAACGGCTCCTCACCCGGTTCCGGCACGACGCGCCGGGACGTTCCATCAGGCAATAACTCGAAACTCTGGCAGTTGTCCATGAAATTGCCGAGCATGATCTGGTCGAGAACCTGTTCGCGCACGGTCGGATTTGTCAGCGGCACGATCGTCTCGACCCGGCGGTCGAGATTTCGCGGCATCATGTCGGCAGAACCGATGTAGACGATTGCCTCTTCCGACGGCAGCCACTGCCCGTTGCCAAAGCAATAGATGCGGCTGTGTTCAAGGAAACGTCCAATAATCGACTTGACCCGAATATTGTCAGACAAGCCCGGCACCTGTGGCCGCAAACAGCAAATGCCGCGCACCACCAAATCGACCTCCACTCCCGCCTTGCCTGCATCATAGAGGGCATCAATTATCTGTGGATCGACGAGAGAGTTCATCTTCATCCAGATGACAGCGGGCTTGCCGGCTTTGGCGTTGAGAACCTCCTGGGCAATGTGCTTGAGGATGCGCTTGCGCATCGCACCCGGCGACACCGCAAGGCCCATTTCGTCGGCAGGTTCTGCATAACCGGTGATGAAATTGAACACCTGCGCAACTTCATGCGCCGTTTTCGGATCGGATGTGAAATAGGATAAATCGGTATAAATCCGGGCAGTTATGGGGTGGTAGTTGCCTGTGCCCAGATGAACGTAGTTTCGAAGCCTGCCGTCTTCTCGGCGAACGACCTGGGACATCTTCGCATGGGTTTTCAGTTCGATAAATCCGAACACCACCTGCACGCCGGCCCGCTCCATGTCACGCGCCCAGCGGATATTGGCTTCCTCGTCGAATCGCGCCTTCAACTCGATCAGCGCAGTGACCGACTTTCCTGCCTCGGCAGCGTCAACCAATGCGCGGACGATAGGGCTGTTGTTGGACGTGCGGTACAGGGTCTGCTTGATGGCAACGACATCCGGATCGTTGGCGGCCTGCCGCAGAAATTGAACAACGACATCGAAGGATTCGTAAGGGTGGTGAACGATGATATCCTTTTCGCGGATCGCAGCCAGACAGTCACCGCCATTCTCCCTTATCCGCTCCGGAAAACGCGGGTTGTAGGGTTCATATTTGAGTTCATCGAGCGGCAACGACACGATCTCGGAAATCTGTGCCAGATCTTGAAGCCCTTCAATGAAGCTGACGCGATCAGCGGTTACACCCAATTCGAGGGCAACAAAATCACGCAAGCCTGCCGGCATTCCGGAAGAAAACTCAATGCGAATGACCGATCCGCGCCGCCTGCGTTTCAATGCGGACTCAAACAGGCGGACAAGATCTTCAGCCTCTTCCTCTACTTCGATATCGCTGTCCCTGATGATGCGGAATGTGCCTGAGCCAACCAGTCTGTAGCCTGGGAACAGATCCGTCACATGCATCCCGACCAGGTCTTCAAGGGTGATGAACCTGATCTCGCCGTTTTTGTCCGGCAGGCGAATGAAGCGTGTCAGCGCGACTGGCAATCGCAAAAGCGCAAACATCTGGTTCTTGCGTTTTCTGTGCGCCAGTTCGAGTGCAACCGAAAAACCCAAATTGGGTATGAACGGAAAAGGATGCGCTGGATCGATGGACAGCGGTGTCAAAACCGGAAAAACCGATTCGCGGAAATGCTGCTTGAGCCATTCGCGTTCAGATTTTTCCAGATCCTTCGGCCGTGCGAACCGGATGGCCTGTTCTTCCAGCAACAACAGCAGGTCGTTCAGGCACAGCTGCTGATCCTTCTGCAGCTGATCGATTTCCAGCAGGACCTGGTTCAACTGCTGCTCGGGCGTGCGGCCATCGGGAGATTTCAGCGCAATTCCCTCTCGAACCTGCCCTTCAAGCCCGGCGACGCGCACCATGAAAAACTCATCAAGATTTGCAGCGGAAATAGACAAGAACCGCAAGCGTTCCAGTAGCGGGTGATTTTCGTTCCGGCATTCCTCCAGAACGCGGCGATTGAACTGAAGCCAGGAAAATTCCCGGTTGATAAACCTCTCGGGACTCTTGGCCAGCGAAAGCGTGTCAGTCGCCGGTGCTGCGGAAAACTCATTTGGAACAGTCGCAATTTCGTTCATCGCGTTGTTTCTGCCCGGTTGTGGTGGTGCGCCAAGGACGCAGCTGATTTGTCGTGTATCGTATTTTAGCGGTAAATCGTAACTTTCGCATTGATCTGTGACAGATTGATCGGCGAGACAATCTTGCAATGACCGGACATTTGAGCCAAAGGCTTTGAGTGACAAAGGTCAAAACGGAATTCGGCAGACAGGAGGCCGGGATGGCGGGCCACGCAGTACCTCATTTTCACAACAGTGAAGGACATGCGAAAATCGAGATTGGGGTCAAGGAATTCATGTGTATTGGCGCCAATCCACCTTACGACCATCCTCATGTTTATTTGGACATGGGCGCAGAAAGCGAAAAGGTCTGCCCTTATTGCTCGACACTATTTGTTTATGCGGAGTCGCTCGGTGCGGCAGAAACCAGACCTGAAGGCTGCGCTTTCGAACCTGCAGCAGCGTAAGCGCCCATTGATCGCCGGCGGATAATCCTATGCCCGCAGGTGACAATCCCATCCTGATTGCCGGAGCCGGAATAGCAGGGCTGACCACCGCGCTGGCGTTTTCAAACCGTGGTTACGACGTTCAGATATTCGAACGATCCTATCAGTTCGAAGAATTCGGTGCGGGAATTCAGATTTCGCCCAATGCGTCGCGAATTTTGCTTCGGCTGGGCGTGCTTGATCGCTTGATGTCCGTCGCCGCGGAACCGGGCTCGGTCAGACTGGTCGATGCACGAAGTGACAAGCAGTTGGGAGCCATGCCGCTGGGATCCTGGGCTCAAATGCGCTGGAAAGCGCCTTACCTGGTGGTTCATCGGGCAGACCTGCATACGGTTCTGCTGGATGCCGTGCAGGAAAAAAACAATGTCACTATTGATCTGGGTGCTGCAGCCACGAATTTCACGAGTATTGACGGCAGTCCGGCACTGGTCGCCAATAATATTCCGAGCAGACCCGGGATGCTGGCGGTTGCCGCCGACGGTGTGTGGTCAAACCTGCGGGCCAGCGTGCGCCAGGAGCACTCCAGCCGATATTCAGGATCGATTGCCTGGCGCACTTTAATTGGCGCTGACATGGCGCAAAGGGTACTAGGCGAAACAAGCTTCGGCTGTGTCACAACCTATCTGAGTCCCAGCCTGCATCTTGTGGCCTATCCGGTGCGCGGCGGGCGGCTGGTCAATCTGGTCGCCGTCATGAAATCCGACGAAATCGCAAGACGCTGGATGATTGAAGCCGATGTTCTGGTGTTGCAAACCGCTTTGGAGAATGCAGGACTTGGCGCCATTGCAGATGTTGCAACCGATTGGACAGCCTGGCCCTTGCATGAGGTCGACTGGAAGGATGTCTGGTCTGTCAGTGACGGTCTGGCAATGGTTGGCGATGCTGCACACGCCATGACGCCTTTTGCCGCCCAGGGCGCAGCAATGGCGATTGAGGACGCTGATGAACTGGCGCGGTGCGTCGACAGTTCGAGTGATGACATCCCCGCCGCCCTGCAGAGATATGAACACAAGCGCAAACCGCGAGTGCGACGGGTGGTGGCACGTGGCAGGTTCAATCATTTTACCTGGCACGCCTCAGGTCCGGTTGCGACGGTTCGCAATTTGGTGTTGCGCGCTCGGTCGGGAGCGAACCTGATGCGCGATTTTGATTGGCTGTACGGCCATGATCCCGACCCGGACAACTCGCTTTGACACAATCCGGACAGGTTCGTCCTACGATCCGTATCGCCGGGATTCGGTAAAATACAAGCCTACAGCCATGGCGCGGTTGGAGACTTCGAGCTTTTCATAGAGATTTTTCAGATGATACTTCACGGTGTTTTCGGAAATGCCGATCCGTGCCGCGATCTGTCCATTGGTCCAGCCGTCAGCCAGTGCTTTCAGCAGCTCTTTCTCCCGGTTGGTCAGGCGCGACAGCGGAGTATCCTCCACCTTGGTCACATCGATATAGGGAAAGCTCAACCGGCCCCGGGATACCGCCGAAATCGTCTCGAAAAGTATGTCAGGGTCATCGCCCTGCCAGCAAAACCCCATCGCGCCAAGCCGGATGGTCTGTTTCAGCAGGCTCACATCATTGTCACCTGAAAAGACAACAACCTTGGCGGTGATTTTTCGCCGCTGAAGGTCTGCCAGCACATCGCCGCCGCTCATATCTGGCAGGTTCCAACCCAATATGGCGACATCGAACTCCAGACCGCCGACCGCTTCGACAAATGCGGTTCCGGTGGTCAGCGTCAATACCAGCTCAAATTTCTGCTCGCGTTCAATCCTTTCCCGCAGCGCTGAAATGACCAGCGGGTTCTTGTCGATAATGACCAGCCGTGGCTTGGCGATTGTTTCCATTTCTTAATTATAGTGAAACAAACTTCATTGTCATGAATATTTCTGCTTCGTCGAGGCCGTCAGGCGCCCATGGCACGCATCTTCCGCCTTGTTGCATAATCGGCCACTTGGCGGACGTGCGGAATCCGTCAGCCGGGCAGACGAATGCGACAGCATGAAACGGCCGGCAGGCGCCGACCGTTCAGTTGATTTCGGGATCAGATGAAGATGATCAGGCGGACAATTTGTGCCGCGAGCCAACGCGTACTGCTTCGATCAGTTCGGTAAGCACGTCATCAGCACGGTCTGATTCAACTTGGCAAGTTCCGGCCGCAGCATGACCACCGCCACCATATTGCAACATCAGTTCGCCGATGTGGACCGGATTGGATCTGTCAAAAATCGATTTGCCGAATGCGAAAACCGTGTTCTGGTTTGCCTTGCCCCACATGACGTGACACGAGATGGTTGATTGCGGGAAAAGCGCGTAGATCATGAAGCGGTTGCCAGGGTAGATCACTTCTTCGTCGCGCAAATCCAGCACAGCCAGTGGGCCGTACATCTCGGTGCAGCGCTTGATTTGTTCGGCAAAGTTGTCCTTGTGCTCAAAATACAAATCAACCCGCTCTTTGACATCGGACATTTCGAGCAACCGGTCGATGTCCAGTTCACTGCGACAAAACTCGATCAGGTCCATCATCAACTGATAGTTTGAAATCCGGAAGTTGCGGAAGCGGCCAAGACCTGTGCGTGCGTCCATGAGGAACGACAACAGTTCCCAGCCTTGCGGGTTCAAAACATCTTCGCGGGTAAACTGCGCAGCATCAGCCTTGTCGACCGCCGCCATCATCTCGCAGGGAATTTTGGGAAAGCGAGCGCGGCCGCCGAAATAATCGTATACCACCCGAGCTGCGGATGGCGCGTTTGGATCGATGACGTGGTTGGAGTAACCCGCGCCGAGGCGCTTGCTTTCCGAATCATGATGGTCAAACGCGGTAAAGATGCCGGGCACGTATGGCAAGTTGGTCGAAATATCATGGGCCGACACCTCGATTTTGCCATCTTGCATGTCTTTTGGATGGACGAATTCAATCTCACCGACGAGATCGAGTTCCTTCAACAAAACTGCACAAACCAAACCGTCCATGTCGGAGCGGGTAATCAGGCGGTAGCCGCCATCCGGCTTGTTCGACTGTAGGATTTCGGGAGTGGTTTTGAAGTAGCGCGATTTGTTCAGCATGACATTCCCCTGCATTAGGGCGTTTTGCGGTTTCTTTGAACCGCAACAACGCCTTTATCCTGTTGGAACCATTGAAGCATTTTTTGCTCTTTTGATTCCGCTTGAGCGAAAAATGCCCAAGATGCCGGCACGCTATCAGGCTGCGTATTATGAATACTTAATAAAGCTCCCGTGCCCCGGAATGGGCGCACATATGGTCAATGCCGGGTTACCGATGCCAAACGGGTGGTAACCAAACCTTACTCGGCAGCCTCCATCCGGTCACCCGTCGCTTCGACCCGGGCCGCGCAGAATTTAAACTCGGGGATCTTTCCATACGGATCCAGCTGCGGGTTGGTCAGCCGGTTGGCTGGCGCTTCGTTGAAGCAGAAGGGGACAAATACCATTCCATCCGCGACTTCGCGGTCTGCGCGCAAACGCGCCTCAATTGTTCCGCGCCTGGTGGCGACCGAGATCACTTGGCCTGCGACAAATCCCTGCCTGGCAATCTCGTGCGGGTTCATCGCCGCAATGCCTTCCGGCTCCAGCTCGTCGAGGACATCGGAGCGCCTGGTCATGGCACCGGTATGCCAGTGCTCCAGCAAGCGGCCCGTTGTCAGGACCATCGGGTATTCATCGTCTGGCACTTCGTCTGGCGGCAGCAGATCTGCAGCCACGATCTTGCCCTTACCGTCATTTGTGGGAAAGCCTTCACCGAAGATAACCCACTCGGAAAGTCCGGTTTCCTTGTTCAGCGGGTAGGTTACCGACTCTTCGCCGGTGAGCTTCGACCAGGTGATTCCGCCGAGCGACGGCATCAGTGAGGCCATCTCATCGTAAACTTCGTTGACGCCGCCATAGGTCCAATCCAGACCCAACCGGTTGGCGATCTCGACGATCAATTCCCAATCCTGCCGCGCCTCTCCGGGTGTTGGAAGCGCTGGCCGGCCAACTTGCACCTGCCGGTTGGTGTTGGTGTATGTACCGAGTTTTTCGGCGTGCGCCGAAGCCGGCAGCACAACATCGGCGTGCCAGGCGGTCTCGGTAAGAAAGATATCCTGAACAACCAGATGTTCCAGCATTGCAAGCGCACCACGGGCGTGCAGCTGATCCGGATCGGACATCGCCGGATTCTCGCCCATCACATACATGGCCTTGACCGTGCCTTCGTGAATGGCATCGACAATCTCGACGACCGTCAGCCCGCGCTGCGGATCGAGCGCCCTGCCCCACACATCCTCATATTTTGAACGGATATCGTCAGCGCCAACCGGCTTGTAGTCGGGGTAAAACATTGGGATCAAACCCGCGTCGGAAGCACCTTGAACATTGTTTTGGCCACGCAGCGGGTGCAGACCGGTTCCCTGCCGGCCAACCTGTCCCGTAATCAGCGACATCGCGATCAGGCACCGGGCATTGTCGGTGCCGTGCGTGTGCTGGGATACGCCCATGCCCCAGAAAATGATCGAACGCTCTGAAGTTGCGTAAATGCGGGCCACGTCGCGCAGGACATCAGCTTCTATGCCGCAGACATCAGCCATCGCTTCCGGTGAAAAGTCCTTCACCTTTTCCTTCAGCGCTTCGAAACCGGATACGTTGGCCTGAACATATTGCCGATCGTAGAGATTTTCCTCGATGATCACGTGGATGATGGCATTCAGCATGGCCACATCGGTGCCCGGCTTGAACTGCAGTGCGTGACTGGCATGCCGCATCAACCCCTGGCCGCGCGGGTCCATGATGATCAATTTGGTTCCGCGTTTGGCCGCCTGTTTGAAATAGGTGGCGGCGACGGGATGATTCTGGCCCGGACGCGCACCGATAACGATCACGCAATCGGCGTGCATTGCATCGGTGAACGGCGCCGAGACCGCGCCGGAACCCACACCTTCCAGCAAAGCCGCAACAGAAGAAGCGTGGCAAAGCCGGGTGCAATGGTCGACATTATTGGTGCCAAATCCCTGGCGCACCAGTTTCTGGAACAAATAGGCTTCTTCATTGGATCCTTTCGCCGATCCGAAGCCCGCCATGGCTGGGCTGCCGTCGCGATCAAGTACAGACCTTAGACCGCCGGCGGCACGTTCCAGTGCCTCTTCCCAGGACGCCTCGCGAAACACTGTCATGGGATCAACGCCGGTCATGTCGATATCTGCCGCCTTTGGAGCATCTTCACGACGGATAAGCGGTTTGGTCAGGCGCTCGGGAGAATGCACGTAGTCAAAACCGAAACGGCCTTTCACACAGAGCCGGTTTTCATTTGCAGGCCCGTCGCGGCCGTCTACCTGAACAATTTTGTCGTCCTTGAC
>JBFOMG010000060.1:0-25869 GCA_040830725.1 Rhizobiaceae bacterium
ACCGGAAGGTCTTCACCGGCCATCTGCGCTATCAGCCTTCCCCACAGTCCGGCGCACACGATCACGTAGTCGGCTTCAATGGTTCCGCGATGGGTCACCACGCCACGGATCCGGCCATTTTCGATTTTGAGCGCCGTGGCTGGTGTGTTGGCAAATGAACGCAGTTTGCCGGCATCAACTGCCTGATCGATCAGCTTGCCGGCGACAGTCTGCGAACGCGGAACCACCAGCCCGGCATCGGGGTCCCACATCGCCCCTTGGATCACGTCTTCTTCCAGAAGCGGAAACTTCTCTTTGGTTTCCTTCGCCGAAATCATCTTCGCGCGCGTACCGAATGCCTTGCCCGAAGCGACCTTGCGCTTCAGTTCGGCCAATCGCTCATCATCATCGCTGCGTGCGACTTCCAATCCGCCGACCTTCGAATAATGTCCAAGTTTTTCATAGAATTCGATTGAATAAAGCGTCGTCCAGCACGACAGGAAATCGTGCGATGTCGCGTAACAGAAATCGGAAGCATGTGCTGTCGAACCGATATCGGTCGGAATGCCGGATTTGTCGATGCCGACAATATCATCCCATCCACGTTCAATCAGGTGATGGGCGACACAGGCGCCGACAATCCCGCCAAGCCCGACAATGACGACCTTTGCGCGTTCCGGAAACTGTGCCATGTCGATATCTCCGTCTGGAAGTGCGTTCATCGGCCACCGGTGGCGGTGATCCGGATTGGCGCACCATATTCTGCCAGCTTAGCCACACTTGGTCCTGATTGCGACATGGGCATATCGCGTCCAGATCACTGATCGAAAGTCCCGGCAAGATTTTGTTAACCATAACAAAACCAATGGAATGCTAGCCTCGATCCTGACAGGATCGCCAACCGGAACGGATCCCCTTTGAGCGACATCAGCGCCCCACATCCCGGCTATTTCACCGCTGCCCGGCAACTTCGTTTGCAGGCAGCACTGGCCAGCGTGATCGCTACGGGTTTGTTCGCCGCATTGCTCATATCGTTTGAGCCATTTGCATCCAACGAACGTTTTGCCGTCGAACCGGCTGGGCCAAATCCGGTCAATCAGATCGGTTTTTCCATTCTCTGCCTGGTGGCCATTGGCGGTATGGCTACATTTGCACTTCGCAGACATGTTGCCGCCATCGCCGACCTTGGTTGGATTGTGATCGCGGCTTGCCTGCTGTTCTCGGCGTCAAACGCCAGTGATCCGGCGGGTGCGTTACGCTCGATCGCTTTCACGCTCTTCGTGGTTATCACTTGCGCCGGTGTGCTGGCTTTGCCACATTCCGTTTCCCGCCTCGGCACCGTGTTGGCAAGCGCCATATTGCTTGTGCTGGCGCTATCTTATTTCGGTATCCTTTTCCTGCCGGGGTTGGCAATTCACGGCCCGGGAGGCGCAGAAGCCCAGCACGAGGGTCTTTGGCGTGGCCTGTTTCCACACAAGAATGTTGCCGGTCCGGTTGTCGCAACATTCTTGTTCATCGGCATATATTTGATGCGGGCAGGCCATCGATGGACCGGCGTCCTGATAATTCTGCTGTCCGCCCTCTTCGTCATTCAAACCGGGTCCCGGACAACGAATGGCATGATCCCTATGGCAATCGGTGCAGTGTTTCTGGGGCGCCTGACTGCAACAAGATGGACCCCGCCTTTGGCGGCAATAACCTTGGTCGGCTTTGCTGCGCTGTTCACCGTAGGAGCCTCTGTGTCGACTGCAATCTTTGAGATGATTGCAAATTACATCAGCGATCCGACCTTTACCGGGCGCACGTCGCTTTGGGCCTACGGATTGGAAAACATCGCCCAACGGCCATGGGCCGGGTATGGATTTGACAATTTCTGGCTCAAGCCGGTCGTCACAGACTCTTTCCTGCCCATCGATGCAGAATGGGATTACCGCGACATCGTCAACGGTCACAACAACTACATTGACCTGGCTCTATTCATGGGTGTGCCGGCAGCCGCGCTTGTCATCCTGCTGCTGTGCATCCGGCCCCTGCTCGATTTCGTCAGATGCAGGCCATTTGCCGAGAACCGGCGCCTGGCCGACTGTTTCATGATGATCCTGGTATTTGTGCTTTTGAATTCAATGCTTGAAAGCTCCTGGTTCAGGCGTGCAGACCCGACCTGGGTCATGATGGTCATCGCCGTGCTGGGCTTGAGAATGACATCACGGCTGAATTTGCGGCCTGACGCTAACCAATCGCATTAACCAGCATCGGCGAAACGACGTGAATTGGGGTGAATAACTCCCTAATCTCCTTTTTGTGAACGGTCGTGATCGCATTGCAGACACTCACATGGGCGCGATGACGGCCGGCTGGGGTCTAATTATGATCAGCTTGGTGCTGGAAAATGATCTGGACTTCCTGGGTCCGGAGTATGACAAGCTTTTTCGGGCTTCCAGTGCGACTGCTTTTCAACACCCTTTGTGGTTGCATTCAATGTCCAGAATTCTCGTTCCAGCATTTGATGCTGAACCCTTGTGCATCACCGGAAGGCACCGGAAGTCAGGCAAACTTCTGCTTGTCCTGCCACTCGTTCGCCGCCGCAAGCACGGCGTGAGAATTGTTGAATATGCAGACTTTGGCGTTACCGATTATTGCGCGCCGGTCATCCATAAAAACTATGCGGACCGGTTGGCTGCGAGTGTAGGCGTGGCAGCTCAAATCCGCCGACTGATCGGCCGTCACGACATTCTGCGTTTCAAAGCCGTCCGTCCCGAACACGCCCCATTCATTCATCATCTGACCGGATTGGAGCCCATCAACTCAGGCACCTTCGCTCACGAATTGCCGCTGAACATATCGTTCGAAGATATTCGCAAAACAAAATACAGCCCGAAACACCGGCAAAACGTCAACGCCGCAAAAAGGCGGCTTTCGAAGCTTCAAGGTGCCAGGATTGAACGGATCAGTTCCGGCGAAGAAGCCGCATCGGCAATCGCTGAGCTGCGCCGCTTGCGCTCTGGCCGGTTTCCCGGTGACCCTATCGCCGACGAAGCTGTGTGCCGATTCTACCAGGAAATCGCCCGCCTGGGAGCAGCAGATGGCTTTGGGCTCACCCACAGGATCTCAAATGAACAGGACCCGGTGGCGATTGGATTTGGAATTACACATGCCGGCCGCTACCACGGCATTCTGATTGGCTGCGATTACACCCGATATTCCAAATGCGCACCAGGTATCATCATGTATGAGGAAATACTGGCTGACTGGCATGAGGCCGGCGGGTCGGTCCTGGACTTCAATGTTGGCGATTCTTCCTACAAGCAGCGATTTGGCACCGAAGCTGTTCCGATCGTCAATTTCGACAATGCAAACACGCTTTCCGGACGCATTGCGACACAAGCCCTGGCGGTTCGAAGGCGGTTGAACCATGTGCACCCTAATCTGTTGTCGCGGAGACAAGCCGTCCCTTCCAGGAACACAATGCGCAAATCCGCGTAGTTTGGGAAAGTTCGCCACAACCGGAAATGCAAGGGATTCGCTTTGATTGCGAAAGATTAACCCGCATCGGCTATTCAATCACATGCGGAAAAGTGACAGGGCGCCGCGCTTGGAGCAGAACATGGAAATCTCTCTCGTTCCTGAATGGAACTACAAAAGCGAGGAATTTGCCGAGCTGTTTGCCAACGCGTCTGCAACAGCATTCCAGCATCCGCTTTGGCTTGATGCGATGCATCGCCTACTCGCAACGCCGCTCGGGGCGAAATCGCAGGCGATTACGATACGGGAAACTGTGTCAAACGAGTTGATCGCGGTTCTGCCACTCATGCGTATCAAACGACGCGGTGTTTCACTCCTCGAATTTGCTGACCTCGGCGTCACGGACTATTGCGCACCGGTGGTTCGAAACGGCAGGTCCGGTGTTCTGCATGATTGTGACGACTTGCCGAGCCGGATTTCAAAGATTGTCGGCCCACACGACATATTTCGCGCCAAATCCGTTCGTCCGGAACATGTCAAATCAGTTGAATGTATTATTGGCGCAGCTCCCGCTCCGGCTGGCTTTTCTGCACACGAAGCATCGCTGGAAACGCCGTATGCCGATTGGCGTCTGAGAGCGTTCGGGAAAAGCCAGACCCGATATATCGACCGCCGGCTTCGCCGGTTTGAACGTTTGGGTGACACCAATATTGAATGCCTTGACGCTGCGGCCGATATTCGCCGCGCCATCGGCGAACTGAGGATCTTTCGCACCGGCCGCTTCGACGCCGATCCTATCCAGCAGGATTGCGTGCATGAATTCTATGCCGAGGTAGCAGTACGAGGGGCTGCGAGCGGGTTCGCCCGCACCTACCGGCTATCTCATGATGGCGTGACGGTCGGCATTGTCTTCGGCACAGCACACAAAGGCCGGTTTAACTATCTACTCATCGGATGCGATTACGATAATTACGCCAAACACTCACCGGGTCTGCTGATGTACGACATGATCATGTCCGATTGGGTGAGCGATGGTGGAAATATTTTCGATTTCACAATCGGTGACGAAGCATTCAAAGCCGATTTCGGCACCAAGCCTGTGCAGATGTCATCGTTTCAGCGGGCAGCGAGCCTCACCGGAAAAGTCGCCGGATCCATTCATGCTGTCACGAGACGCCTTGCCGGCTAGTAGTCAAAAATATGCGGGAATCCATGATGCAGGCCAACTTTCTCGAAAATTCACTGATCATCGGCGCTCATCCGGACGATGAACTTCTGTGGTTTGCGTCAATTCTCAAACAAGTCGACGACGTGTTGATCGTTTACCGTGATTTCTGGGCCCATCCAGGCCTTGGTGAAAGGCGGCAGGCGGTGCTCAACGATTATCCCCGCGGCAACGTGGAATGCCTGAATTTCGAGGAGGCGGGAACCTATGGATGCGCGGATTGGTCCAATCCGGTTTGCGATGAATTCGGACTGGCATTTTCAATTGAAGCTTCAAAAAGGGAACTGAAACGGCTCGCCAAACGGACCTTGTCAACGGTGGTACCGATCGGTGGCAATCAGCCAACAACAAGCGTGCACGCAGCGTATCGAGACAATCGCGATAAGGTTGAAACCGCGCTCAGACAGCGCTTGCGGCCGGAAATGAACGTGTTTTCACACAATCCCTGGGGCGAGTACGGTCATGAAGATCACGTTCAGCTGTTCCGGGTACTCGACAAATTGCGGTCGGAAATCGGTTTCAGACTATGGATGTCAAACTACTGCACGGAGCGTACGGTACCGCTTGCGCTGACCTACATGACGAATAGTCCGTCACCACAGGTTCGCTTGGCAACCGACAAGGAATTTGCCGAAAAAGTTGCCGATACATACAAGAAACACGACTGCTGGACCTGGGATAACGATTGGCACTGGCCGGACGAAGAGTGTTTTATCGAGGCGCCGAACAAGCAGGCCAGTTCTCCGAGCGATCGCTATCTGCCACCGCTGAATTTCTTTGCCATTGATCCGCCAGGTGAGTTCGCTGCAAAGCGCAGCGCGTCAGGCTGAATCCTCTCTGACAGCGTCAAGCAGCGCGACAGCCGCAGTCATGTCGGCATGCCTGAATGCGCGCCGCTTTGCCGCTTCGCTGTCCTCTCCCCATTGCGAGATGTTCCAGTCTTCATCAACATGGGCTGCAGACCAGGCCCGGTCGGCGCTGATATGGCTGTTGGCAACCGACAGCGCCAGCAGCGCTGATCCCATCAGCGCCGTCATCGAATGTATGGAGGCTAGCGCGTCCGGATGCTCGTGCGGCCGAAGTGCTGCACCGATTGCGGCGATCGCCGTACGCGGCTGTTCGACATGCATGACCCCTTCTGCCAGAACAAACTGGGCACCGTAATTGTCGCGAATGAGATCCAAAACCGGGTCCCAGGCTTCAGCCTGAAGTTCGATCAGCCGTTCCGGCGAACCGGCGCGATAGAACAGCAGATCCGAAGCGGCAAAACGCAGGATATCTTCGAATACCGACTGCGGGTCATTGGCAACACCGTCAATTGCCGTGTTTGCCAGGCGGGTGACCGGCATTTTGGCCGGATCGATGACGTCGGTCTGAGCATCGAACTCTTCAGAAATCAGCCGTGCACCAGCCTCCGTCGGCATTGCCAGAATGCTCTTGGCCGGCGTTCTGACTGGACGGCCATCCAGCAGCACGCCAAATCCGCCGGCTTCGACAGGACCAGCCATTGCCTGTTTGTAAAACCGCTTCGGTAGCGCCGGTTTTGAGTGTTTTTGTGCCAGGGCCTCCGGGCTCTCGCGAGCGGCCTTCTCGGCATCATTCAAAATATCACGCATGAAACCTCACTACTCCTCGCCGCTGGCTTCGTCAAAGCCGAGCAAATTCCAGCTTTGAACCATGTGGGGCGGCAATGGCGCGGTGACATCAAGCGAGCCTCCGGCCGGATGTGGAATGACAATGCGTCGCGCATGCAGGTGCAGGCGTTTTTGAACGCCGCCCGGAAAATCCCAATTTTGATCGGCTTCAAAATATTTCGGATCGCCAATGATCGGACAGCCAATATGGGCGGCATGCACACGAAGTTGATGTGTGCGCCCGGTATGCGGCTCCATCGCCAGCCAGGAAAGTCCATGGGCGGCTTTCTCAACGAGACGGTAATGGGAGACCGCATGGTCAGCATCAGGTTCGCCATGTCTGGCAACCCGCATCCGGTCGCCATCGACGGTCTGTTCCTTGACCAGCCATGTCGAAATCCTGCCTTCGGGCCTCTTCGGAACGCCCTTCACCAATGCCCAGTAGGTTTTCTTTGTGTCTCGCTTTCGGAAAGCTTCGGTCAGCCGAACCGCTGCCTGGCGGGTCCGCGCCACGACCAGAACACCGGACGTATCGCGGTCCAAACGGTGCACGAGCCGCGGCTTCTCACCCTTTTTGCTGCGCAGCGCCTCAAGCATGCCGTCAATGTGGCGCGATACACCGGATCCCCCCTGCACCGCGAGGCCTGCCGGCTTGTTGAAAACGAACACCTTGTCATCTTCGTGCAGCAGGATTTTTCGCAGCGCCTCACCGTCGGCTGTGTTTTTCAGCGTGTTTACGGTAACGGGTGCACCTTTTCGGTCCACGGCAAGCGGCGGTACCCGAACGATCTGACCCGGTTTCAGACGCGTGTCGGATTTGACCCGGCCACCATCGACGCGTACCTGGCCAGAGCGAAGCAATTTTTGCAGCTGCCCGAAACCGAGGCCCGGATAGTGCGCTTTGAACCAACGGTCGACGCGCATACCGGTTTCGTCAGTTTCGACGCTTATTTGTTCAACGGCACTCATGCGCTGAGGCGATAAAGCAAGCTGACCGAGAAGTCATCAGGCGAAACTTCTGATCAGCCACAGACCGGCAAATAGAGCAAGAATGGAGGCAACGACGCTTACCATGATGTACCCGAATGCGGCAGCGGCCTCTCCACGCTCCCACAGGACAGCAACATCAAGCGAGAAAGCCGAGAATGTGGTGAAACCTCCCAGTATACCAGTCGCCAAAAACAACCGCACTTCTGACGGTGTTCCCGATCTTCGCGCCAGCACCGCAATCAGGATGCCCATCGCCAGCGAACCGGCTACGTTGACGAACATGGTGCCCCAGGGAAAGCCAGTCCCCAGGAGCCGCATCGCCGCCAGGCCGACCAAATGCCTGAGCCCTGCTCCAATTGCTCCGCCGAGAGCCACGAGAAGTAAATGCGCCATTTCGGCTGCATAGCTGATCCGCCGCAAACCGCAAGGCAGTATTGTCGATCAAGCAGCTTTCTGCTTCAGGAAGTTCGATACAAACGCTGACAGCGCATCCCAATCGGTGAACTCATAATCGCGCGACGTGTCTACCGGACCGCCTCCCTGCTTGACGATATGGCGCATGAGCAAACGCTTGAGGAAATCGTATTCCAGATACCGAAGCGCTCCCGCCGCCTGATGAACCTCATCGGGCTTCCACCCGGTTTCTTCCAGAAAATCAGCGGAGATAGAATCGATCTCGCGCTGTTCTTCCGGGAAGGCAGAGGCTGCCGCCAGCGACACAGAGACGAATACGCTCGGCAAGTTGTTAAGTTCCCCGGTGTTGTGCTTAAGCCAATGACCGAGCGCGGCCGGATATTTGCCTGTGTGAACAGGTGCGGCGACGATCACAGCATCGGACGTGGCCAAGTCAACATCATCAATATCGGCCGCATCAAACACGGTCACGTCATGTCCCAAACTCTGGACAGTACCGGCAATGTTTCTTGCGATCTTGCGGGTTTGGCCCTCGACAGTTCCGTAAATAACGATCACATGCATGGCAGGCTCCTTTGAACACTCCCGACCATGTTAAGTCTATCAGCAAGCGAACAAAGCGCCTTGATCGCGATCAATCCTCGGTTTGTTGGGCGCGCTCACGGCGCAGCTTGGCCCAGTAATCAAGCCGTTTGCGAAGCTCACGCTCAAAGCCGCGATCTGGCGGGTCGTAAAACCTCTGCCTGTCCATGGAATCGGGAAAGTAGTTTTGCCCGGAAAACGCACCCGGCTGATCGTGATCATATGCATATCCCGCCCCATACCCTTCATCTTTCATCAATCGGGTCGGCGCATTGAGTATGTGTTTGGGCGGCGGCAATGATCCGTGTTCTTTTGCCGCCCTGGTTGCCTGTTTGAATGCCCCATAGGCAGCGTTGGATTTCGGTGCTGTGGCCAGATAGATGCAGGCCTGCGCAAAGGCCAGTTCGCCCTCCGGCGAACCGAGATAGTCGTAAGCGTCCTTTGCAGCATTGGCGATCACCAGCGCCTGTGGGTCCGCCAGACCGATATCCTCCGACGCCATTCGCACCAGCCGCCGGCCGATATAGAGTGGGTCTTCACCGGCATCAAACATGCGGGCCAGATAATACAAGGCCGCATCCGGATCAGATCCGCGAACGCTTTTGTGCAGGGCAGAAATCAGGTTGTAGTGGCCGTCCCGGCTCTTGTCATAAACCGGTGCGCGGCGTTGTACGACCTGCTGGACACCCTCTGCGTCAAAAATCTCGTCCTCTGCGGCAGCGCGCCAGATCTCCTCAGCCAATGTCAGCGCCGAGCGGCCATCACCGTCTGCCATGCGCACAATCACCGCTCGCGCCTCATCATCAAGCGGAAGCGCCCTGCCTTCGGCATCCTCAGCGCGAAACAGCAACGCCTCGATGCTTTCCGGCTCAAGCGCTCGAAAGGTGAGTACGCGAGCACGCGACAAAAGCGCGGCATTCAGCTCAAACGAAGGATTTTCCGTGGTCGCTCCGACGAGGACGACCGTTCCATCTTCCATCACCGGCAGAAAGGAATCCTGTTGGGCACGGTTGAAACGATGGATTTCGTCAACAAACAACAATGTCTGACGGCCATTGGCACGCCTTAACTTCGCGGCCTCGAACACTTTTTTCAGATCGGCCACACCTGAAAAAATGGCAGATATCTGTTCGAAAGCCAGGTCGGTCTCACCGGCCAGCAAACGGGCAACCGTCGTCTTGCCGGTCCCGGGAGGTCCCCAGAAGATCATGCTGCCGAGCGATCCGGCGCGGATCGTCCGGGTCAGCGAACCTTCCCCACCAGTCAAATGCTCCTGGCCAACAACGTCGGCGAGCTTTGATGGCCGCAGCCGGTCGGCGAGCGGCCTTACTGATGGATCTTCTTGCGAAGCTTCTTCGCCAAAAAGGTCACTCACCGCAACAGGGCCTCAATAGCGCAGCGTCTGCCGCAACAGCCGTCCATCGCGTTCAATGGAAAACCGCCACCAGCGTGTGCGTTCACCGGCCAATGACACCAGCTGATCGGCATTTCCGATCTCTTCTCCATTCAATTCCCGCACAATATCGCTGGGCCTCAGCCCAAATCGGTGCGACGGCGAATTGCGTGCAATCTCAACGATCGCAACGCCTCTGGAATTTTCCGGCAATCCAAGCCTGCGGGCCAAGGCGGGGGACAGTTCGGCGACAGTTGAGCCAGCAAACGGGCTGCGGCCGTCAATGGTTACCTGAACACCGGACTCACCTTCCGGCGCCATCTCCAGGCTGATGTTGAGCGACACAATCTTGCCGCGCCGTAAAACCTCAAAGGCGGCGACTTCGCCGATACGTCGCGTCGCCAGGCGATAACCGAGTGCGTCAGGATGTTGGATTTCAACACCATCGACGACGAGCACCACATCGCCGGGGCGCAGCCCGGCGCGTTCCGCGGGGCCACCGTCGCTTACCTCCGAGACCAGCGCTCCCGTTGGCCGTTCCATCCCGAGCGCTTCGGCAACCTGCGCATCGACCAAATCAAAACCGGCACCAATCCACGGCCGGTTGACGAAATCACTGCCGCTCAGCGCCGCATCGACTACGCCTCGCACCATGTTGGACGGTATCGCAAAGCCGATACCGTTTGAGCCACCCGAACGCGAATAGATTGCCGTGTTGATGCCAACCACACGGCCCGACATGTCGATCAGTGCTCCGCCGGAATTTCCGGGATTGATCGCCGCGTCGGTCTGGATGAAAAAGCCAAAATCGTTGATGCCCAGATGCGAGCGGGCCAACGCGGAGATAATGCCCGACGTCGTCGTCTGCCCGACACCGAACGGGTTGCCAATTGCCAGCACCAGATCACCCACTTCAAGCCGGTCGGAATCGCCCAGCTCCAATGCAGGAAAATCATCGCCGTCGATCTTCAGCACGGCCAGGTCAATAGACTCTTCCTGGATGAGGATGGTGCTTTCAAATTCCCTGCCGTCGGCCAGCGCCACCTTCACTTCATCCGCACCGCGGATGACGTGGTGATTGGTGACCACCAGTCCGGAGCTGTCAACAATAACGCCCGAGCCAAGGGAAGACTGCACACGTGGCGGCATTCCTCCGCCAAAGAACCGGTCGAAGAACGGATCGCCCATGAATGGTGATCTTGGCGGCGCCTTCGACGAGGCATAGACGTTGACCACACCGGGAGCGGTCTGACGCACAAGTGGAGCAAATGACAGCTGGATTTCATCGCGGCCGAACGGCACGCGTTTGCCCGGTTGGGCTCCATCCTGCATCGTATTGCCGTCAAGTGCACCCTTGAGGAGATCGAGAATGTTCTCCTCCGCCCGGCCCTGAGGAAGCGCTACTGCCATTGCCAGTAAAACAACGATTAAGCGCAGCATTCCGCTCGATTTGAACAGCATTTTTGTTGGCCTCACAAACAGCCCGATTCGTGATTTCCGTTAACGTAGTGACACTTCGCGACCTGACCAAGGCTCGAACAACAAAAAAGCCCCGCATTGCGAGGCTTTCCGATGGGGCGTTTTGCAGTTTCTTTGAACCGCAACAACGCCTTTATCCGGTTGGAACCATTGAAGCATTTTTCGCGCTTTTGTTTCCGATTGAGCGAAGAACGCCCTGGTCAGCAAGGCGACCCGATTATGCCGCCGCGGTCTCTTCAGCACCCTGATCTTCCGCATCCATACGGGCACGGTCGGCAGCACCCTTGGCGTCAACGTCGCGATCAACAAATTCGATCACCGCCATCGGAGCGTTGTCGCCATAGCGGAAACCCGCCTTCATGATGCGCAGATAGCCACCATTGCGGTCCGCATAGCGCGGAGCGATCGTGTCAAACAGGCGTCGAACCAGCTTGTCGTCGCGAATGGCCGATATGGCTTGACGGCGGGCATGCAAATCACCGCGTTTTCCGAGTGTCACCAGCTTTTCGACAATCGGCCGCAGCTCTTTCGCCTTGGGCAGTGTTGTCGTGATCTGCTCGTGCTCGATCAACGATGCTGCCATATTGGCAAACATCGCCTTGCGATGGCTTGATGTGCGGTTCAGCTTGCGGCCTGATTTACCATGGCGCATGAGCTTTCTCCTTCAACTCTCTCAAAACGAGGCTTTTTTGCGCCTCAGTACTGGTCTTCGTACCGTTTGGCCAGATCTTCGATGTTCTCTGGCGGCCAATCCTGGACTTCCATCCCGAGATGCAGCCCCATCGCAGCCAGAACTTCCTTGATTTCGTTCAGCGATTTGCGACCGAAATTCGGTGTACGCAGCATTTCGGCTTCGGTTTTCTGAATGAGATCGCCAATATATACGATATTGTCGTTCTTCAGGCAGTTTGCCGAGCGAACCGACAACTCCAGTTCGTCGACTTTCTTCAAAAGCGCCGGGTTGAATGCCAGTTCGGTAACCTGTTCCTGAGGTTCCTCGCGGCTCGGCTCCTCGAAGTTGACGAAAATCGACAGCTGGTCCTGCAGAATGCGTGCTGCAAATGCGACCGCATCCTCACCGGAAACAGAGCCATCGGTATCAACGGTCAGGGTCAGCTTGTCGTAATCGAGAACCTGGCCCTCGCGGGTGTTCTCGACCTTGTAGGAAACTTTCTTGACCGGCGAATAGAGGCTGTCGACCGGGATCAGGCCAATCGGCGCATCTTCGGCGCGGTTGCGCTCGGCCGGCACATAACCCTTGCCCGCATCAACAGTGAATTCCATGCGGATTTCCGCACCCTCATCGAGCGTGCAGATGATGTGGTCGGGATTGAGGATTTCAACATCGCCAACCGTCTGGATATCGCCTGCCGTAACCGTGCCCGGGCCCTGCTTGCGCACAACCATGCGCTTGGGCCCTTCACCTTCCATGCGGATGGCGATTTCCTTGATGTTGAGAACAATGTCCGTCACATCCTCGCGCACACCGGCGATAGAAGAAAACTCATGCAACACGCCGTCGATCTGCACTGCGGTGACAGCAGCGCCGCGCAGCGACGACAAAAGGATACGGCGCAGCGCATTGCCGAGCGTCAGGCCAAAGCCCCGTTCAAGCGGTTCCGCGACAAGCGTCGTCGTATTGTTCTTGGTCTGGAACTCGAGCTTGTTGGGCTTGATCAATTCCTGCCAGTTCTTGTGGATCATATTCGGTGTCCTTCCGTTTCCTTGCCACCATCCAATCGTGGCAACAGAGCTGGAACCTGCAGAGGAGCGCCTGACGGTGCTCGTGCGGTCGTGAAAACTCGTTAGACGCGACGCTTCTTGCGCGGGCGGCAACCATTGTGCGGTATCGGTGTCACATCGCGGATCGATGTGATCGTGAACCCGGCCGCCTGCAATGCACGAAGCGCCGACTCGCGGCCCGAACCCGGTCCGCAAACCTCTACCTCAAGCTGGCGCATACCGTGTTCCTGAGCCTTCTTGGCACAGTCTTCCGCAGCAACCTGTGCCGCAAACGGAGTCGATTTGCGCGAACCCTTGAACCCTTGAGCACCGGCCGACGACCAGGCAATCGCATTGCCCTGCGCATCAGTGATGGTGATCATCGTATTGTTGAATGTCGAATTGACGTGGGCGACGCCCGAAGAGATGTTTTTGCGCTCGCGGCGGCGAACACGAGTGGCTTCCTTGGCCATTCCTTATCCTTCCGTTGATCTCAACACCGCCGTAATGCCAGCGGCTCCACCTGGAAATCGGCGGTTGGCTACCGCCTATTCTCAATGATTACTTCTTCTTGCCTGCGATAGGCTTCGCGGGTCCCTTTCGGGTCCTCGCATTTGTGTGCGTACGCTGCCCGCGAACAGGAAGCGAACGGCGATGGCGCAATCCACGATAGCAGCCCAGGTCCATCAGACGCTTTACGTTCATCGATGTCTCACGGCGCAGGTCACCTTCAACCTGATAGTCGCGATCGATCGCTTCGCGGATCAGCACCAGTTCCGCATCACTCAACTCACTGACGCGGCGCTCAAGCGGAATATTGGCTTTTTCAATGATCTCGGCCGCAAATTTCGGACCGATGCCATGAATGTATTGCAGCGCGATAATCGCGCGCTTGTTGGTCGGGATGTTGACGCCAGCTATACGGGCCACGCCTGTTCTCCTTGCAGTATTTCTGTCAGTCCGGAACAGAAAAATCATTCACCGGACAAACACGAAAGCGCCCGATCCCGGTCCTGGAATTCCAACCGGTGCCGACCGCCTTCAATTTCAAGCGAATTGGCGCTGTCAATGGCCGAATCGACCGTAATTGTCAACTGCCCCAACGCGGTTTTTGTCGTCCTTCAGACTGATTCCAGGACGGTTTCAATTTCCTCGGCCACCGCATCGATATCACCCATGCCGTCTACCGTCTGCAGCAGCCGTTTTGCATAGTAATATCCGGTCAGCGGAGCGGTTTTTTTGTAGTACTCGCGAAGCCGCTCATCGAACACTTCGGCATTGTCATCCTTGCGGACCGGTTTGCCTGCAGCTTCAGCTTCTTCAGCCCGCTTCAGGATGCGCCCGACAAGCGCCTTGTCGTTGACAACAAGCTCGATAACCACGTCCAGCTTGAGACCTTTCGACTCCAGCATTTCTTCAACTGCATCAGCTTGTGCCAACGTGCGTGGATAGCCATCCAGAATGAACCCGTTTGCACAATCGGATTGATCGATACGCTCCGACACAATCGCATTGACTATCGCGTCTGATACGAGTTCCCCCGCATCCATGACCGCCTTGGCACGTTTGCCGACTTCAGTACCCGCTTCCTGCGCGGCACGCAGCATATCCCCCGTCGAAAGCTGGGGAATGCCAAACTTGTCGACCAGCCGCTGCGCCTGCGTCCCCTTGCCGGCGCCGGGCGGTCCCAGCAATATCATTTTCATCGTCCGCGGCGTCCCCCACGCAATTTCGATTTCTTGACCAGCCCCTCATACTGGTGGGCAATCAGGTGCCCCTGCACCTGCGCCACAGTATCCAGCGTAACGCTGACAACAATGAGAAGCGATGTGCCGCCCAGATAGAACGGAACACCCGTCGCCGAAATTAGAAATTCGGGTAATAGACAAACGACTACCAGATAGATCGCACCAACCACGGTAATCCGCGTCAGCACGAAGTCGATATATTCAGCCGTGCGTTCACCGGGACGGTAGCCCGGAATGAAGCCGCCATTCTGCTTCAGCTGGTCGGCCGTGTCCTTCGGGTTGAACACGATCGCTGTGTAGAAGAAGGCGAAGAACGCAATCATCGCCGCGTAGAACGCCATGTAGAGCGGTTGCCCATGGCCAAGCGCTGCCAGAATTGTTCCGGCCCAGGTCGGCAAGTTCGTCGTGTCCGAAAATCCTGCCACTGTTACCGGCAGCAAAAGCAGTGATGACGCGAAGATTGGCGGAATGACGCCTGCAGTATTCAGCTTCAACGGCAGGTGCGAGGTATCGCCCTGGAACATGCGGTTGCCAACCTGGCGCTTGGGATACTGGATCAGCAGCCGCCGCTGAGCCCTTTCGAAAAACACGATCAGCGCTATGACCACGACGGCAAGAACGATGATCGCAAGGATCAGGCCGGTGGAAAGTGCGCCTGTGCGGCCAAGTTCCAGCGTGCCGGTGATCGCCGACGGCAAGCCCGCAACAATGCCGGCAAAGATGATCAGGGAGATACCGTTGCCGATGCCGCGGGCAGTGATCTGCTCGCCAAGCCACATCAGGAACATGGTACCGCCAACAAGTGTGATCACAGCCGATATTCGGAAGAACCAGCCAGGATCGGTGACGATATTGTTACCGCTTTCAAGCCCCACGGAGATACCATAGGCCTGCACCGTGGCCAGCAGCACAGTGCCATAGCGCGTGTATTGGTTGATGACCTTTCGGCCCTGCTCGCCTTCCTTCTTCAGCTGCTCAAGCGTTGGAATGACCGACGTCATAAGCTGCATGATGATAGAGGCGGAAATATACGGCATGATGCCGAGCGCGAAGATCGCCATGCGCTCCACCGCGCCACCGGCAAACATGTTGAACATGCCCAGAACACCGCCGCTTTGCTGCTCGAAAGCCTGCGCAAACGCGTCCGGGTTGATGCCCGGCATCGGGATGTAGGTTCCGACCCGGTAGACCAGCAAGGCACCGAGCGTAAACCAAATGCGCTTCTTGAGGTCTTCCGCTTTGGCGAAGGCCGAGAAATTCAGATTTGAGGCTAGTTGTTCAGCAGCAGATGCCATGTGTGGGTAGTCTCCGCTTGATCCCGCAGGCACTTGGGTGCCGCAAACAGCAAGAATACCGAAATAGGCTGCGGTAACCCAAGTTGCAAGCGGCGGTCCGACAACCGCCGCTTATTGTGATCGCCTATTCGGCGTCGGATTTCTCAGCCTTTTCCGGCAACTTGACCGAACCGCCGGCTTTCTCGACCTTCTCAATCGCCGATTTCGATGCGCCAGCAATTTCAAAGCTCAGTTTGGCGGAAATCTCGCCATCGCCCAGAAGGCGAACGCCATCCTTGGCGCGGCGCAGAATTCCTGCTTCAACCAGCGCTTCAACGGTAACCGGCTTCTTGGCATCAATCTTTTTGGCATCGACCGCGGCCTGGACCCGTCCAACAGAAATCGTGCAATAGTTCTTTGAGAACGGGTTTTTGAAGCCACGCTTCGGCAGGCGGCGGTAGATTGCCATCTGGCCGCCTTCATAGCCGTTCAAGGCAACACCCGAGCGTGATTTCTGACCTTTTACACCTCGGCCCGAAGTCTTGCCCGTGCCCGATCCAATGCCGCGCCCTACCCGCTTGCGGGTTTTTCTTGACCCGGCCTTGTCGCTCAACTCGTTGAGTTTCATGATCTATTCTCCTCGCAGCTCAGGCTTCGTCGACAACACGAACGAGATGCTGCACTTTGCGGATCATGCCACGCACGGCCGGAGTATCCTCCAGGGTGCGGCGGCGATGCATTTTATTAAGTCCGAGGCCCACCAAGGTGGCGCGCTGTTCGCCAGGGCGGCGAAGCGGGCTGCCAATTTGCTCGACGGTAACGGTCTTGCCCTTGCTTTTCTCAGCCATCATTTCGTTTCCTGATCCTTGCAGGTCGTAGCGCGCTTGCGAAACGCCGACCGTCGCTCCTATTCCTCAGCCCCAATCAGATCGCGGCGGCGATCCTGCAGGGTCGAGTATTTGATTCCCCGCTGAGCGGCGATGTCCTTGGGGTGCATCTGTCTTTTCAGCGCATCGAAAGTCGCCCGAACCATGTTGTAGGGGTTTGACGAACCCATCGACTTGGCAACGACATCCTGCATTCCCAGTGTTTCGAAAACAGCACGCATCGGACCGCCGGCAATAATTCCGGTACCCGGCTTGGCTGAACGCAGCAGCACCTTGCCAGCGCCATGCCGGCCGGCAACATCGTGATGAAGCGTGCGGCCCGAACGCAAAGGTACAAAAATCATGTCGCGTTTGGCGCTTTCGGTTGCCTTGCGAATGGCTTCAGGCACCTCACGGGCCTTGCCATGTCCAAAACCAACCCGGCCTTTCTGATCGCCGACAACGACAAGTGCGGCGAAGCCGAAACGGCGGCCACCCTTGACCACCTTGGCCACGCGGTTGATGTGAACGAGCTTGTCGACAAATTCGCTGTCGCGCTCTTCGCGGTCACGTCCGCGTCCGCGGTCGTCCTTGCGAGGTTGTTGTGCCATATCCTGGTTCCTTGTTCTTTTCCGGTAGCACTTGTTGAAATCTAGAAGGTCAAGCCGCCTTCGCGGGCAGCTTCGGCCAAGGCCTTCACTCTGCCGTGATAGATGTAAGGACCGCGGTCAAAAACCACTTCCTTGACGCCAGCTTTCGTTGCACGTTCGGCGACAAGTTTGCCCACCTCAGCGGCCGCGCCCGAATCCGCACCACTCTTCAGCTTGGATTTCAAGTCCTTGTCCAGCGTTGAAGCTGCAGCAATGGTATGGCCTTTCGCATCATCGATGATCTGGGCATAGATGTTTTTCGAAGACCGGTGCACCGACAAACGCGGACGGCCACCGGCAACCGACTTTACGGTGCGGCGGACGCGCGAAGCACGCCGTCTGACTGAATCCTTGGAAGCCATGACGCCTGTTCCTTACTTCTTCTTGCCTTCTTTGCGCACAATGCGCTCTTCGGCATATTTCACACCTTTGCCCTTGTAGGGTTCCGGTTTGCGATATCTGCGGATCTCGGATGCCACCTGACCGACTTTCTGCTTGTCGATGCCGGTAACCACGATCTCGGTCGGCTTGGGGCAGGCAATCGAAATACCTTCCGGCACCTCGTAGAGAACGTCGTGACTGAAACCCAGCGCCAATTGCAGATTGTTGCCCTGCATTGCTGCGCGATAGCCAACACCGTTGATTTCAAGCTTGCGCTCGAAACCCTCTTTCACACCGGTGAGGATGTTCTGGATCTGGGTCCGCGACATACCCCATTTGGAGCGCGCATCCTTGGATTCATCACGCGGATCAACACTGATCACACCGTCTTCCAGCTTCACCAGCACTTCGTCGTTAACGACGAATTTCAACTCGCCCTTGGGGCCTTTAGCGGTGACCGTCTGGCCTTCAACGGTGGCGGTGACGCCTTCCGGCACAGCCACAGGTTTTTTGCCGATACGGGACATGTTCTTCGTCCTTGCCGTTCAGTTCAATTACGCACCGGTCAGAATATCTGGCAGAGAATTTCTCCGCCGACATTCTGTTCGCGTGCATCGTGATCCGCCATCACGCCTTTCGGCGTGGAGAGGATCGAAATACCAAGCCCATTGGCCACATGCGGGATCGATTTGACCGAGACGTAAACCCGGCGGCCCGGCCTTGAAACACGGGAAATCTCCCGAATAACAGGTCCACCGTCGTGATACTTCAGCTCGATTTCGAGTTCCGATTTACCGTCCTTGTGGTCGGTCTGGGAATATCCGCGGATATAGCCTTCGTTCTTCATCACTTCCAGGACCCGGGCCCGCAGTTTGGAAGCCGGTGTGGAAACCGTGCCTTTGCGCCGGCCAGCCGCATTGCGAATGCGGGTCAGCATATCGCCGAGGGGATCACTCAATGACATTGTCTGCCCTCCTTACCAGCTTGACTTGACCAGGCCCGGAATCATTCCGAGCGAACCCAGTTCACGCAAGGCAATGCGCGACATTTTCAGCTTGCGGTAAAAGCCACGTGGCCGACCGGAAACCTCACAGCGGTTGCGGATGCGGGTCTTCGATGAATTTCGCGGCAACTGCGACAGCTTGAGCTGTGCTGCAAATCGTTCATCCATCGGTTTCGAACGGTCGTTGATAATAGCCTTCAACTCAGCCCGCCGTTTCGCATATTGTGCGACCTTTCTGCGGCGTCTTTCGTTTTTCTCGACTGCACTGACTTTTGCCATTTAAATAGTCCTTGTTCTCGCTTGCCGTTACTGCCGGAAAGGGAAGTTGAAGGCACTGAGCAATGCTCTCGCCTCGTCATCCGTCCTGGCGGTCGTACAAACGATGATGTCCATTCCGCGGATTTCGTCGACCTTGTCATAGTCGATCTCCGGGAACACGATGTGCTCTTTCAGGCCCATGGCGAAATTGCCACGGCCGTCAAAGCTTTTTGGGTTCAGACCACGAAAATCTCGAACGCGCGGCAGCGCAATCGTGATCAACCGGTCCATGAACTCATACATGCGGTCCTTGCGAAGCGTCACCTTGGCGCCGATGGGCATTTGCTCACGCACCTTGAAGCTTGCGATCGAATTGCGGGCATAGGTTACGATGGCTTTCTGTCCGGCAATCAGGGACAGTTCCTCGGCCGCAACCGCCGGCTTCTTGGAATCATTCGTCGCTTCACCAACGCCCATGTTGAGCACGATCTTGTCGACCCTGGGCACCTGCATACCATTGTCGTAATTGAACTGCTCGAGCAGATCCTTGCGGATCACATCGTTATAGCGCTGCTTCATGCGCGGTGTGTAATTCGCCTCAGCCATCGATCAAATCTCCGGAACGCTTTGCAACGCGAACCTTCTTCTCGCCGTCAATCTTGAAACCAACCCGCGTCGGCTTCCCGTCCTTGTCGGCAATTGCAATATTCGACAGGTGGATCGGCGCCTCCTTGGAGATGATGCCGGCCTCCTGGGTCTGGGTTTGGCGCTGATGGCGGCGGATCATGTTAACGCCACGCACCAATGCGCGGTTTTCTTTCGGCATTACCTGCAGGACTTCACCGGTACGGCCCTTGTCCTTGCCAGCCAGAATGACGACTGAATCGCCTTTTTTTATCTTCTGCATCGCCCGTGTTCCTTCAGAGCACTTCAGGGGCCAGGGAAATGATCTTCATGTGTCGTTTGGCGCGCAATTCACGCGGTACGGGTCCGAAGATACGTGTTCCGACAGGCTCGGCCTTGTTGTCGACCAAAACGGCCGCGTTTCCGTCAAAGCGGATAACGCTGCCATCGGGGCGGCGGATATCCTTGGCGGTCCTGACGACCACCGCTTTCATCACATCACCCTTTTTGACGCGCCCGCGCGGAATGGCTTCTTTCACGGAAACGACGATGACGTCGCCCACAGAAGCATATTTCCGTTTCGAGCCGCCCAAAACCTTGATGCACATGACACGACGGGCGCCGGAATTGTCCGCCACATCGAGGTTTGTTTGCATCTGAATCATGACTGGCCGCCTTCTTCAAATCACCGGTCTGAAAATGATCCGACCGGAACGTTCACACTTTCAAACTCAGCCTTCAGCGCCCGCAACTACGGTCCAGCGCTTGTCCTTGGACACAGGCTTCGATTCCTGGATGGAAACCTTATCGCCCACCTTGTGGCTGTTGGCCTCATCATGAGCTTTGTACTTCTTGGTCGTACGCACGGTTTTCTTCATCACCGGATGCGTGAAACGACGTTCGACCCTGACCACAACGGTCTTGTCGTTTTTGTCGCTGACCACGGTACCTTGCAAAACGCGCTTCGGCATGGGTTCGTTCCTTAAGCCTTGTTCTCGGCCGCTTTTTGGGCGGCAATCGTCTTGATGCGTGCAATATCGCGGCGAACCGCCTTCACGCGCGCTGTTTTCTCCAACTGGCCGGTTGCTTTCTGGAAGCGCAGATTAAACTGCTCCTTCTTGAGCTTTGCCAATTCGTCGTTCAACTGATCCGGGCTCATCGCCCTTGCTTCTTCGGCCTTCATCCTGTCAGCCCTTCCTAATCAGCAATGCGCTGCACAAAGCGCGTCTTGACGGGCAGCTTTTGAGCGCCCAGACGCAACGCTTCACGCGCGACTTCTTCATTAACGCCGTCGATCTCAAACATCACCCGGCCAGGCTTGACCCGCGCTGCCCAATAATCGACCGATCCCTTGCCCTTACCCATGCGGACTTCCGTCGGTTTCGACGTTACCGGCACATCCGGAAAGATGCGGATCCACACTCGGCCCTGGCGTTTCATGTAACGGGTGATCGCGCGGCGGGCCGCTTCGATCTGCCGCGCAGTAACCCGCTCAGGTTCCAGCGCTTTCAGGCCAAACGACCCGAAGTTCAGATTGGTTCCGCCCTTGGCTACACCATGGATGCGGCCCTTGAACTGTTTGCGGAACTTCGTGCGCTTTGGTTGCAGCATCTCAGTCTACTCCGAATTCTTCTTCCCTGCCGAGACGCTTCAAGCGTTCTCGCGGCGGCGTCCGCCGGGCTGATCGCCTTCAATTGCCTTGCGCTCGGAAGCCAGCGGATCATGCTCGAGGATTTCACCCTTGAAGATCCAGACTTTCACACCGCAGATGCCGTAGGCAGTTTTTGCCTCGGCAGTGCCGTAATCAACATCAGCGCGAAGAGTGTGCAGCGGAACGCGTCCTTCGCGATACCACTCCATGCGTGCAATTTCCGCGCCGCCAAGCCGGCCGCCGCAATTGATCCGAATGCCCTCGGCGCCAAGGCGGATCGCCGACTGGACCGCACGTTTCATGGCGCGGCGAAACGCAATGCGGCGCTCCAACTGCTGAGCAATTGACTGCGCCACCAACGTCGCGTCGGTTTCCGGCTTGCGCACCTCAACGATGTTCAGATGCGTATCCACACCGGTCATTGCGGTCAGTTTCTTGCGTAGCCGCTCGATGTCCGCGCCCTTTTTGCCGATGATCAGCCCCGGACGCGCCGAATGGATCGTCACCCGGCACTTCTTGTGCGGACGCTCGATCACGATCTTGGAGATCGCCGCCTGCTTGAGTTCCTTTTCCAGCTCACCGCGTATAGCCAGATCTTCGTGCAGCAAACGGCCGTATTCACCGGAATTGGCAAACCAACGCGAATCCCACGTGCGGTTGATGCCGAGGCGAAGGCCGATCGGATTGACTTTTTGGCCCATCAGGCGGCCTCCCCTTGTTCTTCAACTTCGCGCACAACAATCGTCAGGTTGGAAAACGGCTTCTCGATGCGGCTGGCGCGGCCACGGCCCCGGGCCATGAAGCGCTTCATGGTGATGGATTTGCCGACCCAGGCCTCTGCGACAACCAGTGCGTCGACGTCGAGATCGTGGTTGTTTTCCGCGTTCGCGATAGCCGATTCCAGCGTCTTCTTGACGGTTCCGGCGATGCGCTTGCGCGAAAACTCCAGGTCTGCGAGTGCAGCTGAAACCTTCTTGCCACGGATCATTGCGGCGACCAGGTTGAGTTTCTGCGGGCTGACGCGGATGGTGCGCAGCACAGCACGCGCCTCATTTTCCGCAAGCCGTCGTTCTGCTTTGGCCTTGCCCATCTTACTTTCTCCTGGCCTTCTTGTCGGCACCGTGACCGTAATAGGTCCTGGTCGGTGCGAACTCGCCAAATTTGTGGCCAACCATGTCTTCGGAGACCGAAACCGGAATGTGCTTCTGGCCGTTGTAGACGCCAAAGGTCAGGCCGACGAACTGCGGCAGGATGGTGGAGCGGCGGCTCCACATCTTGATGACTTCGTTTCGGCCGCCTTCGCGCACTTTCTCGGCTTTCTTCAACAGATAGCCGTCGACGAACGGGCCTTTCCAGACTGAGCGTGTCACTTGTCTCTGCCTCTTTCCTACTTCTTGCGCTGATGACGTGAGCGCATGATGAATTTATCGCTGGTCTTGTTCGACCGTGTACGCTTGCCCTTGGTCGGCTTGCCCCAAGGCGTGACGGGATTGCGTCCGCCCGAGCTCCGCCCTTCACCACCGCCATGCGGATGGTCGACCGGGTTCATGGTCACGCCGCGATTGTGCGGACGTTTGCCCATCCAGCGCTTGCGACCGGCCTTGCCGAGCGAAATGTTGCCGTGATCGGAGTTGGACAC
Organism: Rhizobiaceae bacterium; assembly: GCA_040830725.1. Lineage (GTDB taxonomy): Bacteria > Pseudomonadota > Alphaproteobacteria > Rhizobiales > Rhizobiaceae > JAWKWH01. Next base: position 22,975 of record JBFOMG010000060.1, read on the forward strand.
CGCACCAACCGTCGCCATGCAGGCGCCAGGGACAATGCGCTGTTCGCCCGAATTGAGGCGCAGGATCGCCATGCCCTGGTCGCGGCCGACCAGCTGGGCGTAGGTTCCGGCGGAACGCGCAATCTGACCGCCCTTTTCCGGCTTCAGTTCCACATTGTGAATGATCGTGCCGACCGGCATGTTGGCCAGCAGCATCGCATTACCCGGCTTCACGTCGACGGTCGCACCGGAAATCACCGTGTCGCCGACCGACAGGCGCTGCGGCGCGATGATGTAGGAAAGCTCCCCGTCTTCATAGCGGATCAGCGCGATGAAAGCGGTCCGGTTCGGATCATATTCGATCCGCTCAACCGTCGCACTCATGTCGAACTTGCGCCGCTTGAAATCGATACGGCGGTAAGTCCGCTTGTGGCCACCACCGCGGAAGCGGGTGGTGATACGGCCGACATTGTTGCGTCCACCCTTCGAGCTCAAGCCCTCGGTCAGACCCTTGATCGGCTTGCCCTTGTATAGGTGCGAACGGTCGACAAGCACCAATTGGCGCTGGCCTGGCGTTGTCGGATTGAATTTCTTCAGTGCCATTGTTCTACACCCTAAAGACCTGTCGCGATGTCGATGGACTGGCCTTCTGCCAGCGTCACAATCGCTTTCTTCACATCGCTCTGGCGGCCACGCGTGCCGCGAAAACGCTTTACCTTGCCCTTGCGCACGAGCGTGTTGACCGCTGTGACCTTGACGCTGAACAACGCCTCGATTGCCGCCTTGATCTCCGGCTTGGTTGCCGTCCGGGCGACATTGAAAATCACCTGGTTGGCTTCGGAGGCCAGGGTCGATTTCTCGGTGATCGCCGGGCTGACAATCACGTCATAATGGCGAAGATCCGTCATTTGAACCGCTCCTCAAGCGCCTCGACTGCGGCCTTCGACAGGACCAGCTTGCCGCGGCGCAAAATGTCGTAAACGTTGATGCCCTGCACCGGCAGCACATCCACTTGCGGAATGTTGGAAGCCGCAAGGCGGAAATTGCTGTCCACCTCGGCGCCGCCAATAACCAGCGCATTGTCCAGCCCGAGCTTTGAAAGCTGACCGGCCAGTGCCTTGGTCTTTGCGTCTTTTGCCGCCAGATCATCGACAATGATCAAATCGGACGCCTTTGCCTTGGCAGACAGGGCATGCTTCAAGCCTAACGCCCTGACCTTTTTCGGCAGATCGATCGCATGATCGCGCGCGACAGGGCCATGCGCCTTGCCGCCGCCACGGAACTGCGGCGCACGGGCCGAATGGTGACGCGCCCGGCCGGTTCCCTTCTGCCGGTACATTTTTGCACCGGTACGCGAGATCTCGGAGCGAGCTTTGGTCTTGTGCGTTCCCTGCTGCTTTTTGGCCAACTGCCAACGCACAACGCGCTGCAATATGTCGTCGCGCGGATCGAGACCAAAAATATCGTCCGACACTTTCAGTTTGCCCGCACTCTTGCCGGCAAGGGTTGTGACATTGATATCCATTATTCGGCTCCCTCTTCAGCCGGAGCAGCCGTTTCCTCGGCCGGTGTTTCAGCGGGAGCCTCGGCGGCTTCTTCTTTGGCAGGTTTGGCTGCAGCGCGAACCGCACCCGGCTTTGGCGCATCTTCCGGCAGTCCCGCCTTGATGGCGTCCTTGACCAAAATCCAGGCACCTTTCGAACCGGGCACCGCACCGCGGATCAGGATCAAACCCCGGTCTGCGTCTGTGGATACGACTTCGACATTCTGCGTTGTCACCCGGGTGTGGCCCATGTGACCCGCCATCTTCTTGCCCTTGAACACCTTGCCCGGGTCCTGACACTGGCCGGTCGAACCATGCGAACGGTGCGAAATCGAATTGCCGTGCGTTGCACGGCCGCCACCGAAATTGTGGCGCTTCATCACACCCTGAAACCCCTTGCCCTGGGTGGTGCCGGTCACGTCAACCTTTTGGCCCGGTACAAAATGTTCAGCGGTGATCTCGTCTCCAATCGAAAGCATATTGTCCGGTGAAACCCGGAACTCGGCCATTTTCGACTTCGGCTCAACCGAAGCACCTGCAAAGTGGCCACGCATTGGCTTCGAAGTATTCTTCACCTTCGCCAGTCCGGCACCAAGCTGGACCGCCGTGTAGCCGTTTTTCTCTGCGGTGCGTTGTGCCACGACCTGGCAATTCTCCATCCGGAGAACTGTCACGGGCACGTGTTCGCCGGCGTCATTATAGACCCGGGTCATCCCGACTTTCTGAGCAATTACACCTGAACGCATCGGTTCATCCTCTTTCACGTTCGTGCCGGATTTCGGCAGAGGAACGTTTGGTCCCTAGTCTAGAGCTTGATCTCGACATCCACACCGGCAGCCAGGTCGAGCTTCATCAGTGCATCGACCGTCTGCGGCGTCGGATCAACAATATCGAGCAGCCGCTTGTGGGTGCGCATTTCAAACTGCTCGCGGCTTTTCTTGTCGATATGCGGCGAGCGGTTTACCGTGAACTTTTCAATCCGCGTCGGCAGCGGAATTGGTCCGCGGACATTTGCGCCGGTGCGCTTGGCTGTCGACACGATCTCCTTGGTCGACGCATCAAGCACCCGGTGATCAAACGCCTTGAGGCGGATGCGGATATTCTGTCCGTTCATGCGACTGTTTCCTTGTTCCGGGCGGGCCGTTTTCAAGCCCGCCTCAGAGCCTGTCCTCGTTTACTCGGTTATGCTTGCGACGATGCCTGCGCCGACGGTTCTTCCGCCTTCGCGGATAGCAAAGCGCAGTTTCTCTTCCATGGCGATCGGCACGATCAGTTCCACATCCACCGTCACATTGTCGCCCGGCATCACCATCTCGGTGCCTTCCGGCAGCGACACAACGCCGGTCACATCCGTGGTGCGGAAGTAGAACTGC
>JBFOMG010000061.1:0-13150 GCA_040830725.1 Rhizobiaceae bacterium
CCATACGGGTTTGCGATTGGCGGGCGCCCAATGCCGATCCACTCTCGAACGATGCTATGGCATCGCCCATCGAGCGTCTCGACACCGGATCACCACCCCAATCGGCAAACAGAATTGATTCAATATGGTCGGCTTTTGCTCCAGGCTCGGCGAATTCCAGGCTGTTGCCGGCCGGATCGCGAAAATAGATCGAGCGCCCGCCCGACGGCCATTTGAAATCGGCTTCGATGCCGAGGCCGTTTTGTTCAAGCCGGTGCTTCCACGCTTCGATTTCTTCAGCGCTGGCGCGAAAACAGGCATGACCTTCGCCCGAAGTGCCATGGGCAGGAACAGGGAAAGGCGAATTCGCATCAACGGGTTTAACGGTTTCAGCCGGATTGAAAATCAGCAACACGCCCTCGCCGCAGCGGAAGAACACCTGGCGCTTGTCCGAGCGGATGACCTCCAGTCCGAGCACGTCAGCGTAGAATTTTTCGGCAGCGGGCAGATCACCGGCATAAAGCACTGTCTCCAATATTCCCGCGGCCTGCATTCGGAGCCAGCCTAGCCCGCCGCCATCTTCTGCAGATCGACGAGCCTGGCGATACCCTTCTTGGCCAGCGATGTCAGCGCAGCAAACTCGTCGTCGGAAAACGGCTCTCCTTCCGCCGTGCCCTGGATTTCAACGATGCCGCCATTGCCGGTCATGACAAAATTGGCGTCGGTGTCGGCTGCCGAATCTTCCAGATAATCGAGATCCAGCACCGGCGTGCCTTCATAGATACCGCAGGAAATGGCGGCCACATGGTCTTTCAGCGTCCTTGAAAGCTGGGTCATGCCGCGCGTTTCCATCCATTGAATGCACTGGTGCAGCGCCACATAGCCGCCGGTAATGGCAGCGGTACGGGTGCCGCCATCGGCCTGAATGACATCGCAATCGACCGTTATCTGCACTTCGCCCAGCGCTTCCATGTCAACGACAGCGCGCAGTGAGCGGCCGATCAGCCGCTGGATTTCCTGGGTGCGGCCACCCTGTTTTCCTGCCGCCGCCTCGCGGCGCATGCGTTCCGTCGTCGAGCGCGGCAGCATGCCGTATTCGGCGGTGACCCAGCCCTTGCCGGAATTGCGCATCCATGGCGGAACTTTTTCCAGTAGGCTGGCCGTGCACAGAACATGCGTGTCGCCGAATTTGACGAGGCAGGATCCCTCCGCGTGTTTCGAGACTCCGCGTTCAAACGAAACCGCGCGCATTTCGTCCGCTTGGCGTTTGGATGGACGCATCTCAGTTCTCCGGTTGGCTGTCGCCGCGGCTTGTAGCGTTTAGCCAACCCCTAAGCAAAGAAATTCCGTCCGCTCCTGCATATTTCGAGCCGGTTGTCTTGCCGCCAATGCCAATTATATTCATCCTGACCATTCGTATCGGCTTGCGAAAGATGACCAGCGCTATCATAGACCCGGCCGCCCAGAACCTTGATGCCCGCTCTCGCGACATTTTCCGCGTCATCGTGGAAAGTTTTCTCAATGACGGCACCCCGGTAGGCTCGCGCAACCTGTCGCGCCTGCTGCCGGTTTCCGTTTCGCCGGCGACCGTTCGCAATGTGATGAGCGACCTGGAGCAGCTGGGCCTGATCTATTCACCGCATGTTTCGGCCGGGCGGCTGCCCACCCAGGCCGGATTGCGGTTTTTCGTCGACGCGTTCATGGAGCTTGGCGATGTGTCAGGAAACGACCGGGAAATCATCGAATCGCAAATTCGCGCTTCCGGCAGCGATGCGTCGCTGGAGCACATGCTGACCGAAGCCAGCACCATGCTGTCCGGACTGTCCAAAGGCGCCGGCATGGTTCTGGCCGCGAAAAGCGAAGTGCCGCTGAAGCACATCGAGTTCATCCAGCTGGAGCCGAGGAAAGCGCTTGCCGTTCTGGTGTCTCAAAATGGCGACGTTGAAAACCGCATCTTCGAACTTCCCGCCGGCACAACCGCTTCACAGCTCGTAGAGGCATCGAACTTTCTCAACGCCCATATTCACGGACTGACACTGGCTGAGGCCCGCAAGCAGATTTCCGATCTGGCGGCCGAAACACGGGCAGCGCTCGACAAATTGTCCAACGACCTGGTCGATCGCGGACTGGCGGTGTGGGCCGGTCAGGACGATGGATTGCCGGCGCGGCTGATCGTTCGCGGAAGGGCCAATCTGCTTGAAAATGTCTCGGCGGCTGAGGAAATCGACCTGTTGAAGCACCTGTTTGAGGATCTGGAGACAAAGGAGGGTCTGCTGCAGTTGCTCGGCCTTGCCGAAGACGGGTCGGGAGTGCGCATATTCATCGGCTCGGAGAACAAATTGTTCTCCCTGTCAGGATCTTCGCTGGTGGTGGCGCCCTACCGCGATTCGGACTCCCGCGTCATCGGCGCGCTCGGTGTTATCGGACCGACACGGCTGAATTACGCTCGGATCGTGCCGATGGTCGACTATACGGCGCAATTCATCTCGCGCATGCTGCGGGAGTAATCAGCACATCTCGCGCATGCTGCGGGAATGATTAGCGGCAATTCACCCCTTGATTTTGTTGGCTTAAACATCGATATCCGGCGCAACTTCCTTTCAATACCGGACATGACTGGCGATGAACGACCATCCCGAGAACAAAAAGGCTGAAGAAACCAACGCCGAAAGCGCCAAAGCGCCCAAGGTGGAGGCTGCCAATGACGACAATGCTGGGCCGGAAAATGGCGAAGGCGGTGATTTTGCGGCCGACCACGAAGCCTTCCTGCGCCTTGCGGCTGAAAATGAAGAACTGAAAGACAAGGCTCTGCGGGTTGCCGCCGAGATGGAAAATCTGCGCAAGCGGACCGCAAGGGACGTGCACGACGCCCGGGCATACTCGATCGCCGCTTTTGCACGCGACATGCTGGGTGTTGGCGACAATCTGCGCCGGGCGCTGGATGCGATACCGGCAGAGGCGCTTGAAGCCGGCGAATCCGGACTGAAAAGCCTCGCCGAAGGTGTGGAGATGACTGCGCGCGACATGCTGACCACATTGGAGCGCCACGGGGTGAAGAAACTTTCGCCGCAGGGCGAGAAATTCGACCCGAACTTCCATCAGGCCATGTTCGAGGTGCAAAACCCGGAAGTTCCGAACAACACGGTTACCGAAGTTGTCCAGGAAGGCTATGTGATTGGCGAACGGGTGCTGCGGCCGGCCATGGTCGGCGTTGCCAAGGGCGGGCCGAAGAACGCGGCCCCGCCTGCTGACACGGCACCTGAGACCGAAGAGAATGCCGAGACCGGTCAGGATGCCTGAACTGGCGTTTTCATTTCCCTGACCGGGTGAACTTCAAGGTGCGCCGGTGAACATGCTTCTGCTGCTCGACTATACCGGCGTTGCAGTCTTTGCTGCCACCGGCGCGCTTGCCGCGTCGCGAAAACAGCTCGACATTATCGGCTTTCTGTTTCTGGCTGCCATCACCGGCATTGGCGGTGGCACGTTGCGCGACATCATCCTGGGCGCAACGCCGGTATTTTGGGTGGAGAACTCCGCCTATATCCCGATCACGGCCGTTGTCGCGGTGATCGTGTTCTTCGGCGCGCATCTGGTGGAAAGCCGTTACCGGCTGCTGTTGTGGTTCGACGCCGTCGGCATGGCGGTGTTCTCGGTCATGGGAGCGGCAAAAGGTCTGGAGATGACCGGTTCGACGACGGTTTCCATCATCACCGGCATGCTGACCGCGACCTTTGGCGGCGTGCTTCGTGATTTGCTGTCCGGCGAGCCATCAGTGCTGATGCGACGCGAAATCTATGTCTCGGCTGCAATGGTTGGAGCAGCCGTATTCACAGGTCTGAGTACAATCGGTGCATCTCCGGTGATCGCGGCGCTGGCGGGATTTGCGGTGGCGCTTGGGATCAGAGGCGGCGCGCTGCATTTCGGCTGGAACTTTCCACCCTACAAGACGCGGCCCGGCCGCGACCCCGATGATGTGATTTAATCGTCAGAGAAGGCCAACCTGCTCGCCAGCCTGATGCAAATTGGCAAACGGGCGCGGGCCGATCTGCTGAATGACCAATCCGGCCGCAAGCGAACCCAATTTGCCGCAATCTTCCAGCGTGCGGCCGTTTGTGTAGCCATAGAGAAATCCCGCCGCATACAGGTCGCCAGCGCCGGTGGTATCGACCAGCTCTTCAATCTCGATGGCGTCAACCATCGCGGTCTCGGAATTGCGAACGATGATCGATCCGTTCTCGGAACGGGTAATCGCGGCAAGCTTGCAGTCGGCGCGAATGGCCTGAAGCGCATCGTCGAAGGATGAGGTCTGGTAAAGCGAGATGAGCTCGTGCTCGTTGGCAAAGACGATATCGACCGTTCCGGATCGCATCAGGTCGAGGAACTCGTCGCGAAACCGGTCAACACAAAACGGGTCGGACAAGGTCATCGACACTTCCCGCCCGGCGTCGTGGGCAAGCTTGGCGGTCATCCGGATTGCTTCCTTTGCCCGTGGCGGGTCCCACAGATAGCCCTCGAAATAGGTGACCTTCGAGGCTGCCGCCTTTCCGGGCTCCACATCTTCGGGACCAAGCTCCATGCAGGCGCCGAGATAGGTGTTCATCGATCTTTCACCGTCCGGCGTGACGAATATCATCGACCGGGCTGTCGGTGGATTGCCGTCGAGGGGACGAGTGTCGAAGGCAACACCCTGTGCGTGAATGTCGTGGGTGAAAATCTGACCGAGATGATCGGCCGAGACCTTGCCGAAATAGGCCGATTTACCACCGAAACTTGCAATTCCCGCTGCCGTGTTGCCGGCACTGCCGCCGGAAGCCTCGATTGCCGGTCCCATATGCGAATAGAGCAATTCGGCCCGCTCCGCATCGATCAGGTTCATGGCGCCCTTGATGATCCCGTGCTCAACCAGAAAATCGTCGTCGCAACGCGCGATAATATCGACAATTGCGTTGCCGATGCACAAAACATCGTATTCGGCCATAAGGAACTCCGATTTAGGATTGGGATCATTTGTGGAGAGCGATTTCGAGTGCCGTTTAGACCATTGAGCGCTGTTTGCAAAGTCTGCTTGGCCAATCGCCCGGGCTTGCGATGCCGATTGCGCGTTCCTATTTCGGATGCAGAACAAACAGGTAAAGGGTTCACATGATCATCGAAGCCGCACGCGCTGCGATTACCCGTCTGCCATCGCCGGAATTCCGCTCGGTTCTCATAAAAACCATCGGTCTGACACTGCTGCTGCTGGCCGGGTTGTGGTTCGGATTAAAGGAGATTTTCGATCTGGTCGCACTGCCTTGGCTTGACGCCCTGCTACCCGGATTTCCGGACTGGGCCGGATGGCTCGGCCTTGTTGGCGCGATCATTGCGGGCGTTGGTCTGGCGCTTGGTCTGGCCCTGTTGATCGCCCCGGTGACAGCGGTCATCGCCGGACTGTTCCTCGACGATATCGCCGCAGTGGTGGAAGAGCAGGATTTTCCCGCCGACCCGCCCGGACAGGCGGTTCCGGCCGGGCGCTCGATCATCCTGGCACTGAAATTCTTCGGCATTGTGGTTTTGGGCAACATCGTCGCGCTGATGCTGCTGCTGGTTCCCGGGATCAACATTGCGGCGTTTTTTCTCGTAAACGGCTATCTGATCGGCCGCGAATTCTTCGAATTTGCGGCGATGCGGTTCCGGCCGGAGCAGGAAGCCAAATTGTTGCGCCGAAAACATGCGGGTACGGTGTTCCTGGCCGGATTGATCATCGCGGCGTTCCTCTCCGTGCCGATCCTCAATCTGGCCACGCCGTTGTTTGCAGCGGCTCTGATGGTGCATCTGCACAAGATGATTTCGGACCGGGACCGCGAATTTGCTGCCGGTTTGAAGGCCCGGCCAGCAGCCTGACCTCTAAACCATTTCCGACAGCAAGCCCTTGAGATCGTCAATCGTGTCGAGACGTGAGATATCGAAATCCGGATCGGCAAGATCCAGTCCAAACTCCGTCTCCAGATAGATCATCAATTCGGTCGCCGCCATCGAGTCAAGCAACCCGCTGGTGAACAGGGCGTCGCTATCGGTAAAATCTGCGGACTTGCCACGCTCCGACAAAAGGGTTTCGACAAAGTTTCGTACAGACTTGCTCATCGCTCAAACTCCAAACAGGCCGAACAGGAAGGCTGCGCGTTCCATCAGCGTTCCTTCGCCGGAAATATCATCGAAAATCTTTAGAAAGCAGAAAAACGCGATAACATTCATCCGCGGCCAGACATGATAGGCCAGAAATCCGTCTTCCGGCCTGACTTTCCTGCCGCGCCACTGCGACACGATCAGTCCGATGGCCAGGGCCAGCGAATAGAAGACCGCTGACTGGAATATCCAGAGTTTCTCCAACAGCGCACCGTCGGCGAAGACATAGGTCTCGCGCATGAAGTGGTAGAGAAAGTTGCCGAGCCCGGCCGCGCAGAATGTGGCAAAGGCAATGCGCAGTTTTGTGTTGCCTTTGAAGTAGCGCCGGAACGCCGGATAGAAGAACAGGTCGACCAGCATTTCCTTGAAATAGTAGAAATAGCGGTTCCAGAACTCCGCCAGCGTTCTGGCGCCAAGCGGATTGACCGTATTTCGCGGTATCCGGTAACCGGCCATGCGGACGACAGCGACAATGTAATGTCCCCAGACCGCGATAATCAGCAGGTCGATAAAGTAGTTGGTTATGAGGCTCGCCCAGTTGGCAAATCCGCCAAGCGTGTTGCCGCCTGCATGGGCAAGAATGGCCGTTTGCAGATCGGCAAGACCATATTGCTGATAGGCGGTGAATTCACACAATTTCAGGACACCGGTCAGGACCAGCGCCCAGACAGCCAATTTCAGCGCTTTCAGCCGCGTCGCCGCAAGTTCGGTCTCATCCTTGGCTGCAAACCGGTTGAGAAAACCGAAACTCTTGCCGATCGGTACGGCGCTGCCACCCCAAAACGGGCGCAGAAATGCTGAACGGTGAAGTGTGCTGGTGGTATCCTTGCCTCGCGCGTCGATGGCGGAATAGGCCAGGATCCAGAGCGATGACACTGAAACGCCGACCACGGACCAGTGCATGGCGTGCCAAAGCGTTCCCTGCGGAGAAAGGATGGCGGTCATCAACAGCCCGCTCCACAGCAGGATGAGCGTGAGCACCGGCCGTTTGGCAGCGGTAGTGCCGGAAAACTGCCTCTGCCAGAACAGGAACATCGCCGACAAAACGAGTACGATAGCGACCGAGGCCAGTTGCAATCCCATCGCGCCGGCAAACGGAAAAGCTTCTGACTTCTCCTGCACCAGGCCGGCCCAACCGTCGATACGGAAAGGCCGCATGGCGAAATAGAACAGGGACGAGCCGACCAGAACCGTCAAGGCATGTGCGGGCAGCAAAATCATGGCAAACAGCGTCGCCGCGACCAGCGCAAGTGCGGCCACGGACAGTTGCAGGCCGGCTGCCAGCACAAAAACAAACGCCGCACACAGCAGCAGGCTGCCGGTGCGGGTTTGAACGAATGCGAGCGCACGCTCATTGCTGTCGATGGCAAGCCAGGCCTGCCGCCACGTTTCCAGCCGGGACGGCTGGCCGGCAGGACCGATGAATTCGGCGATGCTCATGCCGTTGTCTTGACCCTGTCAGCGTCCAGTTCAGGCGCTATCGGTGGTGAAGCGATCGTTGCATCGCCAGCCTCGCGGTCGAGCTCTGCCACAAGGGCATTGCGGTCGATCTTGTCATTGGCGTTTCGCGGCAGGTTCTCGCGGATGATAATGCGCGCCGGCACCATGTATTCCGGTATCGATTTCATCATGGCCGAGCGCACTTGCCTTTCGGTCAGTGCGGTGTTGGTCGAATATCCGACCAGCCCCTGGACACTGCCCTCGACGGTCGGCCAGGCAACCACGCAGGCGAGATCTGTTCCACAGGCCTTGCGCAGATGCATGTCGACTTCTTCGAGCTCAACACGGTTGCCCTTGAGTTTGATCTGATTGTCGGCGCGGCCCATGTGGTGGTAACGGCCGTCAGGATCGCGATATCCGAGATCGCCGGTGAAATACCAGCGCCTGCCATCGATCACGCGAAACTTCTCGGCGGTCTGTTCAGGCCGGTTGAAATAACCGTCCGACAATTGCTCGCTGGCGATGGTGATTTCACCGACCAGATTGTCGCCGAGAGGATCTCCGCCGCTGCCGCGGATGATCACATCGAAATTCTCATAAGGCTCACCGATTGACAGGATCTGCCGTTCGGGTGTGACGACAGGCGGCCGGGTCAGTCGCTGGCGCGTGCATACGACCGTGCACTCAGTCGGTCCGTAGATGTTTTCGATCACCGAATTGGGTGCGGCTTTCGCCCAATCCGATACGGTCGTCATGGCAAGCGGCTCACCGCAGAAAATCGACAACCGCAGTGACGGAAAGACATCGGGTCTGAGTGCACCGTTGCGGCGCATATTGTTGACGATGGTTGGCACCGACATCCAGCAGGTGATCGACCGGCCGCGGATAAACGCCTGCGGCGCCATCATGTCGAGTGCTGACATCAAGTGCAGCGACGCGCCTGCCCGCCAGGCCAGAAACATGTTGTGGACGCTGAGGTCGAAAGTCACATCATGGGCCTCGGCGATCCGGTCATCCGGATTCAGCTCGGTCCAGGTTTCTGTATTGTCCAGATACCGCTTCAGCGAGCCGCAAGAGACGACAACGCCTTTCGGCTCACCGGTCGTTCCCGATGTAAACACGATGTAAGCGGTGTCGGTTTCGGCGCGGCGAACGGGTTCTGCCAACACCATACGATCAGGCTGATCGACCGCGCCGATGCGCGCAACATCACGGGCGAAATAAATCGTTTTCGGCGCATGCGCGACCACCTCGGCGGTCAAGCATCTTTCGCCATTGTCGTCGACAATGATCGCGTCGAGTTCAAGTTCGCGCATCAGTCGGATCAACCGTTCGGCCGGCCATTTGAGATTGAGCGGAACATAGGCCGCGCCAGCCCAGGCTGCCGCGGCAATTCCGATATAGGCGGTGGCGCTGCGCGATCCGAGAATGCCGATGCGGCCAGAGCGGATCAGCGGGTGAAGCTCGGCGGCAAGTCTTGATACCTTGCGCACGAACTCACCATAACAGATGTTGTTCTTGCCTTCGGATATTGCCGGGCGGACCGAATATTTCGCCGCCGTCGCGGCCAAATCCACGACGCAATTAGGATTGCTTCCCATGAAACCCGCATCCAGTTACGTTAGAATGCACTAAATAGTTGATTTTCAACCCTGAAAGTCAAACAGGATCGCTGCTTAACCTTAACCGCTAAGCATGTTTCTTTGGTGCGACGCTGAGCCGTACTTGCCGGTGGCGAATATATTCGGCAGCACTCAGTCGACGGGCAGCATGAACGCATCAAAAAACGCGGCCAAACCGGCATGTGCATCAAGAGGAAGGATATGCGCGACATGCTGATCCGGACGGACCAGGACGATGCAGCCGTTTTCGCGGTCCACACCACGCATATCGAAGATGTCATTGCTGCTTTTCAGGTCAGGGCAGAAGACCTTTTCGTAATCCTGCAGGCCGAGCCGGCCCTTGTGAGGCCTGAGCAGTGCGGGGATCTCGTCAACTGACAGCTCGCGATGGCCCTGTTGAAAGACGGCCCGCACATCGATCACCGAATCGATGTCTGCGTTCTGCCGCGTAAATCTGCCAACCGGTGAACCGGGTTCCGAACCCAAAAACTCACATAGCGAAACTACCGACGGGGATATGCCACCTGAAGAGCCACGGTCAGCAAAAATGAGCAGGCGCCAGCGGCCATCCGCTTTCATGACATGGCCAAGGTGCACCGGCTTGGCATCGGCAAAGCGGATGACCGGGCCTGAGTGAAAGCGGGTGCCGATTACAAATCCTGCCGCAAGGTTCTGATGCGCCGCTTGCCCGGTGATCGCGGAGGGCTTGTAAACCGTCGCGGTACCGGCGGTGTAGCGCCCGTGGCGAACGAAATAGCGCTGCACTTCGGCTTCATCCTCGGGGGAGGAGACGGGCGTCGAGACGATGTTTGCCCATTCGCGGTCGAAATCGATCAGTTCCCTGGCGATCGCCTGCCGTTCGGCCGAGTAGGTGTGCAGCAGTTCAGGCGGGCTGACACCGCGCAATACCGCGGCAAGTTTCCAGCCGAGATTGAACGTGTCCTGCATGGAGACATTCATGCCTTGTCCGGCCTTCGGACTATGGGTGTGGCAAGCATCTCCGGCGATAAATACGCGCGGCAGGCGCGTTTCCCTTTCTGCTTCCGGCACATCGTCAAACCGGTCACACAGACGCTGGCCGATTTCATAGACCGACCACCAGGCGACCTCTTTTACGTCTAGCGAATAGGGATGCAGGATCGAACGGGCCCCGTCGATAATTTGTTCGACCGTGATTTCGCGGTTTGCCACGCGTTCGTCGGCAGCGAGCTTGTCCAATTCGACATAGACCCGGATCAGATATCCGCCTTCGCGCGGGATGAGAACAATGCTGCCGTCGCCGGATGATTGGATCAAACATTTCAGCCGCACGTCGGGGAAATCAGTGACGGCGAGAATATCCATCACACCCCAGGCCTGATTGGCGGAGTCGCCGTGAAGTGCATGGCCGAGCGCCCTGCGCACACTGCTCCGCGCCCCGTCGCAGCCGACGACATAACGCGCTCGCACCGTTTCTTCCCGGCCTTCTTCAGCTCCGCCGGCACGTTCAATGCCAACCGTCACCGGGTGGTCACCCGAATTCGGATCGATTTTCAGATCGACGACGCGGCGTTGGTAATCCGGCTCCAGCCGGGTCGGAGAATTGCGCATTACATCAAGGAAGAAGTCATGCACACGCGCCTGATTGAGGATGACATGCGGGAATTCCGACAGCCCGTCTTCAACATCCTGCACCCGCCCGGTGCGCATGATGTTACCGGGTGCGGCCGGGTCCGGTTTCCAGAATACTGTCTCGTTGACCCAATAGGCCTCTCTCATCACCTGCTCGACAAACCCGAACGCGTTGAACATCTCCATCGTGCGGCAAGCGATGCCATCCGCCTGCCCAAGCTGAAGCGGACCCGGTTTCTGTTCGACAATGCGGGTGCGGATATCGGGAAATTGCGACAGTTGGGCCGCCAGTGTCAGCCCGGCCGGCCCGCAGCCGACGATGAGCACATCAACATCGCCGGATATGTCATCCGAGGGTTGCCAGACATTAGAGCCGGCCGATGGCGCTATTTCCGGGTCACCGGGTCTGAAACCGTCGAGGTGAAATTGCATGCGTAACCGATCCTCCCGAACCGAACGGGGAATTCTAACCCCTAACCGCAAAAATCTTCCAGTCAGTCAGCCTCCCAGCCCTCAAATCTCCTGAGCAGGGAGTTCGACCAGCGCGGCCGGCACGTCGCAGGTTTTTTCACCTGACTTGCAGATGTCGGCGATCACACAAGCCTCGCAATCCGGTTTGCGCGCCTTGCAGCAATAGCGTCCGTGCAAAATGAGCCAGTGGTGGGCGTGGTAGAGATAGTCGTCCGGGATCACCCGCATCAGATGTTCTTCCACATCATCCGGTGTGTCTCCCGGCGCCAGTTTCAGCCGGTTGGCAATGCGGAAAATATGCGTATCGACAGCCATTGTCGCCTGCCCAAAGGCCATCGACAGCACCACATTGGCGGTCTTGCGGCCAACGCCCGGCAAGGTGACGAGTTCGTCGCGGGTCTGGGGCACTTCGCCGCCGAAATCGTCAATCAGCTTTTTCGACAGGGCGATGACGTTTTTTGCCTTGTTGCGCCACAGGCCGATGGTGCGGATAAAGTCGCCGACTTTTTCTTCGCCCAGGGCCAGCATTTTCTGCGGCGTGTCGGCTTTCTTGAACAACTCCTTTGTCGCCTTGTTGACCCCGGCGTCGGTGGCCTGCGCCGAAAGCGCCACCGCGACGACCAGCGTATAGGGATTGACATGCGCCAGTTCGCCCTTTGGTTCCGGCCGCTGGACCGAGAAGCGGCGAAAAATCTCGCGGACTTCCTGTTCACTGTATTTTGTGCGCGGAAGCCGCTTTTTGCGCACCGGTTTGGTCGATTTTGACTTGGGCTTTGTCATCTGTCCCCTATAATCTCCGCCATGAGCGAACAAAACCCGAAACATGCCGACGAGCCGATCTTCCAGGCATTGCTCACACCTTATCGTTCGCTGAGCCGTAAGGGCTTCATCATCCTGATGATCATCGTCGGCCTGGTTTCGCTGGCTATCGGCCTTTATTTCCTGTCCAAAGGTGCTTGGCCGGTCTTCGGGTTCTTTGGCCTTGATGCGCTGGCGATCTATATCGCCTTTCGCCTGTCCTATCGCTCCGGCCGCGCGCGCGAAGAGGTGACGGTGACGAGAACGGCACTGGACATCCGCAAGGTCGCCCCTTCCGGCAAGTCGCGCCGGCACCTGTTCAATCCGCTATGGGCGAAGTTCGACGTGCTTCGCCATGATGAAATCGGCATCACCAAAATGGCTGTGACCAGCAGGGGCGAAACCGTGGGGATTGGCGGATTTCTAAATCCCGACGACCGGGAAAGCTTTGCCAGCGCGTTTTCAAGAGCACTGGCGGCGGCAAGGCGCTAAACACTGCCAGGATTGGTCCGTGGATCGAAATCTGCGAATTCGCTGTCGACCTCTCGAGACCCGTGTAGGACGCGGAGAATAGCAATTTCGGATCGCCAGTTCATGAAGTAAACGATGTGCGATACATGCGGAAAACTGCGAATACCCTCTCCCAATTCCGGGCGCAGTCTCCCCATCTCAGAATTGCGTCCGAAATGGTCAAACAGGTCGAATAGTTCGTCAAGATAACGTCGCGCTTGATCCTCTCCCCAATTCTCCACAGAATAGAGGTAAATGTCCTGCAGATCCTCATCGGCATCTTGGGAGAGGAACCAGCCACTCACCCTTTTCGGTTCCGGGCCTTGGAAACAATTTCCGCGGCACTGGGTTTACTCTTCCGGCCCTTCGCGACGGAATCCACCGCCTTGTCGATGTCACGGCGAAGCGCCTCCAACTTGATGAAGTGTTCCTGTTGGCGCCGCAGCGCGTCGCGAACAACTTCGCTGGCGTTGTTGAACTGTCCGAATTCGACCTGCTCGGCAACGTAGCGCTCCAAAACTTTCCCAAGCGAGAAATTCATCCAATGTTTCCCTTGC
>JBFOMG010000062.1:0-56929 GCA_040830725.1 Rhizobiaceae bacterium
GCCAGAGCCGCCCTTCGAGCCTGAACCCGAACCGCCTTTTGAACCTGAACCCTTACCGGAGCCGCTTCCTGAGCCACTGCCCGAGCCCCCGCCACTCTTATCGTCCCAGGAATACCAATCGTAAAAATCTGAATATCGCATCATTAACACTCCGTTAAGAGTGGCGATAAATGTCAGAACTTTTGCCGCAAGTAAAATTAGTGTTTAATTAACCATTAACTCCGCAATTTAAATAAAAATTTATTTATACTATAAAGCCATAAGCAATCTTTGATTCATTGCTTGTTAACCCAACTGATCGCGCGGAATTGCGCCGTAGGGAAATCCTAAGGGGTTGCCCATAGGTTTGGTCCGCAACCTGTTCATGCAGTACTGAAGGACTCCAATGCCATCCTCGAAACGGAAAACGGCAGCCCACGCAATCAGCGCCGATCGAAAGTCTGAAATAGAAGCCCTTTGCCGCAACGTGTTTGGCGCGTTGCCCGACAGGGTCGCATTTCCCGGCGGCAAGCATCGCTCAACATTCATCGCCAATATCGGCGAGCACAACTACGCAGTCGCAAAGCGCGAAAATGAGCGGGCAGCGGCAGTGGAGGGCATCGTCATGAAGAGCCTGTCCAAGACCGGGCTCGTGCCAAGACTGGTTGCCGTTCGCGGCCAGTGGATTGTCCAGGAATGTCTTCCAGGAACAAGAATTCCGGTTGTTCTCGATCAGATCGGGGATATGGGCGAACGCGAGCTGCTGATCGATCAGACGATCAACTCCCTGGCTATCCTGCATCATCACGCGATCGAGGATCGGCTGCAATATCGTGTCGGCAAGATCGATGCCAGGGAAGACTGGTCTTCCGGGCATCTCGGCCGTCCCGAACGCATTTCGGAAGTACTGGGTATTGCGCCACCCGTATTTGACCCGTCACCGCTTGCAAAACGGTTTCGCAATGATCATCGCGACTTCATCAAGGGTGACGCCCGGCCGGGCAATGCGCTCGCCGGCGATTACGGTGTTGCCTGGATCGACTGGGACGGGTGCGGAACCCGCAATGCCCTGGATGATCTCGTCTTCATTCTCGCAGACGAGTGGACTGCCCTTGATCCCGATGCAGAGACCCGGTTGCTGCAAAAATATCTGCCCGCCTATTCCCAGGGCCGCTCATCTGACGAAGCCTTCGCCTATGTCATGGCCTACGGGGTCTTTCACATGTGCGCCCGCATCAGGCGGGCGATCCGTTACCGCCAGCGCGACGGAAAATGGTGGAGCCGCGAGATGTGCTTGTTGGGCGACAAGATCGGGGTAACCAAATCCGAGGTTGGCCGCATGTGCGAGCGGGCCCAGCGCTGGGCGGGCGAAGTTCCCGAAATTGCCCCGCTGGCGCCCTGGCTTGATCAGGTGATGGCGCGGCTGAGAATTGAACCGCCGGCCCATGAGCCGGCACAACCCGGCCGCGGCGGAAGCCTGTTGGCCGCAGCCGGATGAATGGGAACAGCCCGATGCAAACGGTAACAACCATGGAAAACAACGTCGCCATATACGAGAATGCACTGCCGCAAGCATTGTTTGACCGGCTTCTCCACGCCGTGATGATGATCGGCAACGAGCGCATGAAAAGCAATGGCAGCTATTCGACCACTTTCTGGTTTCAACGCGGAGACGCGCCATCCAATGTGGCGGAAGAAGCCGTCTCACGCTTTCTCGGCATCGTCAAACCGGGCGACGACTGCATTGGCACCGAATGGTGGCTTGGCCGGCTCGGCAATGGCAAGAAACTGGGATTTCATTATGATCGCGACCTGGCCCTGCAAAAGCAGACCGGTGAAATCGCCTGCCCACTTCTTGGCAGCGTCTTTTACCTGAACGATTATCCGTCAACACCGACAGTGATTGTTCCCCAAACACCGGGTCATGACGGAAAGTCCGGCGATTCCAGTTCCGATTCCGTTGAATCGGTAGCCAATCGCTACATGGTCTTCCGCGGTGACCTGCGCCATGGCGTTGTTCCGGATCCTGAGAAGCTGCATCTCGACCCGAAGCGGCCGGACGGCACCCCTGAGCGGCGGTTGACCCTTCTGGTCAATTTCTGGAACCGCAAACCGCTGGCCCCGGTCTGTAATGAATATGATGGCAGCATCTATCCGTCGCTGCGCGAAAGTTTTCTCACCGCCGCAAGTGATCGAATTTCAACGACGGCATGACAGTTTGCCCACACCTCGTTTCTACAGCAGGGGATTAGGCAACCATGCATTTACGGCGGTTGGGAAACAGCGATCTTCACGTGTCAGCCATCGGTCTCGGTTCGTGGCTTACCTACGGTGTATCCGTTGATCGGGATAACGGCCGAGCCTGCATCGAGCGGGCATTCGACCACGGTATCAACTTCCTTGATACGGCCAACATGTACGGGCGAGGGGCAGCAGAAAGCCTTCTGGGAGACATTCTCAGCAACCATCGCCGCGACAGCTACATTTTGGGCACCAAGGTGTTTTACCCGATGTCGGAAACAGACCGGGGCCTGTCCCGCCAGCAAATCAGGAAGCAGATCGACGCTTCGCTCGTGCGTCTGAAAACCGATTATGTCGACCTCTACCAATGTCACCGCTACGATTACGACACCCCGCTTGAGGAAACGATGGACGCCATGGGCGAGGTCGTCCGGCAGGGCAAAGCGCGTTACATCGGTTTCAGCGAATGGTCGCCGCGCCGTATCCGCCGCGCCAGCGAGCTGAACGCCGACGTTCGCTTCATCTCAAGCCAGCCGCAATATTCAATGCTTTACCGCAAGCCTGAGCGGGAGGTGTTTCCGCTTTGCGATCAGCTCGGCATCGGCCAGATTGTCTGGTCGCCACTCGCGCAAGGGGTGCTTACCGGCAAATACCGGAGCGATGCCGCCCCGCCGGCCGGATCGCGCGGTGCGGTGCGAAAATCGAAATCGGGCCGATTTTCCAAACCGGACGTGCTGGCCGCGGTCCAGCGCCTGCGTCCGGTTGCCGAAGGCCTGTCACTGACACTGCCGCAACTCGCCCTGGCTTGGGTGCTGCAAACTGATAGCGTCAGTTCTGCGATTATCGGCGCCAGCCGGCCGGGGCAGATTGACGAGAACGTCAAAGCCTCAGACCTTGAGCTGGGCGAAGATACGCTAAAGGCGATTGACGCGGCGCTGGGTGGCGTCATCCGCCGCTAATCCGGTCAGAAAAAGGTCTCAGGCAATCAATGGCAAGATTTGCCGGCAGGCATTCTTCGCCGCCTCGGTCCGGTCTGCCTCCAGCATCGCAATGGTCTTGCGCATGGCCTCACCGAGATGATCCGGGTCCAGCCGCGCAACATTGCATGCGGACCGGCGTGATATTTCGAGATAGGTCAACTGTTTGGCTTCCGCGCCATAGCTGAACTTGTAGGCCTCATTGCCGTGGCAGAAATCATAAATATCCATGCCGTTGGCGACAGCCCATTTGATGTTGTGCGTGTGAAGCAGCAGGCCGATATTCGGGTCGCTGACGGTTTCGTCCCGGCCGGCAACAATAAAGTAGAGGTGCTTTGAAACCCGGTCGACAAAGCTGCACAACGCACCAAGACGTTTATCTGCACGCCAGAGCGTACACAGGTTCACTGCGTCGAGCCGATGGCTTTGAGCGATCACATCACGATATTTCGAAATGGCACGTTCAACAGATTTTTCACCGCGCACCGGCGTCCAGCTGACCCGCCACATGTCGAGCAGGGCGTCCAGATCACCGTCAAAAGTAGCCGGACTGCTGTCCGTGATTGTCAGGGTTTCATCGGCTTCGAAACGGCGCCAGAAGCGCCGGATCTTCTGACGGGTGTTCGAACTGACGCACTCTGCCAGGTAACGCTCGAAACTGTCCGGAAGCGGGACTTGCGGGCAGATCAGATTGTCCACCTCGCCGCCATTGATCATTTGTGACCGCTCGGTCAGCCGGTACATCTTCTCCGGAAACCGCTCCAGCAACATGTCAAGCCGGCGCCGGCAGCCATCATGCAGAAAGCCGATGCGGGCCCACGGTGTCTGCAGCAGCGTATCGGCAAATGCACCGGTCACAGCGCGTTCGCGTTCAGGCTCGCAGATCATTCCGGTATATTGCGCCCAGGACAGTTTTCCGCCGGGTCCAAGTTCGGTCTTGAACTGCTGGCCGCTCTCGCTCCAGCGAACCCGGTGCTTCAGTGGCAGCAATCCGGTGACCTCTCCGTTTGAAGCATCCGATCGCGCTACCAGAACTTTCCACCGGCCGGGATTGGCGCGAAAAACTTCTGCCAGCCAGCGCCAGGACAGGAAATAGCCCGATTCCGGATCGCGCGCATGCAGCCGCTGCCAGTGCGGCCGCAGCGCCTGGAATGCATCCCAATCCTCAACGATTTCAACAATCATGCCGGCAAGTCCGAAACTATCAGTTCAGCCCAGTCTACCAGCGAGGCATTAATCAAAGGATTACTGGTGACAAACCCGATGAACGGTCAATCAGGGGTGGGGAGACGCCTGCACTTCGGCTTGGCGGCAAAGCTGGAAGGTTCCGCCGTGAGGTTCCGGCCCGAAATCAATAGCGAGCTACAGTTTGCCAAATAAATTGGCCGTCATGGCAGCTGGACAGGGTTACTTGTTCAAACTGTCGGCAGTCAAATTCACAATTGAAACGAGATGATGGAAATCTTCATGAGACAAGGCGACAGCAGCACGGAACTCCACAACCCGGCCATCGGTGCTCTCTTCCAGGAACGACAATCGTATGTTGTTTCCCGTGTTGTGAACTCGAAACTTGTTTGCGAGGGGAGCCGGACCACGAAATGATTCCCGATCGTCACGGCCGGCTGACTCGGATGTGCCAGTGGCCAAGCTGCTTGTGATTGCCATGATCTGGTGCTGCTCCGAATCGGTTTACGTGTCGACTCACGTATCAAGTTTTCTCAAGCAACCAAAGACAAAACTTTTTATTTTGAACTTACTTCGAAAATCTTCCGACCGTCGGAATTACGAGCGGACCACGTAAACAGAACACTTCGCGTGTGTGACCACGTGGCTAGCTGTGGTTCCCAGAATGTAATCCTTGATCTTGGGATTTGCCGAACCCATCACGATCACGTCCACATTGCGTTCCTCGGCAAGCTTGACGATTTGGCGATGCACCGCTCCAAGTGGAACGATGGTCTCCAGCTCGACCCCGTCAGCCGGATAGGCCTTGATAAACTTTTCCAGTGCCCCGCCCCAAAATTCCTTTGAATCGAGAATGTTCAAATTGCGTTCCATTTCGGGAGCGACCGTCGCCACAAGAAGTTTGGCGCCTCTGCGCCGTGCCATAGCAACAGCTTCCTCATAAGCGCTGACGTCCAGTTTTGCGTGGCGCAGGTTAATCGGGCAAAGGATCAAATCGGTGTTGCGGGACATGTCAAACTTTCTGATGATTGGCCGCCAAAGCGTACCAGTTTGTTATTCGCCTCTCAACACAACCGGCATCAGACTGAGGGATCCCGAAGATATCGGTAATTCGGAGACTATGGGCATTGACCGCGGGCATCTGAAACCGCTCTATTAGGCAGCCAGATGCATCAGACTTGAAATTTCGGATCACGCGGGAATGTTGCCTCATGGAGTTTTGCCCGGCGCTGCAAAACATCCGAAAAGGAATGAAACTATGATTGCCAAACCCTATGAATATTATGTCGACATCGTCACAAAACGGTATTTCCACGGCGTCGACAATTTTGACATGCCGATGGTGCTGGATTGTTTCGACAAGGATGCGAGCCTCACCGAAGTCACGTCCATGACCACGCACCAGGGCCGCGACACGGGTATCAGGATGATGTTTTTGCGGCTCTTTCACGCCCAAAGCAGGATCTGGCATGGCAATTTCGTACACACCTGCGATGTCGATGAAGAGTCAATCTGTTCGCAGTTCTCGGTGGAAGTGACACCACGGGGCACGTCGAAACCGCTGCGTTATGAAAACGCCAATCGTTTCTATTTGAAGAACGGCAGGTTCACCGAGGTTTTTGTCTATATGAGCGGCGAAAACCTGCTCAAATAGGCAAGCCGCCGACAACACGAAAGGATACAATTGCCGTGCAATATCAATGTTCTCTCGACCGGGCGGAACTGATCGATTTGGCGATAAACCGGTATTTTGCCAATGTGGATGCCAAGAATCTCGATGATGTGATGGCCTGTTTTCACGACAACGCTTCAATCACCATCCAATCGGCGTTTACCGTTCACAACGGCAAAGAAAACATCCGCCGGATGTTTACC
This sequence comes from Rhizobiaceae bacterium, assembly GCA_040830725.1. Taxonomy (GTDB): domain Bacteria; phylum Pseudomonadota; class Alphaproteobacteria; order Rhizobiales; family Rhizobiaceae; genus JAWKWH01. The sequence continues at coordinate 6,258 of JBFOMG010000062.1, forward strand.
GGGTTCATGAACACCTACAAGACCATCATTCACAAGGATTTTCGCTGTACGGTCGACGAGCGCAACGGCCGCATAGCAGCTTCGTTCGTTGCCCAAAATGAGGATCATGAGGGCAACTGGACGACGCTCAACAACACCAATTTCTGGCGTATCCGTGACGACCGGTTTCAGGAAATACACATCTATATGAGCGGCGAGAACCCGCTGACCTGAAACACTCGCAGCGCAGACTGGCCAAACCTTGCCGGCCGGACCGTCCTCGAACTCAAAGATGAGATTATCCTGAACGCGGACGGAAAAGGCGCACCAACAAATCAGATCGAGCCGGCCTCGACCATGTAGTTGTTTGCAGTACACATTGCCGCGTCATCCGATGCCAGGAACAAGACCATTCGCGCAACATAGACCGGTTCAATCAGGTCCGGCAGGCATTGCCGCTGTCGATGGCGCTCAAGCGCTTCCGGCGTCGCCCAAAGCTCTTTTTGCCTTTCGGTCATTATCCAGCCGGGTACGACCGTGTTGACGCGTATGCGGTGCCCGCCCAGATCGCGTGCCATCGTTCGGGTCAGACCGTGCACTGCTGATTTTGCGGTCGCATAAACCGGAAAACCGCCGCCAGCTTCCCACCACGAATTTGAACCCATGTTGATGATCGAGCCGCCTCCGGCTTCGATCATGTCCGGCGCAACTGCCTGTATGGCGAAAAACATGTGCCGAAGATTGGTCGCGATGCGGTCATCGTAATAGTCGGCTGTCACATCCTTCCAGTCGTGCCGGTCATCGCGAGCTGCATTGTTGACCAGAACATTGGGACGGCCAAGTTGGTCGCGAAGGTTCCTGAAAGCGGATTGCAATGCGTCGATATCGCGCAAATCGCACTGCTCAAAAACAACATTGCTGCCGCTGGCCCCCAGCTTTTTGGCGAGCGCAGTTGCGCCTTCTGCATCGAGGTCCACAAAGCCGACACTGGCACCCTGAGCGGCGAAGGCGGACACGATTTCAGCGCCGATCCCCGATGCACCGCCGGTGACGAAAACCGTTGCTCCTTTCAGGCTTGGGTATTTGGCAAATGTTTCCATAGGCTGCCCCATAACTTCCATAATGATCCAAGTCTATCTAGCCGACCGTCACCAATGGACACCAGCGTTAGATAGGAACGATCAAACTTTGTGCACAACGGGCGGCATCGTTTCGTCTGATATCTGCCGGTACCATTGCTGTGTCCCCGCTCAAATCGCTGCATGACTGCCGTTCCAACCGGATCGAAGCGGTGGTTTCGATCCAGCGATGCGCCGATCTCGTTGCCAACCGGGTCTCAAGCACATCCAGCCGGGGAAGATGACCGGCAGCTCGGCAGCTCTTTGCAAAAATGCGCTGAGAGGGATAGCAAACATTCTGCCGTTGCCTGAATGTCGAAGCAGAAAACCGGGCAAACGTGAAATGACATTACAATCAGCGGGCGTTGGGCGCCTGTGATGGCGCAACTTCGGAGCAAACGATGAAAGTGCTGTTGACCGGCGCGACAGGCATGGTGGGAAGTCTCGTCCTGAGGCATTGCCTGGAAGGTCAGGACATTACGGAAGTCGTCAGCCTTCTTCGACGTCCCTCCGGCATCCAACATCCAAAAATGTCGGAATTGATCATCGATGACTTTTTGGCCTTCGAAGAGGGCGCGGCGTATTTTCAGGGCATCGACGCGGTCTACTACTGCCAAGGCGTTTACACAGGGGCAGTTGATCGCGATCTGTTCCGGCAGATAACGGTCGACTATCCCGAAATGCTTGCAAAAATCATCAAGACGGCGAGCCCGGATGCGAGGTTCTGTCTGCTCAGTGGAGCAGGTGCCGATCGTACCGGCAGGAGTCGCGTAGCCTTTGCGAAAGACAAAGGCGAAATCGAGAACCGTTTGTCGAAGTTGGGCATGGGTGCATTCCACAGCTTCCGGCCGGGCTACATCTTCCCGGTGACGCCCAGACAAGAACCCGGCTTGGGATACCGGTTGATGCGCTGGCTTTACCCCATCATCCGGTTGCTCGGCGAAGGTTCAAGCATACGTTCGACCGAACTGGCTGAAGCCATGTTTCAGGTTGGCCTGCAGGGCCACCCAAAGGAAGTCCTGGAAAACAGGGATATTATCGGCGTGATCCGGTAGCACCTGAAGCAGATACAGATCATCGACTATCTGCCAGCACACATCGATGCCGTCGATGATTATCGGTTGGCGGTTCGCGAATATGCGCAATCCTTAAGGCAGTGACCAACGGATCACTGGCAACAACGTCGATAGCTTCACAAAGCAGTTGAAAAGTTTGGCACGCCCAACGGGACTCGAACCCGTGTTTCCGCCGTGAAAGGGCGGCGTCCTAGACCGCTAGACGATGGGCGCCTGGCCGAGCCGCCTTATAGTGGGCTTCCTTCAGCGCGGCAACCCATCGAGCGCGGCATTTCTCAATAATTTTCAGATCGGGCGTTTCGCGGTTTTATCGAAACGCAACAACGCCTTTATCCGATTGGAACCATTGAAGCATTTTTCGCTCTTTTGATTCCGCTTGGGCAAGAAATGCCTGGGGCAAAACCGGTTTTGCTTGGCATCTTGCGATAGGATCGGATGCGCTTATCCGCGCCGCTTGCGCCGGCGGCAACGCCAGTTCCAGTCACGCTCCGGCCCGACATCGACATGAACGGATTTGGTGTGACAATAGGTTCCGACACCGCCGCGGCCCGGCATGGAACGCAAATATTTGGCCAGTTCCCATTTCGTCACGCCTTCGACCTGAACGTCAGCGGCGGCGCAATACATGTGCAGCGAATTGCGCGCTCCACGAGCACGGCGATTATAGGTCGGGCTGCGATAACCTGACGTCACGACGACGCGCTTGCCATAATGGCGTTCGACTTTTTTGAGAACCCGCACCAGCGCCGGTTTCAGGCAGGCCACATCGACGCCTTCGCGCTGTGTCAGCAGACCATTGGGCGCCAGCCGCGCAAGCCCGGCTGCCGACGCCACCCGGTAGGCGCCTTCGTTTTCATTGATATCGATATCTGAATTGTCATCAAGGCCGGATTTGCGGCTGATTTCAAACAGTTGGTCTTCGTCGCGAACGCCGGGCAGGGCGCCGCCCGATGCCGCCAAATCAGCAGCGCGGATTTTCTTTTTCTTCGCCGGGGCAGGGGAGGCGCTGGCAACCACCAGACGGTTTTCAGTCGGTTTGGCCGCAGGCACGTTCACACGCGGTTTTGGTGACCACAGCGAGGACAGGAAGCGGTTTTTCTTTTCGGTCCTTGCGGCCTCAACCAGTTTCACCTGGGCGGTCGGTTTGGCAGCTTCTTCATCTGCGGCGGCCATGGTCGCCGCGTTTTCCGAATCAGTTTGCTCCGCGTCGACTTTCTGTTCCGCAGTTTCAGCCACATCCGCCGGCGCTTCGGCGGTCTCGGCTTTGACAGTTTCCGTCACGGCGGGTTCGGCGGCGCTTTGATCAGCGGAGGAGGAGGAAGCCAAAGTGTCCGGTGTAACGGTCTGGCCGCTCGACAATCCATTGTCTTCAAGGGTCTGGGTTTCGGAAACGGATTCCAGTGCGAGTTCCAATGGAGGGACGCTGCCGGTGGTGCAGGCGGATACGAACAGGCCAATGGCCGTTGCCGCCAGGATGCGAGTCACAGCGACGCGTTTGCGCACTCCAACGGCTTTCAAATCGTGAACCCCTTCACTCGTCCCATCGCCAAGGGCGATGCACCCGCAATAGGGCGGAATAATTTACCGCCCGTTAATCCCCGAACGCTTCACCTGACCAGTACTCCGGACTGATCTCACCAAGCGCAAAATGCCCATGTCTTTGGGCGCTACGGGTGAAATAAGGCAAGAACATGTTCGCGCTTGTTATTCCACCCCCAATCTTGTCGCACCCCTTCTTCGCGATGAGCGCCAAAACCGGTCAGATGCGGACCTTAACATATTCTCCGGGAGCGTCACCCAGTGTTTTGCCTTCCGCACCGCCGACCGGCCGCGCGTCGACTTTCCGGCTGTTTTGAGACTTTATCCAGTCATGCCAGTGCGGCCACCAGGAACCGGGATGTTCCTGTGCGTTTTCAACCCAGCTGTCGAATTCACCCTCGGGTACTCCACCGGTCCAGAACTGGTATTTGCCGGAAGCGGGCGGATTGACGACGCCAGCAATATGGCCGGAGCCGGACATGACGTACTCGACGTCGCCGCCGAAATACTGGCAACCGACAAAAACCGATTTGGCCGGTGCGATGTGGTCTTCCTTGGTCGCCAGATTGTAGATCGGAATAGTGACATCGCCGAGCGAAATCGGCGTGCCGTCCAGCACCAGCTTGCCGGCCGAAAGATTGTTGTCGAGATAGCAATTGCGCAAATAAAACGAATGGTTGGCAGCCGTCATTCGCGTGGAATCGGAGTTCCAGTAAAGCAGGTCGAATGCCATCGGCGTCTTGCCGCGCATGTAGTTGTTGACGACATAGGGCCAGATGAGTTCGCTGGAGCGCAGCATGTTGAACGCCATCGCCATCTTGGTGCCATCCAGATAGCCCTTGCCGCGCATTGAGCGCTCGATTGCCTTGACTTGCTGCTCGTCAACGAAGACGGCCAAATCGCCGGCATCGGTGAAGTCGACCTGCGTGGTGAACAGCGTTGCCGATTTTATGCGTTTGTCGCCGCGTTGTGCCATCAGCGCCAATGCGGCCGAAAGCAATGTTCCGCCGACGCAATAGCCGATTGCGTTGAAGGATTTCTCGCCGGTAATTTCCCCCGCCGTGTCGAGCGCCAGTTCGATTCCGTCACGAATATAGTCTTCCCAGGCCGCCTCTGCGTGGCGCTTGTCGGGGTTGACCCAGGAGATCACAAAAACCGTGTGCCCCTGTTCAACGGCCCACTTGATGAACGATTTCTGCTCATTGAGGTCGAGAATGTAGAATTTGTTGATCCATGGCGGGCAGATGACCAGCGGCCTTTTTAAAACTTTCTTGGTCACCGGTTCGTACTGGATGATTTCTGCCAGCGCGCTGCGTGCGACCACCTTGCCCGGCGTCGTCGCCATGTTGCGGCCCACCTCGAATCCCGAAGCGTCGACCTGCCGCAATTTGAGGTCACCGCCACCCGCCTTGATGTCCTCTGCCAGCATCGACAGACCGCGAACCAGATTATCGCCGCTGGTCGCCACGGTCTCGCGCAACAGTTCCGGGTTGGTCATGACGAAATTGGAAGGCGAAAGCGCGTCCGACACCTGTTTGACGTAGAAGCGCGCCTTCATCTTGGTCGCGTCATCCAGCCCGTCGGCATGTTCGACCAGGTCACCGGCCCAGCGCGCGGTAATCAGATAGGCTTGCTTGAGAAAGTCGAAAAACGGATTGTCCGACCACTCTTCATCCTTGAACCGGCGGTCGCGGTCGTCAGGTGCAATTGCTTCGCCGGCCTCTTCGCCACTGGCGCGCCGTATCGAGTTCGACCAAATGTTCATATAACCGGAAAACAGCCTCGTCTGCGCTTCCAGCGCGCGGGACGGGTCCGACAACCAATATTCGGTGACCTTGGAAAGTGTCTTGGCCAGGTCCGCCATCGGTTCGGCCAACGAATCCCGGGTTTCGCCCTTTTCCAGCGGCTTTGCCCATTGTGAAGCCGCTTCCCCGGCCTTTTCGGCCATTTTGGTCAGATTGCGGGCAAACTCCTCGGGATCCTTTACGACATATTGCTCGGCTTTTGACCGAGGATCGCTTTTGCCGTTTTTCTCACTCATGCCCGATACTCGCAGAACTCAATGACAAGTTTCGACACATTATCGTGCCATTGCTATGGTTGCTCAACATGGAAATTGGTAGGTGTGCAGCCAGCACCCCTATATCACCTGAAGGTGAACAAACTGATGACATTTGGGCATAGGATCCCTGACAGAAATGCACATCTGGCGCTTTGGTGCGGGCGAAGGCGAATATGGGTTGCGCCGGTGTTGGTTCTTTGCCTGCTCGTTTCCGCCTGTGGCACAACCACAATCGAGGAGGCGGTTCCCCAAGAAGCACTGCAGGAAAATACTGTCAATGCGGACGAAGCGATCGATCAATCAACTGAAACCGAAGCACAAACCAGCGGCGGACCGGATAATTCGGGCGAATTTCCAAATCTCAACCGGATACAGCGTGGTGCGCTTGAACAGATGACGCCAGCGGAGAAAGAAGCGTTTCTGGCCAGGTTGCAGGCGGCGCGGGCCGAGCAGGCGGCTAGCGGAAGCCGCTCAAACCGTTCCACCAGCCAGGGCGAGCTGGAGCAGATTGCCCGTACCCATGATGGGGAAACACTGAAGGAAATCGAGAGCGAGCCGGACAAGACGGAGGAAGACGAGTAGTCCTTACGGTTCGTCGTTTCCATTTGCCGCAGCCGATTGACGCTCCACCCCTCGACCGGCACCGCAAACAGGTTTATAGCGCAGCCAATCCTTCCTTCTGAAAAACTGGTGCACGACCGAAATGGAAGAATTTCACAAGGTTCGCAGGCTACCGCCCTACGTCTTTGAACAGGTCAACCGGCTGAAGGCCAGCGCCCGAGCGGCCGGCGCCGACATTATTGACCTTGGCATGGGCAATCCCGACCTGCCGACACCGGAATCGATTGTCGAGAAACTCTGCGATGTGGTGAAGGATCCCCGCACCCACCGCTATTCAGCCTCAAAGGGCATACCCGGTCTTCGACGCGCCCAGGCGGCCTATTACCAGCGGCGTTTCGGCGTCAAACTCGACCCGGAACGCGAAATCGTCGCCACGCTGGGGTCGAAAGAGGGGTTTGCCAACATGGCCCAGGCGATCACCGCGCCCGGTGATGTCGTGCTCTGCCCCAATCCGACCTATCCGATTCACGCCTTCGGCTTCATCATGTCCGGTGGTGTTATCCGGTCGATGCAGGTGGAACCGGACGACAAGTTCATTCCGGCGCTTGAAAGGGCTGTGAAACACTCAATCCCCAAACCGCTGGCGCTGATATTGAACTATCCGTCAAACCCGACGGCACATGTGGCCCCCCTTGATTTCTACAAGGACGTCGTGGCCTACGCCCGCAAGCACGACATCGTCATTCTTTCCGACCTTGCCTACGCAGAGATCTATTTCGACAACAATCCGCCACCGTCTGTGCTTGAAGTGCCGGGCGCAAAAGAAGTTGCGGTTGAATTCACCTCGATGTCGAAATCCTTTTCAATGCCCGGTTGGCGCATGGGATTTGCAGTCGGCAATGAGCGGCTGATAGGCGCGCTGACACGGGTTAAATCCTATCTCGACTATGGTGCGTTCACACCCATTCAGGTTGCCGCCGCTGCAGCACTCAACGGTGACGGATCGGACATCGCCATCGTGCGCGATACTTACCGCCGCCGCCGGGACGTGATGGTGGAATCGTTTGCCCGGGCCGGTTGGGACGTGCCGCCACCGGCTGCCACCATGTTTGCCTGGGCGCCGGTGCCCGAAGCGTTTCAGGAGATGGGCTCGCTTGAGTTTTCCAAGCTTCTGGTCGACAAGGCAGACGTGGCGGTCGCGCCGGGGATCGGATTTGGCGAGCATGGAGAAGGGTTTGTCCGCATTGCGCTGGTGGAAAACGAACACCGCATTCGCCAGGCGGCACGCTCCATCAAGAAGTTTCTCGGCGACTCGTATGACCGCCCGGACAATGTCATTTCGCTGAGCTCTCGGCGTTAACCGGCAGAATTGGAAATTTGGGGAGGCCATCCATGGCTGATGCGCTGAAAGTGGGGATTGCCGGTCTGGGCACTGTGGGTGCCTCGGTCGTGCGCGTGCTGTCGGACAAGGCTGACGAGCTAACACGCCAATGCGGCCGCAATATCGAGGTCACGGCCGTCAGTGCCCGCGACAGAAGCCGCGATCGTGGCATCGATCTTTCGAAAACCCGCTGGCACGACAATCCGGTCGACCTCGCCAACGATCCGGACATTGACGTTTTTGTCGAGCTGATTGGCGGTGAGGACGGCGCCCCGCATGATTGTGTTGCAGCAGCCCTTGGCGCTGGGCGCCATGTGGTCACCGCCAACAAGGCGCTGCTCGCCCGCCATGGTGTGTCCCTGGCAGAAATCGCCGAAGACAAGGGTGTGCTGCTCAACTACGAGGCAGCGGTTGCCGGAGGCATTCCGGTCATCAAAACCATGCGCGAGGCGATGGCCGGCAACACGGTTCACCGGCTTTTCGGCATCATGAACGGGACCGCCAACTACATCCTGACCCGCATGGAAGAAGAGGGGATATCCTTTGACGATTGCCTGGCCGATGCCCAGCGCCTCGGCTACGCCGAGGCCGATCCGACCTTCGATATCGAGGGCCACGACACGGCCCACAAGCTGGCCATCCTGACCAGCCTTGCCTTCGGCAATCGCATTGCCGCGGATTCCATTTACATGGAGGGCATTTCAAACATCACGCAGGCGGACATTCAGGCCGCCGGTGCGCTCGGCTACCGCATCAAGCTTTTGGGCGTTGCGCAGCGCACCGATAGCGGTATCGAGCAGCGCGTCCACCCCACCATGGTGCCGACCGCCTCGGTGATTGCCCAGGTTCACGGCGTCACCAATGCGGTTGCGGTTGAAACCGACATTCTGGGCGAACTGTTGATGTCCGGTCCTGGCGCAGGTGGTGATGCGACCGCTTCGGCTGTCGTCGGCGATATTGCCGATATCGCCAAAAGCAGGCCCGGATTCCAGAACGGGCCGGTTTTCGGCCGACCTGCCAAAGCGCTGGAACCCTATCAGCGCGCCAGAATGCGTTCCCATGCCGGTGGTTACTTCATCCGCCTGACCGTTCATGACCGAACCGGCGTGTTCGCCGATATCGCCAAGCGCATGGCCGACAACAACATTTCGCTGGAATCGATCATGCAACACGGCGACTACGCCGCCGACGCCACCCAGAAGACTGTGATCCTGGTGACCCACGAGACCACCGAAGCGGAAGTCAGGACAGCCGTTGAGGGGATTACCGAGGACGGCCACCTGACCGACAAGGCCCAGGTCATCAGGATCGAAAGGGCGGCTTAGGGTCCTGACTGTGACAAAGCATCTGTCGACAAGCGCTTCAAAATCCAATGAGCGCTTGCCGTTGGCGGCCATGTTTGACTAAAGGTGTCACATTCCCGGGGTAGGACCGGCCAGCAATGGTTGGGGCATTTCTGACAGGAGAAATTGATGAACGCGAAATCCGGCCTCGATCGAATTCTGGCCCTCGAACTGGCGCGGGTGACGGAGCGTGCTGCGGTTGCCGCGGCCCGGCTTCGCGGCAGGGGCGACGAGAAGGCAGCCGATCAGGTTGCAGTAGACGCCATGCGTTCGGAACTGAACCGTCTGCCGATTGCCGGAACCGTCGTGATCGGAGAAGGCGAACGCGATGAGGCGCCAATGCTCTATATCGGCGAGGAAGTGGGGAGCGGCGAAGGGCCGACGGTCGATATTGCGCTCGACCCGCTGGAAGGCACGACCATTTGCGCCAAGAACCTGCCAAACTCGCTGGCGGTCATCGCCATTGCCGAAAAGGGCAGCCTGCTGTTTGCGCCGGATGTCTACATGGAAAAGATCGCCATCGGGCCAGGTTATCCCGAGGGCGTTGTCGATCTTGATGCGCCTGCAATTGAGAACATCGAAAACCTGGCCAAGGCCAAAGGCGTGCCGGTTTCCGAGGTGACTGCCTGTATTCTCGACCGGCCGCGGCATGCCAGGATCATCGAGGCCGTACGCGGCACCGGCGCTGCGATCCGGCTCATTGGCGACGGCGATGTTGCCGGCGTCATTCATACAACCGATCCGGAAGAAACCGGGATTGATATCTATATCGGCATTGGCGGAGCGCCTGAAGGCGTGCTTGCTGCTGCTGCGCTCCGGTGCACTGGCGGACAGATGCAGGGCCGGCTCGTGCTCGATACCGATGAAAAGATCGCACGGGCCGAAAAAATGGGCGTGACTGATCCCACCCGCGTTTACGCCATGAATGACATGGCCAGCGGCGAAGTCTTCTTTTCCGCCACCGGTGTCACCGACGGCAATATGCTTTCCGGCGTCAAGTTTGCCAAGAATTACATCCAGACCGAAACCATCGTCATGCGCTCCTCGTCAAAGACGGTTCGTGAGATCAAGGCGAGGCACCAGGATCCGGAGAAGTTTTCCTGACCAATGCATTGCGGGCAGCTATGATCGCCGGATGAGCGACGGCCAGCGAAATTTCCTTGATGTGCGCCAGTCGGCCAAGGGTATGGCCTGGCGCCAGCGATTGTTGCCTCAGCAGGAAAATGCTGCGTTGGCAATCGCTCAATCGCACGACATTCCCGATCTTATTGCCCGCGTCATGGCCGCGAGGGGCGTGGAACAGGATCAGGCAGACCGATTTCTGGAGCCGACGATCCGCGACCTGCTGCCGGATCCGTCGACCCTGACCGATATGGATGTCGCCGCCGGCCGCATTGCCAAAGCAATAGCTGATAATGAACGGGTGGCCATTTTCGGCGATTATGATGTCGATGGTGCTGCGTCATCGGCGCTGTTGAAGCGTTTTTTCGCTCACTTCGGCATCGATGCGGAAATTTACATCCCAGACCGGATTTTCGAAGGCTACGGCCCGAACCCGGATGCGATGCGCGATCTTGCCTCGCGCGCCTCACTTATCATCACTGTCGATTGCGGCACCACCAGCGCCGAGGCCATCACAGCCGGTCTCGAAGCGGGATCCGATGTGGTCGTGCTCGACCACCATCAGGTGGGTGAGGGATATCCGCACGGAATCCCGGTGGTCAATCCGAACCGGGACGACGACATGTCGGGGCAGGGGCATTTGTGCGCTGCCGGCGTGGTGTTCTTGACGCTGGTTCGCGTATCGGCATTGCAGCGCCAATCAGGACAGTCACCACCGGATTTGCTGGGCCTCTTGGATCTGGTGGCGCTTGCCACCGTTTGCGACGTCGTTCCGCTTCAAGGCGTCAACCGCGCCTTTGTGACCCGCGGCCTGTTGGTTGCCCGGGCACAATCCAATCCGGGTATGGCTGCGCTCGCCCGCGCCGCCCGCATCGGCGAACCGCTGGCGCCGTTTCATCTCGGCTTTGCCATCGGTCCGCGCATCAATGCCGGCGGGCGTATTGGCGATGCCGCACTTGGCAGCCGCCTGCTGGCAACCGACGATCCCGTCGAAGCACAGGAGATTGCCGCAACCCTCGACCGGCTCAACGCCGAGCGCCAGGCAATGGAGCAGTCGATGCTGGCAGAAGCCATGGCGCAGGCCGAGGCCGAGCTTGCTCGCGGCGACGGACCGGCAGTGCTGATCGCCGAAAGCGAAACCTGGCATCCAGGTGTCGTCGGTATCCTCGCTTCGCGCCTGAAAGACAATATCCGCCGGCCGGCCTTTGCCATCGCCTTCAACAAGAACGGAATGGGCACCGGTTCTGGCCGCTCTATTTCCGGAATTGATCTCGGCAAGCTGGTTCGCGGCGCGCTGGAAGCCGGACTGTCACTCAAGGGCGGCGGTCACGCCATGGCAGCTGGCATTACAGTTGAGCGATCGAGGCTTGGCGAGTTTCGCAGCTGGCTTGAAGAGCAGGCAGGTGAAGCTGTCGCGGAGGCACGGCGCGATGAAACGCTCAAGATTGACGGGGCGCTGTCAGCCGATGGTGCAACGCTTGAACTGATCGAATTGCTGGAGAAAGCCGGCCCCTATGGCGCCGGTCATCCGCAACCGGTATTCGCCATGCCGCATCACCTCGTCGCCGATGTGCGCATGGTCGGGACCAACCACCTGCGCATTTCTCTGAAATCGCGCACCGGCGGCCGGTTGCAGGCAATGGCCTTTCGCGCCGCCGACACCGATCTGGGACGAATGCTGGGAGAAAACCGTGGATCGCCGCTGCACATTGCCGGCACGCTTGGTGCCAACACCTGGAACGGCCGAACGACCCCGCAACTGCGCATCATCGACGCGGCGGTGCCGGAAAGGGTATGACTGCGATCAAACCATGGCGAATACACGCGCCGGTCCCGTCCTTCACCTTCGGTGCGCCGACAACCAGTGTCGCGCCCGATGCGGGCATTTTGTCCAGATTGGCAATGCATTCGATCCCAAAACGTCCAGACGGCAGCCACGAGAAGTGCGTGGCAAAATCCTGTGATGCGCCATGATCGAGCGACAACGTGTCGACGGCAATCGACGCGGCTGTGGTCTCCTCCATCAGCATTTTCGCCGCCTCGCCGTGAAAGCCGGGGTAATGCTGAGTGCCGTCGCCATCAGCATTTCTGAATTTGTCGGTATTGACGTGACGGCCCCAGCCCGAATGCATGGCGACGCAGGCATTTTGAGGCACATCGCCATTCGCCGATATCCAAGCCTTGATGTCGTCTGGCGTCACCTGTGTATCCGGATCGGCCTCCGCACGGTCCGCAATGTCGATGACGCATAGTGGCGCGATGAGGTTGGAGACAGGAATTTCCGCCACCGATTGTCCGCCGGCAGCGAAATGCAGCGGCGCGTCAATGTGGGTGCCCGTATGTTCGTCGATCGTGTACACAAACCCGCTGAAACCGTGTTCGGCGTGATTGAACACTTGTTTGCGTGAGAACTGCGATTTGCCGAAATAGGTCGGGAAGTCCTCATGCAGTTCATGGGTCATGTCTTCGACGCGACCGTGACCAGCTGCGATCACCGGTGACGGACTGATCGCCGATGCAGTCACGGTGGCTGCAGCACCCGCAGCACCGGTTTTGAACAAATCCCGTCGCGAAAGCATTTTGTCCTTCACTGTATTCATCACACAGATGTCACACATGTGACTTCTCCCATTTATTTGTATTGAAAAGTTCAGCTAACCGCGCGAAAACGCAGAGGTTTTCCCTTGGTGAGCTGATCTGCGGCGTTGACGATCGCTTCGGTGCCGATATCAAAATGCCTGTAGAGATCGTCAATCGTGCCTGTCTGGCCGAAATGCTCAACACCCAGAGGCACGACACGGTGGCCGGCGACGGAACCGAGCCACGAAAGCGTCAGCGGGTGGCCATCGGTAACGGTGATCAGGACGCAGTGCGCAGGCAGGTCCTGCAACAGCCGCTCAATCTGGCTCAGCGCTGATGCATCGCCGCGATGCCTCGCCCGCTTTGCGGCCGTCCAGCCGGCATTGAGACGGTCTGCGGATGTTACCGCAAGCACGCCGACATCGCGGCGGTCATTGCCAATGCGCCCCGCCGCAGCGATCGCCTCGGGCGCCACTGCACCCTGATAGGCGATGACGACATCGGCATTTGGCCCGGGTTTGCGAAGCCAATACCCGCCATCGATGACGCCTCGTGCAAATTCTTCGGTCTCGCGCCGAAGCGCAATTTGTTCGATTGGCCGCGTCGACAGGCGAAGGTAGACGGATCCGCCGGTTTCATCGCGCAACCAGGTGCGCTCGTCCGGGTCGCCTTCGCCATCGCGCTGCATGTAATCAAAGGCCCAATCCATGATGATCGATAGCTCGTCCAGGAAGGCTGGCTCGAAACTGGCCAGCCCGTCCTGGCTGATGCCGATAAGCTGCGATCCGATGGACTGGTGCGCGCCACCTTCGGGAGCCAAGGTGACACCCGAGGGCGTTCCCGCGATCAGGAACCGGCTGTCCTGGTAGCAGGCATAGTTGAGAGCATCCAGACCGCGGGCGATGAACGGATCATAGACTGTGCCAACCGGCAGCAGGCGCTCTGCGAACAGCGAGTGAGACAGCCCGGCAGCTCCCAGCAACAGGAACAGGTTCATCTCCGCAATGCCCAGCTCAATGTGCTGGCCGTTCGGCGAAAACTGCCACTTCTGGGTGGAAGGAATGCGCTCATTGCGAAACGTGTCGTCGATTTGTTCGCGCGCGAAGAGTCCACGGCGATTGACCCATGAACTCAACCCAGTCGAAACGGTCACATCCGGCGAGGTGGTGACCAGGCGGTCCGACAGTGCCGAGTTGGACTGCGCAATCTGATCAAGGATCTTGCCAAATCCGGCCTGAGTGGACTGTCGCCGGTCATCGAGAAATACCGGGCCATCCGCAGGAACATGGGCTGCGTCATGGCGCCTGCTGCCGCTTTGGAAGAATGCAACGCTGTTCAGAAAATCGGCAACACCCGCCTTGTCGTGTACGCAGGCCATCGGCTCCCACTCTTGCCCGGGTGCCACGCCCATCGATGAACGGAATTCCTCCATCTGGTCCCTGGTCATCAACCCGGCATGATTGTCCTTGTGCCCGGCCAGCGGTGTTCCCCATCCCTTGATCGTGTAGGCCAGGAACACGGTGGGCCGGTCATGATCCGCCGTGTCGAACGCCTCGCACAGCGTCTCCAGGCAGTGCCCGCCCAGATTGCCCATCAGAACAGACAGATCTTCGTCCGAATAGCTTTCGATAAGCGCCGGGACTCCGGCTAGTTCTCCGATATCGTCCAGCAGCCGACGGCGCCAGGCTGCGCCGCCCTGATAGGTCAGCGCAGAATATAGCTGATTGGGACAGTCGTCGATCCATTGACGAAGTGCATCGCCTCCCGGTTTCGCAAAGGCAAGGCGCTGTTTGGCGCCATATTTGATGCGAACGACGTCCCAGCCATAGGCGCCGAAAATCGCTTCGATGCGCTGCCACAGTCCTTCGCGAACCACACCATCAAGCGATTGCCGGTTGTAGTCGACCACCCACCAGGTTTTGCGAAGATCGTGCTTCCATCCCTCCTGCAGGCACTCATGAATGTTGCCCTCGTCGAGTTCCGCATCGCCAACCAATGCGATCATCCGACCCAGTTTCTGATCGTCCCGCCACCGCTTCGCGGCTACATAGTCCTGAACCAGTGATGCAATTGCCGTCATCGCCACTCCAAGGCCGACGGAACCGGTGGAGAAATCCACATCATCAATGTCTTTTGTCCGCGACGGATATGATTGTGCGCCGCCGAAACCCCTAAAGTTTTCCAGTTTCTCCCTTGTCTGGTTTCCCATGAGATACTGGATTGCATGGAAGACCGGTGAGGCATGCGGTTTCACGGCAACGCGATCTTCCGGTTTCAACACATGAAAATACAAGGCGGTCATGATGGACACCATCGACGCGCAGCTGGCCTGATGACCGCCGACCTTTACGTCGCTATCGCTTTTGTCCCGCAGATGATTGGCGTTGTGGATCATCCAGCAGGCCGTCCACAAGACCTGCCTCTCCAGTGATTTCAGGCGTGTTCCGGAAGATTCCATCACCCGGCATCATCTCCCAAAAGTCAGCTGAACACCAGAATTATCCGACCAGGGAGAGATTGGGCTGGACCGCACGCGTGAAGGCTTGGCGCAAATCCTCGATCAGGTCATCGGCGTGCTCCAGCCCTATGGAGATCCGGATCAACCCATCGGTAACCCCCGCAGCAGCACGGGCTTCCTGCGGAACACCGGAATGGGTGGTTGAGGCGGGATGGCAAACCAGCGATTCTGTTCCCCCGAGGCTCACGGCAAGCTTGAACAATTTCAGCCCATTGAGAATGCGGAACGCAAGAGCGCGATCTTCGTCGACCACAAAGGAAAATGTTGAACCGGGCCCGGTACACTGACTGGCATAAACTTCCTTCTCGACCGGGCCGGCCGCGTGTTCCGGATGCAGCACCTTGCATGGAACGATATTGTTTTGCGCCAGCCATTCAGCCACCTGCGAAGCAGATTGTGCAGCCCGTTCCATGCGCAACGAAAGCGTTTCCAATGAACGGGACAGCATCCAGGAAGAATGTGGATCAAGTTGGCATCCATAGGCGCTGCGGGTGAGCCGGATGGCCTTCAGCAGCTCCCTTGATCCGGTGATGCCGCCGGCAATCAGGTCGCTGTGGCCGCCGACATATTTGGTCAGCGAATAGACGCAGATGTCGATTCCGAACTCGATCGGTTTCTGAAACACCGGTCCAAGCATGGTGTTGTCGCAGACAATGACCGGTTTCTGTCCGGTCACCTCGGCCCATCGGTCCACCACGCGCCGCGTCATCGCCAGATCGATCATGGCATTGGTCGGATTGGCGGGCGTTTCCAGATAAAGCACTTTGACGGGGCCGTGGCGGGCGGCTTTTTCGAGCGCGTAGAGAAGCGAGCCTTCGTCAAGCCCGTTCGAAAACGGGATCGGCTTCACCCCCCATGCGGGAAATACCTTGCCGAGCAGCGTTTCCGTTCCGCCATAAAGCGGTGTGTAGTGAACAATGGCATCGCCAGGCCTGGTAAGCGTGAGGAGCACCGCGCTGATCGCAGCCATGCCGGAAGCGGTCAGAAGGGCGCTTTCCGCGCCGTCGATCAACGCCAACCGGTCCTCGACGATTTCGGTGTTCGGATGATTGAAGCGGCTATAGACCAGACCGCCTGCACCGCCATCCTCCGGAGCCGGTTTCCGGCCGGCGACGACATCAAAAA
Organism: Rhizobiaceae bacterium; assembly: GCA_040830725.1. Lineage (GTDB taxonomy): Bacteria > Pseudomonadota > Alphaproteobacteria > Rhizobiales > Rhizobiaceae > JAWKWH01. The sequence goes on from JBFOMG010000062.1 coordinate 22,662, forward strand.
ACTCCGCCCCTTCTTCAGCCGATTGGAATGCAAAGGTCGAGGTAAGAAATACCGGCGGCTTGACCGCTCCCTCCGACATTGACGGTTCATATCCAAACGACACCATTTGGGTTGAAGGGTGCAGCCTGTGAGTGCCAATTGCAGTGCGGCGAAACGACTTCGAATCGGTCATGGTTCCTCCGTACTGAATATAATGCACTACCTTCTTTGGTTGTTTCTCGCTTTTTCTGCTATAAAACTGCTCGATCTTGGAGGAAAATGACTACGTGATTGACGATATCGACAGGAAAATCATCAGAGAGGCCATTTCCGACGGCCGCGCCAGTGTTGAGGCAATTGCCGAGAAAATAGGTTTATCTCCGACGCCTACCAGGCGGCGCATTCGGCGGCTGGAGCAAGACGGCATCATTTCCGGCTACCAGGCAGCCGTCGATCCGGAAAAATGCGGGTTGGAACTGGCGGCCTATGTGTTCGTCAAATTGCAAAGCAGGGACCGCAAGTCGATCGCGAAGTTCGAGGCGCGGGTCATCGATCTGCCGGAGATCCTCAAATGCGACCTGATCACAGGCGCCCATGACTACATCCTGACGGTCAGATTGCCCGGCATGAAGGACTACAACCGTTACCTGCGCGATATCCTGGCAGAGCTTCCCGGCGTTTTCGGCATCGAGACCAGCGTCGTGATCGGCGAGGTGAAAAACACCCGCCACCTGCCGCTGTCGAGGTCGGCTTGATGACCGGTTGAACAGTTTCAAAAGTCGTTAGCCTGGCACGGCAGTTTCGCTTATTGGGGCAGCAGTCTGGCGAAGCTGGAAGGCCGGCCAATCCATGATATGGTCGGCAAACAAAATAGCTGGTTTCGAAGGAAAGAAGGAAGACGCATGCATCTGGGAATACTGACGGGTGGCGGTGACGTACCCGGCCTGAATCCGGCCATCAAGGCGATCGTGTTTGAAGCCCATCGCAGAGGTTGGCGGGTGACGGGGTTTCGGCGCGGGTGGAACGGACCGGTATCGGTCGATCCATCCGATTTGGCGGCCAGCCAATCGGCTTATTCGGAACTCACACCGGAGAGCGTTCGCGGCATCGACCGTACAGGCGGCACGATGCTGCACACCTCGCGCACTAATCCTTCGCGCATGAAAGAGGCCGATGTACCCGCTTTCGTGGGTCAGAAATCATCGGTCGATGACGGTGCGCTCTTGGATATCACCCAGCACGTGCTTTCAGTGTTCGACGCCTTGAAAATCGATGTGTTGATCGCCATCGGTGGCGACGACACATTGTCCTATGCCGCGCGGATACACACCGAAGGCATGAAGGTCATGTGCATTCCCAAGACCATGGACAATGACGTGTTCGGCACCGACTACTGCATCGGCTTTTCGACCTGCGTTACCCGTTCCGTTGAAATGATCAATCGCCTGCGGACAGCCGCCGGAAGCCATGAACGGTTTCTCGTGGTTGAACTGTTCGGCCGCAATAGCGGCCTGTCGGCGCTGGCGGCGGGCTATCTGACTGATGCCGACAGAACGCTGATTGCCGAGGTGCCGTTTGACCTGAACAAGGTGGCTGGGTTCATGAGCGAAGATCGCGCACGCAGTTCGTCAAACTACGCAGTGGTGGTCGTTTCGGAAGGCGCTAGCGTCACCGGCGAAAGCATCATCGAAACGGGTGAGGCGGACGCTTACGGACACCGCAAGCTGGGAGGGATTGGCGAACGGCTGGGCGCGGGCTTGAAGGAGATCACCGGAACAAACATCATGACGCAGAAACTCGGCTATCTTTTGCGGTCGGGCGCCCCGGACGCCGTCGATCTGATCGTGCCGAAAAACTACGGAATCATGGCCACGCAGCTGATCAGTGAAGGCAAGAGCGGCCTGATGGTGGCGATCAAGGATGGCCGATACGTCACACAGCCGGCTGACATCAGCACGAAAGGCGCTCACCGGGTGGATGTCGACGGGATGTACGACGTTGAAAATTACCGCCCGGCATTTGCCAGGGTCGAAGGCACGCCGCTGTATTTGCGTTGAGTGGCGCGCCTGTCTGGCGTTAAGCGGCGACCCGGCTCAAAGAGGCAACAAGGTGGTCGGCCAGATATTCGGCGTCATCACCGACCCCGTCGATCAGGGTGGACTTGCGCGTCCTGAGGAACGGCAGGCCGAGCACGTACATTCCCGGAGAATCGACAACACCGCCATCATGTCTGATGGCTCCCTTGTGGTCGAGAACCGGAACATCCAGCCAGGAATAATCCGGTCTGTATCCCGTTGCCCACAGGATGGTTTTGATGCCTGAATCTTTCAGGTTCATCATCAAAACCGGATCGTTTTTGATTGCTGTGGGTTCGAACCTGTGCGGCGGGGCTCCATCGCTGTAACCGTGCTCCAGCACCCATTGGTCGATGGATTCCAACAGCCGGTTCATCTTCAGGTCCGCCATGGCGCACATATTGGCCAACGAGCCGGAAAACTGCAGTTGATCATTGTGCAGACCGGCAACACGGCCAACAATTTCCACGCCTGCATTCGAAAGGGAATTGAGGTCGAGCATGCCCTCATGTGATCCGACAAGCTGCAGGGAAGGGAGTTTCCGCGCGCGCTTGATGTCATCGATTTCGCGATAATTGGTGCCGAGTATGCCCGTGACTTCCATCCACCACTTGATGTCGCGGTCGCGATAATGCCGGGGCACGCGGATGTGTTCACCGACCGAAATGGTTACATCATGCCCGCTGGCACGGATTTCCCTGGCAAGCTGAACACCGGTTGCCGATGCGCCGACGACAAGGACGCCGCCTTCTTCCAGGTCACCTGGGTTCTTGTAATCGAGCGGCGTCAGTTGCCGGATCGAAGCGGGGATGGCATCGGCAATCTTTGGGACACTTGCAATGTTGCAGGCGCCGGTCGCCAGCACTAGCGTCTGGCAATTCCAGCTGTCCTGATCGGTCTGGACAATATAACCGTTATAAGTCCGGCGGACCGACAACACGGTTGTTTCTTCCTGTACCGGCGCATTCGTTGCCCGGGCGTAAGTCTGCAGGTAATTCACCACCTGCGGCATATCCATGTAATCATCGGGACGGGCGCCATCATAGCCAAAACCCGGCAGGCGGCTTTGCCAATTGGGGGTCAGCAGACGCAGCGAATCCCAGCGCTCGCTCTGCCACGAATTTGCGACCCTGCCGCGTTCCAGCAATACGTGGTCGATGGAACGGTCGGCAAGATGTTTGCTCATGGCCAACCCGGCCTGGCCGGCACCGATGATCAGTGTGGTTACATATTTCACGATACCTGCTCCATAAGGCCGGGTTTCTTTTTCGGTTCAGCCGACTTCCACGAAAACGTTCGTTGGATTGGTGATGATGTCGAATACCGCCGAACGCTTCTGCGACTGGGCAACCAGTGCCTTGATGTCGTCTTCGCTGGCGTCGGCATCGATGTTGAACGTCACGCGGATGGCGCTGAAACCATTGCGAACATCGCTGTCGATACCGAGAATGCCCTGCAGATCCATGTCGCCCTCGACCATGGCGGTCACCGAATTCAACTGGATGCCGCGGTTTTGTGCGACGGAAGCAACACCTGCGGTGAGGCAGCTGGCGAGCGCGGAAAGGACGATCTCAACTGGCGTCGGAGCCATGTCGTTGGCTGCAAAGACTTCCGGGTGATCGGCGTCAACGGTAAATTCCTTGCCGCGGCTTTGTTCTTCGCCCAATCCGAAGAATCCGCTGACGGTCGACTGGCTCTGCGTGCCATCGACCCAGCTGCATTCAGCGCGCCACTTGAACTGTGCTGCCTGGGGAGTTGCCTCCAGCGCTTCTCTTGCGCCGAGGATCGCTTCGACATTGACGCCATTGTTTACGGTGGGCGTCGTCATCTCTTGTGTGTTCATGGTCATTTGGGAGTTCCTCTGAGTTGGTTGTTTGTCTGGCCGGGTCTGTTTGCAGGCACAACATTTCAGTCGGATTTCGCCAAAATGGTTGAATTGTTTCAATTGTATCGCCGGCGCGGGCGGCTGAATTCGAGCTTGCCGCTAGCAACGAAATCGGTCCGGCAAGCCCACAATTCTGCGTTCTCAAACATCGTGGCATTGCTGCCAGAATGGTTCCGCTACACCGCAAGCTGAGGCGTTTCCTGTTCGGCTTTTCAGGCGCAAGTATCTGTAATTGAGAAATTAATTTGTATCTCGGCGCTGCATTTACAATTGAAACAAAAAGCCGGGGAATTTGTTGTCCGAATGAAACAGTCAGCGCGGAAGTTCGCGCGCATCGAATTGCATATGGATTTTCCCGGAAGGAGCGGACATGAATATCGCGGTCAAAATCGACAGTAGCCCGAACTATGTGAAATGGAACGAACGGCTCAACAAATCCTGGTCTTCGGTCGACTACGCCAGAATAGGGGTCCGGCTGCAAATTACCGGAGAGAAACTTGCCGAAGCGGCTGATTTCACCCCCGGATCCAAAGTCCTCGACATCGCAGCGGGTAATGGCAACGCTTCGCTTGCCGTCGCACGCCGTTTTTGTGAGGTGACATCCACCGACTACGTACAATCATTGCTCGACAAGGGCCGCGAGCGCGCCGAGGCCGAGGATCTTGATATCGAATTCATGATTGCCGATGCCCAGGACCTGCCGTTTGCCGACAACAGCTTTGACGGTATCATATCCACTTTTGGTTCCATGTTTGCGCCGGACCAGCGGGCAACTGCGGCCGAACTCATTCGCGTGTGCAGACCCGGTGGCAAGATTGCGCTGGCCAGCTGGACACCGCGCAGCTTCATCGGGCGGTTGTGCCGGTTGGTCGGCAGTCACATGTCGGCTTCGCCGGGATTCAAAGCACCGGCAAACTGGGGCAGGGACGAATGGCTCACCGAACATTTCGGGGCGGCATCCAGCTCAATGAACCTGGTTCGCAAGGAATATAACTGGCGGTACCATTCGGCAGAGCATTTTCTGGATTATTTCAGAACCTATTACGGGCTGGTTCACAAGGCTTTCGAAAAAGTCGGGCCGGAAGGCGAACAATTGCTGGCTCATGACATTTTGAGCCTTGTGCATGAATTCAATGTCGCCGACGACGGCACCGTGCGCATGCCTTCGGAATATACGCAGGCAGTGATCGTCTTGCGTTGAATGGAAGTTGGTCAACCGAAAACGCCAATGGAGCCACGCCAGGTGACCGACTGGTTCTCCTTACCCGAGCGCCAGCTGCATGCGCTCCAGATCAGCGATCTGTGCCATGGTGGTTTCATAGCCGACGTCAATAGCTTCGTCGGCGCGGTGGAATTCCGACAGCCCGACATGCGACAGTTTTGGCTGCAATGACATGTCGGGCGGATCGCCGGCCAGTCGCGCCCGCGTGATACGGTCCTGGATGATGTTGAAGGCTTCGACCATCACACCGGTAATCCCCAGCCGCATTTCCTTGTCAGGGGTATTGGCCGCACTGCCATTTCCGATAACTGGATTTTCCTGCATGACGACTTCGTCCCCGCCTGCCGAATGCTTGATGACAGCAGAGCGCCCGAAGCAGTCGTAGTGCAGGTTCACTGCCACCACCAGATGCTGTTCATGGGCGCGGCAGACAGATACCGGTACCGGATTGACCATCGCGCCATCGATCAACACCCGGCCATTGCAGGTAACCGGCTCAAAAACGCCCGGCAGGGCATAGGAAGCCCGCATGGCGGTGATGAGATTGCCGCTGGACAGCCAGATCTCGTGGCCGGTTCCGATTTCGGTGGCAACACAGATAAACGGCTTCGACAGATCGTCGAAATTCACCTCAGCCAGATGTTCCTGCATGCGGGCATCGAGCCGCATGCCGCCCAACAGGCCGTTGCCGCGGAACCGCAGATCGAAAAACCCGAACATGCGCCGCTTGGTCAGGCTGCGGGCGAAATCTTCCAGTTCGTCCAGCCTTCCTGCCAGATAGCAGCCACCGACCAGCGCACCGATCGATGTGCCGGCGATCATGTTGATGTTGATACCGGCTTCGTCAAGCGCCTTCAAAACGCCGATATGGGCCCAGCCGCGGGCGGCGCCACCGCCGAGGGCCAGTGCAATACCCGGTTTGGGAATTTCGATTTCGGGTGGAGGCAGAGCAGAAACGTCCGACGGGAGCGAAGCATCGTGATCCCGCTGTTCCTGTCTCGTCAGTTTTGATGCCCAGTCGAGCATCGCCATCTCCTGTTTAACTGCCCCATTATGACACCGGTTGCCTATCAGAAGGGTAAATAAGCTGTTTGTGAAGCATTAACCGTGCCAAAGGGCACAAATCGGGTAAAAAATTGGCGATTGGGGTGTGTTTTCAGTCTTCAGGCGCCAGCAGCGTCTGCCCGTCGCGCTCCACAACCCGGTAAAAACAGCTTCGCCTGCCGGTATGGCAGGCAGCACCATTTCCGGCAACCGAGACCTTCAGCCACAAGACATCCTGGTCGCAGTCGGTGCGGATCTCGGAAATCTGCAGCAGGTTTCCCGACGTTTCGCCCTTTTTCCAAAGCGTTTTGCGTGAACGTGACCAGAAATGGGCAATTCCCGTTTCCAGGCTCAATGCCAGTGCATCGGCGTTCATATAGGCCACCATCAGCAATTCGCCGTCATCAGCCGATGTCACCACCGTGTTGATCAGACCCTTGTCATCGAACCGTGGCGTGAAGCGGCTTCCCGCCTCAAGCTGCTGTTTGTCTTGCGAAGGTGCTTCGAATTCTCGTGTGGGCATGCTGTGTGTGGTCAGGCAAGCGCGTTGCCGCGCACCATGGTGATGAAGCGGGCCTGTTCCTCCGGCAGATCGCGGAAGATACCTGTGAAGGTCGACGTCAGTGTTGTCGAACCCTGTTTGCGAATGCCGCGCATGGCCATGCACATATGCTCTGCCTCGATGATGACCGCTACACCGCGCGGATTGAGCACATCCTGGATAACACCTGCAATCTGTGCGGTGATGGCTTCCTGGGTCTGCAGCCGGTGGGCATAAATGTCGACAACGCGGGCGATTTTCGACAAGCCGAGCACCTTGCCGTCGGGCATATAGCCGACATGCGCCTTGCCGATGATCGGCACCATGTGATGCTCGCAATGCGAAAAGAACGGGATATCCTTCACCAGCACGAGATCGTCGTATCCGGCTACTTCCTCGAACGTCCGTCCGAGTTCTTCAGCCGCGCTTTTGTCATAGCCAGCGAACATTTCGCGGTAGGCCTTGGCCACACGCTGCGGTGTTTCTCGCAATCCCTCGCGGTCCGGATCGTCTCCGGCCCAGCGCAGCAATGTACGCACAGCCGCTTCCGCTTCTTCGCGGCTCGGCCGGTCGGCAACCGGCTTGTCCATATATTCCGCGGTTTGCGGAAATTTCTTGATAATCGCATCCATCAAAGGCTTCTCCCGTAGTTCCTCTCTCTGACCATCAGGTACGGAGGAACGAGTTGAACGGACCACCTGCCTTTGATATCTGGTGCAACGCCCTGGGCACAACACATTGGCAAAAGCGGTATGATGCTTGCCCTAGCCAGTAAACTCCGCCTTGTCGGCATCAGGCAACGCACACTATATAGGAAAGCCGTCTGCATTGAAAAGATGTTCCTTGTAGACTCAGTGTCACATATCGGATCGTCGGTGGACCATGATTGACGAAGTCTACAACGCTAAAATTCTGGAATATGCCGGCAATATCCCGTCGATCGGCAGGCTTGCCGACCCGGATGCTTCGGCCAAGGCGCATTCGAAACTCTGTGGTTCAACGGTGACGGTTGATTTGAAGATGGATGACGGCGTCGTAACCGAGTTTGCGCATGACGTGAAAGCCTGCGCGCTCGGACAGGCGTCATCCTCGATCATGGCCAACAACATTGTCGGGTCGACGCCTGACGAGTTGCGGTCGGTGCGCGAAGCCATGCTGAAGATGCTGAAAGAGAACGGGGCCCCGCCGCAAGGCCGTTTTGCCGATCTGAAATATCTGGAACCGGTGCGCGACTACAAGGCTCGCCACGCGTCCACGATGCTGACATTTGATGCCGTGGTCGATGCCATCAGCCAGATCGAAAAGAAGCGGGCCGAAGCGGCGGCTTGACCGCAATGGCTGAAAAAGCGTCGCCTCCAAATTCCCGTAACTTTTCCGGCACCTGGCCAAAAACCCCCGGTCGCCTGATCGGCGTTGGCTTCGTGCGGTTTTACCAGCTCACTCTGTCCGGTTTCATCGGCAATCACTGCCGGCACCTGCCGACCTGCTCTGAATACGCCTATGAGGCGATTGCGCGGCATGGATTGTGGTCGGGCGGCTGGCTGGCGCTGTTTCGCGTATTGCGCTGCGGACCTGGTGGCACCCATGGCATCGACAATGTGCCGGAAATACTGGCCGGCGAATTGCATTGGTGGGCCCCGTGGAGATTCTGGCGCGTTGGCAAACAAAGCTGATTTAATATCGCCGGAATTTGCTCTGACCCAACCGATGGTTGCCGTAACGGAAACATTGGCTTGTCTGGCGCGCCGCCTGCTGGCACATTAGTATTTGTTAGATTCCTTATTTCAGGAGAGGGAGGCCAGATGGCTCATACATTTGAAATTTACAAGGACAAGCGCGGCGAGTTCCGCGTGCGTTTCAAGTACAACAGCGAGATCATGTTCTCGACAGAGGGCTATACCTCGAAATCGAGCGCGCAAAACGCCATCGACTCGATCAAGAAAAACGGCCCGGACGCTCCGGTCGAGGACAACAGCTAAGCGGAAATCCTGCGCCTGGCGGTTCGCCGGGCGCTTTTTCTTTCAAACTCAGCCTTCAACCAGACCAATCGCAGCGGTAGCATTCGCGGCGCTCTTTACGCGCGCCTGCCGAACGCCTATACCGCGCTTCGCCAAACCGCACCAACCAACCACCCGCGCTCGTATGCGGGACTGGATAAAGGAGTATCCCGATGGCGGACGCCGTATCCCTTACATTTCCCGATGGCAATTCCCGAGACTATCCGGCTGGAACCACCGGCCGTGACGTCGCAGAATCAATCTCCAAATCACTTGCCAAGAAGGCCGTCGCCATTGCGCTTGACGGCGCCTTGCAGGACCTGGCGGACCCGGTGGCGCCGGGCGCCATAGAGATCGTCACCCGCGACGATCCCCGCGCATTGGAACTGATCCGGCATGATTCCGCCCATGTCATGGCCGAAGCGGTTCAGGAAATCTGGCCCGGCACGCAGGTGACGATCGGTCCCGTGATCGAGAACGGATTCTATTACGATTTCAAGCGTGTACATCCCGATACCGGAGACGACTGGCCGTTCACGCCCGACGACCTGCCGGTGATCGAGAAAAAAATGAAGGAAATCATCGCCCGCAACAAACCCTTCACCAAGGAAGTCTGGTCGCGCGACAAGGCGCGCGAGGTGTTTGGCGGCAAGGGCGAGAATTACAAGGTCGAGCTTCTCGACGCGATTCCGGAAGGCGAAGACGTCAAGATTTACGCGCAGGGCGACTGGTTTGATCTCTGCCGCGGCCCGCACATGGCCTCGACCGGGCAGGTCGGCAATTCGTTCAAGCTGATGAAGGTGGCTGGCGCATACTGGCGCGGCGATTCGAACAATCCAATGCTCACCCGCATCTATGGCACTGCCTGGGCAGACGGAAAGCAAATGGAAGCCTATCTCCACATGCTTTCAGAGGCTGAAAAGCGCGATCACCGCCGGCTTGGCCGCGAGATGGACCTGTTCCATTTCCAGGAAGAGGGGCCCGGCGTTGTCTTCTGGCACGCCAAGGGCTGGAAGATGTTCCAGAACCTGCTTTCCTACATGCGCAGGCGGCTTGAGGGCGATTATGAAGAGGTCAATGCACCGCAGGTGCTGGATTCATCCCTGTGGATGACCTCCGGCCATTGGGGCTGGTATCGCGAGAACATGTTCTCGGTGCAATGCGCCGACGAGGAGGCCGAGGACAAACGCGTATTTGCCCTGAAGCCGATGAATTGCCCCGGTCATGTGCAAATCTTCAAGCATGGATTGAGATCTTACCGCGAACTGCCTGTCAGGCTGGCAGAATTCGGTGCTGTTCACCGCTACGAACCTTCCGGTGCGCTGCACGGTCTGATGCGGGTGCGCGGCTTCACGCAGGACGACGCCCATGTTTTCTGCACCGAAGAGCAGCTTGAGGCCGAAATCCTGAAGATCAACGATCTGATGATGTCGGTCTACGAGGATTTCGGTTTCGAGGAAATCGTGGTCAAACTGGCCACGAGGCCGGAAAAGCGGGTCGGCACCGACGCCATGTGGGATCACGCCGAGGACATTCTCAAACGCGCACTTGATCGCATGGAGAAAGAGTCCGGTGGCCGCATCAAGGCCGGCATCAACGAGGGCGAGGGCACATTCTACGGCCCCAAATTCGAATATACGCTGCGCGACGCCATCGGGCGCGACTGGCAGTGCGGCACCACGCAGGTCGATTTCAATCTGCCCGAACGGTTTGGCGCCTTCTACATCGACAAGGATTCGGAGAAAAAACAGCCGGTGATGGTTCACCGCGCCATCGTCGGTTCGCTGGAGCGTTTTCTTGGCATCCTGATCGAATCCCACGCCGGGCACATGCCGCTCTGGTTCGCGCCGCTCCAGATCGTTGTCGCCACGATTACATCTGAAGCCGATGACTACGCCGCATCGGTGGTGGAGCGGTTGAAGGAAGCCGGGCTTTCGGCTGAAACCGATCTTCGCAACGAGAAAATCAACTACAAGGTTCGCGAGCACAGCCTGGCAAAGGTTCCGGTGATCATCGTCTGCGGAATGCGCGAGGCGGAAGAGGGGACGGTCAACATCCGCCGCCTTGGCAGCCGCGACCAGCAGTCGATGTCATTGGAAGACGCGGTCGCCGCGTTTGTCGAAGAAGCAACCCCGCCGGATATTTGCAGAAAAAAGGCCGCCAAAGCTGCAGCATAGAGCACTCGGCGGCCGGTGCCGTTGTCAAAATGGCAAGGCAATCCGGCTCAATGGGCGAGCGTTGCCGCTCCAAACCCGCTACAAACCGGTAGCGGACAAATCACGTAAGGCCACGATCTCAAGCGCCGCGCTCAAACGGTCGCATGGCGGTACAGAAAGCCATGTGAACCGGTGCGGAAATCTTGTGCTTTTCGGCAAGTTCAACGATTTTGCCTGACAACCAGTTGTTTTCGAGCGGCCTGCCATTTTCCAGATCGGTCAGCATCGACGATTGTACGTTCCCGCCCATGCCCATGGCGAATGACATCGTCTTGTCGAAGAAGCCGTCGTCGATCTTCACTCTTTCGGCAACCGCAATACCGATCGCTTCATGCAAGGCTTGTTTGAACAGTTCATTCGCAATTTCGTCTTGCTGAACGAACGCGATGGGTTGTCTGGTCAGGCAGGTGATCCCCGAGAAGCTCGCCAGAAATATGAACTTTTCCCAAAGTTCCTTTTTGATGTCGGCACTTGCCGTGATGTCGATTTCCGCTTCGCGGCAGGCTGAAACAAACGCATCCAGCCGTTCGCTTGAGCCACCGCTCATTTCACCCACGGTCAGCTTTGCAAAATTACCCCCATGAGCAATGACGCCAGGCGCGGCAATGGCAAGCGGCGCATAGGCAATGCCGCCCATCGCATGGCCGGGGCCGAGTATTTCGTCTATTCTTTCTTCGCTGCCGATCCCGTTCTGGAACGAAACAACACCCGTTTGTCCGGAAACCAGCGGTCGGCACTGTTTGGCGGCTTCATCAACACTGTAAAGCTTCACCGCGAAAATCACGATGTCCACCGGCCCAATCGCTTGCGGATCATCGGTGACCTGGACCGGATTGATAACATCGCCACCAATCTCGCTTTCTACCCGAAGACCATCCCGCCGCATCGCCTCGAAATGGGCACCGCGTGCAACGAAATGAACGTCATGGTCAGTTTTGCCTGCCAGCTGAGCGCCGAAATAGCCGCCGATGCCACCACTGCCCATCACCGCAATTTTCATCTTGATTCCCGTCTGTTGTTGGTTGTCCGGACCATCATAGCAGGCGGCACAAGGCGGACTTTTCAAACAACCCGTGCATTGATCTTTTGACTGCCTAACCCTCAGCCGTTCTGCCCGCGCTCATATTGCAAGCGCGCGGTTTTCACCTGGTCCATCTGCTCGTGAGACCAGTAGACTAGGGGTTTGAGCATTTCGAGCAGGCTGCGGCCAAGTTCTGTCAATTCGTACGATACCGCCACTGGCGGGCCCGGATCGACGGTGCGGGTCAGATATCCGTCGCGCTGAAGACCGCGCAGGTTTTCAGCAAGGACGCTTTGGGTGACATCGCCAATACAGCGTTTCATGTCGCCAAACCGTTTCGGTTCGTCTTCCAACGCCAGAATGATGATCATCCGCCATTTGCCCGTGACATTGGATAGCACGGACCGGATCGAGCAGTTTGACGCTTCGGCCTTGTTCGCCACACCGATGGGTAACATGACATAATCCAGTATGAAATCAATACCAAGTTCCATGATAGGAGTTCGCAGGAGCAGATGCAAGCTTTTGAATTTTAACGCGGTAGCGTTGAGGATACCAGGTCATTTCAAGATACGTAATTGCAATCTGGTAGTAAATCACTACCATGTATCTCGGTGATACTGAATTGAAAGGAATTTGCAATGACACCGAAAGAACTGGTCCTCGCGCTGTTCATGGCGGCATTTGTGGATCACGATCCGGAAGCGGCGCGGCAACATGTTGATCCCGGCTACATTCAACACAATCCGCAGGTCCAGACAGGCGCTGAAGGGTTGGTCAACTTCATCCCGGTCATCGAGCAATCCGGCATAACCGCGACCACGCACCGGGTTATCGTGGAAGGCGACATGGTGGTGCTCCACAATACCTATGACAACGCCGACGCCTTCGGCGCATCCTCGCTGGCGGCATTTGATGTGTTTCGGGTCGAGGACGGCAAGGTGGCCGAACATTGGGACAACCTGCAGCCAATACCCGAAACCACCATGTCTGGCCGTGGCATGACCGACGGTCCAACCGAAATCACCGATCGCGACCGGACCGCGGAAAACAAGGAACTGGTGATCGGCTTCGTTCGTGATGTGCTTGGCGGTGCGGCGCCGGAGAACGTGACCAAATACATGGATCCGGCGGTCTATATGCAGCACAATCCAAATATCGCCGATGGGCTGGATGGGCTGATGGCGGCGATCGAGGCCTTCGCCGCCCAGGGACAGGTCATCACAAAGTTCGAGCCTCAACTCGTCGTCGCTGAGGGCAATTTTGTATTCGTCGCTTCCGACGCCGTCATGGGCGGCAAGCCGTGGGCGTTTTTTGATCTCTGGAGGGTCGAGGACGGCAAAATTGTCGAGCACTGGGATGTAGTGTCACCCATTCCCGACGAGATGGCCCACGACAACGGCAAGTTTTGACAAGCCGGAATCAGTCTCCTCATCGGGCGGGCGGCAATGCCTGCCCGATGAACGAAGCCGGGCGTGAATTCCAATGAGGTTATTCGGTCTCTTTTGACGACATCTGCATCAGGGCAACCACTCCGAACTCTCCAACACAGCATCCCGACGCAATCGATGACATCACATTTTCGCGTCGTAGTTCAGCCAATTCCGTCGCTGAAGCCTCAGAAAACAGGGGGGTTGAGCGAACTGACCAGGAAAGAAGTTTCTGACGGAAGGTTTGCAGCGCAATCACGTTCATCTCCCTTGTGTTGATGATTGAATCCTACGCGGTGAAAATTTCCTCTGGTATCCCCCCAATCGCTGTGCTGTTCTGCAAAAATGCAGAGCCGATTCAAGGACTGGGGTGACATTCGCATCTTTCTCGCTGTCATTCGCGAAGGTTCGACACTCGCCGCCTCCCGCGTACTCGGAATTAACCAGACCACTGTCGCCCGCCGCATTGACGTTCTTGAACAGGCCCTCGGTCTGACTGTTTTTGAGAAATCAACCCGAGGATCCAAACCGACCGAGGCGGCCTTACGGCTATTGCCTCTTGCCGAGGCGCTCGAGACTGCCGCAGAAAACCTGGAACAGGAAGCGGTCGCGGAGCAGACCCGCGTAAATCCACCAATCCGGATGACTGCTTTTGATCACACCATGTTCGGAGACCTCGGTCAGGTCGTCGCCGAATATGTTGAAGAAAATCCGGGAGCGACCTTTGAGTTTATTGCCGCTGAGCGCCATCTTGATCTAATTCGCGGTGATGCCGATGTTGCGCTGCGCATGTCCCGCGAAATCACAGATGACCGGCTCATCGCCCGAAAGGTCGGTCAAACCCGGTGGACCTACTATGCTGCTCGAACCTATGCCGAGAAGTACGGAGCACCGGATGCCTACATAGAAAACATGGAACCCCACCGTGTCATCCTGTTGAACCATGTTACGACCCGCCGGCAAAATGTGGTGCGCTGTGCCAGCGCCGACGACGTGCGCATGGCAATTCGCACCGGGCAGGGTGTTGGCCCGTTGCCAATCTTCGACGGTGATAGCGATCCAGACCTCGTACGTTGTTTTGAACCGCCCGACGGTTCTGACCTTTTCGTTTGGCTGATTACGTCTCCCGAAGCGCACAAGCGCCCGGAAGTTCGCCGTTTCACAGCCTATGCCGCTCCCAGAATTTCGCGGAACCTGGGGAAAATGTTCGAGTAGGGTTCGCTGCGAAAGCAATAAGGGGCCAGGCTTCAAACCGACCCATGCACATTTTCAGCTGAAACGGCCCTGGCAGAGCTGGCCGCTATTCGCTTGTCAGCACTTCGACATCCTGGTTGCGGCCGGCGACGACTTCGAAATCGCGCTGATAGTTGCGGTCCCGGTTTTTCGCATTGATGGTATAGGTGCCTTCGGCAAGCACCATGGAGGCAAATGCACCGACGCTCTCGCGCACCATGTCGCCGGATTCCGTCAGGATCGACCACTGCGTATCGGCAATGGCTTCTCCGCCCGGTTCGCGCACCAGCTTCATCGTCAGTTGTGCAGCCCGGTGTTCAACCACTGCTTCGGTAAGTTTTCCCGCCTCGACGCGAATGTCGGACCGGATGATCGCGTTCACATTGCCGTATTTCGACACAACGTGATAGGTGCCGGCATTCAGCCTGATAACGGTTTGCGGGCTGACATTTGGCACCACCAGCTTGCGCTCTTCACCTGGCTGCACATCGGCTTCGAATATGGAGAAACGAAGCTTTGCCGCCGGTATCCGCACTCCGCCGGAAAGCATGGCATTGAGTTTCAGGCCGCCGGCTTCAAGCACCAGGCTTTCCTGCCGCACCTCTCCAGCGCCCACCGTGATCCGCTTCGTTGCGCCCGCCCGCCCGAAGGCGGCATGGACCAGATAGCTGCCCGGCGTGAGCTCAAAGGCGGTGCTGCCGCCCTCGGAAGTCGCCAGCAACGGCAATTTTCCGTCGGGACCGGGATCGGGATCGAAAATGCGCCAAATCAGGCCGCGCGTGATCTCCGGCGAATCGTTCGCCAGTTGGGCAATCAGGCTCAGCCGGCCGGGAACTTCCTGCGCATTGTCCTGGCGGTACTCGGTCAGGCCGGGAAGTTTCAGCCCTTCAACGGCATCTTCGGCCTGCTGCGCGCTGACAGCACCGGACAGCAGTAGCAAAATCGCGATGCCTATGGTGCAAATGAGAGATTCGCCATATTTCATGCCTTGCGTTCAACCCCACGCCAATGGCAATTTCAAGGCCAATTCTTCTTCAACCCCCCGAGTTTCACAAGCGCCACCTTCATGAAACGACAAGTCAACTCGAGCGTGCTCGACTTTCTGTCCACACGGAAATCAGCACCCATCGCCGAACTGGGTCTGCCCGGCCCGGATGATGACGATATCCGGAAGATGCTGGCAATCGCATCGCGCGTCCCCGACCACGGCAAACTGGCGCCGTGGCGTTTCATTCTTTATCGCGGCGAAGAGCGGCACCGCATTGGTGAGAAGCTGGCTGAGCTGGCCGAAGGAATACAGGGCGGGCTCACCGAAGTCGCACGCATGAAAGAGTTGGAGCGTTTTTCCCGTGCGCCGCTGGTTATCGGTGTCGTCAACACACCAAAGGCACACCCCAAGATACCCGACTGGGAGAAATATCTGTCCGGTGCGGCGGCAGCCATGAACCTGCTGCTGGCGGCCAACGCGCTTGGCTATGGCGCAAACTGGATCACCAACTGGTATTCCGATGAGCCGGAGGGCAGGCAGATCCTCGGCCTTTCGCCGGAGGAGCGGGTGGTGGGTTTTGTCCACATCGGCTCGTTTTCCGGCAACATAGCCGAGCGGCCGCGGCCGGAACTCGATGACCTGATAACCGAATATGCCGGTCCCTGGCAGAACGACAAGGAAAGTTGAACAAAACGCATGTTTTATGAACCCAAGAATGGCCATGGCCTGCCGCACGACCCCTTCAAGGCGATTGTCGCACCGCGCCCGATCGGCTGGATTTCGACCAAGGGTGCCTCTGGCGACCTGAACCTGGCGCCATATTCCTTTTTCAACGCCATCTCGGCACATCCGCACCTGATCTGGTTTTCATCCGAAGGTCCGAAAGACAGCGTCACTTTCGCCCGCGAGACCGGCGAATTCGTCGCCAATCTGGTCAGCGCCGATCTGTTTGAGGCGATGAACGCCACATCGGTCGATGCGCCAAGGGGGGAGAGCGAGTTCGGCTATGCCGGGCTGACCGCCACGCCTTCGAACCTGGTTTCGCCACCGCGTGTTGGCGAGGCGCATGCGGCACTGGAATGCAAGCTGACCGACATTCAGGAGCCCAAGGGCCTCGATGGCGAATGGGCCGGCGTCTATCTGGTATTCGGAGAGGTTGTCGGCGTTCACATCGATGAAGCCATGTTGACCGACGGTCTTTTCGATATCACCAAATCGGGCAATGTCGCACGGCTCGGCTACATGGATTATCTGAAGACCACCGAGATTTTCCAGGCCCGCCGGCCGGTCTGGAAAGACAAATAGGTTTTGCGAGGACAGCCCGATGGCAAAATTCCGCTCGATGGAGGAACTCAAGGCCGGCCTGCCGGTGATCATGTCCTCTCCGGCCGACAACGGCACGCTTGAGGCGATTGTCGTCCGGCCGGACAAGGGCATGCGGCTCGACGTCAAAAGCCGCAAGATCAGCCTTGCCGGCGGCGTCGAGGGTGATCATTGGGCCAAGGGATGCTGGAAGTCGCTGCCGGATGGCAGTCCCGACCCGGACGTGCAGATATGCATCATGAACGCGCGCTGCATTTCGCTGATCGCCGGATCTCGCGAAGCATGGCCGATGGCCGGCGACAATCTGTTCATCGATCTGGATTTATCACCGGAAAATCTGGCGCCGGGCCAACGGCTGGCAATCGGTTCGGCGATCATCGAGATCAACGATGTCCCGCATGCCGGCTGCCAGAAATTCATCGACCGCTATGGCCGCGACGCCTGTGTGTTTGTCAACACCGGTGAAGGCAGGCGGCTAAATCTGCGCGGCATCTATGCCCGCGTCGTGCAGGACGGCACGGTCAGCGTGGGTGATGCGGTGACGAAGATCGGGTGACTTCAGTTACCGAGCTTGCCGCTCGGCGCGCGCCAATATCCGTTCAGCGCGGCGCAGATGCGGCCGGTCAACCATCTTGCCGTCGATCCCCACGACGCCGGTATCCGGCTTGCCGGCAAAGGCGGCAATCACCTGTTTTGCCTCTTCCAGGTCCCGTTCGGATATCGAAAACACTTCGTTGATCACCGGCACCTGTGCCGGGTGGATCGCAAGCTTGCCGGTAAACCCGTCGCGCGCTCCTTCTTCGCATTCCCTGCGCAGGCCGTCACCGTCGCGGAAATCGATGTAGACCGTATCGATCGCGTCTGTTTCGCAGGCGCCCGCGGCCAGAATGGTCAACAGCCGCGCGTGGCGGAACAGGTCGGTATACCGACCCGCATCATTACGCGGATTGGCAATGCCGAGATCGGCGGACAAATCCTCCGCCCCCCAGGTTACACCGCTCAATCGCGGCATCGCACCCGCCCAGCTTGAGACGGTGAGCACGCTTGCCGCAGTTTCGGTGACAATCGGCAGCATCCGCGTGGAGCCATGATGCAGGCCGCAATCGGCCTCCAGCCCATCGAGCATTTGCGCAAGCTTTTCGCCATCTGGCCTCCCGCAGGCCTTGGGCAGCATGATCCCCACCGGTGCCGAGGGCAGAACAGCTTCCAGATCCGCTGGTGTCAGTCCGGTGTCGAACGCGTTGACACGCACATAAAGCGCAGGACCGTCGCTTTCACGATTGGCTGCGAGAAACTCCGCCGCCATTTGCCGGGCCAGCGGTTTTGCATCGAGCGCAACGGAATCCTCCAAGTCGATGATCAATGCGTCGGCACCGCTGATCAGCCCCTTGTTGAGTTTCTTTTCCGAATCACCGGGAACGAACAGCCAGGAACGCACGATTCTACTCCGCCGGACGTTTCATCATCATCGCCTGGCGGGTGCAGATCGCCACCAGGTCGTCATTCTGGTTATAGGCGCGATGCTCGAACTCGACGATGCCGCGGTCGGGCTTCGATTTGGATTCGCGAACCGTCTTCACCTCGGTTTCCACATGCACCGTGTCGCCATGGAACAGCGGATGAGGAAACTTGGTCTCCGACATGCCGAGATTGGCCACGGTGGTGCCGACCGTCGTGTCATTGACGGCAATGCCGATCATCAGCCCCAGCGTGAACAGCGAATTCATCAGCGGCTGACCCCATTCGGTGTTCTTGCAGAACTCGAAATCGATATGCAGCGGCTGCGGGTTCAGCGTCATGGTCGAAAACAGGATATTGTCTGTTTCGGTCACCGTCCGGCGAATCGAATGCTTGAACACATGCCCTGGCTCGAATTCCTCAAGATAAAGTCCCGGCATGATGATGTCTCCCTGATCGCGGCGGCACTTCGACGTGTAAATATTTCTGCTTTCTTATCAAACATGGTGAACCGTTCGTAAACCATTTGCCGGATAGCTTCGGACAAACGACACATTGTACCGGGGTTTTGGGTCCAGACATGATTGTCCAGCACTTCCTTAAATGGGTGGATACGGCAAAGGTTCAGGAGCGCGCGGCTGCGGCCAATGCGCTGGCGCGGGCCTATATCACCGCTGAATTGTCCTTCGAGGATCGCTGTGCAGCCGAAGCGGCACTGACCATGTTGCTGGATGATCCGTCGCCAAAGGTGAGGGCGGCTCTGGCCGAACCCTTGTCGATGAGCCCCCATGCGCCAATACAGATCATCTCGGCGATCGCCGCCGACCAGGCCGAAGTTGCCGCATGTGTGCTGGTTCGCTCGCCGCTCCTGACAGAAGGCGAATTGATTGACCGTGTCGCTGCCGGCGACAGCCAGATCCAGTGTCTGATCGCCAGCCGGCCGCAAATATCGAAATCGCTGTCTGCGGCAATCGCGGAAGTAGCCGGGCCGCAAGCCTGTGCCGAACTGGTCAACAATTCCGGAGCTGAGATTGCCGATTTGAGTTTCCGCCGGCTTGCCGAACGCCTCGGCCACGATGCGGCCTTGCGCGACGCGATGCTGGAGGACCGTCGCCTGCCGCCGGACGTTCGCCATGTGCTGCTGGTCAAACTGTCTGAGGCACTGCGCGATCTGCCCCTGGTCGTTGCCTCCATCGGTCAGGACCGTGCCGAACGGATGGTGCGCGACGCCTGCGTCAAGGCTTCCCTGAAATTGATCGACGGTACCGCGCAGGAGGAATATTCGGCCCTGGTCGAACACCTTCGCATCCGCGGCGACCTGACAGCCGCATTCCTGATCAGAACGATTGCGCACGGCAAAATCGATTTCTTCGGATCCGCGCTGGTTGCCCTGTCGGGGCAAACCGATCGCCGCGTCAGGTCGCTTCTGTCCGACGGGCGCACGATGGCATTGAAGGCCCTGCTGAAATCCAGTGGCTTGGCCGACAACATGCATGGCGCGATTTTGAAGGCCATCAGCCTGTGGCGCGAAGTTGCCCGCGGCAAGCGCGTCGCCGGTGCGCAGGAAGTCACCTGGGCCATGTTGTCGGTGATCAACGCCGCTCCCGGCCAGCCCGGACCGCTCGAAGGCGACCGTGAACTGGCCGACCTTTTAAAATCAATTCACATCGAACAGCTTCGCGCCAACGCCCGTGGCCATGCACTGGCAATTGCAGCGGCCTGAAATTCGACCCGCGGTCTGGCGAATTGGTGCCGGATGCTGTCTAACCACCGGTTCCGAAAAGCACAAATGGCGCCCAATTGGATGGATGAGCCAGTGCGGGTTCTGCCTGATTGTCGATCATATCAAGCATCGCTTTTTGCAGCGCGGCAGCTTTGCTGAGATGCCGGTTCCTCTCATGCCAGCCGATCATGTTGACCGTCAGATGGGGTGCGGCGGCATCGCTTACCGGCCAATGGGATACCAGAATTGACTTGGCTCCCGCGAACAGAAAAGCCTGCGCCAAACCTGAATAGCCGCCGGAATCCGGGTTCTCGCCCGCTGCAGCCGTGTTGCAGGCCGAAAGCAGCAGCCACTCAGCATTGATCTTGAGACTGGAAGCCTCCGAAGCGGTAAGGAAGCCGTCATTTTCCGGCGGGAACGGCCCGTCGCCTTTCGGCATCGACAGGGCAAGGCCGGGCTCACTGTCATTGCCGATTTCACCGGCCATCAATCCATGTGTTGCAAATGCGAGCACCCGCCGGTTTTGCAGGTTTGCGCTTCGCAAGGCGGTTTCGCTGGCATCGCCGCCAAGAAATACCTGTCGTGCCCCAGGCTCGAAAAGGTCGGCAAGCTGCGATATCTCCTCGCGCGTTCCGGGCAGGGGGGCAAGTTCGGAGAGAACACCTGCCTCGCTTCCACCACCAAAGTCGGGATCTCCGAATCCGGTGAAACCCGTCGTAGCGACGGTGACATCGGGCTGAAATTCTCTTGCACTCAAGCTGGCAACCGTTGGCAAAACAAGCATCGGATGCTTCCGGATCAACCACGAAGTTTCACGAATCCTTTCCAGAGAAGAATCCTTGCCTGACGGGCGCTCCGTCACAAGGATGGAGAGCGGCACGGTTGAGAGCGGTCCGTTTGCCGACACCAGCAGGGTCTTGCCGCCAATAATCGGGTCCACTTCATCAAACAGCAATTTGTAGAGTTCATGGGCGGTGCCGCGGTCGAACGCATCGCTGCCGTAACGGGCTGCGAGCGGCGATGCACCGCGGGCTCCACCGGTCGGATCGAGCCCGGCCCGCAATTGCGCGACCTTGGCAGTCAGTTCGCTGGTATTGATTTCGGGGCGCCGCCAGATCAGGGTTTCGGTGGTAACGACAAAGACATCCGTCGTATCGCCCAGCGAATTGATGAGCACAATGGCTTCGTCATCGCGTAGCAGGGGCTTCAGCTTGTGATAGCCAAGCGATCGAAGGCGATATCGCGCCACATAGTCCGGGTGATCATCAGCGATGCGTTTGTTGATGTCTTCAAGGCGCGCCATGTCGGCGTCGATATCTTCACGACCGCCATCTTCGAGCACCGCCTGCGACTTGCGCAACACGACCGCCGACAGTTCCTGGCGTTGCCGCAACAGGTCTGCCAGCGGCCCGGAACCAGCTGCAAGCCGGGCATTGACCTGGATTGCGGCAGTGTTCGCCGCACCCTCGGTCAATTGCTGGGCCAGTTCAAAGGCGATATCGGCTCCCGCAAAGCGGGCCGCCAACTGCTCCCAATCCTTGTTGCCCGGCAGGTCTGCGCGTGCTTCCTTTCGTGCGCCGATGCTGGCGCGCCAGAACAATGACGACAGCCGCCGATACAGTTTTTTGCGTAGCGGACCGTACCGGAACCTGTCGCCTGACAGGTTATACGCGTCCTGGCCGGCGACATAGTCGGTCCGCATGTACGGGACATTGAGCGGCAGATCGAAAGCCGACAGGACATCATAGCCGCATATGCCCAAATCCTTCGACACGATACAGGCGTTCAATTGCGCGATCTGGCCGAAATAGGTGGTTTCCGGCAGCGTGGGCGCACCAATCTCACGAAGTCGCTGCAAGGCAGTTTCCACTGCAGGCTTGTCAGGGGCGGCAGCGGAACTGAGCAGGTCGAACAAGACTTCCATCCGCTCCACAGATTCGGCGACCTTTGTTCCCAGCACAGCGGGTTTGCCGTCCGGACCGGCCTGTTTCAAAATGGCTGCCCTGAGATTTCGAAAATCGGCCACGATCGCTTTGGCTTTGTCGGGGTCGTCGCGGTCGATCAGGATATACGCCCGAATAAATGCGATCCGTCCGCGTGTGTACCAGTCGTTTGGTCGGGTGCCGGCGGTGTGTTTCTCAGCCTCGGCAAGCATGTCCAGCGAAGCGGCATCGTCGCCGGACAGAAAGTGGTGATAGGCCAGAGAAATCATCCAATCGATTTGACGGTTCGGGTAGACCAGTTCCTCAAGCGAACTGATCCTGGCCTGGTCGATGGCTGCCTGCCCGAGGAAGCCAAGCTGCGTGCGGGTTGCCGTCAACAGGGAAATGGCCAGTGCATTGTCTGCCGCCTCAAGCCGTTCCAATCCGATTTTTCCTGCTTCCAGCAACCGCCTTTCGGCAGCCAGCGCATTGCCACTGGCGAGTGACAGTCTCGCCTGCGCAAGTTTTGCGGTCAGCCGGACATCATCATTGAGGACATCATCGCAAAATTCATCGAAGGAATGATGGTGTACCTGGTTTCCCGCGCGCCAGAAGTCACCGGCCGACGTCAGTATCTCCGAAAGAAGACTGGCATTGGCGCTGATATCGTTGCAGGCGCGGGATTTGATATTGACATCGCCGCCGCCGAATTCCGTTTCCAACCGGACCGTGTCCATGGTGGCCGCGGTAAGGTCGGCCATTTCCGTCATCTGACCGTACAGACCGGCCTGCGCCAAGGCACCCGTCATGGCGACATAGGCCGGTATAAGCGGTTGCGGTGATGTACCGGCATAGCCAAGCGTCGCGGCTGATATCTGGTTGAGCGCAGTCACAATCCGGTCTTCCCGGGCGACACGAAGCGCCAGCCAAAGATGCTGCGTCGCACCGTAAAGCGCATAGTCGGTTGAAAGCAGGCCGTTCTGCTGCCGGATGTTTATGGCCTGGTCAAAGGCGGAAAACGCCTCGTCAAACCTGCCACTCTTGCCCAGCGCATGCGCAGCCGCCTCGATTTGGCCGGCATAACGGTCGGTCTGCCCGGGAACTTGCTTGATCGCTTCGGCCGCGCTGGAAAATGCCGAGACGGAAAGATCATAGCGCTCACTGTCGCGCGCAATGAGCGCGATCGTTCCATGCAGGATGAACCGTTCCAGATACTGCTCATCCGCCGTCTTTTCCAGCAGGCGCTGAAGTTCGCTGATCGCCCTTGGCACCGTTGCCGGGTCTGCTGCAACCGATTGACGGGCCTGATTGACCGCGTCGACGACTCTGGCCCGTTCGACCTGTGCGATCGCAGCCGCCGGTAATGCCACAATGAAGACAAACGATAAGGCGGCAAGGACCCGGTTCATGCGGGGCACCATAAAATGGGATTCAAAAAAATGAAGATCGCTGCGGTACCACCCGCTCAGATATCCAGCTCTTCGGCAAACTCGGCCCGATCCTGGATAAAGCGGAAGCGCGCCTCGGGTTTTGTACCCATCAGCGCATCGACAGCCGATTTCGTCTGGTCGGCATCCTCGATCATCTCGACGCGCAACAGGGTGCGCTTGGCCGGATCCATCGTTGTCTCTTTCAGCTGCTTGGGCAGCATCTCGCCAAGTCCCTTGAAGCGGCCGACCTCGATTTTGCCGCGTCCGGTAAATTCTGTCTCGAGCAATTCGTCCTTGTGCGCGTCGTCGCGGGCGTACAGCGTTTTACCACCCTGGCTGATGCGGAACAGCGGCGGTACAGCCATATACAGATGACCCTGCCGTATCAGGTCGGGCAGTTCCTGGTAAAAGAACGTGATCAGCAGTGATGCAATGTGGGCGCCGTCGACATCGGCGTCGGTCATGATGATGACCCGGTCATAGCGAAGGTCTTCCTCGCGATATTTTTGTCCAGTGCCGCAGCCAAGTGCCTGCATGAGATCAGCCAGCTGCTGGTTTGCGCTCAGTTTTTCACGCCCCGCACTGGCGACATTGAGGATCTTGCCGCGCAGCGGCAGGATTGCCTGCATCTGCCGGTCGCGCGCCTGTTTGGCCGAACCACCGGCTGAATCTCCCTCGACAATGAACAGTTCGGCGCCCGCGGCGGCACCCTGCGTACAGTCGGCGAGCTTGCCGGGAAGGCGCAGCTTTCGCACCGCGCTCTTGCGGCTGACTTCCTTTTCCTGGCGGCGGCGCACGCGTTCATCAGCCCGCGCGATCACCCATTCAAGCAGATTGGTTGCCTGCTGCGGGCTGTCGGCGAGCCAATGGTCGAACTGGTCGCGTACAGCGTTTTCAACGATGCGGCTGGCTTCAACCGTCGCCAGTTTGTCCTTGGTCTGGCCGACAAATTCCGGTTCGCGGATGAAAACCGACAACATGCCGGCAGCCGTAATCATCATGTCGTCATTGGTGATGATCGAGGCGCGCTTGTTTCCCGTCAATTCGCCGTAGGCTTTCAGTCCGCGGGTCAGTGCCGCGCGAAATCCGGCCTCATGGGTTCCGCCTTCGGGCGTCGGCACCGTGTTGCAGTAGGAATTCAAAAAACCATCGCCGCCGTGCCAGGTCACCGCCCACTCAACAGATCCGTGACCACCACGCTTGTCGCTTTTGCCCGCGAATACCTCGCGGGTAACCTGGTGCTCCTTGCCGAGGCTGGCGACCAGGTAATCTTTCAGGCCACCCGGGAAGTGGAACGTTGCCTTGTCGGGGGTCGGGTCCTTTTCTGCGATAAGTTCCAGTGCGCAGGCCCAGCGAATTTCCACACCGCCAAACAGATAGGCCTTCGAACGCGCCATGCGATAAAGCCGGGCCGGCTCGAATTTGGCATTCTTGCCGAATATCTCCGCATCGGGATGAAACCGCACCTTGGTTCCGCGGCGGTTGTGAACTTCGCCGAGGTCTTCCAGCTTGCCTTGCGCGATACCGCGAGAAAACGATTGCCGGTAAAGCCGGCGTCCGCGGGCGACCTCGACCACCAGCGTGTCGGACAACGCGTTGACCACCGAAACGCCAACGCCATGCAGGCCGCCGGAGGTCTCGTAAACCTTGGAATCGAACTTGCCGCCGGCGTGAAGCGTGGTCATGATCACTTCAAGCGCCGACTTGTTCTTGAATTTCGGGTGCGGATCGGTGGGGATGCCGCGGCCATTGTCGGTCACCGACAGGTACCCGTCTGCATCCAGTTCCACTTCTATATAGGTGGCGTGACCGGCCACCGCCTCATCCATGGAATTGTCGATGACTTCGGCAAACAGGTGATGAAGCGCTTTTTCGTCGGTGCCGCCAATATACATGCCGGGCCGCCGGCGCACCGGCTCCAGACCCTCAAGCACCTCGATATCGGCGGCACTGTAGCCGTCATCGCCACGCGCGGTCTTCTTCTTGCCCTTGGGCGCAGGCCGCGCCGATCCCTGCCTCTCAACCGCGGCAGGTTCAATGTCGGCAAAAAGGTCTGTGGCGTCGTCGGTCACGAATGAACTTTCCGGCATTTGGCGAATCACCCGGATATTGTCACGGTTTGAGGTGCGATGCGACCAACCTTCGCGACTACCGGGTTAATGAAACGTAAACAATCCCGCCTTGCTTTCAAGGGTGTTTGTAATTCTTCGCTAACCATCGCGGCCGATAAAGCGCATGGTTAAGTCAATTGATTCCAACTTATTTAGGTTTCGCCGATAGCTTCCCGCCCACGAACTAAAAAAAGGGCAGCAGGGAGCTGGGGCGTGAAACGCAAAGTTATTACAATGATTGGCATCGCCGCGGTCATGGGCGCGGCATCAATCTTTGCAGCCGATATGTGGTTGAAAAGCCGGGCCAATGCCGTGCAGCAGGTCCAGGTTCCGCAGGATACCGAACCGAAGGTCGAGTTCAACACGATCGTGGTCGCCAAGGTGCCGCTTCGCTTCGGCATGGAGCTGGCCCAGGATCAGTTGACGGAAATTCCGTGGCCGACCGATGCGCTGCCAGAGGGCGCTTTCCAGAAAGTGGACCAGGTTTTGGAAAAAGGCTCGCGGGTCATCCTTTCTCCGGTGGAGATGAATGAGCCGTTGTTGATTTCCAAACTGTCCGGCCCCGGCGGCCGTGCAACGCTGTCAAACCTTCTGACACCGGGCATGCGCGCCGTCACGATCAGCGTCGACGAAATTGCAGGTGTTGGCGGATTCATCATTCCCGGTGACCATGTCGATATCGTTTTGACACGCGACGCCGGCAACATCCAGGAGACGTCCGAGGTTGCCACCGGAGCTGCAGGCTCAACCGTGACCACGGAAGTCGTGCTTGAAAACGTCAAGGTGTTGACGGTCGACCAGGGTGCTGACCAGCGCGATACCGGCCCGAAAGTTGCAAATTCGGTTACCGTTGAAGTGACGTCGGATGGCGCCAACAAGATTGCACTTGCACGCACCATCGGCAGCCTGTCGCTGTCGCTGCGTTCGGCTGTCGACGATTCAATCAAGACAAGCGGACTGACAACTGTCGGATCATTTGGCGGAAACACGCCGGCAGGAATCATTGAGGCAGCTTCAAATCTCTTCACCCCGAAAGAGGCAGAGGAGAAGAAGAAGTTCACGACCGTCATCGTTACGCGCCGGCTTGAAGCCGAATCCTATAGCGTGCCGGTGCCGCAGGAAGAAGAAGAGTAATCAGTAACGGCCGCGAGGGACAGCGGCCAGCAAAGTGAGTGGGTGGGACACATTACCATGAAACATGTGCTGAAAAATCTGAAGTCGACAGTCGCAGTAGCGTTGATCTCCGGCGTCTTGGTTGCCGGTGGGGTTCTCCCGGGCGTTGTTGCAACCGCAAATGCCGCCTCCGACGTGGTCTACGTGTCGGCTGACCGGTCAACCACGGTGAAGGTTGCCAAGGGCAAACCTCAAACCATCAAGACCAATGCTGCGTTCTACGAGATCGTCGTTGGCGATCCTGAAGTGGCAAATGTCAATCCGCTCACCGACCGGTCGTTCTATATACTCGGCAACGATCTCGGCACGACCGGAATTGCACTGTTTGACGAGAACAAGCAGCTGGTGGGCACGATTGACGTCGAAGTCACGCTGGATACCGATCAGCTTGCCAAAACCATTCGCAAGGCGGTTCCGGGCAACAATATCAGGGTCTCCTCGGCCAATGGCCGCGTAGTCCTTTCCGGCAGCGCGTCTGACGCGGTAGCTGCCAACAAGGCTGAAAAGATTGCCGAGCGCTTTTCCGGCAACGAGGAAATCATCAACTCGATGAGCATTTCCTCGTCACAACAGGTGCAGCTCAATGTCCGCTTTGTCGAGGTCAATCGGCAAATCGGTCAGAATTTGGGTACGCAGCTTCGCGGTATCTTCGTCGGACCGGGCGGAACAGTCTCGTTTAACCCGACGGCCATTTCCGCCTCCGATTCCGCGGGTATCGCAATCCTGAACTCGGCCAATTTCTCAATCGAGGCCGTAATCAAGGCGCTGGAGCAGGGCGGTCACGCCCGGCGGCTGGCCGAACCGAACCTGATTGCCCGCTCGGGCGAAACGGCGAGTTTCCTCGCCGGTGGTGAGTTCCCGATACCGGTGGCGCAGGAAGACAACCGGATTACCGTCGATTACAAGAAATTCGGTGTCAGCCTCGAATTCACACCGACCGTCCTCAAAGACGGTCTGATCAGCCTCGATATCGCTCCGGAAGTTTCCTCGGTCGACACATCGGCTTCGATCAACGTCAACGGATTGTCGCTGCCCGGTTTCGTGGTTCGCCGCGCCAATACGTCGGTCAACCTGAAAAGCGGTCAGAGCTTCATGATCGCCGGCTTGTTGCAGACCGAAAACGGCAAAATCGACCAGAGCATTCCCGGTGCGAAGAAACTGCCGGTTCTGGGGCAGCTGTTTACGTCAAAAGAGTTTCAGCGCCGCGAGACAGACCTCGTCGTGATTGTCACGCCGCATCTGGTCAAGCCGGTCGATCCGTCGAAGAAACTGGTCACGCCGATGGACGGCGCCATCGCTTCCAACGAGGCCGAGTACTACCTGCAGGGGCTCGACGAAGTGAAGGTATCGGGCGTTAACCGGACAAAATCCGTGGCCCTTGAAAACAAGGCCGGAGATACCGGCGCGGGTCATCATCTTGATCTTTGGAACGAGTGAGGCGGTCATGAACCAACTGAAACTTATCGCAATACTGGGCCTGACCGTGGCGTCCCTGGCGGGATGCACCAAGACGGCTGATCACAGTGCGCGGCCGGAAGCTGTGACGATTGGCGCTGGCAACGCGCAGGCTGCCAACACGGTCATGCAGATGGTCGATCCCTGGCCGGCAGGTGTTGACAACACCAACATCAACACGCCGGCCGATCTGGAACAATACCAGCCGGAAGAAGAAGATCAGGAAGACGCCGACGGTATCGCTACTTCGGATATCTCAGGCTGATAATGGGTCGCACAGGGGCTAGATAATATGGCGGGCAAGGATAATCGGATCGTAATTGTCTCAACCGACGATGCGTTCCTGAAAGAAACAAGAGCAGCATTCGCCGCTTCTGAAACCATCGATTTGGTGACCGTGGAAAAATCGGTCACTGAGTTGCGCGGGGAAATCCAGGAATCCGAGGCCGGCGTGGCGATCATCGACATGGATGCCGCCCAGGTCGACCAGATTGAATCGCTGCAGCGTGTAACCCGGCGCCTTGAAGGCGAGGTTCCGGTAATCGTCGTTACCCAGGAGTTCGATGCCGCTGCAGTCCGCATACTGGTTCAGCTCAAGGTCGCCGATTTCATGACCAAACCGGTCACTACCGCCGATCTGGTTCGCTCTTGCATCCGCGCAGCCCAGGGCGAGGGCCGCGAAGAAAGCTCTGAATCGGAGATCTCCACTTTCATGCCTGCCGCGGGCGGTGTTGGAACCACGACGCTGACGCTGCAGACCGCGTTTCAACTGCAAAACGCCGGCGGCAGGCGGACATCCACCTGTGTTGTCGATCTCAATTTCCAGCAGGGCTCGTGTGCCGAATATCTGGATCTCGAGCCGCGTTTCGACATTACCGAAATTGAAAACCAGCCCGAGCGCCTTGACCGGCAATTGCTCGACGTCATGCTTGCCAAGCACGAAAGCGGACTGAGTGTTCTCGCCGCGCCGACCGTGCCTACCGAGATGCGCTCGTTCAATACCGACGTGGTCGTTCGCATGCTCGATCTGGTTTCGGCCTATTTCGACAATGTCGTCATCGATATGCCGCGCACTTGGTTTCCATGGACCGAGACGGTTCTGCTCGGCTCCAATAAGCTCTACATCGTTGCCGAGATGACCGTGCCCTGCCTGAGACACACACAACGCCTCATCCAGGCGGTCTACGACACGGCCGGCAAGGAAGTGAAGCCGCAAGTCATCGTCAACCGATTCGAACAGCGCATGTTTGAAAGCGGTATCAAGCAGGCTGATGTTGAGGACATTCTGGGCGAACATTTCGCCGGCGGTATCGCTAACAATTACCGGCTCGTGCGTGAAGCGGTCGACCGTGGCGTCCCGCTGCAGGATATCGATCCGGAAGCCAATGTTATCAATGATTTGAAGAGGATCATCCTTCCCGAGGAAGCCGTGGATGAGGCGCCGAAGCGCAACTCACTGCTGAACATCGGCAAGGGACTATTCAAGAAAGCCGGCTGAAGCCGGAAACCAACCCGGCATAAGGTCATGGACTCATAGATAGGATCAAAATGGTATGAGCAAATTTGGTTGGATATTAGGAGCGAGATTGCAGGAAACCATCCGGTTTTCAAAAGCTTGCGACGCGATAGCCGGGCAAATTTGCCATATCCTGCGGACGCTCGTAACCGCTTCCCAAACCTTCGTCGAAGGCCTCGACCGGGGGGTAAGCCCCGCTCATCGGCCTTCTCCTCGGTTTGCTTTGCGGTTTCGGCGCCATTTTGACCCTATCTATGAGTTCATGACCTAAGACCGGGAACCAAACGGGGTATGGCAATGTCGAGCAGATTTTCGGCACTAAGAAAGCGGTCTGAGGCCGACGAAAAACAGGAAGAAACCGCGCCGGTTGAAACCCGCACGGTTGTCATCCCGTCGGCTAGAAAGGGCGAGGCTGAAGAGCCCAAGGCTGAGCAACCGGTCGAATCCCAGCCGGCAACCAGCGACCGGGTGGCCGACGCACGCGTTCGCTTGCACCGGCTTCTCATTGAAGAAATCAATCTCGTTGCACTGGAAAAGCTGCCGAAAGACGAAATGCGCCGGCAGATCTTCGATTTTGTTTCGGAGAAAACCCGTGAAGAGCGCATGGCGATCAATGTTGCCGAGCTTGATTCACTGGTCGACGACATTGTCGATGAGATGGTTGGCCTCGGTCCGCTCGAGCCGATCATGCGCGATCCCGACGTGGCCGACATTCTGATCAACGGTCACCGCAGCTGCTTTGTCGAAAAGAGCGGCAAGCTTCAGCAGATCAACATCCCGTTCAAGGATGAGGCGCACCTGATGCGCGTGATCAACAAGATCGTTGCCGCGGTTGGCAGGCGCGTCGATGAATCGCAGCCGCTCGTCGATGCCCGCATGGCCGATGGTTCGCGCTTCAATGCGGCAATCCGGCCGATTGGCGTCGATGGCCCGCTGGTCTCGATTCGTAAATTCTCCGCCGACAAGCTGGCGCTGCACAAACTGGTCGAATTCCAGGCGTTGACCCAATCCATGGCCGAGGTTTTGGCGGCAGCGGTTCATGCCCGCAAAACGACAATCATTTCGGGCGGTACCGGTACGGGTAAAACGACCATGCTCAATGCACTGTCTGCGTTTATCCCCGAGGACGAGCGTTTGATCACGATCGAGGACGCCGCCGAATTGCAATTACAGCAGCCCCATGTGGCGCGCATGGAAACGCGGCCGGCCAATATCGAGGGACATGGCGAACTCAAGCAGCGCGATCTGGTCAAGAATGCGCTTCGCATGCGCCCCGACCGCGTTATCCTCGGCGAGTGCCGCGGCGAAGAAGCCTTCGACATGCTGCAGGCCATGAACACCGGTCACGAAGGCTCAATGGCAACGATCCACGCCAACACGCCGCGCGACGCGATCAGCCGCCTGGAGCAGATGCTCGGTATGACAGGCATGCCGATGACCGTGCAATCGATCCGCAGCCAGATATCCAACGCACTGGACCTGATCGTTCAGTTGACGCGTCTGGCCGACGGCAGGCGCAAGGTCACCAGCGTGGCCGAGGTGACCGGCATGGAAGGCGATATCATCCAGATGCAGGAGATTTTCGTTTTCAGGCGCACCGGCACCGGACCGGAAGGGCAGGTGCTGGGCCATCTCGAAGCGACCGGTCTGCGCCCGCGTTTCCTGGAAGACATGCTGGCGATGGGCATCGAGTTTCCGGGTCACTATTTCGAACCCGGCGCGCCGATGGAGTGATGCGGCATGTTCTCCGGATTTGACACAATCTATCTGGTCTATGCGGGCGTTGCGATGACGGCGATCATGATCGCCGAAGCGATCTACCTGCTTATTGCCAACAGCTCGGAAAAGCGTGAGTCGATCAATCGCCGCATGCGGATGTCCGGCGACAAGATCAGCCAGGAACAGGTGCTCCTGCAACTGCGCAAGGAGCGTGGAGACGATGGCAGGCGCAGCCTGTTTTCGCTGGGCCGTTTTCGCGAGTTGCGCATGCAGTCGGGCATCATCATGTCGTTGCCCAAGTTCCTTGCGATCACTTCGCTCATCGCCGCTGCAGGCGCTGGATTCATTTACTTCCTGGGTTTGCCCATCGAGGCCGTGGTCCTGTTTTACCCCGCCTTGTGGTTCATGATCCCGTTATTCGTGCTCAAGACCCTGCGTTCGCGCCGGCACAAGAAATTTGGTGTCCAGCTTCCCGAAGCGCTCGACCTTATCACGCGCGGGCTGAAAGCAGGGCATCCGGTACCGGTTGCCATATCGATGGTCGGACGCGAAATGCCCGACCCGATCGGCACGGAATTCGGCATCGTTGCCGATGAAGTGACATACGGCTCGGACATGATTTCGGCATTGCAGAACATGTATGACCGCGTCGGCCATGAGGATCTGCCGCTGTTTGTGACGGCGATTTCGATCCAGAGCACGTCTGGCGGCAATCTGCGCGAGATTCTGGACGGCCTTGCGCGCCTGATACGCGAGCGCGGCAAACTGCGCCGCAAGGTCAGGGCAATCTCCACGGAAGGCCGAATCTCGGCTTACATCCTGACCGCGGTCCCGGCGTTTCTGGCAGCGGGAATGATGGTCATGATGCCGAATTTTTATGGCGACATCATCGGTGAGCCGCTGACCTGGTATCTGCTGGGCGGTACCGCCTTCTGGCTCGGTGTCGGCAACGCCGCCATGTTCAAGATGTCCAACTTCAAGTTCTGACGGGTCGGCGGCGAGATGGAACAGTTCCTCACAACACTCGGATTTGGCGGCGAAGGCCTGCCGCTGGTTCCCCTTGCGATCATGCTGTTGCTGGTCGGGGGCAGTGCGGTGGTGTGGCCGCTTCTTGCCGGCGACGAAGCCGAGGAAGACGTCAAGCGCCGGTTGAAAGTTCAGCCAAACAATCCTGAAATTCCGGTCCCCGAGGCGCCGAGAAAGGACAAGCGCAACAACAAGGTACGCCAGAAGGCGATGAAAACCGCCCAGGATTTCTACGCCAATGCCGATCCCGACAATGTGGCGCGTTTGCGGTTGAAACTGATCCAGGCCGGCTACATGGAGCCCAGTGCCGTCGGCAACTTTTTCGTCATCCGTTTTGTGATCCTGGCCGTATTTTTCGTCGGGGCACTGATTTTGTCCCATGTGTTCGGGTCGGATTCCGAGCCCATGAACCGCTGGATTTTCTCGCTCATGGCCGGCGCCTTCGGTTATTTCCTGCCCGGGCTGATCCTGGCGCAGAAAGTCAGCACCAAAATGCGGGAATACCGCAACGGCTTTCCTGACTTCATGGACCTGATGATCGTCTGTTCCGATGCCGGCATGACCATGGAAGCAGGCATTGAGCGCGTCTCGAAGGAAATCGCCGTCAGCTATCCGTCACTGGCGGAAAACCTGCAGCTGGTTTCACTGGAACTCAGGGCAGGGCGCAATCTTGAAGACGCGCTGAAGTCGCTGGGCGATCGTCTGAGCCTCGATGAAGTGCGCTCGTTTGCCACGCTGTTGCAGCAATCCAAGGAACTGGGAACCAGCCTTTCCGGCGCTTTGCGGGTGTTCTCCGACGAGATGCGGCACAAGCGCATGTCGATGGCCGAAGAAAAGGCCCACGCGCTGCCGGCCAAGATGTCGGTACCGGTCACGGTCTGCATTCTGCCGGTCGTCATGATGATCGCCATCATCCCTGTCATCGTCAGGTTCACCCTGTAAAAGGCTCTTGGGCACGGTTAACGGCCGGTAACTGAGAAACCGAAAATTAAAGATATATCAGCACTTTAGTTTAATTTCTTTTTGTTAGAAATGTCTCATCCAACGACCCGGCTAATCGGGCTTCAAGGACGGGGACAATGCGGAAAACAAACTACACGGCATATATTGCTATAGCGGCAGCTCTGGTTGTTTCAGGGTGCCAGACCAGTACAGTCGACACGATGGAAACCACGGCGGTCCAGCACAAGGTTGCTGATATCAGCGCCAATGACCTTGCACGTGGCAAGGTTCAGTTCCGGGATGCCAATTACGGCTTGGCCGAACAGCATTTTCGCCAGGCGGTTCAATTGCGCGCCGACAATGCGGAAGCCTGGATGGGCCTGGCCGCATCGTACGATCAGCTCGGCCGTTTTGATTTTGCCGACAGGGCGTACGAACAGCTGCTCAAACTGACGGGCCGCGAACCGCGCGTCCTCAACAATATCGGCTACTCGCATCTGTTGCGCGGCAACAAGCGCAAAGCGCGCAAGCTGTTCCGCGAAGCGCAGCGCCATGCACCGGACGACAAGGTCATTGCCGCAAATCTCGATTTGTTGGCCACGCTCTGAGTTTGCGGCGGGGGCAAACTGTTCAATCGGGCCGGTTCGTTGATCGAACCGGCCCGTTTTGTTTTGGGGGGGGGGAAACCCCCGGATCGCCCGCGGGTGGCGGCGGGAGCGCCCCTTCGCCCCCCCTGAGGGGGGGAAAATCTTTTTTTGGGCTTACGAGGGCATTCCCGAGTAAGGGCTTTGAAAAGAACAGAGAGGGGGTCGGGGTATTGGGCAAGGGGTCGGGTGCGC